>CAYRFM010000080.1:0-36987 GCA_964423555.1 uncultured Holophagae bacterium | reverse complement strand
GCCCTGGTAGCGCACCTTCTCCTGGCTGTAGTTGTAGAAGCCGAAGCGGCCGCTGCTATAGGTGGCGTCGTGGACGGTGAAGCTGTCGATGACCTTCTCGCCTTCGTGGACGGTGACGCTGAATTCGCCGGGGTGGAAGTCCAGGGTAAAACGGTAGCGGACCATGTCGCGCCAGCCGATGCGGTTGTGGTACAGGGTGGCGCCGTGGCTGGCGGGCGGGTAGGTCGGCCAGAGCGAGACGATGCCGCTGGTTTCCTTGTGGAATTTTTTGAGGGACATGCCGCGCTCGGCATCATCCTGGGTGCCCTGTTTCCAGTCGAAGAGGTAGAAGTGCTTGCTGTCCTGGTAGCCGAAAACGAAGCCGATGTAGTCGTCGTCGAAGGAGGTTTCGACCTGCCAATCGCCCTGGATCTGTTCGTCGGCCAGTTGGAAATCGCCCAGCAACATGCTGGGCCTGGCGTTGATGGACTGGAAGGCCGTGGTGAAGTCGTCGGAAAAGGTCCATTCGGCGATTTCTTGGTCGCCGTTGGGGAGGTTGAGGACGGTCCAGGGCTGCAGGTTGATGATTTGACCGCTGCCGGCGGCGGGGATCAGCAGGTGGACGGTCTCGGGGGTCGAGGTGATGCGCGGCGGTCGGTTCAGCGGCGCGGTCACCTCTATATTAAAGGACTGATGCCCCAGCAAGCCGTCCTGGTCGGCGACGGTCAGGGCGACGGTGTGTTGGCCGACCTGGTCGTCGTCGGGCACCCAGGTCAGGCGGTCGCCGTTCAGGAACAGGCCGGCGGGGCCTTGGTCGAGCTGGACGGTCAATTGGTCGCCGGGGTTGGGGTCTGCGACGCTGAGCGGGTAGGTGTAGGGGTGCCGGACCTCGACCCTGGTGACGGGCGTGGAGCTGAAGAAGGGCGCGCCGTTGACATGGACGCTGAAGATTTGCGTGTCGAACAGGCCATGGGGATCGGTGGCGCGCACCATGGCGCTGTGGGCGTTGACCTGGTCGGCGGTGGGCGTCCAGCTGATCAGGCCGGTGGTCGGCTGGATCGCCATGCCGGCCGGGGCCGCGTCGAGCTGGTAGGTCAGCGGCTCGCGCTCGGGGTCGACGGCGATCGCGGGATAGGCATAGGCAACACCGACGGTGCCGCGCGTGGGCGCGCTGGAGGTGATCGTAGGCGGCAGATTGTCGGGTGCGACGACGAGGGTGAAGCGCTGCTCGGCAGAGCGACAACCGTCGCTGGCGCTGACGGCGAGCTCGTGCGTGCCGACGGCGGCGGCAGGCCAGTCGAGCCAGCCGCTCTGGGGATCGAGGGTCAGGCCGGTTGGGCCGAGGTCGAGCGCATGGCGGATCGGCAGGCCCTCGGGATCCAGGGCCTGGAGCCGGTGCTGGAAGGCCTGGCCGGCGGTCAGTTGCGGCTGGGGCGGCGGGCTCTGGAACAGGGGCGGCTGGTCGCAGGCGCCGTGGTCGTTGTCGGGTCGAGGGTCGGCTGGTTCGACCGAGCCGGCCAGCTCGAGGCCGGCGCAGGCGGCGAGGTCGAGCAGGCCGGGCGTCGCGCCGGTCGCGCGCAGGCGAGCGCGGCTGCCGAGCGCGATTGTGCCGCTGCGGCTGACCAGGGCGGTGGCGGCGCCGGTGAGGGTCGCGGAGCCATCGACGAGCGTGCGGCCGCCGTCGACGTCAAGGGCGCCGCGCTGCTCGAGCAGGATATCGGCACAGGCCTCGAGGCGGACGGTGGCGGCGGCGTTGTCGCGATTGGCGTTGTCGAAGGCCCAGTCATGAGCGTGGATGCGGCCGGCGCCGGCGCGGACCAGCAGCTGGCCGCCGGGTCCCAGTTTGGACTTGACGGCGACGGTGCCGAACTGGCGGCCCTGCTCGAAGAAGGGCGAGCGCAGGGCGAGGTGGCGCAGGCCGTTTTTGGCGGCGGGCGCGCTGGCGATCAGCGCCAGGGACCAGTGCTGGGCCTGGGGCGCGAGCAGTTGGCGCCAGCTCAGGCCGGGGGCGTGGAGCGTGAAGCTGTGGCTGCGGGCGGGCAGCAGGCCGAGGGCCAGGTCGAAGCCGCCAGGCGGGGCGAACCAGCGGTTGGGCAGACCGTCGACGGCGTTGGCGGCGAACTGGCGCTTGCCGTCGAGGCTGGTACCGCTGGCGTCGAGGGCGGGCAGCAGCGCCTCGTCGGCGAGGCTGGCGAAGAAGGCGGTGATCAGGAGGTCGTCGGCGCTGAGGGTGACGGTCACGGTGTCGGGCGCGCTGTCGGTGAGCCGGACCCTGACGGGCGGCTGATCGGGGCCGCCGCGGGGGTCGGTCCGCAGGGTGAACTCGGCGCTTTCGGAGGCGAAGGCGGCGGGCAGGCCGTAGCCGAGCACGGTCACGTCCTCGGCCGCGAGCAGCTCGAGCGTGCCGGGCGGGAACTGGGTCTTGGACCGCAGCACGACGCCGGAAAAGAGTGGGCGGCCGGTGGTGGGGTCGAAGCCGAAGGGGTTGGCACCGTCGACGAGGATCGAGCCGGCATGGGCCTGAACGCGCAGATGAGGCGAGCGGTTCCAGCCGAAGGCGGCCTCGACCCGGCCGGCGATGGCGATGTCGCCGCGCTGGCTCTCGAGCACGAGGTCGTCGGTGCCCTCCTGGCTGCCGTCGACGAGCACGCTGCCGCTGGCGCTGACGGTGAGGTCGTCCACGCATGCGAGCGTGAGACTGCCGGTGCGGCCCCAGGAGCCGAGCACGCGATTGGCGAGCGTGCCGGCGATGTGGGCGGAGCGGCCGGCCAGGCGCAGGGGGCCGGTGGCGCCGTCTTGGCCTTCGAGCTCGATGGCGGCGCCGGGCTCGAGCACGAGCGCGCCAAAATCGCGCAGCTCGAGACCGGGCACGGCGACACCGTGGGCGGCCGGGCGGCCGACAACGCGGATGCGCCCCGTGCCAGCGAGGACGAGGTCCTGCTGCTCGAGCGCGAAGGTGACGCGCCAGAGCTGGGGCTCGGCACCGGCCAGCTCAAACCTAGCGTAGGGCATGAGACCGGGATCGCCGCTGAGCTGGGGGGTGGGTCCGGAGAAGTCAACGACCAACTCGCCGGCCACACGAACCTGGGCGACAGCGAGGCCGGTCAGCCAGAAACTTCCAAGAATAAGGAGCAAAAATCGCATGGAACCACCCTGAGGAGCCGCGCCCAAGTTATAAAGAGCGCGAATGATTTAAACAGCACTGTTGTAACCTGAGTTTGGGGGGGATGTCGAGTATTAATTTTATGTTCCGTTTTTCCGCGACTGCAAAAGGCGTGACCTGATTCGATCAATCATCTTATTTTTGAGGATACTCGCGAAAGATGGTGTTAATGGACGCTCGTACGACTTACTTCAACCCCCTTCAAACGGTTGGAGACACATGTACTGTGTCCGGCCGTAGGTCAAACGGGCGCCAGCCGCGGACCGAGCGACACCGGACACCTCTTCGTCGCGAAATCTATTGGTTGGTGAAATTTCTTGAGGTAGAATGGAGACTCAGGAACTTGTCGATGCCGTCCTATTCAAAAACAAAGTCCGAGGTGGCAAGTGAGAAAAATCTGCAAACTTTTGCTCTTGAGCATGCTATTGACCACGGCGGTCGAGGCAAATTTTTTCGCTCCACCAATGCTGGGAGCGAACAGCGAATTAGGCACAGGAGGCGCCTGTGTTGCGCCAGTAGGTAGCTGTTAAAGTTTAGGCAGGTTAGCGACATTGATTGAAACCTGGTCAGATTTTCGGATCAATAGCCAAATGCGCTTCTTTTGGGCAGCGGATAGAAACCCTTGAAAATTTGCGACAGGCTGCGGGATATAACGCCGGTCCAGGCGAGCTATATGGGTTTGATTCGCGTTTGCTTCGCCGTATCCGAACATTAGATCACCATCATCTTTCCAGGCATGGAACACCTGGGTTTGACCATTCCTCCACTCCAATCGTTGCTTCCGTGCATCCTCGATTCTCATAGCGTGTCCGGGGTTAAAGGAACCCTTGTTTTTAAATCCTCCTGGAAGTTCAAGGGGAATCCTAATTGGGGTTCCGGCAACCTTATTAGACTCTACTTTCTCCCTCCACAGACAGTCCCGGTCCAAAAGGAGTATGTCGCTGCAAGTAGAATATAGGATGACGAAGCTCTCTCCCACCGAAAAGAGCCAAAAGATATCAGGAAAGGAAGGTTTTGCGAGTTCATGAGGTAGTTTAAACATTTTATCCTCACCAAATTTCATTCCTTGAAGATCAAAGACTTGTGCGATGGGTGGATAATCGGTTTTCCGCTTCAAAAATGCGATAGCATCTAAGCCATAAGTCCTGCCATTTATTTGACTTGGAAAAAAAAGAGACCTATTTTTTTCAATGCGCACGGCGCGAAAGTTGGAATCCGCGCGTAGTAGATGAATTTGTTCCTTCTCGTCGACAAAATTAACGAACAAATAGCCTCCTGCTTCGCAACAATGAGCAGGTAAGCCTTCAAGAGCATAACTACAAATCCGGTTGCCCTCTAAATCGTAAAGCACGATATCTTTTGATCCCGGTTCATAGCCCACGATTCGCCCTGTTTCTGGGAACACCTTGACGATGGTTTGTCCGGTACTACCAGACAACACGCCACAGAGTAAGAAAAATAAATTGGTCATGGCCAAACCACCTCGACAAGCAGATCATTACGGGTTACAGAAGCACCCATAGTCTCACAGTCTGCAAGCAACTCATCTAATTGAATTCCTTCGGGCAAATTAATTCTAAAACTATCCGTGGTAAGTACTGTAACCCCGAGAATCTCTTTGTAGAAAGGTGCCATGTCTCTAATGGTGATATCCAGGTATTCCCGGCCTGCGAAACCACCCAACCAGGAAAGGCGCTCTGATGGCATGGTATCCAGACCCTCGGAATGGTCTAACCAGAAGTTGCCGGCGATGTGGCGGTAGTTGCCGGGGTAGACCACATAATTACCGCTGACTTTCATGCGCGCACCAAAAAAGTAGAGCGGTGGCGCCTCATAGGTACGGTCGCCGACGATGATCTCTTCACGGCTGATTTTCTTGATCATGCCGATCTTGCCTTCGAAACGGACCCAGTCGCCGGGCTCATAGCGCCGGCCCTTCGCGATCAGATGGGGTAGCTCCTGAAACGGAGCGCCCATCTCTTCGATATCCGCTAGGGTGATGTCGTCGACTTGGGACCAGAAGTAGGCAAACGCCAGGGTGGGCAGCATCAGGGCCAGCAGTGCGATGCGCACTCGGCCTAGGCGCGGGCGCCAGGCCCAGCGCCGGGTGGAGGGTGTGGGTTCAGGTAGCAGGCTGTCGGAGCAGTTGGCGGTGGCAGCGCCGTTGTCAGGTGGTGCGGTCGTTTGCTCTTCTGCCGGGACGGCGAGATGCGGCTCGGTTGGCGCCTCCGCGACCGGGAAATGAATGATTCTGATTTGGGCGCCCAGCTGGGGTGGCAGGGGTGCCGCGGTACTGGCGCGCTGGTCGGGGTAAGGGATCAGGTTGCCTTCGTGCAGGGTGAAGACCACGCCAGGTTGCGCGGCCTGGGCCGCTGTTAGTTCGGCCATGAACTCGGCCACGGCCGGGCGCGCGGCAACGACCATGTCGGCCCATTCGCGCCCTGAAAGGTTGGCATTGCAGCGGCTGAGATGGGTTTCGGCCAGTTGCCGATAGGCAGTGCGGAAGCGGTTGAGTTTCTTGCTGTCGTCGCTGTTTAGCGGACCCTGCTGAAGTTCCCAGGTCAGCGCGAGCGTGGCGATGTCGTTGGGACCGTAGACGGTTTCGGGCTCGAGCAAGAACAGCAGCACGGCCCGCTCCAGTTCCATGACGGTACCGCGCTGTGGGGTTGGCGGCCGGTCCAAGGCGTCAATCTTCACGTAGCGCAAGGGGATCATGGGCGATCTCCCGCTCCCAGAAGGGCCTCCTCAAAAGCTCGGATGGTCAACGGCAAACACATCACAATCCCCTGGTATGACATTCGCTCAAAAAAGCGAGGCATGCTGGAACGCGCCAGCCACCCGTTCATGAGCCATCACAAATGAGTCAAGACAACCACAAGTCTAGGACGACTACGCGAAAAATTCAAGGGAATTTTACGATAGGCAGGAAGTTGGCAGAATTTGGCAACAAAAGTATTCGCGACTATTTTCATAGTATCTCCAGGAGCAACAAAACATAAACTAACGGAGTTTTTGTGTCATGGATCCGAACCTAACGAGCTTATTCAGAACGGTCGCCCCCCAACCGACGATGGCCGCTGATACCAATCACCGGGCCTATCAGTCGCGCAACGCGGCTGGCTCGCCCGGTGACCGATTGTGAAGGAATCGTTGCACGGCTGAGTCGCACTGAAACCGGGCCTATCAGTCGCGCAACGCGGCTGGCTCGCCCGGTGACCGATTGTGAAGGAATCGTTGCACGGCTGAGTCGCTCTGAAACCGGGCCTGTCAGTCGCGCAACGCGGCTGGCTCGTCCGGTGACCGATTGTGACGGAATCGTTGCACGGTTGGGCCGCCCTGAAACCGGGCCTGTCAGCGGAGCAACGCGGCTGACTCGCGCGGCTTCCGTTTATGACGGAATCGTTGCACGGCTGAGTCGCGCTGAAACCGCGCCTGTCAGCGGAGCAACGCGACTGGCTCACGCGGTGAACGTTTGTTAAGGAAACCTTGCAGGGCTGAGTCGACCTGAAACTGGGCAACTGTCCACCACAAACTTGACAGCATCGGGAGATTTCCCCCTTTTTCCAGGCACCGAGAGGGCGGGTATCCAGCGCTGTCTGGCTTGCCTTCAAAGCAAGCCCATAGTGGGTCAACGGGGGCGGGTTCTTCAAAGGCCCTGTTGTTGTATTTCTCTGGCATGACTGATTGACAGTTGTCTAGTTGTTTTTGGTTGTTTGTCCTAGTGTTCTTGAAATAAGTGGCTTAAATGAGATTGCGAACCTCCTGTCTCGACTTTTTAGCCGGTGCAGCCCTGGTTTGCTCGGTTGTGAAGTGAATTTTTTGACTTGTGTTTTGCTCGCGCGGCACTCGTGCGCGGGCGTTGAACAAGTGTTTTATGTCGCGCGGCACTCGTGCACGAGCGATGAACAAGTGTTTTATGTCGCGCGGCACTCGTGCACGGGTGATGAACAAGTGTTTTATGTCGCGCGGCACCGGTGAGTGAGTTTTTCAAAATGGTTTTTATTCGCGCGGCTCCCGTGCGCGAGCTTTTAACAAATGTTTTTTGTCGCGCGGCACTGCTGCGAGGGTCGTGCAACTTGTTTTGTATTCGCGCGGGAGTCGTGCGCGAGCCAAACTCATGTCAAAATGATAGAAACTGTTGCATGCGCGGGCCGAACAACTTGTGCTCAGTTGTTAACAGTTTGGGTTTTGGCCGCGAAATAAGTTGAAATGTCTGCGCGGCACAGGCGCGAGCGCCTCGCACACTGCGCCATGGCCGTGATGCAGTGGCGCGCGAGCGGTAAACAATGGGCGCGCCCCGTGTACCAGGCTGTCTTGGAGCGCGCAAAAGTGCGCAGCCGCTTGCGCCTCAGTCGCTTCCCTGGCGCAAGCCCTTCACTGCCCATCTCGGCCTGACTCAGGCGCGTTGAAGACCTGGCTCATCCCTTTCGCCGGAGGTTTTCCTATGTGGAACAGGGATGATTGTCCGGAATGGACCGGTGAGCACGCCGAGCAACTTGTTCTATGGCCGCGCGCGGTCGGCGACTGAGCCCGCAACAAGGGGAATTGTTGAAATCAGGCGCTGTTCAGCGTTTGAGCGAGGCGAATTTGCCTCTAACCTTGTCCTGAGCCAGGGCGCGCTGCTGGACTCTCGTCTCGGCAGCGCGTGCGCCGAGCTATTCCACGACTGCAAAGTATGGGTGTTACTTTAGCCCCCTCGTTCTATTTTGCATGGATGGCTAGCGTGAACAATGTCAGGAACGCAATCATCATTCATTTAATGTAGGGCTGATGCAGGGGATGCAGGGGCCGCAGGCTAGGATGGTCTCAGGGTTGCGCGACAAGCTCCCGCTCGAGCACCTGTGTGGCGGGCGTCAGGCGGTAGATCATGCAGATATTGGCGCGGCGGTACTCGCTAAGGTCGACATCATGGACCTCGACAAAACCGAGCTTGCGGTAGAGGTTGATGGCCGGGACCAGCTTGGTATTGCTCAGCAGCATGATCTCCTCGAGGTTCATGGCGCGTGCCGTCTCGATCAGGGCCTGGCTCAAGCGCTCGCCGATCTGGCGTCCGCGCGCATCGCTGTCGACAGCCATCTTGGCCATCTCGAAACGACCGTCCGGGCGCTTGATCAGCGCGACCGTCCCGAGGATCTTGCCGGTGTTGACATCGCGCGCGAAGAAGATTTGGCCACCGGGCTCGAGAATGTACTTTTCCGGCTGGGCAAAGACCTTTTCATCCGCGCTTTCGACCTCGAAATAAAACTCGATCCACTGGCGGTTGAGGGCTTCAAAACTCTCGCGGTAGGCAGGGTCATAGGTGATGATTTCAACCTGGCTATCGTGATGGGCGCGGTGATGACGCCGGAAGCGCTCGGCGAAGCGCTCTTGGTCGAGTAGCTCCTCCATGCGGGCCATGACTGCCAGCAGGTCGACACCGGTCTCGCGAACCAGTTCGTTCATGGCGGAGCGGATATCATCCCAGACGGGTCGGATCCGCGGCAAAAGGGCGCGGCCCTGTTTGGACAATGCGATCAGGCGCTTGCGCTTGTCGGTGGGGTCGCGATAGGAGGAAACCAGCTTGGCGCGGGACATTTCTGCCAAGGTCTGGTGGACCGAGGGGTGCGTGATGCCGAGCTCACGTGCGATATGGGCCAGGGTGACCCGTTCGTTTTCTGCAAGGAACCGATAAATGGGAAACCAACGGGGTTCAAAGGGTAATTGGGCATAGCTATAAATATCCGCGCCATCCGCCATGATGCGATCCGACATGCGCCGTAGGCGACTGCCCAGGGCCAATTCACCGAGCTGAGAAATGAAGTCCATCGCGCCCTCCTGTTCGTCACGAAGTACGTAGTCACTTACGTATCGACTTTAGCAGTGTTGCACGAGAGTTTAAAAAGGCCAAGATGTTGCGAGACTTTGTCAGGTTGGAGAGCCACAGAACGAGCTTAGCGGTCGTCGCGCGGACCATCCGCAGCCTGCGGCTGACTCGCGCGATCGTCGCGCGGACCATCCGCAGCCTGCGCTCCTGAGTTTCGCCCTATTGACAAGACCGCTTTAGTTTTCACCCTCCGTCCGGCGCAAGATTGCATCTTGCGCTACAGCGCCGTTTCGCCCTGACCGCTTTTTTACGCCCTATCGACAGGACCGTTTTAGTTTTCACCCTTCGCCCGGCGCATGATTGCTGCTTGCGCTACAGCGCAGTGACGCCCTATTTATTCGACCCAGACCGGCTCCGGCTCTAGTTTGACCCCAAAGCGCGCCTGCACGCCCGCCTGAATCTCGTGCATCAGCGCCTGAACATCAGCAGCGCGAGCGCCACCGCGGTTGATTAGGGCCAAGCAGTGTTTTTGCGAGAGGCCAACGGCGCCGCGCTCGAGACCGCGGCCATAGCCCGCGCGCTCGATCAACCAGGCGGCCGAAAGTTTGATCTGACCCTCTGGGGCGGGATAGTGCGGTGCGCCCTCGCTGTCCCGCTCACGGAAATGGGCGTAGGCCTCGGCCGTCAGCACCGGATTGGTGAAGAAAGAGCCGCAACTGCGGGCGTTGGGGTCCGCGGGGTTCTCGAGCATCGACTTCTCGGACCGCACAGCCAGGACCGTAGCCCGTGTCTCGGCCAGGCTCACGTTTTCGCTGAGCCGCTGACGTAGGTCGGGATAGGTAATCGTCGGCGGGGCGCCGGCGGCGAGACGCAAACGCAGCTGGAGCACGATCAAGCGACCGGCATCGTCGCCGTGCTTGAAGCGGCTGGTGCGGTAGCCAAAGTGACAGGCGTCTCGATCCATGGTGTGAAGCGTGCCATTCGTTTGGTCAAGTGCCAGCAGATCGACGAACGTCGTCGCCAGTTCCTGACCGTAGGCGCCGATGTTCTGAATCGGTGCGGCGCCGACCCGGCCAGGGATGCCGGACAGGCACTCCAAGCCGGCCAGGTTCCGGGCGACCGTCGCAGCCACAAGGTCGTCCCAACGCTCGCCGGCCTGCGCCGTGACGAGCACGTCCCCGCCCTGCTCTTCGAAGGCGATACCTTTCATATCCGGCTGTAAAACCAGGCCCGAAAAGCCACTGTCGGCGATCACCAGATTACTGCCACCGCCCAGAATCAGGACAGGCAGGCACTCGGTTTGGGCCCACCGCAAGGCGCCCTCCAATCCGGCCAGCGTTTGGGCCCGGTAGAAAAACCGCGCAGGGCCACCAACGCCCAAGGTCGTCAACGGTGCCAGCGACACCCCTTCCTGCAATTGTGCCGCCTCGAAACCCATGAACGCCTCCTGACCATGTAAAAAAGACCAGCTACCCAAGCACACAGGAGACTCTAACAATTCCGCGAAACGACTTCAATCAGTGAAACGGTCCTTCACGGCCCAGCGCGCGCGTCGAGGGCGCTTGTGTCGACGGCGAGGGTCATGGTACCTTGAGTCAAGGAGGCTCTGGTGAAAACGCTTTTCCTTCTGCTCACCCTTCTGCTCACCGCCACGAGCACCGTTGCCGGCACCCGCGTCGTTGTCTTCGGCGACAGCCTCAGCGCCGGAATGGGCGTCGACAAAAGCGCCGCCTATCCTGCGGTGCTCGAGCAGCTGGCGCGCGCCCAAGGTCTCGATCTGGCCGTTTTCAATGCTGGCGTCAGCGGCGACACCAGCGCCGGCGGCCTGCGTCGCCTCGACTGGAGCCTGCGCCAGCCCTTCGACGTCTTTGTGCTCGAATTGGGCGCCAACGACGGCCTGCGCGGCATCGACCCCGGCGAAACGAAAAGGAACCTCCAAGCCATCATCGACAAAGTGCGCCTCAAGAACCCGGCTGCCGTGATCGTCATCGCCGGCATGACCCTCCCGCCCAATTTGGGTCAAATCTATATCCAGTCCTTCGAGGCGGTGTTCCGCCAACTGGCCGAACACAACCGCGCCATCCTCATTCCCTTCCTGCTCGAGGGCGTCGCCGGCCATCCCGAGCTCAACCAGAAAGACGGTCTGCACCCGACCGAGGCGGGTCACCGCCTGATCGCCGCCCATGTCCTGCCCTATCTCATCAAGGCCCTCAACCGCAAAAAGCAGGCTCCTTGAAGCTGCGCATTGTTTTAGCACACAACCAAAGTTAAAGCCTGCCCGCAGATTTATTTGCTGTATTTACAGGACGGTAAATATGCTAAAATTTGGAAAAGGTCGCACGACTGTACATTAGGGGGCCTTGTGGCTGAAGAGCAACTCCACCTACCGACCGCAGACCAAGCCCCGAGCGTGATCGACAACGATGCGTTGGATCCGGCACCCTCGATTGCGCAGGTCGGCAAGCGGATTCTATTGATCGAGGACGATCAGGCTCTGGCTCGGGTCATCCAGCTTCGCCTCCAGCGCCTCGGCTATCAGGTCGAGATCGAACGGCAGGGCCACGAAGGTCTGGCGCGCCTGCTCGGCACGGACTACGACCTCGCCCTCCTAGACTATAAACTTCCAGGCATGAACGGTCTGGAGATCATGCGTGCCTTGACTGGGGTGGACCCGGTTCCCCCTGTCGTCATGCTCTCGGGCGTGGGCGACCTCAGCATCGCCGTCGAGGCCATGAAGCTCGGCGCCGTCGACTACGTTATCAAGGAAGTCAATCGCGGCTATTTCGAATTGCTGGAGTCGACCATTCAGCGCTGTCTCGATCAGGCCCGCATGCAGCGCGAGAAATTGGAGACCGAGCGACGCCTGACCCGCACGACCGACCAACTGACCGCCACCCTGACCTCGATGAGTCAGGGTCTCTGCGTTTTCGACAACCAGCTGCGCCTGGCCGTGTGGAACGACAATTTCACGCGGTTGTTCGGGTACCCGCCTGAGCTGGTCCGGGAAGGCACACACCTACGCGAGTTCTTGATCGACCGCTGGCGCCGCGGCGAAATGGATTACGCCACCAAAGAGGAAGCACTCGAGGCCAAGTTGCTCGAGGCCGTGCCCAGGTCACCACGGGTCTACGAGATCACAAGGGCCAACGGCCAGGTCATTGAGGTGCGCTCCAACCCCATGCCCGATGGCGGCTTCGTCGCCGTGCATATGGACATTACCGAACGCAAGCGCCACGAGGATACCCTGCGCGAGAGCGAGGATCGCTACCGCCGCATGTCCGAGTTCGCCAGTTCGGTCATTCACAATGTCGGCAATGTGCTGTCCTCGATCAACGTCTCCTGTGGCGCCATCTATCACAGCCTGCGTGAGACCAAGCTCGGCCAACTCTCCAAGACCGCCAAGCTGCTGGAGGACCATGCCGAGGAACCGAGCTTCCTGATCAACCATCCCAAGGGCAAACTCCTGCCCGGTTATTTGGCCCGTCTGGGTGAAATGCTTGGCCAGGAGAAGCAGGAGACCGTCGACGAAGTCCAGAGCGTGCTCAAGAACTTGCTGTTGATCACTCAGATCATCGAATACCAGCAGTCACAAGGCAAGCGCGACGAGTTACTTGAGGTATTGGATCTCTCCCACGCGGTAGAGGATGCGCTCAACGTCAAGCACGAATCCCTGAGCCGCGAAAATGTCAGAGTGGAGACCCAGTTCGGCGTATTGCTAGTCAAGTGCCAGAAAGCCAAACTCACCCACATCCTGATCAACCTGATCAAGAACGCGATCGAAGCCATGAACCAACGACGCGGCAACGACCATCTGCTGCGCATCGTGAGCGGCATGCAGGAAACCGACGAGCCCTACCTGGACGTGATCGACAACGGCATCGGCATCGCGCCCGAGGTCCTGGGCAATGTTTTTAGCCATGGCTTCACTACCAAGGATGGCGGCCATGGCTTTGGCTTGCACTATTGCCAGAACGCGGCCAACGAGATGGACTGTCATATCGAAGCCTACAGTGAGGGCTTCAACCGCGGCGCGACCTTTCGGTTGGTCTTCGCCAAGATCAACTGACCGAGCGCGAAACCGGAGTGCCGCGAAGGCACTCCGGCGATCGGCTCAACCGTTGATGTTCTTGGTCAAATCGGCGAAGGCCTGAACGTTCATGAGGCTCTGATAGGCCGTCGTGTGCTGGTAGCCAGCCTGGATCAGGAAATTGAAGAAGTCGGTGACCCAGCTCAGGAGGCTGAGACCGTGCAGCAGTTCCGGACGGGCCTTGGCGGCTTCAGCCGTCTGGGCGTTGAGACCCTGGGCACTAGCCAGTACCTGGGCGGAACTGGTCGTGCCATTGTGTGCTTTGATCAAGGCATCGACCACGCTTTCGACCAGCTTGATCTCGAAGGACGACAAGCCGATCTTCTCGCCGACCGCGGTGATGACCTTGTTGACCAGGGCGATCTCGATACTGGTCAGGGTGTTGGGGAAATTGGCGTCGGGGTTGAAAGTGCCCGGTAGCGGCTGGGTCTGGGTGAGCAGTTGGATAAGCGGTGAACCGCCACTGAGCGCGGCGGCGGCAGAGTTAGCCGCCGCGATGGCGGAGACGGCGTTGATGGCGGTGCTCGCCTGGATGTTGGGGGCATAGATTTCGGGAATTTCTGCAATCATCGAGAGCTGCCAGGCGTGGGGCACGATGTCGAGCCCGTTCCAGAAGCGGCTGGTGGTGCCGCCGAGTCGCTGGCCGTAGTAGGTGGAGAAATTCTGGTCGCCCGGCGTCGGCCCGGCCGTGGGCAAGACGGAGATTTGAGCGCGACTGTTGGGGTCCCAATTGCCGCTTTGGCCCTGTTGGTCGGCGAGCGCCAGTGCCAGCGTCGGCGAGAGCGCGCCGGCAAGGCTGTGACCGGTGAACCAGAGCGGGAAAGCCGCGGATGCGGAAGAGGTCAGACTGGTCAGCAACTGGGTCAGCGTCTGACCGCCAGAAACCATATTGAAGAGAATGCCGATACCGGTATGGGTGCCCTGCGAGATTTTGGGGGGCGTGCCACTGAAGCTGGCATAGGGCCAGGCCACCATCGGGACCAGGGTGAAGTCCTCGACCAGCCAGCCGTACCAGGAGTCGGGATTGGTACCGGCAATGGCGACGACGTATTCGGGCGAGGCGGTGTCGGTGCGTTTAGCCACATACATGGTGTTGTCGGCAACGGAGGGTTTACTGGTGTCGTGTTGGAAGACGATGGGACCCCAAATGGTTTCCCAGGTGCCGATCAGCGCTTGGACGCCGGTGTCGGCGAAGACGGCCTTGATCTTGGCGGCAGCGATTGCTTCGAGCTCCTGGACGGTGCCCACTTTGATGGAGGCAGAATTGGCGAGCAGGTTCAGGGAAAAGACCTGTTGGGTCGTGTTGTAGGTAGCCATGGCAGACCTCTATGGCAGAATTTTAAGGGCGGTGTCCAAGTATGGCCTCCTTCTCTCCGAAAGTAAAGAGCAATAAAGGAGGGGATTTGTCGTACAATAAAGGGGGATGCCTGTCAACACGCGATCATCGTTGACGTCCTTGCGCATTCGCTACAAAAAAGTGGGTCGTGCTGAAGGAGATTTTTATGGAAGCTGTTCTCAACATTGACGACAAGTACATGAGGAATCTTCGCCGCAAGCTGAACACAGACGATGATAGGGCACTCCTACAAAACGCTTTGGCAGCATTAGACTGGATGGCCGATGAGCAGAGGATGGGAAGAATAGTCATCCTTTCCTCCACTGAAGATGGGCATGACCGACGCAGGCTTTCCCTCCCCCTACTCGAAACTCAAAAATGAACGAAACCGGGGAGGGCCTCAACCCGACGCAAGAGCCACCTCAAAGTATTGCAGGGGAAAATATCGGCACGAAAATTTTGCCCGATGTTTCCATGCCAGGTTTGCCCGAAGTTTCCAAGGCAGTTTTGCCTGACTTGGGACTATCACCACAGCAAAAGGCAAGTTTAGGACTGGTCAAGTGGGTGATGTTAGGTGGCTTTACGGTCCTGTTGATTTTAATCCTTGGTTTTTTCTGCTTATATCCCTGCTCCTCAACACCCTGCGCCGAAGAGCGCCAAAGGCTTCTTCGAGAGCTGACACGCGGAGACTTGAGTCATGGGGAAAACCTGGAGCTGCTGTCAAAACTCACGGAACTCAATGAGCAAGAGGTTCAAAACGCAATCAGTCTGCGCAAAGACTTTTTTCAGTCATGGCTCGAAATGGTGAAGACGATCATCTTGATCACCATCGTGCCAATCTTGACATCTTTACTAGGCTATACCTTTGGGAACCAATCGGTTAAATAGGGCATGGAGACTCACTCGGCCAGCGTGATCAGCCGGTCCACGCCCTCGACGGAGTAGCTGCGCTCCTGACCGCCAGGCCAGCGCACGGTCAAGCTTTCGACGCTCGTCTGGGTGCCCAGGCCAAAAGTGACGGGGAGTTCGACCTGGGAGAGATAGCTGCGCGTCGGCATGACCAGTCGGCGCAGGCGCTTGCCACCGACCATCGCGGTGATCTCCGCGCCGATGCCGTCGCGGTTGGCCTGGCTGCCGACCAGCTCCACCCGCAGCCAGTGGTGGCCCGTCGCCTGATCGTTGCGCAGCAGTCGTGGTTTCCCGCCTAATTGGGCGAGCACCAAATCCTGATCGCCATCGTTGTCGAAATCGCCATAAGCCGCACCGCGGCCGACGATCGCCTCGGCCAGGTCGCCTGTCTCGGCCACCGGGACCAGCGCGTAAACCGCCTGGCCCGCGACACCCTTGTTCCAGAACAGCTGCGGTACCTGACGGTAATGTTGACTGGGCTGGACTTCGGCGATGCGCTCCTCCAGGTGACCGTTGTTTTGGAGCAAGTCAAGGCGACCGTCCAAGTCGGCGTCGAAGAAACACAATCCAAAGCTCAGGGCTGTGCGGCTGGGCGAGCCCACGCCTTGGCTATTGGTCATGTCGGCGAACTGCCAGGGATCGCCAGGCTGTTGCACGTAGAGCGAGGTCGACTCGTTGGCGAAGTTGGCGATCGCCACGGCCAACGGCATCCCGTCGGCGATGGCGCCCGCGTCGATGCCCATGGCACCGGTCGCCGCGCCCATGCTGTCGAAGGCCAGACCGGCGACGACGCCCTGCTCCTCGAAACGACCGCCGCCGAGATTGCGGAACAGGAAATTTTGCACCGTATCGTTGGCGACCATGATGTCCAACAACCCATCGCGGTCGGGGTCGGCAAAGGTCACCGCCAATGCCTTGCCCATCGGCTTGCCCGTTGCCGGGTTGGCGACAAGGATCCCGGCCTCGGCCGAGACATCGCTAAAATGGCCACCGTCGTTGCGGTAGAGGTAGGAGTCGCTGCCACCGTATTGCTTGGGAGGCCCGTAGGCGCGATCGCGGCCGTTGAGGGTGAAGTTGAGGCTGAGGTCGAGCGCGCGATTCCACTGCACGTAGTTGCAGACGAACAGGTCCAGGTCGCCGTCCAGGTCGTAGTCAAAGAAGCCGGCGCTGGAACTCCAGGCGTCGTCGGCGCCGGCGACCCCGTACTTGGCAGTGATGTCGACAAATACGCCCTTGTCGTTGCGCAACAAGTGGTTTCGGCCCACGGCGCTGATGAAGAGGTCGATATCGCCGTCGCGGTCGATGTCGCCACAGGCGACGCCCATGCCGTAGCAGCTCAAGTTCAGGCCCGCTGCCCGCGTCACATCCTGGAACTGACCGTGGCCGTCGTTGCGGAACAGGGCCTGGGTGGGATGGTCAGAGCTGCGGTCGTGGAGCCAGGGACAGCCATTGACCAACAATAGGTCCTGGAACCCGTCGCCGTCGTAGTCCAACACGGCGACGCCGCCGCCCATCGTTTCCGGCAGCAGCTTCTCGCCGCGGGCGCCGTTGTAGTGGCTGAAGTCGGGTAGCACCATCAGGTGGAACGGAAGGTCCGGGCGGTCGTCCGCCTGCTGCCTCAATTCGTCCGGGGCCGTGACCTCGGTCGTTTGGGTGATCGCCTTGGTCTGTTGGCGGTCCCGAGTTGCATACCAGACAATCAGGGCGACGAGGGCGAGGCCCAGCAGCACCTGCGCGGAGCGCTTGAGGGCCAAGCCGATGATCGCATCGTCGCGTTCTTCGTCGGAATGTGGTTGCTGGCCGACGGTCATGGACGCTCCTCGACGCGGCGGTACGTATCGGGCCGATCGAGCGGGTAGATGACCACCGCCTCGGCCGTGCGATTGGCGGCGGGATACTTCTGCCGGGCCGCCGCAACAGCCGAGTCGCGCGCGTTGTCATCCGGCTTATAACGGGCGTGCAGCGCGCGATGCGCCTCGGCCTGGTCCGCCACGCCCAGGTCGCGATAAATGAGGTAGAGACCCCAATGGGCCGCCAGGTTCTCGGGATCCAGCGCCAGCGCGCGGTAGAAGCAGTCTTTGGCCTCGTCCATGGCCAGTTTGCGGGCCGTGCTGGTCCTGATCAAGCCACGTTGGTAGAGTGCCGAACCCAGTTGCGCCAGCAGGCGGTAGTCGCGGGAGAAATCGAAGCCCCGCCCCTCGATCTCCTTGAACTGACCCGCAAGGATCGCCTTGAGATTGGCGATCTCGGTCTCGTAGTCGCCATTCGCTTCCGCCACCAGGGCGCCAAACCAGAGCACCGACCAGGGGTTGGCACCCATGTGGTTGGCTCGGTCGAGCGCGCGCGGCGCATCGGTCTGGACCAAGCCCTCGCGGAGATAGACCCTGGCCAGATTCAGCGGGCCATCCGCATGACCCAGGGCCTCGACCTGGCTGAAGGCTTCTCGCGCTTGCCGCAGCTCGCCGTTCTGGGGCTTGAGCAACAGCCCTATGCCATAGTCGTTCCAGCGCTGCCATGCCGGGAACTCGCCGACTGCCGCCGCCGTCTGGGCCTCGCCGATCTTGAAGACCAGCTTGTCCGTGGCCAAGGTCATGACCGGCAGCCGGTTAATGTACTGGGGGTCGTTGGTGACGTAGCGCATGATGGTCGTGTCGAACTTGCGGTAATAGAGCGTTGCCTCGACCTCCAGGTCGTCCTTTTGGTCGGCCGGCACGCGCAGCAGGTAGTGCACGACCGAACCCGCGCCCGGTGGGATCTGATGGTCGTAAAGGGCAACAAAAATGTCCTGGGCATTGCGTCGATCGATGCGGTTGCCCTCGCGGTCGAGGATGAAACCGTTGACGAAATGGGACTCGGGATCGACCTCGCCGTTGGCGTCAATGCCACCGCTGTGGCCGAGGATGCGGCCCTTGGAGCTAACCGTCAGCTCCAGCCAGACCTCGTTGGAGTCGGCGGTCCCCTGGGTGAAGTGATGGCCCATTTTGAGCGTGCGGATCACCGTTTCGAGCAGGTAGGCGCGGCCTGCTTGCAGGGCGGGCACACTGGGTCGCAGCGGCGCCGTCAGGGTCCCATCGATCGAACCGCCGTCGCGCAGGCCGAACAGATCGACCCGCATGATGCCGGTGCTGAAGCGCTCGTGCTCGGCAATGGCGGCCTTGGGGTCGGCGAACTGATCCGGCAACAGCGCCGGCAAGGCCGTGTTGGCGCTAGGGAACATGTGGTCGAGCGTTTTGCGCTGAGCGGAAGCGTCGCGGACACGGGCCGCGAATTGGAAGCCCGGACCGACCTCGCGCAGCGGCATGTGGCAGCCATTGCAATTGGATTCGGCCTTATGGGGGTAGTAGAAACTGGAAACACCGTAGCCGGAGACACCGCTCAGCCAGTAGGAGTCGAAGTGGTTCTGGCCGCGCAGCCACTTGTAGTGATTGAGCTCCTCCGGTAGATGGACCTTGTGGCAGCTCCCACAAAAGTCGGCCTGGCGATGCAGCGGTTTGAGGAAGGTTGTCTTGTGGAAGGCGGGCTTGGCCTTGACCAATTGGCGGTTGACCCATTGAAGAAAGGGACTCTGACTGAAAGCAAAGGGGTAATGGATCGGCTCGTCGATGGTGAAGTCCGAATTGCCCTTGGGGCTGTTGATGTGGGTAATCGCATGACAGACGGTACAGGTGATACCGGCCTGGGCCATTTCGTCCTTGGCCAGGTCGTAATCCGGATCGTCAAATTTGGGATCGTCGAAGGCACCGCTGAAGAACGGCACGGGATCGTGGCAGCCGGCGCAGAACCGTGAACCGCGGGCGTGGCCATCGCGGGCAGACAGCGCTGCCCGCGTCTGTTTGACACTGAAGGTGTAGACGGGATTGTTGAAGGAGCTGAACTTATGCGCACTTTGGGACCAACGCGCATGCACGTCCTCGTGGCACTCCTTGCAGTAGCCATCGTTCTGGAGCGTGCGGGCCGGGATGAAGCCGCCACTGGCGGTGCGAGCCAGCGATGGGAAAAAATAGCGCACGCCCGATTCAGGCCCCACTTTGTTCCAGTCGCGGGGGTCCTCGGCCTGCCAGACCAGCATGCCGGCCACACAGGCGGCGGCAAAGCCCAGACCGGCGAGGCCGACGCGCCAGCGGATCCGCGGCCCGGCCAGTCGGTGGATGATATAGAGCCAAATGGCGGCAACTGGGCAGAGGATGTGCAGGCCATAGGTGATGCTGCGCAGGACGGGCTGATTGAGCTCGAGTCGGAACCCAAAAAGATCCACGCGCGTCAACACGATGCCGGTGATGAACAGCAGCAGTGCGGCAGCAAACAGAGCATAGCCGACCCGCACGGCACGGCGGTTCTTGCGGTCGCGGGTATTGCGCAAGTGCCCGATCCCAAAGGCGATGGTCGGGACCACGACCGCCAATCCCAAGACCAGATGCAGCAGGAACATGTTGAGGTAAAACCAGTTTTGATAGGCTGGTCCAGCAACGGTGACACTCAACAAGTAGACCGAGTTCACAAGCAAGAGCACAAACATTGCGAAAACGACCCAGAGCAATTTGCGGAGACGTGGCCCAACGGCGGGAAATGCCCGTGGTTTGGCTCTACGTGCGTCGGTATGGGTATCCAATTCTGCCTTCCATCTAAGTTCCGGAAACTAGCACGCCTAAAATCGATCCGTGCCATACATGCAAATTGGGCTCATTATGCCACATCCAACAAGGCTTGTCAGTGGTGATGGACGCTGACGCCGAGGAAAAGCCAAAAACTCGGTGCTCAAAAAAAAGGATCCCGTGAACGGCAATAGTGCTTGCGAGCTGCTTCGTTCACGGGATCGCTGGCGTCGCCATATGGGCGACACCCATGATTGCACTTGAGTTTCCGAGCCTCGCGGCTGGGGAGAGACGCCGATTCCCTGTCACAAGGAAATCAGGTATTGAGCTAAACGACGACACTGGTGCAGAAGTTGCACAGGCGTGACCGTGGCGTCAGCCAGCCAGGCTGGCGTTACTTGTGCGTCTGACCCGCGAAGCCCGCAAAACCGGGGCCAACTCAGCTCAATGACCGAGTTTAGCTCGTCGCGCGTGCCAGCGCGACCACGCGACGGGCCATGGCTTCGGCGGGGTCGACCAGCGGCACGGACACATGGGCCTGGGTCAGCGCCAGTGGGATCTCGGTGCAGCCGGCGACCACCACCTCGGCGCCCTCCTGAACAAGGCGATCCGCCGCCTGTGCCAAGAGCTCGCTGGCCAGCGCCTTGTCCATGCGCTTGACGGCCGCAATCGCCGGCCCCACCAGCTCGTCCTGCGCCGCACTTTCGGGAACCACCAGCTGAAAACCCACTTCCAGCATAGGCTGATAGTAGATGCCCGAGCGGATCGTGCCGGCAGTCGCCAACAGGCCCAGGCGCTGGCCGTTGGGGCAGGCGGCGCGCGCGGCCGCCGCGGCTTCGCGCAGCAAGTGAAGGAAGGGTATAGTGACATGAGGAACCAGTTGGTCGAAATAGAAATGCGCCGTATTGCAGGGCATGGCCAGCAGTTGCGCACCTGCGCGTTCGAGCAACTGGGCAGAGCGAATTAGATCTGGCAAAGGGCTAGGAGCGCCAGCGAGGATGGCACTGGTGCGATCTGGGATCGCCGCATTGTTAAAACACAGTACGGGAATATGGTCTTGGTCCTTGGTCGCCGGGGTCAGCGCCGTGACCATGGCGAGAAATTGGTTGGTTGCTTCAGGACCCATGCCGCCCAGCACACCGATCGTCTTCATATCCACATCTCCACATCTGCGATGTCACACCTGCTGAGTGTAGCACACGCCGAGACTTGCCGGTTTTCCTGATTTGCCTAGTTTTTCCGCCCAGAAAAAGACTGGGAAGCCCGCTTGATTTGGGCTAAACTTGGCTAGCAAACCAAGTTGGTCCACCGAGTTCCGTCCGCCCGAGGAGGTCCCGTGAGCGACAAAAATGATGGATTGAGCCCCAGTCAGCGCCGCAAATTCATGCGCTTTCCGCCCGACCCGCTGGACACCGCCCTGATCGATTTCAAACTGGGCGAAACCTTTTCGCCGGACTTCGTCGGCCTGATCCGCCAAGAGGCCTACGCCGGTTGCGGCCTGCTGCTCGCCTATCGCGATGGCATGGAAAAAGAGTTCCGGGCAGGCCGGAGATGTATTATCAAGGTCGGTAAACTCGACCCCTTGCCCGCCGAAGTCGTCTGGTGTTCGATGCTGGACGAGGAGGCCCTCAAGGTCGGCTTCAAGTTCGACGAATGAGCGCGGACGGGGCGGCAAGCCGCCCCGCCAGGGCTTACCAGCCCAGTTCTTCACCCTTGTTCTGCTCGTCGAGCCAGGACTTGAGCGGCGCGAAATAGTCGAGAATGGCGGTGGCATCCATCTCACGCGAACCACAGACCGCCTCGAGCGCCTCTGGCCAGGGCTTGCTCTGACCCATTTCCAGCATCGCGTTCAGGCGTTTGCCGGCCTGCTTGTGACCGTAAAGCGAGGCGCGATGCAGCGGACCTGTGTAGCCGGTCTCCTTGACCAACTCGCGTTGGAACTGGAACTGCAGGATGGCCGCCAAGAAGTAACGGGAGTAGGCCACATTGGCCGGCACGTGGTATTTGGCACCCGCATCGAAGTCGGCCTCGCTGCGCGCGACCGGTGCCTTGACACCCTGGTACTTCTCGCGCAGTGCCCACCAAGCTTGGTTGTACTGTGCCGGCGAGACCTCGCCGGAAAACACTTTCCAGCGCCACTGATCGATCAGGAGCCCGAACGGCAGGAACGCGACCTTGTCCAAGGCCTGTTTCAACAGCAGGCCGATGTCCTTAGAGGCCGGCGGCTCGCTCTGGATATAGCCCAGGTCGACCATGTATTTAGGGGTGATCGAAAGCGCCAGAGTATCGCCGATGGCCTCGTGGAAGCCATCGTTGGCGCCATTGCGGAACATGTAATCCTGACCCTTGTATGCGCGCTGGTAGAAGTTGTGACCCAGCTCGTGGTGGATCGTGCGGAAGTCGACATCGTTGATCTCGATGCACATTTTGATGCGCAAATCGTCCTGGCCGTCGAGGTCCCAGGCCGAGGCATGACAGACGACGTCGCGGTCGGCGGGCTTGGTGAAGAGACTGCGCTCCCAGAAACTCTTGGGCAGTGCTTCAAAGCCCATGGAGGTGAAGAAGCGCTCGCCAATGCGCACCATTTCGACCGCGGTGGTGTTGCGTTCCTGGAGGATCTTGGTCAGGTCATAGCCCGGATCCGCATCTTTGGGCGCCACCAGCGGGTAGATGTTGCCCCACTGCTGGGCCCACATGTTGCCCAGCAGGTGAGCGGGAATGGGGCCGTGACGGGGTACCAGCGCCTCGCCGTATTTCTCGCGCAGGCACTTGCGCACATAGGCGTGGAGCGAGAGGTAGAGCGGCTTGACCTGCTCCCAGAGGCGGTCCAGCTCGGCGGCGAAGGCGGCCGGCTCCATATCATAGCCGGAGCACCACATCTGGCCCATATCCTTGTAGCCCAGCTCGCGGGCGCCCTCGTTGGCCAGGCGCACGTAGTCGCTGTAGAGCACGCGCATCGGCGGAGCGACCGTGCGCCACCCTACCCAGGCATCCAACAGTTCGTCCGGGTTCTGACTGGTGGCCAGGACACGGCTCAGCTCGCCGATCGCCTTGCCCTTGTACTTGCCTTTGCCGTAGATGGATTTTAGCCGCGTCACCGTTTCGGAGAGTTCTTTGGCCTTGGCCGGGTCGGACGGCACCGGCATCGATGTCGCCAACTTGAGCAGGCGGAACTTGCGCGCCAATTGCTCGGGCAGCTGCAAGCCGTCAAACTTGGTGGCCGCCTTGGCGAAAGCCATCACCGCCTCGCTGACCCGCTGACTGGCGATCGAGGACAGGGCCTCGGTGTCGTCGGTGATGAAGTTGGCATTGACCCACTGAGCCTGGCTGGCCTCGTGGTCCATTTCGGTAAGTGTCTCTTCCACCTGGTTCATGAAGGCCTGGGCCTCCGCCGCAGTCGGCGTCTGAGCCTGAGCCTGAGCCAGCCCGGTCAGAAGGAGAAGTAAGGGAAAGATCCGCAATTGCGCTTGGGACATCGGCAACCTCCGCGTGATATGAGCACGTATTATGGAAGCTCGACGGCGTTCGGTCAAGCGACCCCTGGTCGCGGGCGATCTTCAGAGAAACTTCAGGCTTGTTCATGAAGCCGGTCTCGACCCTCAACCGTAAACAAATCACCGGATTTGTCCGTCCACACAAACCTTATGGAGTAAATCGATGATCCTCACGCTCCGCCGCTTCGGCACCCTGATGACGCTGTTGCTTTCCCCAGCGCTTTTCGCCCAGCCCCAAGACCCGCCCGACGACAAGACGTTGACGCACCAGGCCGAGCTGGTCGTGACCGCCCAGAAGCGCGAAGAGAAGTTGAGCGAAGTGCCCTTGAGCCTGGCGGTGGTCGACGCCAAAGCGCTGGAGGCCACGGGAGCGAGCAATGTGCGCGAGGTCGCGGAACGCGTGCCTAACCTGTTCTATGCCGGCTTCTCCGCGAAACGCACCAGCACGCCTTTTATCCGCGGTATCGGCGCCGGCCAGGGCGAGCCCGCCGTGACCACCTACCTGGACGGCGTACCCCAGTTGACGATCGCCTCTGGCAACCTCGAGCTGTTGGACCTGGCCCGGGTCGAGGTCCTGCGTGGCCCGCAGGGCGCGCTTTACGGCCGCAACACCATTGGCGGCTTGGTCCACCTGATTTCGGCCCAACCGGGTGCCGAACAGCGCGGCCAGCTAGAGGCCGAACTGGGCAACTACAGCCACCGCCGGTTTCGCGGCGCATTCAGTGGTCCGATCATTGATGGCAAACTTTTCTACCAGGTCGCGGCGGCCAAGTACGATCGCGACGGCTTCACCGAAAACGCCACCACCGGCCGCGACCTGGACAGCCAGGACAGCCTCTACAACCGCCTGGCCCTGCACTACACCCCCAACGACCGCTGGCGCCTGCGCTTGGCCGGCCACGCCCAGAAGGACGAGGACGGCGGCTACATGCTCTCAGCCCGCGAACAGTACGAGCAGACGCCCTATGTTCTGGAACACGGCGGCATCGACAGCGCCGACCGCAAAGTGCGCGGGCTCTCTTTCGACCTGGCCTATTCGGGTGACCGCCTGACCTTCCAAGCGATCCTTGCCCGCGATAAAAACGACGTCGCCGAACACGCCGATCTCGATTTCACGGCTTTCGATATCTTGTCCCGGCGCACCGACGAGGAGCACGAACAGCACTACGCCGAGCTGCGCCTGGGTTCTGCCACGGCCCTGGATCTGGGTGCTGTCGCCCTGACCTGGACGGTCGGAGCCAGCACCTACAGCGCCGAGTTCCACCACGACGCTGTGACCCTGATCAACCAACCCGATGCCCAGGTGGCGCTCGGCGAAGGTTACGATCTCGACGACGACGGTCTGGGCCTGTTCGGCAACGCCCGCTTCAGCTTTGGCGCGCTGGATCTGGATCTCGGCCTGCGCAGCGAGCGCGACAACAAAAACTGGGACCTGGACCTGACCACCACCTACGGCGGTTACCCGCTGCCCGGTGTGCTGGCCGCGGACGGCGCCGACTTCGACGAATGGCTGCCGCGCCTGGGCCTGAGCTACCGCTTCGCCGACCATGTGATGGCCTATCTCAACGCCGCCAAAAGCTACCGGGCCGGCGGTTACAACCGCAATACCTTCGGCGGGATCGGCAGCTATATCCCGGAGCTCTACACCTACGATGCGGAGACCAGCTGGTCCTACGAGGCCGGCACCAAAGCGGCACTCATGGATGAGCGCGTCTATCTGGCGGCCACGGTCTTCCAGACGGACTGGGACGACCGCCAACTGTCGGTACCACTCCAGGGTGCGCCGGGCCAGTTCTACCTGGACAACGCCGCCGCGTCTCGCAGTCGCGGTCTCGAACTGGAGCTCAACGCGGCGCTCGACCCGCACTTCGACCTGAACGCCGGCCTGGGCACTCAGAAGGCCGAGTTCGAGACTTACCTGGACCCGACCAGCGGTCTCGACGTCGAGGGCAAGCGCCTGCCGCTCGTGCCCGAACAGAACTGGAACCTGGGCCTTAATTTCCACCGCGGTCAAGGCGCGCTGGAATGGACCGCCCACGCCGGCGTGGTCGGCTTGGGCAAACTCTGGTACGATGCCGCCAACACCGCGGGCGAGGATGACGTGACTCTGCTGAACGCGCGGCTGGGCCTTGCCTGGTCGAACTTCCGGCTCGAGCTCTGGGGCAAGAACCTCGGCGACGAGACCTATTACCACATCGCCATCCCCCACACGATCGTTCCCGGCAGTTTTGCCGTCGAACCGGCCGCGCCGCGGGAAACGGGCCTGACCTTGGGCTATCGCTACTGAATCCAAACGAGGTCGGCGCGTGCGCCGGCCTCACGACCGGGGCACGCGGCGCTCCATGACCAGCAAGGCCAGGCCGATCGCCACCACGATCGGCCCCTCGAGCCAAACCCAATAGACGGGTAGGCCCGCGAAGAGGTCGATCCCCAGGAACAGCACACCCAGCAACGCCGTGGAGGCGCCGAGATAGACAATCAGGCGCCGGTAGGCCAACACATCCCGAGAGAACGCGTAGAGCAGCACCCCATGCCAGGCGTACAGTGCGGAAAGCGAGCGGCTGAGATAAAAGACGAGCGGCGTGTCGGGAAACGCGCCCAAACCCAGCCATTCATGAATGGCGGCCATGGCCGAGGTCGGCAGAAACACCGCCGGTAAGGCGGCCATCATCAGACAGGCACCGACTCGAAGCATGATTTTCAGTTGGTACGCGGCATCCCCTGCGTTCATCGAGCCCCCTCCAACACATCGCGGCGCCAATGATTTTATTTCCAAATACGCAAGTTGTACGGGATCCATTTGCAAATAGGCTCAAATTTGTGATAGTTCTAAAGGTGCCCAGCTTTTCCCGCTCTGCTCCCAATCCCGTTTACGCTTCTAACGCTCGTGGAGGGCTTTTCATGTCAGACGATTCCATGCCACCTATCCCCCCTCAGGCCTCTATGCCACCGCCCCCGCCAACCGGTTCTTCGGCAGGCGACGACACTGTGATGCTGATTCTGGCATACCTGGGGATATTCGCACTGATCCCACTCCTGGTCGAAAAGAACAAGCCCAATGTTCAGTGGCACGCCAAACACGGCCTCGTGCTGGCCGTTACCTGGTTCATTCTTTTCACCATTCTGGGTGTAGTTTCGACGGTCCTGACCTTCGTCCCGTTCGTAGGTTGCCTTGGATGGGTCCTCATCTCCCTTGCAAGCGTGGGGGTCCTGGTGCTGCACATCATGTGCATCCTCAAGGCCATCAAGGGTGAAAGAATGCTGATCCCTCACCTGTCGGAATATGCCGACCGCTTCTGAGCATGCGGCTCCGCGGCGACGATGGTGGCGGTGGCCGGTCAGGCTTGGCCTGGCGTGGCTGCTGCTGGCCCTCGTCGCCCGCCCACTGCTCTCCCTAGAGCTAGGTGCGATTCACGCCTACCGCGGCCACAAGCAATGGCGCGCGGAGCACACGCACTGCCTGTTCCGCCCCAGCTGTTCCCATTATGCGCTGGGCGTGCTCGAACGGGACGGTTTCTGGACCGGCAACGCCCGGGTCTGTCTGAGACTGTTGATGTGCTCGCCCCTGGCTTACGCAATGGGCGAGCCGAACCAGGACCGACCCGCGCCCTTCGATGCCTGGGCGCCTGCTCCCGCGGTCGAGCCCCGTCAGCCGGAAGTTTCTTCCCAGCCCCCCGCCAACATGGCAAATTCTGCCGCCACCCAGGCCGCGCAGCCCTGAACCTAGACTGGCGACTCGCGGCGGGATACAGGCGCCAACCGCCTGGCCTACAAGGCTTTGCGCGGATCGCTCGATCACTTGCCGCAATCGCAGGCATGGCATGGACCTTGCTCCTTTGCGGTCGTGAAGGAGTTGCACCATGATTGATCCTCTCGGCAGCGAAAACACATTCGGGTTCCTCAAAACGGCGATGACGGCGGCCTCGATCGGTCACCAGATGACCTCGGCCAACCTGGCCAACATCGACACGCCCGGCTACAAGGCGCGTCACATGAA
Source organism: uncultured Holophagae bacterium (assembly GCA_964423555.1). Taxonomy (GTDB): domain Bacteria; phylum Acidobacteriota; class Holophagae; order Acanthopleuribacterales; family Acanthopleuribacteraceae; genus CAYRFM01. Next base: position 9,627 of record CAYRFM010000080.1, on the reverse strand, counting down.
GTTCGAGGACATCCTGCGCGACTTCGAGGACCAGCAGAACATGCAGCCCAACCCCTACAAGGTCGGTGACCGCACCCTGCCCCCCGCGCCGGTGCTGGAATTCAAGGACTACGTCATCGAGGACGGCAACAACAGCCTGACCGATCGCTTTGACGGCAACAATGTCGACCTGGACAAGGAAATGGGGGCCATGGCTAAAATGCGCGGCAACTACCAGCTGGCGTCTCAGTTCATGAACCGCAAAATCCACATGCTCAACGAAACGATCAGCTCGACACGTTGACCATGACAGCGACTTGGCCTTTTCAGACCAAGCCCTTAGCTCTATAATGAGCGAGTGAGGAATACGGCATGTCACTCTACGGTTCGATCGATGTTTCGTCCCAAGGACTTTCAGTCCAGCGTCAGCGCATGGAGATCATTTCCTCCAACCTGGCCAATATCAGCACCACCCAGACGCCCGAGGGCGGTGCCTATCGCCGTCGCCAACTGGTCGTGGAAGCGACGCCTCGATCGGACTTCGGCCAAACGCTCGACAGCTATATCAACAACGGCTACAACGATCAAATCATGGGCGTGCGCAGCACCCAGATCCGCCTCGACCCCTCGCCCCTGCTGATGAAACACGAACCCGATCACCCCCATGCGGACGCCAACGGCTACGTCGCCTACCCGAACGTCAACCCCTCCCTGGAAATGGTCGACATGGTCAGTACCAGCCGCTCTTATGAAGCCAACCTGACCGCCGTGCGTTCCGCTCGAGAAATGATCACCAGCACCGTCGAACTACTGCGTGCTTGAGGTTGAGGAGCTCCCATGAACCAGATCGACGCCATCTTCCGCCCCATCGAGCTGACGCCGCAGAAGAGCCAGAGCGCCGTCGACAGTCCCAAGAGCAAAAGCTTCGAGGACGTGCTCAAGGGCGCCATCAACGACGTCAACAAGCTCCAGGTCGACTCCGACAAGCAGGTCACCAGTCTGCTCACGGGCGACTCCCAGGACCTGCACGGCACCATTCTCGCCGTCCAGCAGGCGGACACCTCGTTCAAGCTGATGATGCAAGTGCGCAACAAGATCGTGGAGGCCTACAAGGAAATATCGCGGTCAGGGATGTAAGCGTAAAGAGAGGAGGCGCTCATGGCGGATTCGGACGGTAAGTTACCCGCCAAAATGGATCCAAGGGAGATGATGAAACAGCTGACGGTAGGCCAGATGGTCAGCCTCGGCATCATCGTCCTGGCCTCGATCGCCCTGATCATCAGCGTCTTCTACTACGCCACGCGCGAAGAGATGGTGCCGCTCTTTAATCAGAACCTCGACGCCAAGACGCTCAAGCAGATCCAGACCGAGCTGACCACCCGCCAGGTCCCCTTCGAGATCACCTCCAAGGGCCGCATCATGGTGCCCAAGAGCCGCCAGCTCGAGCTGCAGACGGACTTCGAGGCGCTGGACATTCTGCCCGACGAAAAGAGCGGCCTGGCCGTGCTCGACGAGACCAACCCGCTCAAGGCCGGCGAGTTCATGATGAAGCTGCGCGCCCTGGAGGCCAAGGCGCTGGACATCGAGAAGAGCCTCGAGGAGAACCCCGAGGTCATGAAGGCCGAGGTTAAGATCGTGCCCGCCAAGGACTCGCCCTTCGCCGACGAGACCACGCCCGCCAAGGCCTCGGTCATGCTGCGCTTGAAGAACCAGGCCCAACTCACGGCCGCACAGGTCCTCGCCATGCAGCAGTCGGTGGCCTCCGCCATCGAGGGCGCCTCGCCCGAGAACGTCACCATCACCGACCACAATTACAACCTGCTCAGCCGCGCGCCCTCCGACGATACCGCCGTCGGCATCTCCAACTCCAATCTCGAGGTCAAGCGCCGCATGGAGCGGGAGTACGAGAACAAGATCCACGAGATCGTCGAGACCTTCCTCGGACCGGGCAAGGCCAAGGCCAAGGTCTCCCTGGACGTCAGCTTCGACCAGGTCAAGACCGTGGAAAAGCGCTACGGCGGCCCGGACGCCGAGGGTGAACCCCAGCGCTACAACGAGCAGATCAAGACCGAAGTCATCTCCCGCGACAACGGCGCCGGCGATGCCGTCGGCACCGCCACCAACACCGCCCAGGGCGCGATCCCGGCCACGCCCACCGGCGATGGCGGCAGCGACATCAACCGCAATACCACCACGAACCAGTACTTCATCGACGAGCTCCAGACCAGCACCGAACACACCCCTTATGACGTGCGCAAAATCTCCGTCGCTCTGCAGCTGGACTACAAGACCGTCGAGGTCGAGACCGGCAAGCCCGGCTTCCTGGCCAAGCTGACCGAATCCGAGCCGACCTGGATCGAGACCCGCCACGAGGCCCTCAGCGAACAGGAGATGAACCAGGTCCGCGACCTGGTCGCCGCCGTCATCGGCTTCTCCGAGAAGCGCGGCGATACGATCAGCATCCAGAACCTCGAGTTCCTGCCACTCGTCTCCAAGACCGACAAGGCCGCCATGGAAACCGGCCTGTTGCTCGAGTACGCCAAGCGCTGGACGATGCCGATCCTGCACCTGATCCTGTTCATCCTGTTCGTGATGTGGGCCATCTCGCTGTTCCGCCGCTTCGTCGCGCCGATCCTGCAGCAGGCCCAGCTCGAGGAGCCCGCGCTCTCCGCCGCCCTGCCCAGCGGTCCGCCCAAGACCGTCGCCGAACTAGAGTCCGAACTGGAACAGGAAATCGAGGCCACCTCGCCATCGGCCCAGCTCTCCAAGTCGGAAATCATGAAGAAACGCCTGATCGAGATGGTCCAGCACGACCCCGAGTCGGTCGCCGGTCTGGTCCGTACCTGGCTCTTGGAGGACGATTGATCGACCTCTCCCCCTCATCCCTGGCAATCGCCACAACCCAGGCCGGCACTCGCCGGCCTTCCGTGTTGGTGCCGAGCTCCTCGGCCGCTGACGTCCGCGCGGAGGTAAGCCCATGTCCGTCGTAGTTTCCAATGCCAAGGACCTCAAGGGCGTCCAGAAGGCCGCCATCCTCATGATCGCGCTGGGCGACGACGTCGCCGCCGAGATCTTCAAGTGCCTCGAGGAAGAGGAGATCCAGGACATCTCCCGGGAAATCGCGATGCTCAAGCACATCCAGCCCGACATCGCCAGCCAGGTCATCGAGGAGTTCCACCTGATGGCCATGGCCAAGAGCTATATCACCCAGGGCGGTATCGAGTTCGCCAAGAAGCTGCTGATCAAGTCCGTCGGCCCCGATATGGCGCGCAAGATCGTCGACCGCCTCGCCCGCGCGCTGGAAGCCTCCGCCGGTTTCACCTCGCTGGAACGCGCCAACCCCCAGCAGCTGGCCAAGTTCATCCAGAACGAACACCCTCAGACCGTCGCCCTGATCATGGCCCACCTCGACGCCTCCCACGGTGCCGACGTGCTCGCCGCCCTGCCCGACTCGCTGCGGGCCGAGGTCGCCATGCGCATGGCCTCCCTCGAGGAGATCAGCCCCGAGGTTATCCGCCGTATCTCGCTGATCCTCGAGCAGAAACTGGAAGCGATCGGCGGCTTCAACGTCGAGGAGTACGGCGGCGTCCGTGCCGTCGCCGAGATGTTCAACCGCATGGAGCGCAACGTCGGCCGTCAGGTCCTCGAGAAAATCGAGAGCCTCAACCCCGATCTGGCCGCTTCGATTCGCGATCTGATGTTCGTCTTCGACGACATCCTCCTGATCGACGACCAGGGCATCTCCGAGATCCTCAAACGCGTCGACCGTAAGGCGCTCTCCTACGCCCTCAAGGGTACCTCCGAGGAACTGCAGGCCCAGATCTTCCGCAACATGTCATCCCGCGCGGTCGAGATGCTCAAAGAGGAAATGGAGTACCTAGGCGCCGTCAAACTCAAAGAGGTCGAGAAGGCCCAACACCAGATCGTCGAGGTCGTGCGCCAGCTCGAGGAAGAGGGTATCCTGACCATCGGTGGCGGCGGCGGAGGCGACGAATATGTCACCTAAGATCCTCAAGAAGAAGGCCGAGAGCTACGACTCGCGGCCGTTCCAATTCCAGGCGACGCGGGTCTCCGAAATGGGCCTGGAGGCCGAGGCCGAACTGGACGCCTTCAGCGAGGCACCGGCGCGCAGCCGTTTTCAGGCCTCCCACCACGCCCAACCCCAGGTGGATGTGGCCGAGCTGATCGAGCGCGCCCAGGCCGACGCCGAGGCAATCATCTCCGACGCCCGCCAACGGGCCTCCGCCGTCGAACGCGACGCCTACGAGAAGGGCCTCGCCGAGGGCCGCAAGACCGGCGAGATCATGGCCGAACAACAGCTCCAGGCGATCCTGACCCAGTACCACCACAGCCTGACCGTGCTGGACGAGATGCGCGAGCTGATGATCAACCAGAACCAGTTGGAGATCATGGAACTGGTCATCCACACCGCCCAGCGCGTCATCAACGCCGAGCTCCAGCAGAACCCCGCCGCCGTCCTGCCCATGATCAAGAGCGCCCTGCAGAACCTCAAGCAGCGCAAGGGCATGGTCATCTACCTCAACGGCGAGGACCACCAATTCATCCTCACCATGGCCGAACTGGAGCGCCAGAAATGGCTGGGCACCCAATGCCAGCTGGACGTCGACCCGGGCCTCGGCCGCGGCAGTTTCCGGGTCGAAACCCTTGCCGGCGAGCTGGACGCCTCCGTCGAGGCCCAGTTGCGCGCCATCCAGGAAAACCTCGCATCCGCCATCGGGGGCTAAATGAAGCTGGATCTACCCGCCTTCAAACGGATCATCGACCAGAGCCCTGCCCACCGCCTGGTAGGGAGAGTCAGTCGCGTGACCGGTTTGGTGGTGGAGTCGATCGGCCCCAACACCCGCGTCGGCGAGCTGTGCCGCATCATCGGCACCGACCATAGTGTCTATGCCGCCGAGGTCATCGGCTTCGACGAGCACCGCGTGCTACTCATGCCGCTAGGCGTCACCGCCGGCATCAAGCAGGGCGACCGGGTCGAGGCCTCCGGCAACCTGCCCTCCGTGGGCGTCTCGCCCCACCTGCTGGGCCGCATCATCGACGGCAACGGCGACCCCATCGACGGCCTGCCGCCCGTCGAGCCCGTCACCCGCTACCCGATCCACGGCACGCCGATCAACCCCTTGACCCGCAAAAAGATCAAGCACCTGTTCTCGACCGGCATCCGCGCCATCGACGGCATGCTGACCTGCGGCGTCGGCCAGCGCGTCGGCATCTTCGCCGGTTCCGGCGTCGGCAAATCGACCCTGCTGGGCATGATCGCCCGCCGCAGCCAGGCCGACGTCAACGTCATCTCCCTCGTCGGCGAGCGCGGTCGCGAGCTCTCCGCCTTCATCGAAAACGACCTCGGTCCCGAGGGCCTAGCCAAGAGCGTGATCGTCATCTCGACCTCCGACAACCCGCCGCTGATCCGCATGCGCGCCGCCCTGACCGCCACCGCCATCGCCGAGTTCTTCAAGGACCAGGGCCGCAACGTGCTGCTGATGATGGACAGCGTCACCCGCTTCGCCATGGCCCAGCGCGAGGTCGGCCTCTCCGCCGGTGAGCCGCCCTCCTCCAAAGGCTACACGCCCTCCGTCTTCGCGCTGCTGCCCCAGTTGCTCGAGCGGGCCGGCAACTTCCAGAGCGGCTCGATCACCGCCATCTACACCGTCCTGGTCGAGGGCGACGACATGAACGAACCCATCGCCGATGCGGTGCGCGGCATCCTCGACGGCCACATCGTGCTCTCGCGCAAACTCGCCGGCCGCAACCACTACCCCGCCATCGACGTGCTCAGTTCCATCTCTCGACTCATGAAGGAACTGGTTTCCGCCGAACAGAACCAATTAGCGGGCAAGATCCGCGACTTCATGGCGACCTTCAGCGAGGCCGAGGACCTGATCAACATCGGCGCCTACGCCTCCGGCTCCAACCCGGCCATTGACCAGGCCATCGCCTTCCACGACCCCATTGAGGAGTTCCTCAAACAATCCGTGACCATGGGCTCCAACCACCAAAAGGCGCTCGAGGGCATGGCAAGCATCTTCGGACTGGACATCCACAATTTCGTGACGACACCGGCGGCTAGACGATGAAAAAGTTTCGCTTCCAACTCCAAAGCGTCCTTGAGGTGCGCGGCCTGCACAAGACCCTCGCCGAGCGCCAGGTGGCCGCGACCCAGAACCGCATCAGCCACAATCAGGACGAACTCGAGCGCAATCAGGACGCCTACGGCGAGAGCTTCCACATGCTGCAGCGGCCCGACGTCAACCACGCCTTCATGGGCGAGCTGACCCGTCGCTACCAACAAAGCCTGCTACAGCGCCGCGAGCAGTTGGAGCAGGAGCGGGCCAAGCTCGAGGAACGCCTGGAAGGCGAGAAGAAAACCTTGACCCGTCGCATGCGCGATGAAAAGGTGCTAGAGAAATTCAAGGAACAGAAACAGGCCGAGCACCAGCGTCAAGCCGATTTGGAACTGCAGGCCGAAATTGAGGAACTCCACCTTCTGCGCCGAGGGAACCCCACATGAAATGCCTTTTCCTGCTGTTGCTGCTCGCCCCTGCCCTGTATGCTCAGGACAAGCCGCCCGCCAAGCCCGCACCCGCCAAGCCGGCGGCGGCACCCGAAAGCGAAGACCAGCAGAGCACGCGCGCCATCTCCCTGCGCGACCTTGAGGAGGCTGAACGCAAAATGACCAAGGAGCGCGAGTCCTGGGCCAAGTCGGAGCGCCGCCTCAACATGCTGCTCGAGGACCTGGACAACCGCAAGACCGAGATCGAAACCAAAACCGCCAATCTGGCCAAGGTCCTGGACGACAACAAGAAGAAGGACACGGACGGCCCGCCCGAAATTACCCAGGAACAGTTGGACCACTGGAATAGCCGCCAACCGCTGGTCGCTGCCAAGGACTTCATGATCCTCTACCGCGAGACGCCCGAGGTCGCCGTCGGCATCATCAAGGGCATGAAGAAGAAGAAGGGCGCGGCCCTGGTCGACGCCATCTCCTCCATTGGCGAGGAGGGCAGAGTCACCGCGGCGAAGCTGCACGAGGCGATAGGCACCGGCAAAATCGAGGAGTGACGCCAAAGCTGGCAAGCTCCTTGCTCCCTCACTTGGCGAAATGGGTCGCCAAGTCCCTGTTGCGACGACGCTTCGCCTCGTCCGAGACCGTTTTGCGACCCACATGCTAGCGAATGACGTCGCCTGGGCGTCATTTCGCGCGGGAGGGACCGCATGGAAGCGATTTCGGAAAAATTAGGCTCGGTCGTCAAGCGCACCGTGAAAGGCTCCCACAAGAAGGGCGCCGCCGCCCTCTGGAAAAAATTTGCCGCAGGACTCGAGGGCGCCGCAAAGACACCGGCAAAAACTGCCGCCTTGGCGCCAAACGCGCCGCAACCGACCCCGCTGACCGAGAAGAGCGACGCGCAATTGCAGTTCCTCAAAACGGTTCTGAACCAGGTCGGCACGCCGCGACCGAGCCTTGCGGGTGACCAGGAAAACGGTCAATTGCGCAAGCCGCAGAACCCGATTCCCCACCCCCATCTGATCAAGCAGGAAACCCAGGACCCCGCCTCTAAGTCCCAAGCCAAGCCCAAGGAAAGGACCCCTGGCAGCGAGCGCCTCGACGCCATGCTGCAGCTGCTGGCCCTCAATCTGGACAACGTGTCCGCCAAGAAAGCGGAAGCCGTCCCCACCAAACCGGGACCCAGCAGCGCGGGCGGGACGACCCTGGCGGCTGCCGTCGCCAAGCCGCAGGCCACCTCCGGCAAGATCGAGTTCGACCCGACCAAGCTCATGACCGGGCGCGCCGGCGAAGTCCTGCAACCTGGCAAGGGCGGCAATATCACCGAAGTGCTCAAAGCCATGGGCATCGACCCCACCCAAATGGCGCCTGGGGTGGAACCAGGCGTCAAGGCGGCGCTCCTCGAGCTGCGCAACCGAGCGGAGGCCAAACACAGCGTCGCCCTGCCCGAAAAAAAGGGTCGCTCCCGCGCGCCCGGAGAGACTGCACGTCCCAAAACCGTTCGACCCCGAGCGGAGGGGCCCGCCCTGGAATCCGTCAAGGTCGAGCACCGCTGGGAACGGCTCAAGGAACGCCTCAACGGCGAGCGCAACCCGTCGACCGAACCCGCACGGCCCGAGCGACCCGAGCGGCGCCCCAACCCAATCACCGCCAGCGAGCCCGCGAGCGCCGCCAACCGAGCCGAAACCATGTCGCAGGGGCTGGCCAGCGGGGACGGCAACCGTTTCGCCAAGGCCATCGACCGCGCCGCCGCTAAGATCGAGCGCCGCTACACCGAGGAGCACCGCCGCCGCCAGGCCGAGGAGCCCGAAACGGCGACCGCCAAGTCCAAGCAGGCCCCGCGCCCCGAAGCCGGACCGGTGCCCCCTCGCACCTCAGGCGATGACCGGGTCCTGGCAAGCCAAGTGCCCAACGACCTTTACCCCGACATCGAACAGGATTTCACATCGACCAAACCCATCGTCAAGAGCGGACCTGATCAGGTCCCAGTAGGGCCGCTTCCCCAGCCTGGTCCCAACGCGCTGGACGGGCTCATGCCCAGCCCGCGCGAGACGCCTGCTCCACCGCAGCCGATGTTCAGCCAGATCGAGGCCGGCCTGCGCCACGCCTTTATCGTGCGCCCCAAATCGGTGACCGTGCGCCTGGCCCCGGAGGAGTTGGGCGAGCTCCAGATCAAGGTCTCGATCGAACAGGACAAGATCCAGGCCCAGATCAAGACCGAGAGCCATAAGGTCGTCTCGATCCTCAAGGACCACCAGGCCGAACTGCAGCAACGCCTGCAGCAGCAGGGCATCGAGCTGGCGCGCTTCGAAGTCCGTCAAGAAAACAATCCAACCCAGGGCGATGCCCAGCGCCAGCAACAGGCCTTCCAGGGCGGGCTGGACCAGCAGGGCCAGGGCAACCACAGCGGCTCGCAGCGCGGCGAATCCGGCAGCGGCTTCGAGCGAGGCGCCACCGCGCTGGGCGAGGCCCTGGTCAATACGCCAAGTGCTGAGCCGGTTTCAATCTTCGACGCCAACGGCCGCCTGAGTCTGACAGCTTGACGGTGCTCAGGAGGGAAAGCGCAAGATGTAGGTGATCACCGCGCCACCGATCGCAGCGGTCGCCAGCTTGGCGCTCAGCAGGGGGATGAACAGCAGGATCGAGGAACCGATCGTCAGCACGATCATCGTCACCGCCAGAATCTTGGCGTGGCGAGGAATGCGTCGCTCATGGCGCCATGCGCGCAGATAGGGCCCAAAAATGCGGTTGTTCATCAGCCAATTGTAAAAGCGGGCCGAGCTACGCGCAAAACAGGCGGCCGCCAAGAGCAGGAACGGCGTGGTTGGCAGGACCGGCAAAAAGATGCCAAGCGTGCCCAACGCCAGCGCCAGCCAGCCCAAAACGGCAAACATCAAGCGCAGAGCGCGAGACCGCTTGAGATGAACATCCTGACTGTAATCCAAGCCCATAACCTCCGGACCTCAATACCTCATTGTAGCCCCTACTGACGGGGTTGGGTAGGTCAACCGGCTAGCACGACTTTGTCAGGTTGGTGGTCAGGGCAGAGCCTAGCCGAAAAGGTCCCGCTGGCGCTGTAGCTGCTGTAGCGCAAGATGCAATCTTGCGCCGGGCGGCGGGTGTAC
>CAYRFM010000079.1:11712-36994 GCA_964423555.1 uncultured Holophagae bacterium | reverse complement strand
AATTGTTTTTAACCACGGAATGGCACTGAAACACACGGAAGGGAACACGGAAGTGCCATTGTGTGGCGCTGAGTCTACCCTCTCAGAATTGTTTTTAACCACGGAAGGGCACTGAAACACACGGAAGGGAACACGGAAGTGGGCTCCGATGCCTGCGCCCCTGTCCCCTTCCGTGGTATTCCGTGTTTTCCGTGATCAACCTCTGATGGTTAACCACGGTGTGGCGCTGAGTCTAGCCACTCTGAATTGTTTTTAACCACGGAATGGCACTGAAACACACGGAAGGGAACACGGAAGTGGGCTCCGATGCCTGCGTAGCTGTCCCCTTCCGTGGTATTCCGTGTTTTCCGTGGTCAACCTCTGACGCACCCAGAAAGCGGGCCAGGTTGTAGCCTCATAAGTTCCTTGACTTCAATTTGAGCTACCGCCATCATATGACTCAGGTTATCCACGACTCGAGGACTCCGCACGATTGGCTTTCGAGGCAGCATGAGCACCCCTCTCCCCCGCGTTCTGGCGATTGTCAAGACCCACGCCGGCGTTGCCTTGGCCGAGGTGCCGCGACCTGAGCTGCGCGGCGACCGCGACGTGCTGCTGGCGCCGTTGCGGGTGGGGCTGTGTCGCACCGACCTGCATGTCGCATCCGGTCGAATCCCCTCCACGCTGCCGCGGGTGCTCGGCCATGAGGCGGCCGGCGTTGTCGAAGCAGTTGGCGCGAGGGTAACCCGCGTGCGGGCTGGCGATCGGGTCACAGTTAACCCTTTACTTAACTGCGCCGAATGCGCGAACTGTCGGGGCGGGCGCCCCTGCCCCATGCCGCGCATGTTGGGCGTCGACCGCGACGGCGGCTTCGCAGGGGCACTGGTCGTCCCGGAAGCGGCCGTGTACCCCGTGCCGGACGGCATGTCGCTGGAGCGGGCCGCCTATGTCGAACCCGTGGCCGCGACCTTGGCGGTGATCCACAGCCCAATCTCGCCCGCCCAGCGCGGTTGGGTGCTGGGCGGCGGGCGCATCGCCGAATTGACCCGGCGCATCTTGGCCGCCCGCGGGTTCGACCAAATCATCGTCCAAGCGCTTGACCAGGAGCCACCGCGTGAATGCGACTGGGTCATCGACACCCTGGGCAGTTCCGCCAGCCTGGACGCGGGCCTGCACGCGCTGCGCCAGGGCGGTACGCTGGTGCTCAAGAGCCGGCCGGCGCGCAGGGCCGAGCTGGACATCGCCTTGGCCGTGCAGCGCGAACTGGTGCTGCACGCGGTCCGCTACGCGCCGTTCGAAGACGCCATCGCGCTTCTCAATGACCCACATTTCATAGTTGAAGACCTGTTTGGCGCGACCTACCCGCTCGCCGCCTTCGTCGACGTCTTCGCCGAGGCCGAGCGCTCGGAGACGGCCAAGGTCTTCTTTGCGCCCAATCCGGAGCTGGGCTGATGTGCGGCATTGTCGCGGTTCTCAGCGACGGTCCGGCCCTTGATTACCTGCGCCAGGAAGCCGCGCTGGCCGCCCTGCGCCATCGCGGACCGGACGGCCAGGGTCACTATCTTTCGCCCGAAGGCCAGATGTTCCTGGGCCACCGGCGCCTGGCGGTGTTGGCGCTCGAGAATGGCGCACAGCCGGTCAGCAACGAGGACGGTTCGGTCGTCGCCGTCGTCAATGGCGAGTTCTACGGCTTTGCCAGTCTGCGCGACACCCTCGAACGCCGCGGCCACCGCTTTCGCAGCGACAGCGACAGCGAGGTCCTGGTCCACCTCTACGAGGCGCACGGGCTGGCCTGCGTCGACCACCTGCGCGGCGAGTTCGCCTTCGCGCTCTGGGACCAACGCGCCCGTCGTTTGCTGGCCGGCCGCGACCGCTTTGGCATCAAACCCTTGGTCTATGCCGAGCGCGCCGATGGGCTCTACCTGGCCTCGGAGGCCAAGGCCCTATTCGCGCTTGGCCTGCCGGCGGCCTGGGATCACGAGGCACTGGAACACGCACTTGTCCATCAGTATCTACCGCCCAGTCGCACCCTGTTCCGCGGCATCAGAATGCTGCCGCCTGGCCATCTGCTGATCGCCCAACCTGGTGCCAGTCCGCGCTTGCAGCGCTATTGGGACCTGGACCTGCCCGTCGAACCGGCCGCGGTCGACGAAGCGAGCGCGGTCACCGCGATCCGCGAGGCGCTTGATGAGGTCGTGCGCCTGCGCCTGCGCGCCGATGTGCCGGTCGCCATCCACCTCAGCGGCGGCCTGGACTCGGCCGCGATCCTGGCCTTGGCCGCCCGCGCCAGCTTGGGGCCGCTGCACGCCTTCACGGTCGCCTTTCAGCACCCGCCCTACGGCGAGGCCGATCTGGCCCGTCACACGGCCGCTGCTCTGGGCGTCCAGTTGCACCTGGTCGAGGTCAGCCAGGAGGCCCAGCTGGAGGCGCTGGCCGATGCAGTCTTCCACGGCGAGGGCCTGTGCATCAACGGCCAGTTGCCCAGCAAGCTGCTGCTGGCCCGCGCTATTGCCGACCATGGCTTCAAGGTCGCGCTCTCCGGCGAGGGCGCCGATGAAGCGTTCCTCGGCTACGCCCACCTGGCCCAAGATTTCGATGCCGCTAGGGTGCCGACCGATGCGGCGCAACGGGGCGTGATGCTGCCCGAGGCCGACGCGCCCGATTTGCCCGAGGTCCAGCAGCAGTTGGGCTTCACGCCGACCTTCCTCAGGGCCAAGGCAGCCTTCTGCGCCCAGCTGCTGGGCCTGCTCCGCGAGGACGTCCCCGTCGACGGGCTGCGCCTGCGCGTTTTCGGCCGCCTGTTCGCCGACCTGGATGTGCGCGGCCAACTGCACGGGCGCCCGCCGGTCCTGCAGGCCGCCTACCTCTGGACGCGCCTCTGCCTGGCCGGCTACATCCTGCGCGCGCTGGGCGACGGCACCGAGATGGCGGCCTCGCTTGAGGGCCGCACGCCGTTCCTCGACCATATCCTATTCGAACGCGCAAGCGCCCTGCCGCTCGACCTGAAAATCCGCGGCACGGTCCAGAAGCACGTGCTGCGCGCTGCCATGGCCGACCTGTTGCCACCTGCCGTCTTGGCCCGGCGCAAGCACCCGTTCCTGGCGCCGCCGTTGACCCAGTTCGGCACGGCCCGCAGCCGCGCCTGGATGCTCGACCTCCTGGGCAGCCGCGCCGCCGCGAGGGTGCCGCTGATCGACGCCGCCAAGGCGCGCCGCTTCGCGGAAGCCTGTCTGGCCGGTACGCCCGACAACCGCGCCGAGCCGGTGCTGATGACCTTGCTCTCGGCCAGCTTGCTTCAAGAACGTTTCAAACTCGCGGAGGGCGGCTGATGAATAGTCCCGAAGCGGCCTGGTGGCCGAGCCTCTACGATGACCTGCTGGCCGACGTGCTGCTGGAGCGCGGGGATCCCGCCGAACTGGAGGCGACCCTGGCATTTCTCGAGCAAGCCCTGGCGCTGAGGCCAGGCCTGCGCGTCTTCGACCAGTGCTGCGGCATTGGCAGCATCGCTGTGCCGCTGGCCGCGCACGGGCTGGACGTCGTCGCCTGCGACCTGATGCCGGACTACATCGCCCGCGCCGAGGCTGACGCCCAGGCCCGCGGGCTGCACCTAGAACTCCAGGCCGCCGACGCCTTCCAGTTTGTGGCAGCGCCGCCCTGCCACGGCGCCTTCAACTGGTGGACCAGCTTCGGCTACATGCGCGAGGATGACGACAATCTGCGCATGTTGGCCCGCGCTTATGAATCTCTTGTTCCTGGCGGTCAGTTTGCCCTGGACTTCATGAACGTGCCCGGCATCCTGCGCACCTTCCTGCCACGGGTCGAGACGCGGCGCCAGACCCGCCGTGGCGAGGTGCTGCTGGTGCGCGACAGCGCCATCGACCTGCGCGCCATGGCCATGACCAAGCGCTGGTGCTACCGTCTGCCCGACGGCACCGAAGTCGCGCACGACAGCTGGGTGCGCCTGTACCTGCCCCACGAGCTGGTCGCCCTGCTGGAGCGGGTCGGCTTCCGCGACGTGGCACTCTACGGCGATCTGCACTTCGCTGCCCTGACCCTCAATAGCCCGCGCTGCATCGCTGTGGCAAGGAGACCCGCATGATCCTAGAGCACCAGTCCCCGGCCGATGGCGCCGCATTGCGCCAGGCGCTTTACGCTGGCCGCGTTTTCAAGTTGCCGCCCAGTCCGGCCTCGCTGGCGCTGGTCGACGACGTGGCCGCGCTGATGGCCGGCGAATTGGGGCCCGAGCCGCGCCTAGCCGCCGCGCGCCTGGGCGACGAGGCGCACTTCGCCTGTATCGGCCGCATCCGCAGGCAGATCTACCTCACCGCGCCGTACCACGAGGCGGTGCTGCGCCTGCTCGCCGAGCTGGGCCAGGCGCGCGAACGGATCGCCTTCGATCCCCTGCGCCTGCGCTGCGTGCTGGACGGCGGCCAAAACAACCCGCGCGCCAAGGCCGTCTATTACCCCCATCGCGATACCTGGTACGGTCACCCCGCCAGCCTGATCACGGTCTGGATCCCGCTCGACGACCTCGCCGCTGACGAGACGTTTGTCTTCTATCCGGAAAAATTTAGCGAACCGGTCCCCAACGATTCGGAGATCTTTGACTACGACGAATGGGTCGCTAAAGGCTGGGGCCTGAAAATCGGCTGGCAGCAGCGCAACGCCGGCCTCGAGGCGCGCTACCCCGGCGTGGTGGGCCAGGTCGATGGCGGCCCTGCGGTCGGCTTTAGCTGCCGCCGCGGCGAGATCCTGCTGTTCAGCGGCGCCCAGTTCCACTGCACCCTGCCGCAAAATTTCGGGCGCACGCGCTACAGTCTCGACTTCCGCTTTGTCGACCTGATCGACCACGAGCAGGGCCTGGGCGCGCCCTCCGTCGACAACCGCTCGCGCGGCTCGGCGCTGCCCGACTACACCCGCGCCGACGCCTCGAGCGCCCATGACTGACGGCTTCATCGCGTGCCTGATCGCCGTGCGCGACCGCTGCCCCGCAGCGCCGGCGCTGGTCGAAAACGACGTGGTCCTGAGTTACGACGCGCTCACCACGCGCGTCGCGCGGCTGGGCTCGGCGATGATCGAATGCGGACTGGGCCCGGAAGACGTCGTCGGCCTGGCGCTGGAAAAATCGACGGAATACGTCGTGGCGATGCTGGCCTGCTGGTACGCCGGCGCGGCATTCGTGCCCTTGGACAGCGCCTTGCCGGTCGCGCGACGTGCCGCTTACCTGCGCCGGGCCAAGGCGCGCTGGGTGCTGGTCGCATGCGATGCCGACGAGGACCTTGGCGCGCGGTACCTGCGCACCGATAGCGAACCAAACGCGCTGCACGGGCCGGCCACACCGGATTCACAACACCTTGCCTATGTGATCTTCACCTCGGGTTCGACGGGCGAACCCAAGGGCGTGATGGTCGCGACCGGCGGCCTGCTGCCGATGCTGGAGGCGCAGATCGCGCTGTTCGAACTTGGACCCGGCGCGCGCAGCCTCTGGTTGTTGGCGACGGCCTTCGACGCCTCGATCTCCGATATCGGCACGGCCCTGCTGGCCGGCGCGACCCTCTACATCGAACCCAAAGCGCGGACGGCCACGCCGGAGGCGCTGCAGGCGACGCTCACGCGGCTGGAGATTACTTACCTAGACCTGCCGCCGGCGCTGCTGCCCCACCTGACCCTGCCCAAACCGCCTGCGCTGCGGACGGTCGTGATCGGCGGCGAAGTCTGTGACGAAGCCGCGATCCGGCGCTGGGCGGCTGAGCTGCGGCTGATGGTCGTCTACGGGCCGACCGAGGCGACCGTCTGCACCAGCGCCGTGCAGGCGACGGTCGACTGGGAGCGGCCACTGCTCGGCAGTCCCCTGCCCGGGATTGTTTATGCGGTGGTTGGGGAGGATGGCAGGCGCTGCCTACCGGGCCAGGCCGGCGAACTCATGATCTCCGGGCCAGGCCTGGCGCGCGGCTATCTGGATGCACCGACCCTGTCCAGCACGCGCTTTGGGCCAAGCCCGCTGGGGCGCGCCTATCGCAGTGGCGACAGGGTCGTTCAGAGCACCAAGGGCGAGCTGATCTTCCTGGGCCGCATCGATCGCCAGCTCAAGGTGCGGGGCGCCTTGGTGGCGCCAGAGGAGATCGAAGCCTGTCTGATCAGGCACGGAAGTGTGCGCCGCGCGGCGCTGCTGGCCCATGGCCCGCGGGCGGCCTTGACGGCGTTCCTGGAGGGCGATGCCAGTCAGGAGGGCGACCTCCAGGCCTGGCTGGCGGCGCGCTTGCCGGCCTTTATGCTGCCGGAACGCCTCGTATGGCTTGAATCGCTGCCGCTCACGGCCAGCGGCAAGCCCGACCTGCCCGCACTGCAAGCGCTGAGGCTCACCCGAACGCCGCTGGGGCCAGCGCCGGCCTCCGAGCTGGAACGGCGCTTGGCGTCCGTCTTCCAGGACGTGCTCGGGTGCCAAGTCGGGCGGGATGACGACTTTTTCGCGCTGGGTGGCAGCTCGCTGCAGATGATCGCGCTGCTGGCCCTGGCCGCACAGCGGGGACTGGCGCTCACACCCGCGCTGATCGCCGCTCACCCGGGCCTGGGCCGTTTGGCGGCGGCGTTGGCCGAAGCGGCCGAGCCAAGCATGCCGGCCAGCGGCTTGCGCGCACGGGTCCGGACAGAGCTGCGCCTGCTGGACGACCTGCCAAAGCGGGCCTCTGGCAGCGACGCGGAGCATGCCGTTCTGGTCACGGGCGCCACGGGCTTTTTGGGGAGTCGCGTCGTTTATGAAGTTTTGCGGGCCTCTGACTGTCGCGTGCTATGTCTGGTGCGGGCCGACAATGACCAAGCTGGACGGGCGCGGCTACTGGCCACGTTCAAGCGCTACGGACTCGAGGTGGGCAATACCGAATCTGCGCGCATCGTTCCAGTTCTCGGAGATTTATCGCAAGTCATGCTGGGAATGTGTGAAAGGAATTTCGTCCGGTTAGCCGATCGCGTCGATACGGTCTTCCACTGCGGCGCCCAAGTCAGCCTGATGGCGGACTGTGAGACGCTGTGGCCGAGCAATGTGGTGGGCACGCGCGAGGTTTTGCGCCTGGTGGCGACTGGCCGGACCAAGGCGCTGCACTACGCCTCGACGCTGTCCGTATTTGTCTCGGCAGACGGCGGTGAGGGTCGGTTTCAGGAGTCGGACACGCTTTCCCAAACACAACAGGTCTATGGCGGCTATGCCGCGACTAAATGGGCGGCCGAGGTCTTAGTCCGCGAGGCGGCTCGGCAGCTGCCTACAGTCACGATCCATCGCCTGGGCCTGCTGACCGGCGACAGCCAAAGCGGCCACGGGGCACCGCACGATTGGCTGGCGCTGACCGTGCAGGGCCTGGCCCAACTGGGTGCCGTGCCCGAGCAGATCCGCTCGGATCTGGCTATGGACGTCACCCCGATCGACTATGCCGCGCGCGCCATGGTCGCCATCGCGGCCCGCGACGAACCGGGTTTGGCAACCACGCATCTGGCCGGTCACAGCGTTGGTTTGGCCGAGATTGCAGGGGCCATGGCGGCTGCCGGGGCGCCCTTGGCGCCGCTCGCCAACGCCGCCTGGCTCGAGCGCCTTCACGTACTGCACACCGCCAGCCCCTCGCCCCACCTGGGCGCCGCCTATCTGGCCCTGTCGCGGCTCTGTGCGGAAAGCAGACCGGAGCGGGCGCTCGACCTGTTCCAGGCGACCCGCTGCCACTTCGACGACCGCCAGGCGCGTTCGCTCTTGGCTCGATCGGGAATAAGCTGTCCTGTGGTGGACAGCGCCCTATTGACCCGCTACGTGCGGCACATCCTGGCCCATGGAGGCTGATATGCATCCCCTGGCAAAGCCCAGTCGCGGCCTGGTGCTCGGCAAGTTCATGCCGCCGCACCTGGGCCATCTGTACCTGATCGACTTTGCCCGTCACTATGTGGACCAGCTGACGATCGTCGTCGAACACCTGCGCGACGAGCCGATTCCCAGCACGCTGCGCTTCGCCTGGCTGAAGGAGCTCTGCCCCGGCTGCGATGTGGTGCACCTGGACGAGCCGCACCCGCAGGAGCCCAGCGAACACCCCGAGTTCTGGGCGATCTGGCAAGCCGCGCTGACGCGGGTGATGCCCTACCCCGTCGATTGTGTCTTTGCCTCTGAAGCCTATGGCGCCAAGCTGGCCAGCGTGCTGGGCGCCACGTTTGTGGCAGTCAACCCTGCCCGCGCGGTGATGCCGATCAGCGGCACGGCCGTGCGCCGCGATCCCATGGGGAACTGGCGCTACCTGCCAGAGCCCGTGCGCGCCCACTATGCCAAGCGGGTCTGTGTGTTCGGCCCCGAATCGACCGGCAAGACAACCCTGGCCCGAGACCTGGCGGCGCACTACGGCACCGTCGCCGTGCCGGAGTACGCGCGCACGCTGTTCGAGCTGAGCGGTGGCGAGCTGACCGAGGCGAACCTGCTCCAGGTCGCGCGCGGACAGCTCGCCTCAGAGGCCGCGTTGGCAAGGAAAGCCAACAAGGTGCTGTTGTGCGATACCGATGTTCTGACAACGACTATTTGGAGCCAAGTCTTGTTTGGTCGCTGCGATCCAGCGCTCCTGGAATTGGTCAGCCAGAATCCCTATGACTTGACGTTACTGCTCGACGTAGACGTGCCCTGGGTCGCCGATCCGGTGCGCTACCTGCCCGATCAGCGCCACTCGTTTTTCGAGCATTGCCGCGAAGCTCTGGAACAGCAGGGACGCCACTATGTCATCGTTCGTGGCTCTTGGGAACAGCGCTTATCCCTTGCCGTCGAAGCGGTCGATAACCTGCTGGAACACGAGTAGCTGCTGTAGCGCAAGATGCAATCTTGCGCCGGGCGGCGGGTGTCCGCGCGGACCAGAAGAGTTGCTCCGCTGATAGGTTCGGTTTCAGGTTATAGGCCAGCGGTGCAACACTTCTTTCATAATCGGATACCGGGCGGACCAGCCGCGTTGCTCCGCTGATAGGCTCGGTTTCAGGTCTTGCCAGCGGTGAAACACTTCTTTCACAATCGGGTACCGGGCGGACCAGAAGAGTTGCTCCGCTGATAGGCTCGGTTTCAGGTCTTGCCAGCGGTGAAACACTTCTTTCATAATCGGGTACCGGGCGGACCAGAAGAGTTGCTCCGCTGATAGGTTCGGTTTCAGGTCTTGCCAGCGGTGCAACACTTCTTTCATAATCGGATACCGGACGGATCAGAAGAGTTACTCCGCTGATAGGTTCGGTTTCAGGTCTTGCCAGCGGTGCAACACTTCTTTCATAATCGGATACCGGACGGATCAGAAGAGTTACTCCGCTGATAGGCTCGGTTTCAGGTTAGGCCAGCGGTGAAACACTTCTTTCACAATCGGGTCGCAAGCCGCGCCCGGACCACATCGCCCACCGCCGCGGCGAGGTCTTGTGAACGCCTTCATAATCCCCCTTAGGCGTCGGTGGGCGTATTGGAGGCATTTTGGGGTGACTTCAGGGCAGCCAGTTTGCGGTACAAGGGTGCAGCTGCGCGGTTGAAGAAGGCCTGATCAATTACGCCCTCGCGCAGGATGTTTTCGCGGCTTTCCAGTTTTCCTTTAAGCCATCCGCATCTCATCTCGCGCCTCAGGCTGCGTTTAAATCCGCGTACAAAGCCGCGCTGGAAGCCCCGAATGCGTTGGTTCTCGACATAGAGCTCGTAGAACTCGGTGATGGTATTGCATTCATCTTCCATTTTGGCCATTTGCTCGCGGGTTCTCCACCATGGGTCATCTGAGTGTAACGCCTGAAAAAGCGCTACCAATTCCCGACTACTCAGGTTCAGATGCAACCGTTCCATCAAAATCACCCTTTTGTGGCAGTGGTTGCTTTGGAGGCCTTTTGGGATGACCCCAGCGAAGCGAGTTGGCGATACAAGGGTGCAGTAGCGCGGTTGAAGTAGGCCTGATCAATCACGCCCTCGCGCAGGAGGCCTTCGAAGGTTTCCAGTTTTCCCTTGATAATACCGCGTTTCTCGCCGCGTTTCTCACCGCGTTTCTCACCGCGTTTCTCGCCTACCTTGAGCTGATCCTCGGCGTAGAGTTGATAGTACTCGGTGATGGTGTTGCCGGTGTACTTCATATTGACCTCCCGCTTGATGTCTTCGATGCGATCAGGCGCCAGCGCGCCATAAGCGTTGACGAACTTCTCGATTACGTATTTCTGGTCGTCATTGAGGTTGTGATCTTGGGCTACCACACTGCTGTAAAGTTGGTGGATCAGGTCTTCGCGATCCATGCCACGGTCGTCGGCCTTGAGCGCCAACAGCTTGGCCAAGAGCGAGGTATGCCGCATGAGCTCCGCGCTCTTGTGGTCCTTGAGCTTGATGATATCACAGCGCACGTGATTCATGCCATCGACGCTGTGAAAGGCGACAGGAAAGCGATCTTCTATGGGGTTTCGCCAATGCGCATCGTCCGTGTAAAGCATCAGCGGCCAGACTGGATGCTCCGTTTGAAAGCCGATGAAATGCACGTATTTGCGCAGCTGAGCCATGGCGACGATGCGGCGGCTCTTCAGTTCGATCAGGATCATCACCTGCCAGGTTTGGTCGGCGGCGGTGACCTCTGCCAGGACCAGCAAGTCGGCCTCGCGGCTGTGGTTCAGGCTTTTTGCGCGTTGGTAGAACTCTTTGTCTGCCAAACTACAGTTCTTGACCTTCAGTTGTGGAAAGAATACCTTGAAAAACTCGGTAATGAACGCGCTGATCAGCCATTTAAAGAGTCTGTCGTGGGCGATGTGCTGTCTGGGCATGGTACAACCTCGCTAGGCTGTGGTTTAGTTGACAAACCCAACTTAACCTGGGCGCGCGAGAAATGCCAGGACTATTTTCTGAAAATTACAGTCCGTCCGCTGCGCTGGCAATGACCCGTTCCCAAACCGCAGTGACAGTTAGGCGCCCGCGCCGCAGTTTGGGCAGGGCTCGCCAGCCGCGATCCGCGCGGCCAGGCGGTTGCAGGTCGGACAGCGGTGCAGCGCCTCGTGGGGCAGGAGGACGGGAATGCCCTCGTGGATCGGGTAGGCCTGGTCGCAGGCGCTGCAGTGCAGGTAACCGCCGCGGCCTTCCAGGCGGGCGCGGCAACAGGGGCTGCGGTAGAAGTCGGGCAGGATCACGGCGTCACTCGAGCAGGCCGATGTTCTGATCCTCGTCGTCCTCGTCCTTTACTGGCGGCGCGGGCTTGGCTTTGACCGTGGCGGCCAGGGCGACGCCGAGCAGGTAGAGCAGCAGCATCGGCGCGGCCAGCAGCGACTGCGTGTAGGGGTCCGGCGTCGGCGTGATGACGGCGGCGAGAACGAAGATGATCAGGATCGCGTATTTGAATTTGGCCAGCAGGAAGCGGGCATTGACGATGCGGACCTTTGCCAGGAAATAAATCACCAGTGGCAGTTCGAAGCACAGGCCCGTGCCCAGCACGAAGCCGATGAGGATGTCCAAGTACTTGCTGCGGGTGTAGTTGCTCTCACCGTCGTTGTTCCAGCTCAGCAGGAACTCGAGAATGGCCGGGAACAGCTGATAGAAGCTGAACAGGCAGCCGACCAGAAAAAAGATCGCCATAAACGTGATGAAGCCACCGGCGAAGCGCTTTTCCTCGCGGGTCAAACCGGGTGCCACGAAGGCCCAGAGCTGGTAAAAGAAAATACCGCTGGAAAAGAACAGCGAGACCCAGACCGAGGCCCGCAACATGGCGAAAAACGGTTCCTTGGGATCGAAGGCGGCGAACGGCGAGTGCAGGGTCAGGTTATAAATCGGCTGGGCCAGAAATTCGAAAATCGGCTGAATGTAGGCGAAGCACACCGCGAAGACGACCACCCAGAGCAACACGCTTTTGATCAGGCGGTTGCGCAGTTCTTCCAGATGCTGGAAAAACGTCATCTGGTTGGGATCGACCTTTTGGCTCAAGTGCGCTCACCCTCGCCTTCGAGGTCGATGACGGTGGCTTTGACGGGCTCGCTGTTGACGGGCGGCGGCGAGGTCGGTGACGCGGGCGCCGGGCGCGTGGCGGCCGGGTCCTGGGCCGGAAAGCCGGTGCTGCGGCTGGCCTGTTCGACGCTTTTGACCTCGGCGTTGAGGCTGTCCATCAGGCCGCTGGTGCTCTTTTTGAACTCGCGGATCCCTTTGCCCAAGGAGCGTCCAATTTCAGGTATCTTGCTCGGCCCGAACAGCAACAGGCCGATGAACAGGATCAGCATTATTTCGGGGAAACCCAAGGAACCAATCATGACAACCTCGATTAGGAATGGGTCGCAAAGCGCCACGCTTATTCTAGCACCCCGTCTCTGCACCTGCGGCACAAATTCCGGGGCGTGCTCATTCTAGCGGCTGCCTCGGACCCTGTCGAGTTACAAGCCGGACTCAGGCCTGCAAGGCGGCTGCGATGTCCTCAGCCAGGCGCGTCTCCCCGGCGCGAGCACGCGGCATGAACGGACAATGCCTACAGCCAGAGCCGCAACATGAACCTCGGCGGACATGGGTCAGCTCGGTAAAAACAGTTAAACCGCGCTCGAGATAAGCAGGCATGCGAAGTCGTTGTTCAAGGGTCGGCACGTCACACCTCTCGGCTCACTCTAGCACGAGGGCACGCGCTCGGGCGAGCCCCCAAACGCTCTTTCAGCCCGATGAAGCAGTCGGCTGATGAGCCGAGTGCTCCCAAATCGACCATTCGACGCAAAATGCGACCGTCCGCAGTCAGTTACTTTTCCTTGATGCACGATTATTTCTATGTATAATACATACCCTCTTATGGCTGGGTTACGCGCTTGGCGGAGCGAAAACCCTAACAGACTTACCAGAATTAATATTTTGAGGATATAGGTGCGGAGATCGGTACGTTTTCGAGTTATCTGGAAAGTTTTACTAACATGGGTTTCGCGATTGATCGGGCTGGAAGGCGCGCTGCTCCTAGCGGAGTCGGCACTTACGCCAGAACAGTTCATCGCCCTGAAAACCCATTACCATGATTGCATGGCCCAGGAGTGGCACTGCACGAACGGGATCCCCGGCATCAGCGCGGCCTTTTTTCGCGGCAAGGGCAAACCCCAAGCACTGGCGCTGGGCTATGCAAACCCCACGTCCGAACCCCTGTCGATGACCTGTCTCGACGATCTGGACGCAATCGACTACGTCGTCGTGCCACCGCGGACGGAAATCGTACCGGAGACTTTATTCGAAGTGGGTAGCATTACAAAGACGGTGACGGCCGCGCTGATCCTGCAACAGCGGGATCGCGGGGTGCTCGATCTGGACCAGAACTTGAGTGCCTGCCTAGCCAGCACTCGGGCGGAGGGTGCTTTCTGGACGCCGACCTTGCGCCAACTGCTCACCATGCGCAGCGGCATCGCCGATGGCGACCAGGGCCCGCCCGCTGCGATCCCCGCTGGTCAGCGCGACCACGGCTATTGCTACAGCAACACGAACTACCAGCTGCTCGGCGACGTGCTGACCAAATCCAGGCCCCGTCCGGGCCTGGCAGCACTGTTTGCGGAAATGAAGGGTAAGCTTGGCCTCCGCAACACCTTTTTGGGCGGCAGCGAGGCGGTGCCCGACGGGCGACGCGCCATGGGCTTCAACGCCAAAGGGTTGCCGCGCGTCGACAGCCGCGCCTTCGTGCGCAGCTACACGACGGCGGGGGCCTTGATCTCGACGGCACAAGACGTGGCCAGCTGGATCTACCATCTCAATCAGCCCAACCGGGTGCTAAAGGCGCAATCGCTCGTGGAAATGCGCAGCACCCTGCCACTGGAGACGGCCACGCCACTCGAACCGAGCGTGCCCGCGCTCATGGTTCGCGGGTATGGGCTGGGCCTGATGGAGATGGAAGTGACTTGCGGCGACCGGGTTGTGACCTTGCTCGGCCATCCTGGCCGAACGGGCGGATTCCAATCCTTGGCGGCCTATCTGCCCGAGCAGGGCCTTGGCTTCGCGCTGATGATCAATCGCCGCGATGCCAAGCGCTTCGCGGAGATCGTCTGCAAAACCGTTGAAATCCTGATAAGCTCAGAGCAGGGCTCGGAGCTAATTTCTCGTGCAGGTACCAGCCATGACACTTCAGACCTATGTCTCGCCGCATGAATCCGTGCCCCGCTATGGACTGCCCGCACCCGCGGATTTTTGGGCAGATTATGTAGCGCCCCAGCGACCGGCGATCTTCAGCGGGCTGTTTCTGGATCAGCCCATTCGCGCGCTCCAGTCCCGCGCGGATGTGCTGGCGCACTTGGGCGACATGTGCCTCCAGTTCAAGGGCGAATACGTGGAATTTTTTCTGGACCAGGTCCATGGCCGCGCCGCTGATCCGCTGATTGGCCAGACGATGCGTTTCGCCGACTATTGCGCCCATGTGGACCGCCACCCGGAAACTGCCGGTTGGATGGGTCAGGAACAGATCCCCGATGCCTTGCGGGCACGCTTCGAGCTACCGCCCCACTGCACGCTGGCCGACGGCAGCGCCGATCCCCAGGTGGTGATTCACACGTTTATCGGCCATCCGGGCAAGAGCGCATCGCTGCATATCGACACGGACTACAAGCAAGTCCTGATCTATGAAATATACGGGCGCAAGCGCGTGTACCTGGTGCCGGCCTCGTCCTGTCTGCCCTTGCGCACGGCGGGCTTCGTTTCGCGCCTGGATTTCGAGCGCCTCGACGAGCAGCAAAAAGTTGCACTGGTAACGCGACTCGGCGGCTGCTGTGCAACCCTCTACCCCGGTGACGCGCTGTTCCTACCCTTTTCCTATTACCACCATTTTACCTACCTGGACGACGCCATGTCGATCAACATCCGCTTTGGCCGCAACCGCCACCACGAAGTGTTCACCCGCTACATGGTGCCCCACTGGGGGTTGCACGCCTTGGCGGCCCACCTGGCCGGCGAAGCGATCGTCGAGAACGAGGGCCGCGAGCTTTACGCACGCATCCTCGACTGTTTGTCCGTGTCCGCGCCATCGGCCTACGCCCGTTACCGGCGCATCGCCGCCAACCTGGAGGAACTGGCCCTCGAGAGCGGCGCTGTGAGGCGCCACGAGGGGCTGGCGCTCGAGTTGGCCGATGCCTGCCACGAAGTCCCAGAGATCGCCACCGAGTTCATTCCCCGCTTCCGGCTGGACTTCCAAAAAGGCTTTTGGCACCGTGCGCCACTCGACCTGAGCGGCTATCTCGACGGCCCCGCTGCGGGTCGGGCACAGGCCGCACATGGGGAAACGGCGCGACGGCGGGAGCCCGATTTTAGCCGTGCGGGCGCCGTCAGTCTGTTCGCCGTGCAGGCCGATCTAAGCCAAGTCGACTCTGCCCTATTCCAACCGCAGCGCGGCCTTGTCGCGCTTTGGTTGCGCACGGAGTTCGATCTGTTTGCAAGCGATGAACAGCTGGCATTGAAGTTATCGGCCACCGGCAGGCCCGTGCCGGTTACCGCCCTGTGCGAAGCCTTGCGGATTGAAACCCAAACACTGAAGCATATCGAGTTGGGTCAGGCCAGCGCCTTGATCGCCGTGCGCGCTTGCGCCTATGACGGTCGATTCCGCGGCTCGGAGCTGGTCTCCTTTTTAGGCGTATGTGGCGCGCTTTGAGCAGGCTCCGCGTCTTGAACAAAAAAGTCCATGGCGGCCAAGGCCAAAACGGCGTGGTTGCCGAACATGCCGAGAACGCGCAGGTGGTCCTCGGTAAAAACTGAGCGCCGCAAGTTGTTCTCGAGATAGAGCAGCAAACGGACCTTGCCCCGCAGCGAGATCGGCTGACAGAGCAGTGATTTGGGGGCTTTGCCGAGGATATAGGGATCACTGTCCCAATTCGTGCTCTCGGCCGCATCCTCAAGCAACACAATCTGACCGGTGTTGGCGGCGTAGTGGCAGATCCCGCGCGAGAGTGTGTCGCAGCGCTCCAGCGCTGTAGGTCGATCGTCGAGGGTGCGAACGCCGTCGGGATCACCGCTGGCCATCAGCAGCCATTGCCCTTGGCGATCGAGGAGCAGCGCGCAGTACTGGGCACCGGCGTGTTCCATCGTGACCCGGGCCAGATGCTCGAGCAGTTCCGTGGGCCTACAGGCGTTTGAGATGTCCGCACAGGCCTCGGTCAATTCACTCAAGTCGACCTGCGCGCCGAGGCGGTTTTGGGGTTCGATGACTTCGTCCGCGGGACATTCCAACAGGTCGGAGAACTCCCGTTGGAGCGCGGCGCACTTGGCGTCGGCGCCCCAGGCGCTCCAGGCCTTGGCGGCGCGACGCAGGAAAATGCCGGCCAGCGTGAGGTTGTCGCAGGCAAACCAATAGCGCCCGCAGGCCTCGTTGACCAAAGCCCGCTCCCAGTGGTTGACTTTGCCCGAGACCAGGGCCAGGGCCTTGTCGAAGTGGTGTTGGACGGTTGGGTGGCGTTCCTCGAGCAGCGCGCGCTGGGCCTCGACCAGGTGCCAACGGGCGGCAAAGTTGGCCGGGGCCATCCGCGCCCACTGAGCCAAGCGCGTCTGGTCGGCCTCGACCAGGGCCAGCAGCGCGGGTCGCTCCTGTTCGGGCGTGGCGGACCAGCGCTCGAGGCGAACCAGTGAGGCGAAGCCCAGGTAGATGCTGGTGGTGTACTCGTGCGTGTTCGCCAGGCCGAGCTCGCGACAGCGTTCCGCGGCCTGCCAGGCCAGGGCCCGATCACCTAATAGATAGGCCAACATCAGCTCGAAAATCAGGGTCTGGCCTTCGGAAAAACGGTCCAGCCGATAGCCCTTTGCCTCACAGTTGCCATGGTCGAAGATGCGCCCCCGCAGTACGGTCCCACCCGCTTGGGACGCGCTCAGGTCCTGCACCGCCTGGGCGCAGAGCAGGCCCAGCGGATAGCCGATCACCAAGCGTTCGAGCACGCGGATCCAGCGCTGACAGAGCTGGCTCAGCTCGACCAAGGGGCGTGCGCCGGAAAAGAAGGCGAACATTAAATGGTAGACCAGCGCATAGGCCGCGAATTCGATATCACCGCTCTCGACCAGCCGGGTGTAGGAGTCGTGCAGCAGCGCGACCAGGTCGGTGATCGGGCGCGTGCGAAAGGAGAGATTGGCATGGACGGTGAAAACCGTGCGGCCATGGACCTTGCCACTCGGGTATCGGCCCGCCAGCTCGATCGCCAAGCGCCCGAGCGCGAGCGCGCGCTCGGGCTCCTCGACGACAACCACCATTGCATAGGTCGACCAGAGGTAGCCGCTCAACTCCATATGCCCGCCGGCCAGCGTCAGCGTCGCATAACGGGCGGTCATCAGTCGAAACAGGTCGGGGGCGACGTGAAAGATCGGCGTCATGGCCGCGGCCAGCAGGCGGATCTGGCTGAGTCGCAGTTGGTCCGTCATCGCCGGCAGTGCGGCCAGGTTGTCGAGGCCGACCGCGTCCATGGCAGCGGCCGCCTCGGCCAGGGCCTGGCGGCAGCTTTCGGCGTCCAGCTGTTCGGGAAACTCGAGCCCGAGGTCCTTGAGCCCGTCCAGGCCCGCACGAAAGGCGCGACTCCAGTTGTAAGCGCCGACATAGCCGTTCAAGCGGATCTCGAAGGCACGCCGCCGTTCGTCCGGATCGACCGCGCGCTCGAGCAGGGCTTCCAGCAGGGCCTCCATCTGCTCAAGCCGGTGAAAAATGTAACAGGTTTCGGCTGCCTCAAGGTGGAGATCGCGCATAAACGCATAGCGCGTGCTCCAGTCCTCGTCCGTAACCAGGGTGAGCGCGCTTTCCAAATACTCGTGGGCCAACTTGAAGACCGAGCTCTCCTTGGCGCGGATGCCGGCGCGCAGTAGCAGGTTCGCCAGTCGGAAGCGCTCGGCCCGGGTGCCGATCAGGGAGACGCCGACCATGAAATGGTTGACGATCTCGAACAGGCGTCGGTCGCACTCGGCCTCGTTCAGGCAGTCCAGCAAGGCGCGTCCTAGCTCGAGGTGGGTGCGCGCCAGCCGCTCCGGTTGGATCAGCGCGTAGGCGGCCTGCTGAATGCGATCGTGCGGAAAATGGAAAAAGACCAGACTGGCATCGCGGGCGTTGCTGATGAATTGGTAGCGGTCGTTGCGGGGACGGATCAGGCCATCCTTGAGCGCGGGCCAGAGTGCGTCACGGGTTTCGAGCAGACCCATGCCGCTGACCATCGAAAGCGTGGCCAGGTCGAATTGGCTGCCGATACAGGCCGCCAGTTTCAGCAGCGTGAAGGTCTCGAAGGGCAGGCGTTCGATCTGGCTGGACATCAGCTCGGCGACGTTCTCGGTGATCTGGGCCTGGTCAATTTCCTTGATCGACCATTTCCATACCCCCGTAGAGGCCTGGAAGTAGATGAGCTTGCGGAAGTGGATGGCCTCGAGGAACTGCCGCAGGAAAAAGGGATTGCCGTCCGTCTTGCGATGGCAGACCAGCGCCAAGTCGGCAACCTGACTGGCCGAAGTGCCAAACGCGCCGGCCAACAAGTCAGCGACCGAGTCGGGCGTCAAGGGCCCAACGTTCAGCTCGACCCTGTGCAGGTCCGGTTTGCGCAGGCGTTCGAGGACCTCCACAAGGGGATGCCCATAGTCCAACTCGTTGTCGCGATAACTGCCCACCAACATCAAGTGGTGGGTCTCTGGGTCCAGCATGATCGCTTCCAGCAGACCCAGCGATGCGGAGTCTGCCCATTGCAGGTCGTCGAGAAACAGCAGCAGCGGATGTTCTTCGTTGGCGAACAGACGGATGAAGCCGACGAACAGCGCGTTGAAGCGGTGCTGACTTTCCGTGGGCGGTAGGATCGGCACGTCGGGACGCTCGCCGATCAGCAGTGCCAGCTCGGGCAGGACGTCGACGAGCAATTTGCCGTTGGGACCGGTAGCGCGCAAGATCTTGTCGCGCCAGCGTGCGATTTGCTCGTTACCCGAAGCGAGAATTTGACGGACGGCACCCTTGAATGCGGTAATCGTGGCCGAATAGGGCATGCGCCGGTTATATTGTTCAAACTTGCCCGCCAGAAAAAGTCCCTGTTTGGCGGCAACCGGGCGGTGCAGCTCCCAGACGAGCGAGGACTTGCCGCTTCCCGCCAGACCGCTGACCAGGCCCAGCGCATGGCCGCCCGCGGCGACCTCTTCGAAGGTCCGCAACAAGCGCTCTGTTTCGCGTTTGCGCCCATAAAGTTTGCGGGGAATCGCAAAACCGCTCGAAACATCCTTGCGACCCAGCTCGAACGGCGCAATGGCGCGGTGTTCCCGCCACTGGCGCCAGCATTCGCGCAGGTCCGCAATCAGCCCATGTTGGCCCTGATAGCGCTCCTCTGGCTGCTTGGCCATCAGCTTGGCCACTAAGGCCGAGAGCATTTCCGGCACCTCCGGCTCCAGCAGGTGCAGGCTGCGCGGCGTGCGCGCCAGTTGCGCGTAGATCGTCTCGTGAGACCCTTTTCCCGGAAAGGGCCGGTGCCCCGAAAGCACGCGGTAGAGGACCGCGC
The DNA here is from genome assembly GCA_964423555.1 of uncultured Holophagae bacterium. GTDB lineage: Bacteria > Acidobacteriota > Holophagae > Acanthopleuribacterales > Acanthopleuribacteraceae > CAYRFM01. The sequence continues at coordinate 17,599 of CAYRFM010000079.1, read as the reverse complement.
CCAACGCATACCAATCGACTCTGAAGTCGACATCGCTGTTGAGTCGTCCGATCTGTTCCGGCGCGATATAGCCGAGGTCGTCCACCTGATCGCCCTCGAGAAAGTCCGAGAACGCCCGACTCAAGCGCGAGGCGTAGCCAAAGCCGATCAGGCGAACCTCTCCCCTGCCGGCGGCCACCAGGATATTGGCCGGACTAATACTTTTATGGATCAGGGACTTGGCATGGAGCTCGCCGATCACGGTGGCCGTGGCGATGGCAAGCTCAAAGAAAGTGTCCAAGTCGGCGCTTGGGCGTTTGAGGCGGTCCCAGGCAATGCCGTCAAAATGCTCGATCAAAAGGAGCTGCTCGCCCTCCAGTTCGAGCAAGCCCTCGGCCGCGGGAACACCGGACAGCTTCAGTGTCTCCAGCACCTGGTATTCCCACTTGAGTCGATCCTTGACTTGCTCGCGGGAATTTATGTCCTTGGCGCGCCTGATCAGCAAGAGATGGCGGTCGCGCTCGCGCCGTGCGCGCAGGACCCTGAAGCCCTCGGATTCGCTGACGATGTCCAGGACCTCAAAACCGGGGATGTTTTCCATCAAAGCGCCTCGACTGGGATCGGAACCACCCTCCTAATCATAACCTCAAGCTCCCGTTGTAACAACTTGGAATTCAACAACCGGGATCCCATGGAAATTCCGGATTGGTGACGACGAGAGTAGAGGCGTCAAGTACAGAAAAATAGAGGGTGAGTGAATTATGACCTACCAAGGCATGATGTTCTCTGAGATAATTTGCAGAGATACAGGATTGGGCGACTTCATTTGAGTAGTCTATATCTTGAAAAATTCAGCAAGCCCTCCGTATGCCAACCTGATGAGCAGCCATGGCCGGAAAATGAGAATAACCCGAGACAAATTTTTTACCGAACCTCATCTCTGCGACTGGTTCGAAGCCATAGCTGCGCGTTACCCGGACCGTGATGCGCTGTGGAGCGTGCGCGGCCGGCTTGGCTACGCCCACTTACAGACGCGGGTGCTGGCCTTGGCGGCACAGCTCGAAGCCGCGAACCTGCCCCGCAACGGCCTGGTCTTCCTGTTGGCCACCGACCTGCTGGACCTGGCGCCGGCGATCCTGGCCTGTCTGCGTCAGGGGCGGATCTTTGCCCCGCTCGATCCGGGCTTTCCGGAGCAGCGCCTGCGCGAGCTACTAGAGGTCGATCCACACGGGGTGCTTTGGGCCAGTCAGCCCGCGCGCTGGGGCGCGCTCGCCAAAGGACGTAAGCTATTGGAACTTAGCGCTGGGTGCAGGGATAGCCCTGCACCCGCCTGCTCTGCACTCGCCTGCGAGGCCGATACACCCGCCTACCTATATTTCTCCTCAGGTTCGAGTGGGCGTCCTAAGCCGATTCTCGGGCGACTCGGCGCCCTGAGCCACTATTTCCGCGCCCTCTCTGGCGCCCTGGCATTGGGCGAGTCGCCGCGCCTGGCCCAACTGGCGGCGCCTGCGTTCGACGCCTTTCTCAGAGAGCTGTTTCTTGCGCTGCTGCACGGCGGCTGCCTGATCCAACCGCCAAGCCGCGCCCTACTTGCCGACGGAGCCCGCTTTGGGGCCTGGCTACACGGGCAAAGGATTGAAGTAATCAGCTGTGTGCCGACCCTGTTCCGCTGTCTGGTGCGGGCGACCGGGCACGCTCTGCCCGCCTGGGTGCTGCTCGCGGGCGAACCCATCAGCGCCGGCGATCTGGCCCGTTGGCGCGACCTTCGACCCGCGCAGGGTCGCCTGTTCAATCTCTACGGTCCCACCGAGACGACCTTGACCCGCATGGTCCAAGAGCTGAGCCCAGAGAGCGGCGAGGATATCGCCATCGGCAGGCCGATCCTCGGCCGGGCCTGGATCGCGGACCGCGAGGGTCGCCCGGTCACTGACGGCGATTGGGGCGAGATCATGCTGGACGCCGCCTTTGCGGGCCATGGTTACTACCGCCAACCCGCCCTGACCGCCGCCAGTTTCGTGCCCTGTGCCGTCGCTCGGGAACCCGGCGCGCGCGCCTATCGCACCGGCGACTTGGGCTGTTTGCTTGACCGCTACTATCTTGGCGGCCGTTTGGATCGCCAGGTCAAACACCAGGGCGTGCGCATCCATCTCGAGGAAATCGAGGGACATGTGCGCCAGTTTCCCGGTGTGTGCGACGCCGCCGCGATGGTCCTGCGCGAGGACGGCGACTCGCGCCTGGTGGTCCTGCTTGCCGGTGAACGGGACGAACGCCTGCGCGCCTTCCTGGTCGATCGGCTGCCCTCGACCCATTTACCCAGCCTCTTTCTATGGCTCGAGTGTCTGCCCCAACTGGCCAACGGCAAATTGGATCGCGTTGCCCTATATCGGATTGCGCAGGAACGCGCAGTGCCCTCAGCGGCTGAAGCCAGCGCAGTCGCCCCGCGCCATCCCCTGGAAGCCCTGGTGCTCGAGAAGTTCAATCGCGTTCTGGGCACGGCCTGTGGCGACGTCCACGGCGATTTTTTTGCCCGTGGCGGCCATTCACTGCTGGCCCTACAGCTGCTGGACCAACTTCATACCGCGACAGGTCAGCGGATTCCGCTGCACGTCTTTTTCAAGCACCCCAACCCGGCGGCTTTGGCCGACTGGATCGCGGACCAACCATACAGCTCATGCGACAGCGTGGCGCCCGCAGCCATACAGGCCGCAACACCTCAGTCGCTCGCCCAGCGACGCATCATGTTTGCCCACGAGGTGGCGCCTGGATCCTCCACCTTCAACCTCGCCAAGGTTTGGATGCTGGCTGGCGATTTTTCGGCGGTGGCCTTGGAACAGGCCTGGCAGCAGCTGGTCGAGGTGCAGTGGTCGCTGCGCACGACCTTCTTCTACCAGGGCGCGGTCGGTGTCCAAGTCGTGTTGCCCACGCCAGCCTTCCGCCTTGATCAGTTCGACCTCAGCGAGCTACCGCTGGGTGAAGCGGAAGGTTGGGCGCGGCGCAGACTTGCCCGTGTCATGGCCCGCCCGTTCGAGCTCAGCCATCCTCCGCTGTTTCGCTTGTGGGCCACGCGCCTGGGGGAAAAGCGCTGGCTGATTGGCCTTGTCATCCATCACATCATCGCCGATGCCTGGTCGCTGCGCCTGATCGAGACCCAGCTCTTCACCGCCTATTTGAGTTGTGCGCGCGGTGGAACCGCCACACTCGCGCCGCCCCCCCTGCAAATGGTCGACCTCTGTCGCGCGCCGAGCGCGCAAGGACCGGCCTGCGCCGCGTCCTTGGCAGCGCGCGCGACCCAGCTAGGTCAGGTGCCACACGGCCAGCCTCTCGTCTACGACGGTCCCAATCTGCAAGCTGCTACCACGCGCGCGGAAACCCTGCAGCGACAGCTGCCGGCGCAGTTCGCGACCGCCCTGCGAGAACTGGCCCGCGAGCTGGGCGTGACCCCCTTCGCGCTGACGATGTCGGCCTTTGCCTGCACGCTGATGCGTCGAGGGCGACGCAAGGGGCTGTTGTTGGCGGTTCCCTGGTTCAACCGCGAAGCTGCCGAGACGCACAGCTTGATCGGCATGCTGGTGGACACCCTGATCGTCCCGCTCGAGGTTTTGGGGGACGATACGCCGACCACCATGGTGCGGCGCCACCGCGGCAACCTGATCGAAGCGCTGGGTGCCAATCAGGTGCCGCTCGAAGACCTGGTCGCGCATCTCAACCCAGCCCGCAAGCCCGGCACCAATGCCCTGGCGCCCTGCAGTTTCAACTACCTCGACCTGCCCAAGGCGGCCGGGTTGGATCTTCCCCTGTCCTCCTGGCCGGTTTCCCAGGAGAATCGCGCGCGCTTCGAAGTTTCACTGGTCGTTCGCGCCCGGGAGGATGGCCTGCAGCTGGAACTGCGCTATGCGGCCGACCTATTCGACAGCGCGCAGATGGATGAGCTTATTAATGATGCGCTCGCCGAAGTCGCGCGCTTTGTGGAACGCCCACGGTCGCCGCTGGACGTGACCCAGGCGACGGAAGTGGCCCAGTTGGCGCCGACGCCCGTCGCTGTCCGGCAACCCTCCCGGGCGCCGACGACAGTCGAGGCCCAGCGCTTGGCCGAGCTCTGGCGCGAACTGTTGAACTGCGGCCCGGTCGGCGCGGACGACGACTTTTTTGCCTTGGGCGGACACTCGATGCTGGCGCTGCGCCTGATGGCGGAACTGGAGCGACATTTCGGCGTCAGCCTCAGCCTGCGGCAAATTTTTGTCCAACCGCGCCTCACTGAGATGGCCGCGCTGCTGGCTGCACCAGTGCCGGCCCCGAGCACGCTCGAGGCCTGCGACCTGAGCCGACTCTCGAGCGGCCAACGCAGGCTCTGGACCCTGGCCAGGTTGCATGGCAACGTCTCGGCCTATCACCTGACGCTCGCCTTCCAGCTGAGCCAGGCGCCGCAGCCGGCCCTTTTGTGGCGGACGTACAAGCTGCTGCTCGCCCGACATGCCGAACTGCGCGCCTATTTTCCCGCCACCCATGGCGAGCCGAGTCGCTGTTACCGCGAGCTCGAGGCCATGCCGCTCCACTTCCTAGACGGCCGCGGGCTCGACGCCGTGTCACTCGAGCGCATCCGCCACCTGCTCCGCCGCCAACTCGTCCAGGAACCCTTTCACCTGGCGCGCGGACCTCTGGTTCGCCTGAAAGTGCTGGCCGAGTCCGAGAACAGCTTCAATGTCTACGCCGTCTTCCATCATCTGATCGCGGACGCACTCTCCAAACGCATTTTTCGCCAGGAATTCACGAGGGTTTACACCGCCCTGGGCCGCGGACAAGCGCCCCAGCTAGCGGATGCCGGCGCCAGTTACGCCGCCTTCGCCGCAGCCCAACAAGCCGCCCATCCCGCCAGCCTGGCCTTTTTCTGCCAACGCCTGGCCGGCGCGGACAGCGGGCTGGGCATCGTGCCAGACCGCACGCCGGGCGCCCGCCCCAGTTTTACCGGGGGCCGCGTTCATTTTGTCTTCAGCGGCGAGGTGTCCACGGGACTCGACAGCCTGGCGCGTGCCGCAGGCGCAACCCCTTTCCAATTGGGGCTCGCCCTGTTCGGCGCTTTTTTGCTGCGCGCCACGCACCGCGATGAGCTGTGTTTTGGCTTGCCCGTCACCCAGCGCCAGGGTCAGGCCTGGCGCCGCGCGATCGGCTTTTTCGCGAACACGGTGGTGCTGCGCTTCTCCGCCCATTGGCTGGGTACTCTGGGCGACCTGCTCGACCAGGTGCGCGCCGAGGTGTTGGCCGTGCTCGAACACGCCGACCTGCCGTTCGAACGATTGATGCAAGAGCTGGCCCGCGCTGGCACCGCCCAGCCCTTGTTCCGGGTCATGTTCAACTTCCGCGAACAGGTGGGCGAAGCCGACGGTAGCAGGCACCTGACGATGGAGCAGCAGACCGCCAAGTTCGACCTGCTGCTGAACTTGGTGCATCGACCCGGCCGCTACAGCGGCAGCTTGATCTACAGCGACGACTGCTATTCGGCCCAGACCGCGCAAGGGCTGGTCGATGGCTTCCAGTCCTTCGCCGCGCGCGCCATCGCCGCGGATGCGGGCTGTTTGCGGACGCTGCCACTGCTCGATGCCTCGTCCAAGGCCCGGCTGCTCGCGGCAGCCACCTCGCCCAGCTGCGCAACGACTGACACCTTCCACGGCCTGTTCGAGGCACAGGCCCGGCGTACGCCCCACGCGCCAGCCGTGATCAGCGAGGACGGCACGCTTGACTACGCAGCGCTCGACGCGGCGGCGGACCTGCTGGCCGCCGCCCTGCGGCAGCGCGGACTGGGCCTCGAGGACCGGGTCGCCCTGGCGATGGCCAACCGGCCCGATCGCCTGGTCGCCCTGTTGGCGATCCTCAAGGTCGGCGCCGCCTTTGCGCCGCTCGACGTGCCCCAGCC
>CAYRFM010000079.1:10662-11702 GCA_964423555.1 uncultured Holophagae bacterium | reverse complement strand
CTCGAGGAACTGGCTCCGGCGGCGGTCATGACCGATGCCGAGCGGGTCCCGTTCTTGCCAAACTCGGTCGCGGTGCTGACCCCCGCCATCCGCGCGGCCGCGCCCCTGAGGCCCCGGCGCGTGCCGCCTGCGGCTGCGGCCTATGTGATCCACACCTCCGGATCAACCGGGCGGGGCAAGGGGGTCGTCGTCGCCCATGGCCAGGGCACGGCCCTGTTTGCCTGGTGCCGCACAGGCCTGTCCGCGGGCGAAAGCAAGCGGGTCCTGGCGGCCACGCGCCTCGTCTTCGACGTCGCGCTCTTCGAACTGTTCACGGCCCTCAGCCTGGGCGGCGCCCTGGTCTTGGCCGAGGATTTGGCCTCGCCGCCGCCCCGTTACGCAAGCGACCTGACCATGGTCTGCGCCTCGCCCTCGGCCGCGCGCATGATCCTCGAATGGCCCGTTCTGCCGCAGCGGCGCATGACGGTCAACCTGGCCGGCGAGGCGCCCAGCGCCGCCTTGCTCGAGCGCCTGTCCGCCCGCCCCGATGTGGTGCGCGTCCGCAATCTCTACGGACCCACCGAATTCGCGATCTATGCCACCGCCAGCGACCCCGTCGTGCCCGATGCACCCGCGGCGATCGGTCGGGCCATCGCCGGTCGCAGCGCTTACGTGCTCGATGAAAACCTCGAGCCCTGCCTCGATCAAGTGGTGGGAAGCTTGTTTTTGGCCGGCGATGGCGCTGCCCGCGGCTACCTCGGCCAAGCACCTGCCACGGCGGCTCACTTTCTGCCCGACCCCTTCGCCAGCCAACCCGGCAGTCGCATGTACCGCAGCGGCGATCGCGTTCACCGCCGTGCCGACGGCGTGCTCGTCTTCCACGGTCGCGCCGATCGCCAGCTCAAACTGCGCGGCATTCGCATCGAACCCGGTGAGGTCGAGAGCCTGCTCAACCAATGCCCCCAGGTCAGCGCGGTCGCCGTCGCGCCCCGGGAAGACCAAGGTCGCGTGCACTTGGTCGCCTGGGTGGTGCCCGCGCGCGGATTCGAGGCCACCGCGCG
>CAYRFM010000079.1:0-10629 GCA_964423555.1 uncultured Holophagae bacterium | reverse complement strand
CATCTGGCCAGCCATATGGTCCCCGCCGAGTGGATTGACTTGCCGAACCTGCCCTTGTTGCCCTCGGGCAAACTCGACCGCGCGGCGCTGGTCGTGGGCGCGGTCGCATCTGCCCCCCACGCTGCCCCGGCCAATGCCACCGAATCGCTGCTCGCCCAGGTCTGGTGCGAGATCCTCAATGTTCCCCAGGTCGGTCGCCACGACCCGTTCCACCACCTGGGCGGTGACTCGATCTCGGCGATCCTCGTGGCCGCCGCCGCGCGCCGCCGCGGGCTGAGCTTCCATCCCCGCGACCTGCTCGGCAACCCGACCCTCGCCGCGCTCGCGCCCAAGGTCACGCATCTGCAACGGCAAGCCGCCGTCCAGGTCGCAGCTGGCGGCCCGATTCCCCTGACCCCGATTCAGCACTGGTTCTTTCAGTTGATGGGGCAGACCCAAGACTTTTTCACCCAGGTGCGCGTGCTCGAAACGCATCAGACCTTGGATCTCAGCGCTTTGCGTCAGGCCCTGGCACTGGTCTGCGCGCGCCACGAGGTGCTGCGCTTGGTGTTTACCCGCGAGGCGGGCGTTTGGCGCCAACAGCCCGGTTCGACTGACGCGTGCTTTGCGCTGATCGAACTACCGGCCGTGGCCGGCGACAAGACCCAGCTGAGCACGCTGATCGCCCAGCAACAGGCCAAGCTGTTGACCGAAGCACCGGTCAAGCTGGCGGCCTGCTCGATGCGCCGTCCCAGGGGCGGCGATCTGCTGGTGCTGGTCGCCCATCACCTGGTCATCGACGGCATTTCCTGGCGCATTCTAGTCGAGGACCTGATCGCCGCCTACGATCAATGTGCCTGGGGGGAACCACCTGCACCCGTGAACGACGACTACGGCTTTCGCCTGCGCGCCGAGCGCCTGGCCAAGCGCGCACTCGAGCCGCCGAACGCCGCCGAGCGCGCTTGGTTCGAGGACCTGCGTGCCGCGACCTTCACACTGCCTGCCGCCCTATGGCAAGGTGCATTTGGACTTCGCGGCGATGCCGTCATGGTGCGTCGCCGTTGGGACGGTTTCGGCGACCTGTTAGGCGCGGACGCCCAGCGCCGCTATCGCATCACGCCGGAGTGCTTTTTGTTGACGGGCCTTGCCTGCGCCTTGGCGCGATTGGCCGGGTCCGACGAGGCCGTCGTCTTTCTCGAACGCCATGGCCGCGACGATCACGAACTCGATTTGCAGCACGCGATCGGTTGGTTTACCCAACTGTTCCCCGTGCGCCTGCCCGTCCTCCAGCCCGCGACGCCGGGCGAGCTCATGCGCGCCGTCAAGGCCGCCCTGCAGGCCGTGCCGGAAGGCGGTCAGGCCCATGGGATCGGGCGCTATCTTCGCACTGAAGCGATGCCGACAGCGCCCGCCCAAGTCCTCTTTAATTATATGGGCGGGCTGGACCGCGCTCGTGCCAGCGCCTGGCCACGCATGGACCTGCCGGTGGCAACCCGCGGCGCAAAGGTGCCTCGCGGTTTTGCCATCGAAATCAACGCGCGCCTGGTCGATGGCCAACTGCGGCTCAACCTTTCCTTCTGCGCCCATGTCGCGCCCGAGACTGCCAATGCACTGCTGGACCTCTGGCAAGAGGCGCTGCGAACCCAAGCGCGCTTCCTCCAAACGAATCCCGGCGGTGCCTTGGCGCCCAGGGATTTCCCCGGCGCTCGGCTCTCCACGGCGGAACTGGAGGGCCTGGCCAGCCGCTTCCCTTTTGACCGTCCCGAGCTGCTCGAGCGGCTCTATCGCCTCAGCGCCTTTCAAGAGGGTCAGCTATATCACGGCCTGCTCGAACGCGCTGGCGAGTACCGCCTCCAGCGCGCCTATCGACTGCCAGCGGGGACCTGTCCCGACCGCTGGCGTCAGGCTTGGTCGACCGTCATTGCCCGCCACGAAGTCCTACGCACGCTGTTTGTCTGGCGCGATCTGGAGCGCCCTCACCAATGGGTCAGGCGCGACTGGCAACCCGCCTGGCAAGTGCACGACTGGCGCGAACGGTCGTCTCAAGCACAGGCGCAGGCATGGTCCGAGCTCCTCGAAACCGAGCGCGCGGCGCCGTTCCAGCTGGACCGCGAGCCGCCCTATCGACTCTGCCTGGCGAGGGTCGCGGAGGACACCTACCTGCACCTGCTGACGATCCACCACATCCTCGTCGACGGTTGGTCGCTCTCGATCATCTGGCGCGAGCTGCAGCGCGTTTACGCGGCCCTCGCCTCGGGCGCAGGCGCGCACTTGCCCGCGCCACCCAGCTTCGGCGATTGGTTGATTGCGCGGGATGCCCTGGCCGACCAGGTCGTGCCCTTCTGGCGCGAGGAGCTGGTCGACCTGCCCCATCTAACCCTGCGCGCGCCACAAGACGGCGAGACTTTTAGCCTGAAGCGGGCGTTGTCGGCGGAGCGCAGCGCCGATTTGCTCGACTTTGCGGCGCAGCGCGCCCTGACCCTGTTCACGTTGCTGCAGGCCTGCTTTGCGCTGACCCTGGCCGAACAGGGCGGCGGCGGCGACCTCGTCTTCGGCACGACCCTCTCGGGTCGCGGCACTGCGCTCGAGGGCGCGGAACGGGTCGTCGGTCCCTGTTGCCAGACCGTGCCCGTGCGCGTCCGGATCGAACGGGACGCCGCGCTGGCACTGTGGCTCGAAACGCTCGAGGAACGCCACAGCGCCCGCGAGCGCCATGCGGAGATCGCCATGGCCGAGCTGCACCACATCGCCGGCGTCGGCGCCGGCGCGCGCCTGTTCGATTGCCTGCTCGTCTACGAGAACTTCCCTCGTGGCCCCAAAACCGCCAGCGCCCGACCAGCCCTGGTGTTCAGCCACGACCGCGCCGATTACCCCCTGACCCTGCTGATCCAAGGTCGCAAGCGCCCGCGTTTCCGCCTCGTCGTCGAGGGCGGCGCCCTGGCGTATGCCGCGGCCACAGCCTTCCTCGACCGCTTCGTCGATCTGCTCGCTCGGTTGCCGAACCTCGCCTTTCACAGCCTGGATGAATTTCTGGAACCGGTGCAGAACCCGCTCTTCCGCACGCTTCTGCCAAGCGCGAGCAAGCCAATTGCCGCTGTGCCGCAACGACGACCGGAAACGCCCTTGCAGCGCGACCTGGCCGAACTCTGGAGCTCGCTGCTGGGTCACGCCGTCGAGGACATCGACCGCGGCTTTTTCGAGCTGGGCGGCAACAGCCTGCTGCTGATCAGGCTTTATGGCCAACTGCAACGGCGCTTCGAAACGGCCATGAGCTTTGCCGAACTGTTCGCGCGACCCACCGTCGCGGCGCTGGCCGAATTGCTCGAGCACCAGAGCGCGCCCAGCGCTGCCGCGTCCGGTCGCCAACGCGCCGACCTGCGCCGCAACTTGCGCAAACGCTAGTCCAGCAAACCTTGAGGAGGAGTCCATGACCGACGACTACGCTCGCGAGGGCGCCATTGCCTTGATCGGCATGGCCGGTCGTTTCCCCGGCGCCGACACGCTCGACAGCTTCTGGCGCAACCTCCAGGACGGGGTTTGTTCGATCCGCTTCCTTGAACCCGACGAGTTGCGCGCGGCGGGTGTTCCGGAGAGCACCATCCAGCACCCCCAATACGTGCCTGCGCTGGGTCTGCGCGAGGATCTCGAGCTCTTCGATCCACAGTTTTTCGGGATCACGCCGCGCGAGGCCGAGATCATGGACCCTCAGCACCGCCTGTTGCTGCTGTGCGCCTGGGAGGCCCTCGAAAACGCCGGCTACGACCCGCGCGGCTATGATGGCGCGATTGGCGTCTATGCGGGCGCCATGGCCAACACCTATTTGGACCGCAACCTCTTGCCCAACGCCGCCGAGCTCAAACACGTGCTGCGCCGCCAGATGATCATGAACAACGACCGCGAGTTCATGTCGACCTTCATCAGCTTCAAGCTCGACCTGCGCGGCCCCAGCGTCAACGTCCAGACCGCCTGCTCGACGTCCTTGGTGGCGGTCCACTTTGCCTGTCAGGCGCTGTTGAACGGCGAGTGCGACATGGCGCTGGCGGGTGGCGTGGCGCTCACCGTACCCGCCAAGCGCGGCTATTTTTTCCGCGAAGGCATGATCCAATCGCCCGACGGCCGCTGCCGGGCCTTCGATGCCCGCGCCCAGGGGACTGTCTTTGGGCGCGGAGCGGGCATGCTCTTGCTGCGCCGCCTTGAGGGCGCGCTCCAGAACCGCGATGTGATCCACGCGGTCGTGCGCGGCACCGCCATTAATAATGATGGTGGTCGCAAACTGAGTTTCTCCGCGCCCTCCGTCGACGGCCAGGCCGAGGCGATCGCCGCCGCGATGGCCGTCGGTGGTGTCGAGCCCGACCAGATCGGCTACCTCGAGGCCCACGGCACCGGCACGATTCTGGGCGATCCGGTCGAGATCGCGTCCCTGACCCGCGCTTTTGCGGGCGCTGCCGCGGCCAGCTGTGCGATCGGCTCGGTCAAGACGAATATTGGCCACCTGGATGCCGCCGCCGGTGCGGCCGGTCTGATCAAGGCCGTGCTCTGCCTGAAGCACAGGACCCTGGTGCCGAGCCTGTTCTTCGAGACGCCCAACCCACACATCGACTTCGAGAACTCGCCCTTCAGGGTCAACACGACCACCCGACCCTGGCCTAGCGAGGGCCCGCGCTTTGCCGGCATCAACAGCTTTGGCGTCGGCGGCACCAATGCCCACGTCGTCCTCGAGGAAGCACCGCCGGTCTCGTCCGACCTGCAACGGGAGCCCGTGCCGCTGCTCGTCTCCGCCCGTTCGCCCGAGGTCCTGGCCCGGCAGTGCGCTCTGCTGGCCGATCATCTCGAGGCCCAGCCTGACCTCAACCTGGCCGACATGGCCTACACCCTGGCGCTCGGCCGCCGGCCGCTGCCGACACGTTTCGCCGCGCTTTGTGCCGACCGCGCCAGCGCGATCGCCGCCCTGCGACGCGCCACGCCAGGGCCGGACGTCCGCGCCACGCCACGCCTGCTGGGCCTGTTGCCGGGCCAGGGCGCCACCCTCGCCCGCTTCGGCCAGGCCCTTTTCGCGCGCCAAGGCGCGTTCGCCGATGCGCTGCGGCGTTGCCACAATGTCGCGGATCGCGAGGGCTTCGACCTGCACGGCCTGCTCTACCCATCCCAGCCGACAGACGCCGACCTGAATGGGACCGAAATCGCTCAGCCGCTCGGTTTCGCCATTGGCCTGGCTCTCGGTCTCCAGTTCCAGGCGTGGGGCTGCCCCTTCGCCGGCTTCCTCGGCCACAGTCTTGGCGAGTTGACCGCGGCCACCCTGGCCGGCGTGTTCACCCTTGAGGACGGCATGCGTCTGGCGCTTGCCCGCGGTCGTCTGATGGCCGCCTGTCCGCCTGGGGCCATGCTCGCCGTCGCCGCCACCCGCCAGCGCCTGGCGCCGCTGCTCGCGCCCGGCCTCGAGATCGCCGCCGAAAATGCGCCGGAACGCCTGACCTTGGCCGGCCCTGTGCCACTGGTCGAGGCGCTGACCCAACGCCTGGCTGCCGCCGGCATCGCCAGTCAGCGCCTGGCGGTCGCCCATGCCTTTCACACTGGCGATGTCGACCAGGCGGCCGCCCAGTTTCGCGCCATCGTGGCCGAAACGCCCCGTTGCGCGCCACACATCCCCTTTCTGAGCGGCGTCACGGGCGACTGGGTCCTGCCCGATCAGGCCTGCGATTCCGATTACTGGGCGCGCTCCATGCGGGAACCCGTCCGCTTTGGCGCCGCCCTGCAACGCGCCGCGGCCAGCCAGATCGGCCTCCTCCTCGAACTGGGGCCCGACGGCGGTCTGACCCGCTTCGCCAAGCATCTGCAAGGTCTTACCGCGATTGCCGCCTGGTCCGGCGGCGATGCGATCGCCGAGCCCGTGCCCGCTGGGCTGACCCGGCTCTGGCAGGCCGGCCTGGCCATCGACTGGACCAAGTTTTTCGCCTGGCAAAGGCGTGCTCGCGTGGCCCTGCCCAGCCAGCCGTTCCTGCTCACCCGCCATTGGGTCGAGGCTCCCAAACCGTTGGCCCAGAAACCCAAGTCCTCACCTGAGTCCAAGTCGTCGCCCGCAAGTATGCGCCGCCATGACGATATCGGCCAATGGTTCTACGTGCCCGAGTGGCGAGAGCGCAGCGTGCCGACGGTCGACCAGGACTGCCGCCGCTGGCTGGTTTTCGCCCCGCGCGGCCAGCAGGGCGAGCGCCTGATCGCGGGCCTGCGGCCCAAGGTTGCCGAGCTGCTGGTCATCCAACCCGCACCGGCCTACGCGATGCACGACGGGCTGTTTTCCATCCGTCCCGACCAGCCAGACGACTGGACTAGGGTGCTGGCCGCCCTGGACACGTCGGCCCACCGGCCAACCGTCGTCGTCCATGCCTGGTCCCTCGACCCGGCCGCGGCGCTGGGTCAGGCGTTTCTGCCCGATGATCTCGCGACCCAACTCGAGCTGCGCTTCTACAGCCTTTTCCACTTCCTCCAGCAGGCGGCCACAGGCGGGACCTCTTTAAGAGATTGGCGTTTCCTGATCCTCGGCCAACACACACAGGTCGTCGCCGAGGGCGAGTGGGCCCATCCGTTGGGCGCCGTCAGCTATGGGGCGATCCGGGTTCTGGCCCAGGAATTTCCGGGCGCCGGTTTCCGCCATCTCGACCTTGACGGAGCGGCCGATCTGGCCATCGACAGCTTGCTAGCCGAGACCCAGGATGGGGTCGAGACCTACCATGTGGCTCTCCGCGGCGCGCGGCGCCTGGTCGGAGAGCATCGCGCCCAAAACTTTGCGTCGGCTTCGCCTCAGACCCACCTGCGCGCCGGGGGCACCTATTTGATCACCGGCGGCTTGGGCGGCATCAACCTCGAGATCGCCGCCTACCTCGCCCGCCAGACCGGCGGCACCCTGGTGCTGACTAGCCGGCGCGCCTTCCCGGCGCCCGAGCGATGGGCCGCCCTGTTCGAGGGCGAGTTGGAAAGCGACCTGCGGCACCAGCTGGACAAACTGCGCGCCATCCAGAGCTACGGCGCCCGCGTCCATGTGGTGCGGGCCGACTCAGGCGACCGCGAGGCCATGACGCGGCTCTTCGCTTGGATGCGCGCTCAGTTCGGCGGTCCTCATGGCATCGTCAACGGCGCGGGTATCGTCGACGGCGGCATGATCTATCACCGCGACCGGGCCAGCATCGAGGCGGTCTTCCGGCCCAAACTCCATGGGTCCCTGATCCTCGCCGACCTGATGCGCGCTTTTAAGGTCGATTTTGCCGTGCATTTCGGAACCCTGCACCGCGCCGTCGGCGGCGTCGGCAAACTCGCGCACTGCGCCGCCAGCGCCGTGCTCGACGCCGTCGCCCTGGCTCTGCCAGGCCGCCAACTGGCCATCGATTGGGACGCCTGGCTGGAAGTCGGCCAGGCCGCCAAACCCGAGCTCGAAGAGCGCCGCCACCTCGACCATCCCCTGTTCTCCGCCCTCATCCGTCAGGGCGAGCGGCGCATGTATGCGCTCACCCTAGCGCCCGCGCGCGATTGGCTGCTCAGCGAGCACCGCATCGGCGGCCAGCCCACCCTGCCTGGCACGGGCTATCTTGCCCTGATCCGTGAGGCGCTCGCGCTCGAGGGCCAGCCGCGGGTCGAGCTTGCGGATATCCTTATTTTGGAGCCATTGACCGTTGCCGACGATGGTGCATCCACCCTGCGCGTCGTGTTGGACGGCGGCCCGGAACGCGGTGAGGGCCAGGTCACTTCTGGCGTGGACGCGACCTGCCACGTGAGTTTTCGCTGGGCCGTCCTGGCCGATGGGCACGACCAGCAGGAGCTCGGCAACCTAGCCGCTGTCCTGCCCCACTATCGCGAGCCCTCCGGCAAGCGGCGCGCGGACGACTTTTATGTTCACGGACCACGCTGGCACAGCCTTGCTTGGATGCGCTGGTCAGCTCACGAGAGCGTCGCCAGCCTGGCCCTCGACGAGGCTTTTTCTACGGATTGCCAGACCTTTGCCCTCCACCCGGCCCTGCTCGACACCGCCTTGGGGCTCTTGGCCCGCACCCACCATAAGGGCACCTATCTGCCCTTCGCCTTCGCCAGCGTGCGCCTGCATGCGCCCCTGCCGCCGCGTTTCATGGTCCAAGCCCGCCTCCATCAGGGCACCAGTACCGAGACCCTGGTCCAGGACCTGGATCTTCGCGACGACCAGGGCAACCTGCTGGTCGCCATCCGCGGTTTTGCCCTGCGCGAGGAACCGGCTCGCAGTCGTCGGGCGCCAACGGCCACCTTCCAAGTGACGGTGACCCCTGGCGATCTGGCCAGTCTCGGGTTCCGCGAGTTCGAACGCACCGAGCCCGCCCCCGGTCATGTCGAAATAGAAGTCAGCGCCGCCGCCCTCAACTTCAAGGACGTGCTCAAGGCGACCGGCATGATGGGCCGCGGCGCAAGCGCTAGGCAGCTCGGCATGGAGGTCTGCGGGCGGGTCAGCCAAGTCGGTCAGTGCGTTTCCGGGCTCGAGCCTGGCCAAAGAGTCGTGGCGCTGACCAAGCACGGTCTTCAAACCCATGTTCAGGTCGAGGCCGACCTCGTTTTCCCCTGTCCCGATGGGCTGGATGACCGTCAGGCAGCTTCCGTGATCGTGGCCTACCTGACCGCCTATCAGGCCCTGATCCAGGTCGGTCGCATGCGGGTCGGCGAGCGCCTCTTGATCCACTGTGCCACCGGCGGCGTCGGCTTGGCCGCCTTGAACCTGGCCCTGCGCCATGGCGCGCAGGTCCACGCCACCGCCGGTAGCGCGACCAAGCGCGCCTACCTCGCCAAATTCCCGCTCGCCAGCATCCACGATTCCCGCGACCAGGCCTACATTGAGGCCATTCGCGCTCAGACCTCGGCTCAGGGACTCGACTTGGTGCTCAACAGTCTCAGCGGTGAGGCGATTCGGCAGGGGCTCGACCTGTTGGCGCCGTTTGGGCGTTTCCTCGAGTTGGGGCGCCGTGACATCGAGGAAGGCACGGCCCTTTCGCTTGCCCATTTCGCCAAGCATGTGAGCTTTGCCGCCATCACCGCCTCGCCCGCCATGCCCGGCTTCCGCGACAGCATGGCCACGCTGCTCGACAGCTTGGCAACGGGCGCCTTACCGCCGCTGCCCCTCACCAGCTTCCCGATCGAGCGCGTCGCCGACGGCTTTGCGCTTCTCGCCCAGGCGGGTCATATCGGCAAGGTCGTCGTCGACTTTTCAAGTCGCAAGCGCGTCCGTCCGGGCCGGGCGTCCCTTAGTGCCCCGCCACGGCCCAAGGGCCACGGCATGCGCAACGCGGAGGGCGTCGAAGTCTTTGCTCGCCTGCTCGCCCATGACTGCCGCCACGTCGTCGTCAGTACCCGCCTCTTGGCCGGCGTGGCCGCCCGCCAGGACCGTCGCCTTCAGGGAGAAACCGCGCCTCAAGGCGGAGCAGGCGAACCCGGGAGCACCGTCCAAATCCTGTGCGCGATCTGGTCGCAATTCCTGGGCATGGATCAGGTCGCGCCCGACGCGAACTTCTTCGAGTTGGGCGGCGACAGCTTGACCGCGATTCAAATCGTGGCCCAGATCAATCGCCGCTTCGGCGCCGCGCTCTCGTCCTATGCGCTCTTGGACGACCCCACGATCAAGGCCCTGGCGCGCCGCCTGGGCGCTGACGCACCCGCCGCCGCGCCGCAAAGCAGGTTGATAGCCCTCAACGTCGGCACGGGCGACAGTTGCGAGCTGTTCGTGTTTCCGCCCATGGAGGGCGACCTTTTCGGCTACCGCCAGCTGGCCCAGCGCTTGCCTGACTACGCGGTTTGGGGCGTGCACGAAGCCAGCCAGGCGGGTCAGGCCCCCAGCGCCGCGAGCCTAGAGGAGCTGGCGACCCGTCACCTCGAACTGATCTTGGCCCATCGCCCCAAGGGACCCTACTTCCTCGCCGGCTACTCGTTTGGCGGACTCCTGGCGCTGGAGAGCGGGCGCCAATTACGTGCCCGCGGGGAACAGGTGGCGGTCGCCCTGATCGACAGCTACGGTCCATCCCAGTTGACCTTTGCCTTCAAGGACGACGCCGAGGTCCTGGCCTTCCTTTTGGCCGGTGCCGAGCCGCTACCGCAGCTGGCCAGCCGATTGGCGCAGCTGGACGAGCAGGGCCGAGCCGAGGCCTTCGCCGCCGTCCGCGGACAGTCGATGGAGCCCAGCGCCCTGAGCGCGATGTTGGCCGTTTTCCGCGCCAACGCCGAATTGATGCGCGCCTATCGCCCGGGCCCATTAGATGCGCCTGTCCTGCACCTTGCCGCTGCAGACCGTCTGCCCGGATTCCCCCAGGATGTCCCAGCCTTCTGGCGTGCGCACTGCGGTGCGGATTTCAGAGAAGTGGTAGTGTCAGGCACGCACAGGACGGTTCTGGTTTCCAGCGACCTAGCTGATGCCCTACGGCACTTCTTCTGCCCCCCGTAGCGTCAAAGGGAACACGAACGACCCGCGGAGCCGCATGGAACCCGAATGACCCGCGGAGCCAGGAACAGTGCGGTAAGGCTAGGCGCCCCCGCCGCCAGCTTGCCTCACTCGCAGGGAACACGAATGACCCGCGGAGTCAGGAACAGTACGGTAAGCCTAGTACGACTTTGTCAGGTTGATTCCGGAGGCAGAGTCTGGCACCCAGGCGG
>CAYRFM010000078.1:0-37086 GCA_964423555.1 uncultured Holophagae bacterium | reverse complement strand
CGGAGCCAGGGTGAGTGCGGTAAGGCTAGGCGCCCCCGCCGCTAGCTTGCCTCAGCCGCAGGGAACACGAACGACCCGCGGAGCCAGCCGCCGGGCTGGTCGTATGCTTGCCCGTATCATCCGCGAAGCCATCGGTCACCAAGCAAACGATTTCCCACCCAATCCGTATAAACCTATAGCAGGCAAGCCGAACCGTGGCTCCTGCTCCCATTGTCCTCAGTATCTCGGGCATTACGCGTTCCGAGTCGAAGGACGCGCAATCGCAAGCACGCGCATAGCGGCTTTCTCATTTCGGAGGTTGTCTATGAATACAAGCCTGTATCACCGATCGCGATGGACCAATTTCCTGCACACCTTGCTGTTGCTGGTGGCCATGACGGGCCTTCTCGCCTTTTTGGGCTGGGTCCTATTCGGCGCGACGGGCCTCCTGATGGTCGGCGGCAGCGCCTTGTTCCTGTTGTTGATGACACCTAACCTTTCGGGTCAATGGCTGATGCGGATCGCTCGGGCGCGGCCCCTCGAACCTTACGAAGTTCCAGGTCTCCACCAAGTCAACGCCCAGTTGGCACGTGGTGCTGGACTAGAGCGAGCGCCTGAATTGTACCTGCTGCCGGCGGCGGAGCTCAACGCTTTCGCCGTCGGCAACCGGGGACGCTACGCCATTGCGCTTTCGACCGGCCTGCTGCGCAGTCTCCACCAGCGCGAGCTGGTCGGTGTCCTGGCCCACGAAATGAGCCACATCGCGGCCGGCGATCTGAAGGTCATGGCTTTGGCGGGCCTGATGATGCGCATGACGCGCACGCTTTCGAACATCGGCCTTTTACTGCTGGTACTCTACCTGCCGGTCGCCTTCTTCCAGGGTCAGTTCCCGTTGCTCCTGCCGCTGATCCTGCTGGCGGCGCCAACCTTCAGCGGCCTGTTGCAGCTGGCGCTCAGCCGCACGCGTGAGTTCGCCGCCGACGCCCATGCAGCCGCTCTGACTGGCGACCCGCGCGGCCTAGCCAGCGCGCTCAGCCGGTTGGAGCAGCACAACACCGGCGGCCTGTGGGCCCGCCTCTTCGGCCCAGTCACTCGCCCCCAGGAACCGACCTGGCTGAGGACTCACCCCGCCACCCGTGAAAGGGTTGAACGGTTGCTCTCCTTTGCCCTACCCGGTCGGATCCAGTGGGCAGGCGGCTAAAAGAAAGGTTTGGCCTGGCGGCGGCTCCGATGGCTTCGCGGATGATACGGGCAAGCATATGGCCAGCCCGGCGGCTGGCCCCACGGGGTGCCGATGGCTTCGCGGATGATACGGGCAAGCATATGGCCAGCCCGGCGGCTGGCCCCACGGGGGATGGCCAGCTTGGCGGCTGGCCCCCCAGGGTCCGATGGCTTCGCGGATGATTCGGGCAAGCATATGGCCAGCCTGGCGGCTGGCCAATGCCGTTAAGTTAAGGAATGGGAAACTGCGAAAATTTGATCATCGGTTGTCCTTGTAACAAAATGCTGATTTCTGTCGCCATCGCTCCGCCATATCTTCGGAGCAAAGGCTTCGGCCTGGCACCATCTCGACGAGGGTCAACCGCAAAACCTACCCGCGGCTTCGCCCGCTGTGCAAGGCGCTGCGCAATCAGAGGCGCTAATTGGCGAGTCCGCTTCATGCAAGATCCGAGAAGAGCGGGAGCAGCGGGAGCTGAGGCAGGATGGCGCACGCAGTGGAAGATACCATAGTTTGCGGAAATTCGAAACTTGACTTGCAGAAGCAAACAGGCTACAATCCCTTTCCGGACTAGACAGTCTTAATATCTAAAACTAGAGGAAATAACATGAAAATTTCTCTTTTAATCGCGCTCACCACGATGGCTTGGACCGGCTGCGCAAACGCCGGCGACACATATCAACTAACAGATTTTAACGGAACAGTTCCTATACTTGGATTATTCGGTGACCCTATAAACACTGATTTCTTTACTCGCGATTTGTCGACAGATTTTAAAGAATACCGACATTACCAAGGCATGGTTCATCCGTCCGTAGACAGCCCAAAGGTTCCGGTTCATGCCTGGTTTACGAATGAATCTGAATCCGAAAATGCTATCGTGGTATCGGCCACCAACAAACGCAATGACATAACTCAGAACTACCTGATTAAAGTTCCCGCTTGGGGTGAGCTGGAAGTAGAGATAACTGATCTGCTGGGATCCGATGATATCTATTTTCTTTCGATGCTTCCTTTTAATGTCGATTGGGACGCGCCGTTTGCCCAGGCAGGAAAAATAGTTAACAGCCTCACGGTAAGCCCTCCCCTTGAAATCATCGATAAAAGCACTTTACTTTTGGACCAGTGTAATTATTGGAACAACCAGCATAGCTGCAAGGTTACCAATGCCAACGGCCCAGCAACAGGAGGGAGTTCTGTTGGGTATTTTGTAACATCTACTGAATATTTCAGCACATCCAACAGAACGCTTCTTTACTTAAATGTATACTACCCAACAAAAAGAGAATTGCACCATGAAACACTATTCAACACAAGTTGTACAGGAGCTGTGCCAATCCCTGCTGATTCTTTTAAGACTTTTTCATGGAACGTCTCAGGTCGTCAAATCGACTGGACTAGCATAGGAGCAGTGCTTAAAGGGTGGAATGTTCGTGGCAATGGTCTATGCGCTGCCGCAGACGACCCGGATAACTTTCCCTGTAAAGTAGATGTCGATGGTAACGGCACTCTTGACGTCCCGGCGATATGGACCATTGAGCTCAGTAACGTCATCGTCCCAGACCGTTGAGTCCAGCTACGAGGAATAAGTAATGTTTAGTTGTCTCATGATCCTATTGGCACTCAATGGGAATACAATGACCCAGGCTCAGAAAGCACAGGCACTCGCTATGGTAGATAAGCTGTTTGCACAGACGATAAAGCGTGATGCGCCACAAATAGTGAACGAAAAGCATGTGACCACCACTCCCAAGGGACTGCACGTGTGGTTAAAGCGTTCCTATCAAAACATCCCGTTCGTTGAAGCGCAGCCCGCTGCGGTGCACCTCGATTCAGAACTTCGTGTCATTGCCTATGAACTCCCTGTCCCAGTGGTGAGCATCCTGCCGCAGGTAACACCTTCGGAAGAACTCCTTTTACCTTTGTTACAGGAAGTGAGCGCCGATCATGGGACTGCGTTACAGTTGGTCGAAAAAAAACCTTACTATTTTGTGGACACAGTCGGGGCTTGGCCGCGACTGCGTCTCGTCCTGGCGGGCAGCAGCTCCAGCGAAGCGCTTTGGGTGGATGTCGACCCGCGCAGTTTACAAATCGTCAAAAACTTCGCACCTAATCTGAGCGCAACCGGGCAAGGCCAGGTATGGCGTCGCAACCCGGTTGCCGCAGCACAAGGACTGGAATTTGGCCCTAACCTGATAAATGTCGACCTGGAGGATTTGGATGGGAGCGGCTACCTGAGAGGTGCTTATGTGGATATCCCCACGACAGCGTTGTATCACCAGCCACTTGAGTCCGCCAGCCGCAATAACATCGCTTACACTCCTGGCATGGCCTTTGAACCCAGCCTGCAATTCCACTATGACCCCTCGGACCTGCGCTTCGAGGAGGTTTCCGTCTACTACTGGATCACGGCGGCCCAACACTTTCTTCAGGACCACGGCTTCCACATCCGTGAGTACCCAATCTTGGTCCAACCTCATTGGTTTGGGTCCTCCAATGCCACCTACTTCACGGGCTTAAACTTTATCGGCTTTGGCGACGGTGTGATCGATACCGCCGAGGATGCCGATATCGTCGTGCATGAATATGGCCATGCAATCTTGGATGACCTCGTCGGCGAATCTTTTTACAACGACAGTGGGGCCATGTTTCATGAGGGATTCGCTGATTTTTTCAGCTATTTGGTCACCGATTCCATGGTTGAACGCTTCGGGCCGGACCGGTACCCAGAGCTCTTGGGAGAGATGTTGGGCAGTTACCGCTCCGGGTCTCCTGGCTACGAGCGCTCCCTCTTACACCCCGGCCACAAATACCCCTATCTTCACAACGAGCCGCATAAAGACGGACAGCTTTGGTCCTCGCTCTTCTTTGAGCTTTCCGAAGAGTTTGGTGCTGACTGGGTCACGCACCTGCTGTTCGAGACGTTGAACCGGGCCAATTCCGCCCGGCCCGATGTGATGGCAAAGCTGTTGCTTGACATCAATAGGGAGTTGTTTTCGAATGTGAACGCAGAACGTCTCAGGCAGGCACTCGAAGCGAGAGGCTTCCTGGGCACGGAGACAGCCGATCTGCAGGTGCTCGCGGTGGGTCATGAGCTCGTGCTTGAAGAGGGTGAATTATGGGGCAGGTTTCAGGTGAATGGAACACTTCAACCCGTGGCTCTCAAAGTGGAGCCCCTCGATGTTGGCGCGTATTACTCTTTCGCTTTGGCCAAAAACCATCTGCCCACAAACTCAGAATACGACACACTCGTGCCACCCAACGGTGGGCCTTGGTCGACGGTTCTCGCCGTATCTGGTACGCGACCAACCCTCGAAGAAGGTGCAGTTTACTATTTTAAACTATCCTGTGATCGTCCTGTTCGCATCCGACTGCTACCCGCTAGTCCGGCAACTCTACCTGAGCTTGCCGCCGATATGCCCCAGCAATTAGCCGTCTCCAGCAACGCCCCGGTGTTTTTTCGGATCAGGGGGCTCAACACCTACAGTCGTATTTTGATAGACCCACAGATTTCTGGAAATGGCCTTTACATGGTCTCGTTAGCTGCTGACGCCCCCTACACCTATGAGGATGCGCCCAACGGTGAGATTTTGGCCCTCGAAAGCCAGTCAGGTCCATTGCTTTTAGATTTGTCCACTTATTTTCCTAATGTGGATGAAATCTATTTAACAGTCGACTCACGATATTACGGTCTTGACGGCACAGGGGTGATCACCTGGACGGGAGTCGGTCAGCGAGACAGCGACCCACGCCTTGAAATCGACGAGGCCCACCTCGTCCAGCTTACGCCCTACGATCGAGATTGGTATTTCGACTTGGCCGCGCCTGCGCCTGCGCTAAAAATTTCGACCGATGCGACCCACCCCTTTAATGTAGAAGTAGATCAAAGTCAGGGACTGGCACCGAACCCGATGGCGACCCTTCAGGACGGGGTTTATACCGTGATACTCAATCCTGACAATTGGGTCCTCCAAGCCCAAAGTATCCTCACGAGTTTTCAGGTTGAGCCAGGTCGCTATAGGATCGAAATTGCGGGTGCGGATTGGGGAAGCTGTCCGATCCAGATCCAGGTTTTGTCCCCACCAGTGGTACCGACCCTGCCTGAGAGCGGTCTAATTAAGCGTTCACTTCTTCCCAACGAGCTCCTGCACTACCATTTCAAATTACCTGCTTGGGCACAAGACATACGCATACAACAAATGCAACTCGGCGCGGAGGATAACATCACGGTATTCATCCACCAGCACGAGCCCTACAACAACTCACGGCTTCCCTATCGCGGGACCCTCGAAGCTAAGGCACTCTTGTATCGTGCCAGTGCACCTATCTTTGAGCTCGATCCATACTACAATCGGGAAGCGCTGTTCCTACCCGGAGTGGACTACGAGCTTTGGTTCTACAATTCAGGCACGTCGCCTGTCGGCTTAGACGCGCAAGTTTCATTCAGCAATCAGCTGCCCCTTGTGCCCGATCTGGCGAATGGCATGAGGGTTCAGATTCCAACATCGGGATTCGAGTATCTCTTCCAGGATCAAGAGTACCAGGTGCCTTTTCGAATCAATCCGCCACCAGGAACAAAACGGGTTGTGTTCTCATTCGATGAGCTACGCGATGCCGATAGGGTGCTGCTTACCACCCAGGGACTAGACCAACGTGCCGCCAGCAGGCCCCTCTATCAGGTCGTTCTGGATCGAAATGAGTTACGTTTTGATCCCGAACACCCCTTCATCATCTATTTCAACTATGCGCCAACTTATCCTGGTTCACCAGAACCAAGTTTTCGCGTGCATATCTCCTACCATTTCGATTCCAATATGAACGGCGTTATTACACCAGACCAACCGGTCTTTGAGGATGGCTTGCCCTCGAGTTACCCCCTGCCCTTAGCGCTTCAAGTTCCTCCAGACACCCGTAAAATCGAACTTGCTTGGCTCCCGCTCGAGAAGCCCTTGGATGTGAAAGTTCGCCTACAGGCCCAACCGGGAAGAGAGCTGCCCAGCGATGTTTCTGTCTTGGATGAAACACTCTTTGGTGGTCGCAGCGATTTTTCCCTTAGCGGAAAAACACCCTATGAAGCTTTACCGGATGAAAACTGGACGGTGCGCTTGAGGATGCCCTTTGCCGCCTCGTATTACGTGGGGTTCTTCCCCGGAGCCTTGCCTTTTCCCTTCAAACTTGCGGCACGGTATTCCTCCCTCGACGGCGCAAGAGATTTTTCCATTCCATCGGCAATTGGCTCAACAATGATTGAAGACAATCAGTTCCGCGTGGTAAATCCTGGCCGAGCCACCCAGTCTGCGACCTGGCGCCTGGCTGGAAAGCGCTATCAGGTCGAAATTTCCCCCAAGGGGTTCATCGACATTCCCATCACACCTGGAAGTACCCTCCATTTTGAAGCTGAAGGACCACTACTCGTATTCCAAGCGATGCGGGGTGCGGGATGGCTTTCCTTGGCGGGCACGCCAGCGGTTCGTGAAGCCACCTATCTTTTACCACATATCTCCCCAGACTCTTCGGATTGGAGGTGTTATCTCGATTGCATCCAGGCAGGAGTCTCACCGCTCACGCTCAATCACTCGAGTGAGACGGAGGAGATCCAACCCGGTTTGTCTTTGCTCAGCAATCAAGAGGCCAGTTCCACATGGCGGCGTCTAAACACAGGTCTGACTGCGGACGGGCTATTCCAAGAGACGACGCTTTCCGCAGTCCAATTCTGGCAAAATGGTACCCAGGTAGTTCAGGATTTTCCACATGCCAAGGGTTCGTCAACATACTTCGTGCCCCACCTCCCTGATAACCCGGACTGGTGGAGCGGACTTGTCCTTTCAAACCCAGGAGATCGTTCGTCCAATGTGACACTTCGGGCATTTGCCAATGGACAGCCGATCCCCCAGGTCTTCAACCTCACGCTCGCGCCTGGTGAGTCAAAGGCTGGATTAATGGACCAATTCGTGCCAGAGGGTTTTACTTCTAGTTCGCTTTCCTGGATGCGTATCGATGCCACGGATGCCATTGTGGCCCTATCCTTTATTGGCGATCTCCGAAATGTCGATACGGCAGGCTTTTCCTTACCCGACAGGGACGGTCGCGTCCTAGTTTTCTCAGGGAGTTTGAATCAGGCCAATCACGGCTGGGCCTTGGTCAATACCGTCAATCAAAAGGGTTCCGTGGTGATCAGCGCCTATGATCGTGAAGGTCATGTCGAAGCGACTCTAACCCATTATATGCAGCCTTATGATCGCTACCTTTTCCTAATCAGTGACTTGGGGCTGACGCCAGGACAAGACTACCTGCTCAGGATCGAGTCTGCAGATCTTCGCCTCGTAGGACTTCAGCTTGATGTAAATGGCGCGCAATTGGCAGGAGAGGTCGCCCAAGTGATCGAGTGATTGTGCAAGGTACGGTACTAAGCGGATGGCTTCGCGGATGATTCGTGCAAGCATATGGCCAGCCCGGCGGCTGGCCCCACGGGGAGCCGATGGCTTCGCGGATGATTCGTGCAAGCATATGGCCAGCCCGGCGGCTGGCCCCACGGGGGGCCGATGGCTTCGCGGATGATACGTGCAAGCATATGGCCAGCCTGGCGGCTGGCCCCACGGGGGGCCGATGGCTCCGCGGATGTTAGATGTTACGTGCAAGCATATGGCCCGCCCGACGGCTGGCCCCACGGGGGGCCGATGGCTTCGAGGACGGGAGCGCTCGGCAAAAGGAGGGCAAAAGGGTCTAGACAACTCGCGTCTCGGCCGAGACACGGGCAAGTTCACCTCGACAACTCGCGTCTCAGCCGAGACACGGGCAAGTTCACCTCGACAACTCGCGTCTCGGCCGAGACACGGGCAAGTTCACCTCGACAACTCGCGTCTCGGCCGAGACACGGGCAAGTTCACCGCAACTAACCGTCCTGATTTTTTCAAACGGGCAAGATGATTCCGCCAGTCCATCCAAAATGTTTTCGACGTGCCAGTTCATCTGTTCAGCCTGTATCTCAACACAGAGATCCGGCAAGATGATCTGAACAGCCCGCGTCTCAGCCGAAACACGAGCAAAAGCAAACCAACCGCCCGCGTCTTCGCTGAAACACGGGCCTTCACACAGGCAAAGCCCGAGCGGATTCTCGCTCTATGATCTCATGTTGCGTGGCTGTCGCAAGCGCTTTTCGACTTCGACGATCGGGTAGATCACCGCGCCGCAGCCCAGGACCAGCAGCCAGCTGCGGCCGTCGATCGCCGCCGTATGGAACAGCGCCTGCATCATCGGCAGGTAGGTATAGCCCAGCTGCAACAGCAGCATCAGCCCACAACCCCAGAGCAGCAGCGGGTTCCCCCGCAGGCCGCCAGGTGCTGCCAGCGCCCGGCAGTTGAACAGGTAGAACAGCTCGCCGACCACGAATACATTGGCCGCCGTCGTGCGCGCGGCCGCCTCGCTCAGGCCGCGGGCCAGTTCGTAGTGGAACAGACCGAAACTGCCGAGCAGCAGCAGAACCCCCACGAGGAAGATCCGCATCACCAGCGCCCGCGTCAGGATCGGCTCGTCGGGCGGACGCGGCGGTCGCGCCATGATTTGGGTTTCCATCGGCTCGAAGGCCAGGGTCAGACCCAGCAGCACAACTGTCGTCATGTTGATCCAGAGGATTTGGACCGGCATGATCGGCAGGGCCGTGTTGCTGAAGACAGCGGCCATGATCACCAGGCCCATGCCAATATTGGTCGGCAGCGTCCAGGCGATGAACTTGACCAGGTTGTCGTAAACGCCGCGGCCCTCTTCGACCGCGGCCTCAATGCTGGCAAAGTTGTCGTCCGTCAGCACCATGTCGGCCGCCTCGCGGGCGACCTCCGTGCCACCGCGGCCCATCGCCACGCCGATATCGCCGCGACGCAGGGCGGGCGCGTCGTTGGTGCCGTCGCCCGTCATCGCCACCACATGGCCGCGCGCCTGCAGCGCCTTGACCAGGCGCAGCTTCTGTTCGGGCGCGACCCGGGCGAAGACTCGGAGCGTCTCGATGCGCTGGTCCAACTCGGCCTCGCTCAAGCGCGCCAGCTCCGTGCCGTGGATTTGCTGCTGGGCCAGGGGCAAGTCATCGTGCAGCAGCCCCAGCTCGCGGGCCACTGCCGTCGCCGTCGTCAGGTGGTCGCCCGTGATCATCTTGATTTGGATCCCGGCCCGACGACAGGCAGCCACGGCATCAATCGCCTCGGGCCGCGGCGGATCGCTCATCGCCTGGTAGCCGAGATAGGTCAGCTGGCCCAGCGCCTCCGCGTCGATCACTTCGGCCTGCGTGAACAGGCGGGCCATCACCAGGACCCTCAGGCCGCGCCCACCCGCGGCCTCGACCGCCCCATGGACCGCATCGGCATCCAGTGCCGTCTCACGGCCGTCGCTGTCGATGGCGGCAACGCATAGGGGCAGCAGTTTCTCGACACTGCCCTTGACGTAGAGCACGCGACCCTCGCCGTCCTGGTGAAGCGTCGCCATCAGCTGGCGCTCGCTCTCGAACGGCAGCACGTCGCGCTGGGGTCGACGCTTGCGTTCGGCGGCCCGGTCCAGGCCGGCCTTGGCGGCGACCGTCAGCAGCGCGCCCTCCGTCGGGTCGCCCTGCACCTGCCAGCCGCCGTCGCCCTGCACCAGCTCGGCGTCGTTGCAGAGCGCGCCCGCCCTCAGGACCTCGATCAGACCCGCGAACCGCTCCGGTTCGATCAGCCGATCTTCGTAGCGAATGCCCCCGATCGGCGCATAGCCCGGATTCTCGGGTGTGAAGCGCAGCCCGCCAACGCCGATCTCGCGCACCGACATCTCGTTCATCGTCAGCGTGCCCGTCTTATCGGAACAGATCACCGTCGTGCTGCCCAGCGTTTCGACCGCGGGCAGTTTCCGCACGATCGCGCGGCGCCGGGCCATGCGGGCCACGCCGATCGCCAGCGTGATCGTCAGCGCGGCGGGCAGGCCTTCGGGGATCGCACCCACCGCCAGCGCGACCGCCGCCATGAACATCGGCAGCCAGCCCTCGCCGCGCAGCACGCCGATCACCATCGTCAGCGCGGCCAGGCCGAGGATCACCCACAGCAGCAGCATGCTGAACTGAGCAAGCTTGCGCGTCAGCGGGGTGTCTAGCAGTTCCTGGCTATCGATCAGCTCGGAAATTTTGCCCAGCTCGCTAGCCGCGCCGGTCGCCACCACGATCGCGGAGCCCGAGCCTTGCACGACCAAGGTCGAGCCATAGACCATATTGTGGCGATCCGCCAGGCCGGACGACTCCGGCAGCTGGCCCGGCACCTTGGCCGAGGGCAACGACTCCCCCGTCAGCGCCGCTTCCTCCACCGTCAACCCGCGCGCGCTGAGGATCCGTGCATCGGCGGGCACCCTATCACCCGCCGCCAGCAGCACCAGGTCACCTGGCACCAGCTCGGCCGCATCCAGTCGCCGTTTGACGCCGCCGCGCACGACCGTCGCCTCGC
The DNA here is from genome assembly GCA_964423555.1 of uncultured Holophagae bacterium. Lineage (GTDB taxonomy): Bacteria > Acidobacteriota > Holophagae > Acanthopleuribacterales > Acanthopleuribacteraceae > CAYRFM01. Next base: position 26,436 of record CAYRFM010000078.1, on the reverse strand, counting down.
TGACAAGCGCCCGTGAAAGCGCCGCGATCGCACCCAGCGCCCGCGATTCTTGGAAGAAGCCCATCAGGGCGTTGACCAGCACGACCCCAAAGATCACGCCAGCATCGACATACTCGCCCATCAGCGCCGAGATCAGCGCCGAGGCGTTGAGGATGTAGACCAGCGGCTGGTGCATCTGTCTGAAAAACCGGACCAGCGGCCCGTCACCCGCGCGCACCGCCAGGCGGTTCCAGCCGTAGCGCTGCCGACGGCGAGCGACTTCGTCCTCGTCCAGGCCCACCGCTGGATCAACCTCCAACGCACGGGCCAACCCTTCGGCCTCGAGCGCATGCCATATAATAAGGTTAGGATCGGCAGTCATGAAGCACCTGGCGTTTTATCACGGAAGCCCTTGGGATGAACGAAAGTCCTAGCTCGCTTGCCCGCCATCAGCCGGGATCGGCCTTGACCGTGAACACCGGACAGGCGGCGAGCCGCAGCACCCGCTCCGTCGTGCTGCCCAGCAGCAGATGACCCAACCCGCCGCGGCCATGAGTGCCCATCACGATCAGATCACAGTTCCGTTCCTTGGAGCAGGCGACGATCGTCTCAAGCGGCGAGCCCAGGACCGCCTGGAAGCTGACCGGCACATCGGGGCCCTTGCCCTGACGGAAGGCCAGCTGCAGCAGTTCCAGATGACGCTGTTCCACATCGGGCATCAGGTCGCGAATCGAGATCGCGGCGCCGGAGAATTCATTGGTGTAATAATAGTCGGAGATGACATTGAGCAGAACCAGCTCGGCCCCGAAGAAGGCAGCCAGAGCGCGCGCATCAATCAAGGCCTGCCGCGAGGGCTCGGAAAAATCGAACGGCACCAGAATCGAACGGGGCACCCGTGCCGGCGCCTCGGCCACGGCCCGCACGGCAACGACAGGACAGGGCGCCAGGCGCACGACCTCCTCGGCGACCGAGCCGACCAGCAAATGCAGCAGCCCGCGACCATGGGTGCCCATGACGACAAGTTGAATATCTTCCTGGGCCACATAATCGAGTATCGAGGTAGCCGTCGCGGCCCCAACCACGGTGCGCTTAAGCACGCGAAACTGGTCATCCTTGCCGCGATGCCGATCCAACGCCGCATCCAACCGCGCCTTGGCGGCAGCCTCCACGGTCCCGCGATCCACTTCGGCATCCAACCAGGCCAAGTTATGCAGCACATGCAGCTCCGCATCACAGCGCTCCGCAAACAAAAGCGCCACCGCCAAGGCCGCATCCGCAGAAGCCGAAAAATCCGTCGGCAGCAAAATCCGCTTATACAAGCCCCACCTCCCAGGGCCCCAAGGCCCGCTCACCAGGGTAACGTCCCAGGGATTATACCCCACCACCCCCCACCTGGCCAGCCCGGCGGGGCTGATGCCGCCGTGGCGGTAAGGCAGCCAAACGCTGTAACGCGAACAAAATGATAAACTTAGCCTAATAGCAGCGAAATCATCGAAGGCACGTGACTTTAAATGTCGGTAAGCTTCACATTTTTTCAGCAAAATTGAAACATTTCTCTTGCGGTCCAAAACAGAACTCTTATATAATGCCAATTCAGATTAACACATTCGCGTGGCAAGGTGGGCTGGTGCTTGCTGTGTTCTCAGTCTGGGTTCAACCCAGCACGAACGTTGGCTCCCACGCAGCTTTATTTTTCCACGCTCATGAGGAAGGGACGCCGGTTCAGCTCAAGCGATATACCATCCCCTTCAATGGTGGAGCAGTGTTTATTTGTTGAGCTAAAACGAGCCTTTTTCTCGCATGAACTGTTGAAGAATGTAGTCAATTCAGAACAAAAAGCGAGCACCAACCTTGAATTGCGCCTATAAAGCGAAAACTTTGAGACCTAAAGCGTGGGTAATGAACAGCACGCTCTCAAGGAAGGGGCCGAACCAACACTCAAGCTTCAAATCCGCCTTTGGAACACCTCTCTGGGGTGTACTGCGAACCAAAAGCGGGTCCATGAAGCCCTATCCTACCAACAGGACCAGCTCCTGGCCCGACTATCCTGACCCTCAACTTATTAATGCTATCCATCTCCTTCATAAAACCAACGCTCCAGGATGGCGAAGGCATCCCAAACGATTATGGAGACACAACAGAACAATCGAGGGAAAAATAATGAAGATCAATGTATCGAGGGGCAGTGTCATACTGCTCCTTTTGATGGGCGGAGCCATACCCATCTTGGCAGGTCACCCGTTGAACAAAAGTCAAAGGAATCAAGACGTTGTCCCCTTTGAAAACCCAAAAGAGGCTCAAGCAAATCAGCAATACATGTATGCCTTGTCGCTGATCGAAAGAGCGTCAACCTTGGACCAAGGCATCGCGGCCCTACGCCTTGCCGTCGACCTGTATCGCGCGTTGGAGCTCCAGGAACAGCAGGCGATTGCCGAGCTGACCCTGGCCGATCATCTGCTTTACCAGAACAAGTCCGAAGAAGCGGAATGGCTGCTCTCCCAAGTGGATGAGGAAGCCGCCCCTCAAAATATGGTAAGTTGGTCGTGGGTAAAGCTTTATTACGCCACAGGCGATCTATACAACGCTCAACTCTTGATGCAAATGTTGCAAAGTTATCCCACGGATCCGCAAACACGTGCAGAGATAACCCTGCTTAGCATCAAGATTAGAGACCTGCAGGGTCAAACGATCGCGGAAGAAGAGTGGTTGGAAGCAAAAGGCACAGCTATTGCAGCCAAAAGACAGGATCTGTTCGAATTTTACCAAAACGAACTACTGTACCCAGAAGAAACCAGCAGTTTTCTGGCATGGCTCCTGCTGTCTCACCCTGCAGGGTGGTCTGCCGTTATGACCATTGATTCACACCACGACGTTGACCTTGGCCTGCCACCACCACCCGTGCCTTTCCCTAATGGATCAACGGGAAATTGATGCACGGTATTTAAATGGAGGAAGATTCGAATGCTACGTGTGCTAGTTCTTATGCTAATGGCCTGTTCAGTCGCCTTGGCTGGGAGTGGGGATTACAAGATTGCTGGCCAGGCTGGCAAAGCCTACGAGGACGGGAACTTTACTACAGCCCGTTCATTGGCTAACGCAATTCTCACAAGCCCCGATGTAAACATCCAAATCTACGCTCTCTTGATGACGGGAGTGACCAGCACTCAACCCGAGGCAGGTCTCGAGCAGATCCAAACGTGCCTGACCAGGATTGCCAACACCAAAATCACAAGCAATGAGCAACGCGAATTCTTGAACAACACAAAACGCAAAGCGCTTATTGCCGAAGTCAACCTCTTGATCCAAACCAAAGACCTGGCAACCGCCGCTTCGAAGTTGGAAGCATTTACCAAGGGTTACCCCGGTGCTGAACCTGGTGCAGTGGACCTTGCGAAGTCGAAAATTGCCTTCTTCGAAGACGAGTACGATGCCGCCTTAACCTTAGCCAATCGCGCACACAACACGTTTTCGACGACCGATCAACGACGCGCGTCCCAGGTGCTCATCAAAATTGGCCTTTATCAGATGCTCACCGGGAAAGTCGAAGAAGGGTTCAAAACAACCTTGAGAGCACAATCGGGACTGGTCAAGGGCGGAGATAGTGACCAGTATTACTTTTCTCTCATCAACATGTTGATCTATCACAAGAGCCGTGGCCAGGACGGTGGATCTCTCGTGAAAACGATCACAAACCGTCTCCGGCAGGAACCCGATAGGGACCTGGAGATGCTCCTTGACTTCGCTGAAAACTGGGTGCCCTGAAATTCCTCAAACCCAGACCATCACGGCCGGGGCGCATCAATCGCCCCGGTCATGACTGTTATATTGTACTCTTAAGACTAAATACCTTTGAAGCCTATAGTTTATTAGTTAAAAACCAACTCCAGCGATTGCGCCTCCATCCAGTATTCATCGACAAAGGTCAGACCCGCCTGGGTTGCGCCCATTGATAGGATGCCGACAGAAGACCATCGACGGTGACGGAATAGTCACCGAAGTGCCTTCGCAGACCGTTTTGTTCGTGGAACACGCCCTGTTCGACTGAGCAGGGGCTGTCCTATAGGTTCAGCTCTTTGCAGATCTCGTAAAAGCGTGCTTTGCTCATCTGAGCTTGTTTGGCGGCTTCCGTCTTCGAAGGTATGACTTCAAGCAATTTCTTGAAGTACTCTAACTTAAGCAATTCGTTGGCCTGATCCCAGGTCTGACTCATGGGGTCAATTTCAAGCCCGTGCTCCTTACTCACGACCGAGCCAGGCTTCAAAAGATCAAAGATCTCCTGCTCCGCAAACTGATCGCCATCGGAAACGGCAAAGGCCTTGCCGATCACATGTTGAAGTTCGCGCACGTTACCAGGCCAATGATGGGCGAAGAGCCGATCCTTAAGCGAATTGGAGAACTTGTATTGTTTTTGGTACTTCCGATTCTGATCTCCGAGAAAGATCTGGGCCAGAGGGAGGATATCACAGCGCCGCTCTCTGAGCGGCGGAATGCGGAGAACCAGTCGGTCAATGCGATAATAAAGATCCTGTCTGAAGCTGCCCTTGGCCACCATCTCTTCCAGATCTCGCCAAGTTGCGAACATCAAGCGCGCTTGGACTTGGACATATTCACCCTGACCCAACGGCATGACCCGGCTATTCTCGATTACATCAAGCATACGCGCCTGTTGCTCCGACGTCAAATCACCAATCTCGTCTAGCAAAAAGGATCCTGCCTTAGCAGCAACCAACAAACCCACACGGCTCTCAAAGGCATCGGTAAAGGAACCCCTTTTATGGCCAAAGAGTTCGGGAATCAGGCGATCGCCCAACGCCGAAACGTTGACATGGCCAAAACTGGCAGCATTGCGCCCTAGGTCATGCAACGCCTTCCCCAACATACCTTTCCCGGTACCGGTTTCCCCAAGAATCAGAACCGGTTCATTGGACGGGGCAAACTTTTTAACTCGTTTGGCCAGCTCCTTCATGGCAGGTGCATGACCAAAATCCAACTTAGGCGCGCTTTCCAACAATGCCAACTCACCGACAATGCGCGCGGCGATCTCCACAGCATTCCATTCATGGGGTTTTATTTGCGCTACCTTCAGCTGAGGAATAGGCGCATCGCAGCAAAGAATAACTTTTTCCCCGAGTTGAGGATTGATTCGCAGGAATTGGTCCACGAAATCTATGGCCCGGCTAGGATACACAAGGACCACGCGTTCGGCCGCATGGATGTCGCCCGCCTGAAAAAAGTAATCCGTGAAGAACCCTACCAACAGCTTCTGAAGCGACCCATCGATTTGAAAATGAACGATCATACGCTCTCCCCAATATCCGCAGCGGGAAGCCACAAGCGGAGCCAATGCCCTTCAGACTTCATCAATCGCTCAGAGAGCTGCTCAACCCGACCCCCAAGCCGTTCCTCTAGGATTAGCACCGCCAAAGAGGGCCCCATCCATGCCTCCAAGTCATCATCCAAGCTTGGCACCTGGCCAAACGGCTGAAAAATGCTTTCCAGGAAGAGCCGACCGCGCCTCGGGCTTTGATCCACCAAATCCAAGACCACCCATTCACCCTCCCGAAGTGTTGTCAGCTCCAGACCTGGCTCTTGGCCGGATTCATCTGCCCAGTTCGCGAACATGGTCAAAAGACGCCTAAACACCGCCCGCAAGTCTGAACTATTACCCTTGACTTGATGATCGATCCGACAGGCCAAGAAGTTTCTATAAAATTTAAAGCGCGTGACCAAGCTATCCCAAATGTCATCCACCAGAGCGGCTAAAGGAATTGTTACCCCGACCTCTGTCGGATGCTCGAGCACATTCAATTGCTCTGCTAATGCAGACAGTCCTTGATGCAGTTGACCCATGCGCTTGGAAGCATGGGAATGAGGTAAGAGTTCTTTATGTTGAATGGCGGCTTGACACAAATTGGACTGCATGCGGGCAATGGCCGCACAAATGCGGGCGGTGTCACCAATCCGGTCCCGCCGGCGCCGTTCTTCGGCAAACAGCATCGCACCCGTAAGCATCAAGCGGTCAATCCAAACGGGCGGAAGAAACTGGCCCAAAGCCCAGGCCAGGTTGGCTGCCTTGGATGCACCCATCCGTTGAGTGCTCGCCCTCAAGGCGATATCTAACCCGCGCGCCTGGTAGAGTTTGACGACCCAATCAGATGCCGCAACCTCCGCACCTTCCGGCCATTGTTGCAAACGCTCCCCCATAACCGCCTGTGTCTCGCCAAGGGACTTAAGTGTTTGCAATAAGCTGGGTTCATACCAGTGTCCGGAAACAGACTCAGCACCCAACCACTTGGCTGTATCAGCCCCCTCGACCCACAGGTTGATACCTTCGCCAAAAAACTGAACGCAGCAGCCCAAAACAACATCACTTACAAGTGCAAGATGTAGTTCACCTAGTGTCCCGGCTTTTACCAAACACTGACGCAAATACCTAGCGTCACGACCAAAACGATTGAGTGCGCGCCGGAAAAGCAGTACGCGGATCACATACAGCAGGTACTCGATATCCTTGCTGCTCTTGCGCACATAGGTTGCCGCTCCCAAGTGAATGCCAGCCTCCAAATACTCAGCCTCCTGATAAGCACTGTGAAAAATGAATTCAGGGGGATTACCTGAACAGGCGTTGCGGATCATCCGCCCGGCCTCGCTGCCAGGTAGGCCTGCGCCCAGGTTCATATCCAGAATTACCAGATCGGGAAGGTTCGGATTCATGGCAAGGTGCCGTTCAACAGCGCTATAGGAATCAAAGGAAAGAGCCGCGACACCGGGAATTTTGCTTATTAAACGAACCAGCGTCTCCGTTTGCACCGCATCGTCTTCCACATGCCAAACCACCATCCGTTCCAACATAAGGCCTCCTAAGCTTTCGGCAACTGTACTTTAAACCTGGTTCCATGTGTATACTCCGGATCAAAATACAAGTCCGCCTGATGGGCGCGAAGGAGTTGACGGCAACCGGCCAAACCGACACCACTATGTGACTTACTGGTAGATGCCCCCGGCTGAAAAAGGCGTCCTCGCAGAGTAGCAGGAATGCCGGGTCCACTGTCCGTCACCCAGATACACTGGCCAGAGGCACTAACGACGATATCTCTTGTAGATTGCCCCTTGAGGGCCTCAATGGCATTGTTGACGAGGTTCATCACAACCAGATGGAGAACTGTGAAATTAAACCTCACAATCCTCAAATCCTGGACCAGGGATAGCGAAATCCCATACTTGGATAAGGGAAAGTCCAGATAACGCTTGATCGGCTCCACCAGCTCTGAAAGCATATAGGTATCTTTATCCTCAGCGGCTAAGGGTTTATTTAGGTCGTTGGCTATTTTACCAAAATTCTGACTCTCCTGATACAGCTGATCCAACAGCGGCATTTGGTCCTGACTCCCTCCTTCCTTCGCCTCGTATGCCATCATGTTGAGACGGGTGGCGACATTTTTCAATTCATGGAGCCACAAATTCTGGACCACACCACGAATTGCATCCCGTTCGGCCAACAGCAGCGAAGTCTGGAGTTCGCTCTGGTTCAAGCGCTCAAAAAAAGCAACATTGATGCGCCGAGCCTCTTCCAAAAGCTGCTTCCAGGGCGACCCCTGCAACCGAAACGATATGTCCAAACTTCCCACCCGATGACAGACAAATAGCACGCCGGCAAAGGGAAGTTCAATGCACAGAACCTGAAGAGAACCCTTCTGAAAGACTTTGAAGCCATCTCCAGCAGACATTTCTTGAAATTCGCCAAGTTCACGAAAGTCAAGCTCATCTGTCTTTGGTTCCCCCATTTCGAACGGAAACACCTCTCCCCTAGCATAAATTCCGCAGTTTCCATGAAATAACTTTATCGTCTCTTCAAACCAAGTATCTAACGTACAGGCTGGCTTGAAAAGGGCATTCCAATACTCCTGCAACCTGTTCTGAAAATCCATCCGAACAATGCGCAGGATAAGGTTAGCCAAATAGTCTGCAATTGACTTCCTGAAAAACTTACTGCTCACCAGAACAGATGCTGCACTCACTTTTGCGTCAGGATCAAGAGCTAAATGCAGGGATCCAATTAAATGTGTCTTAACATCGTCACCATCAATATACTTAAACTCAAGTGGATTCTCATGCCGAACCATGTCCTTGCAGACGCCCACAAACTCCGCAAAAGAATCCCCGTCTTGCACAGTTCCATCAGCCTGAATCGCCAAGGACCGAATTTGTAGGTCATCGCCCTTACGGAAAGCGAAGAGCCGGGCGCAACCGAGCACGGTCTGGAAACCCACGGCCTTTACGCCCAAAAAGTTTTGGATCTCCGACACAACGGTCCCTACCAAAACATTTAAACTCTTTGTGGTGGTTAAGGAACGCTCCATCTGATCAACAAAATCATTGATCGCCCGCATTTCCCGAAGGATCTCGATAGATGTGGCAAGTGATCGACCAAAATTGCGCAATCGTTGTTCAAGAATGGGACCTATGGGCAAGTTCCCCATGCTTTCTATGCCCAAGGTTCCGACGATCGCCCCTTGGTAGTACACGGGAACCGCCATAAAAGTCTTCAACATTGGCATAAAGGGCAAGTATTCGTAGTCAAATCGTTCGCAATGACCATAAACCTTATCTTTAACGCCGCCGCTATAAAGCTTGTGCAAACAACCTTTTGTGGCATCAAATTGGATCACCAATGGTTCTCCGGCTATTATCTTATCATAAAACTCCTTTTTAAATATCCCGCTCTCATCTAAAGACATCTTCTCTTGCCAGGAGTTTAACCCCTTCCAATTTTCCCTAGAAAGCTGAGAAAGGAATGGACTGCTAAACCATCCATGCCAAAGAAATCCACCATCGCTCATTGGGATGGTCAACTCAATGTAATCACCACCTAACTCACGACCAATCTTCCCAAGCAACACATCAAGCCCTGTAGTCGCACTGGTCACATGGTCTTCAGTTTTTCCTGATTCACTTGATACACCGTTAAGCATTCGGAAAAGAATACCAACGGCAAACAAGAAACAGAACAGTTTAAAGAATCCCAAAAGGCCATACACGACCAAGTCCAAGCCACCAAGCAAAGGAAATAAATGGGCATCAATCCCATCACCATGCCAGGGAAAATTGTTTTGAGTTAGCACAATCATAGGATTAACACAGGCCATTAAAAAGACAAACCAACCACCAAGTACAAGAAAAATGAGAGCGACCTTTTTCCACCATTGACGAAACCAGAATTGGATCATGGTATGAATCTGGTATACACTAGCAGTCAAGACAGATCCTACCCACAGCGCCAAGAGAACGCGATGCCAAGGATATTTTGACATTACCACTTCGATCATTACTACAACTAGGCCAAGGAAGAATGCAATGTACCATCTTCTTTTATTTCGTGCGTTTAAAACCGTTTCATCCATAGCTCTGTAAAACGCAAAGGCAGCAATACACCAAAGGATAACCTTGGCGAAAGCACCCCATTTTGTTCCGGTTCCCCAAGCCAAACAAAAGGAAAGGACTGCGTCGGCAACAAGGATCAGTGCCAACCAAACGAGCCAACGCGCCTCCTTCAAGGCACCATAATGGAGCACCCCAAGGAAACTGGCCATCACAAGAGACAAGAGAGCGCTGCCCACAAGGATATAGGCCTGACTGGGCGCTATGATAAGTGCCACATCAATGTAGTGCTGAATAAAACCCATCGCCCCCTCCCTGCATAAGCCTTGAACCGACGATGACACCTGCGAATGCGCCACCGTCGGCATGCGCCAATCGAGGGAAACTCACCTTGGCACGATACAGCTGAAGCAATTTGTAAGCCAGGAGCCTGGAGTGCTCACATGCGAACCCCCGCTTTGTTCAACCAAGACAGGGAACACCCCAACATAACATTCAAGCACCGAACGTGCCTGATGTTAAGTGATCTGGTTGAGGCGCCCACTTAATCCTGCGAGCAGCGCTGGGTAACACTTCTTCTGGAGGCACGCCAAGAAAACAAAGGACTTCACTTTTGAAGGCCGTTGAAGGCTCACACAATACTTGAACAGCGCTCATCGAGCCTTTTCGGATGGCTCTAGCTACTGATTACACCCGGAGGAATTTAACACCTTACTGAAAAGTACGTACCCTGCATCTTGTGGATTGAGGTTCATGGCGGCCTCTGGTCATAGAATTCATGCGTAGCATCAAGTAAGGCCAGCATTGTGGCGCAATTTTAAGCAGATCAAAAACAACCTGTCAACGGCGAAGTTTTCTAGAACACCCAGAAAAATGAATCTGCAATGAAGAACAACTCACCGCCCGAGGGAAGCTGCACCGCATCCAAGACTGTTTCCGATTTTCCGGACTCAAGTCCGGACAACCAATCAAATTCGACAACTGGCCAGAATCTGTTTGAGCTTGGTAGTAGAGAAGGCAGATCGCCCTCGAAGCGTTCGAATGAAAAACGTTCCCAGTTCATCTAGCAAACTCTCTCGATCGAATTTCGAAAGGTCATTGAGGGTGTAAATCGCAGCCATTTCGTTGACTAAAAAACAGTGGGGAGGCAGGTAGAAGTGAACCCCATCGGCTACAAAGTAAGGCGACGCCTTGGTGGACCCCTCAGGTACGTAAAAGGGTTTCATGTTTCTGTAAACGCTTACTAAACAGACTGTTAGATCCTCGTTTGTGCTTGTGCTCGGGGCCTCTAGCCAAACATCGTAAAAGGTCATTAGCGCCGAAAGAAGCATCCCTTCATTCACTTGAACGTGGGGATCACTTTGGCCGTAGACCCTGGCTCGGTCAAACAACCTCACAAGGTCTTGTGGCAACTCCTTCCGAATTGATTGCACCGTCTGTTGATCCATAAGGCTACCCTCGATGCCCAACCGACTAGAACGCCGCTTCCTGCGAAATACCGCAAGGGAAAAGGCGACCCATAAAACATTAAACACGTTTCTCCCACTCATGTCAAGAGTGAAACATCTATCTTTAAAGTATTATAATACTAATATTTTGCATACTCAATTCCGTTTTAACAGACAGAGTTGCTAGCCTTACCAATAATCGATCGATCAATGCCGTCCAAGAAGTCACGAAATCCCGCGGCAGATTGGCCTTCGGTATCGTCCAGGACCTCCGATAAAAGCGTCTTTGTCGACTTGCCGCGCAATACGCCGTTGGATTGTCTGCCTCTCATCTGTGTCATAGGTCTACCCCCTTGGAACGCTTTTCCATTTTATCGCACATCTGTCCGGCAGGCAAGACATCGCGAGTGGAACCTTCTCAAGTTGCCAAGGAAGTACAGCTGCCCGGTGCAGGCATACCCGTCCTCTGTCACCAAAGCGACATGCGAGGGTGCTTAAAGGCCCAGCTGCGCCGTTTGATTCGAAACATATAAGCTAAGTTTGAACTAATTAAAGGCAGCTTGGCCTGCGCTAAACCTCGGCACCAGCTTCTGGATCGCGCTAAGATGCGTCGTCCAAGCGGGGGCACGCCAAGAGTCTTGCACCTCTTGGCACATGCGCTCACTGTTGGGGAACTTCAGCTGCTGCAGCAAGCTCTGCCAGTTGTGCCAGTCGATGGCGTAGAACTGTTCGCGGGCCCAGAACAGGCTGCGTTCTAGGAATTTGCGCTGGGCTTGGTCCAGCTGTTGGTGGACCATCGTCAGGATCGCGCGGAACATGCCGGCGTGGGCCAGTTCGTCCTTGCGGTGCCATTCGGTCAGGGCGCGGTGCAGGGGTTGCAGGACCGCGTTGGGTTGGAGCAAGGTCGCCAGGTAGTCGGTGATGCTGTTCTCGGCGATGACCGCTGCGGCCAGGCGGAGCAAGCTGCGTTTGGCCGTGTCGCTTTCCTGGGCTAGCTCGGTTTCCAGATTCGTGACCATTGAGGTCGGCGCCAGGCGGATGTGGGTCAGGCCTCGGTGGTGGCGGGCCAGGTGGTTGGCGGCGTGGAGCATGAGGATATGGGCGCCTTCGTCGACGAAACAGGCTCTGGCTGCCGCGCGCACGTCCGTGTTGGCCTCAACTGGCAGCGCGTTGCGGCTGAGGTCGATACAGGCGGGGCCGACGATGCGCTCTTCCAGGTCGACCGCCTTGCGGTTATAGGCCAGCCAGGCGCAGGTCAGCAGCTCCGCGCGCGCCTCTTGTGGGGCCGCCCAGAACAGCGGGTGGTCCGCAAACGGCATCAACTGCACGGGGAAGTCCTCCCTTTCCAGGTCGAAACGCATCTCCGGCGCCCAGTCCTCGCGGCGGGTCTCCCGTCGCGACCAGCCCCGCAGCAGTTTTTTCAGTACGGACCCTTCACGTCCCGATCCTGCCGTATCCAGCGTCGCTTCCATCGCGCCCCCCGTAGCCTTGTCCTACCCTTTGTAACGCAATCACCGCCCATGACCCGTCGACGCCCATCACCTTTTGCCGAATTTTCACTACTTCGACACCAAGATGAACATTCGCTCATTATTCTAGCACACTGCTGACCCGCTGGCGATGCTCGCCTTGACAAAACTGACGCGCGGCGGCATTTTCTTTGCCGCATCGCAACATTCACTTGACACAGCGCGGAAAGTCGGCGAAATTAATGACGGACGCGTCGACGAACATGACGATGCTCAGACTCCTTCGTCATTCCCCCCAAGGCGTCGAGGCGTTTCGTTTCTCTCCAGAGGCTCGTGTTGCGCCTCTTCCTCGAGGCCCGGGGCAACCCGGGCCCTTTTTGTCTCACGCGAAGTCGCGAAGGCGCGAAGAAAGAGGAACATAAGCGTGTTAGTCCCCCTGGGATGACTCGCCTTGAACCATAGCTTTTCCTTCCGCAACTTGTTCAATGGCGAGCTGCCTCTTGGTCTTCGTTTCGCTTTCTCCTGGAGTCGGGTTAGACTGTGGCAGACGCATTTCGGGGAGGACACGATGTACGATCTCGACGCCATGGTTGCCGCAATTCGTCAAGCCCGCGATCGTGCGCGTGGCCATGTCCTTGGTCCGCGTTGCACGCCGTTGGAGTTTTCGGCCGGCTTGAGCGCCGCTTGTGGCGCCCGTGTCTTTCTCAAGTGCGAGCACCTCCAGGCCACCGGCTCCTTCAAGTTTCGCGGCGCCTTCAATAAGCTGGCGGGCCTCGACGCCGCCCAGCGCGCGGCTGGCGTTGTCGCTGCCTCGACCGGGAACCACGGCATGGGCGTCGCCCGCGCCGGTCAACTCTTGGCCGTGCCGACCACCATCTATCTGCCCCAAAACACCTCGCCGATGAAACGCGCGGCCATCGCCGCCATGGGTGCAGCCATCGTCGCCGTGCCCGGCGATTGCCTGCGCGCCGAACAGGCAGCTCGCGCCGCCGCCGAAACAGAGGGCCGCGTCTTCGTTTCCCCCTATAACGACCTCGAAGTCATGGCCGGCCAAGGCACGATCGCGGCCGAACTCGTCGAGCAGCTTGACGAGCCGATTGCCGCTGTCTATGTCGCCGTCGGCGGTGGCGGTCTGATCGGCGGCATCGGCAGCTACCTGGCCCATGCCCGACCCGAAACCCAAATCGTCGGCTGCTGGCCCGAACAGGCGACCACCATGCTGCGCTGTCTTGAGGCCGGCCGCATCATCGACGTCGAGGAAGGCCCAACCCTATCCGACGCCACCGCCGGCAACCTGGAACCCGACTCGGTCACCCTGCCCGCCTGCCAGCGCGTGATCGGCCCCCGCATGTTACTGAGCGAAGCCGCCATTGCCGCGGCCATGATCGAACTGGCCCGCCACGAACGCTACCTGGTCGAAGGCGCCGCCGGCCTCGCCCTCGCCGCCTGCCTGGCCGACGCCCACCGCTTCCCCAACCAGAACCTCGTCGTCATCCTCTGCGGCCGCAACATCGCCTGGGACACCTTCCGAACCCTGGCGACAAACTCGCCCTGAAGGCTGCGCGCAATTTTGCAAATTGCGCCACACCCCCATTCCCACTGGATCGCCATTAATGCCACTGATCTAGGTCTTGTTTCTTGTCTCTCGATCCTTGCTAAAACCCGCTGGAACGCTTGACTTTCCAGGCCGCATTCTGTAAAAGAAACCTATCCCGGTCTGGGACGAGGGCTTTTTGGACACTCATCAGCGGTTGTTACAAGTGGGGCGCGTGATCGCCAGGGTCCTTTGCCTGACCCTGTTGCTCGCCCTCAATACCAGCGCCGTTTTCAGTCAAGCCCGCCCGATCGTCGACGAAGCCTGCGCCGACCACCAGTGCGCCTGCTCCACGTCCGGCGAGCGCACTTCCTGTTGTTGCTCCGGCATGACCTTGCCCAAACGCTATGGCGGCCCTGTCTACGACGAACTTTGCATGCCCGGCTCACCCAAACTGTCCCTGTTTGCCAAGCCCGGCCTGCAGCCGCGCAACGCATCACCCCAGCCGCTGCCCGTCGCTCAGCCGACGACCCTCGCCATCGCACCCACCCCAGACTGCCGCGCGGGCTTCCGCAACCTGCCCGACAAGGTGCCCATCGCCACCTCCTGATCCCTTCGAAGCCGTTCGTCCGACCCACGCGTCCCAACGCGTCGGATCGGCACAACCCTGTCTTTCGATTCGATTTAGGAGATTTTTTATGTCGAAGTGCATGGCCCTGTTGGGCCTTTGCCTCGCCCTGGCCGTTCTGGCCGGCGAGCCCGTCCCTACCCCGCCCGCCCAACCGAAAGCCGATGACCAACCGGCAGCCGCGGCCGCCCAACCGGCCGACCCCAAGCCCGCCGATGGCAAGGACCTGCCCGTCATCCTCGAAGAAACCGTCGTCACCGCCTCCCGCGAGGGCCAGTCCCGCTGGGAAGTCCCCGTCGCCATGGGCCACCTCAGCCACCGCGAGATCCAGGAAAAGCAACCGACCCACCCCGCCGAGCTGCTCGGCCGCGTCTCCGGCGTCTGGGTCAACGTTACCGGCGGCGAGGGCCATATGACCGCCATCCGCCAACCCCTGACCACCTCGCCCGTCTACCTCTACCTCGAGAACGGCGTGCCCACCCGCTCGACCGGCTTCTTCAACCACAACGCGCTCTACGAGGTCAACCTGCCCATGGCCGACAGCGTCGAAATCATTAAAGGGCCAGGTACCGCGCTCCACGGCAGCGACGCCATCGGCGGCGTCGTCAACGTCAACAGCCGCGCCGTACCCGGAGAGCGCGAGTTCGAGGCCTCCCTCGAGGGCGGCTCCTACGGCTACAAACGCCTGCTCTTCTCCACCGGCGACGCCCTCGGCAGCGGCGGCTACCGCATCGACGCCAACACCACCCAGACCGACGGCTGGCGCGACGCCACCGGCTACGAGCGCCAGAGCGCCAATCTCACCTGGGAACACCAAACCGAGAGCACCCACGTCCGCGCCCTACTGGCCTATGGCCGCATCCGCCAGGACACAGCCGGCAGCTCCTCACTCACTGAAGCGGACTTCCTCGACAACCCCACCCGTAACCTGACCCCGATCTCCGTCCGCAACGTCGACGCCCTGCGCCTCTCCGTCGCCATCGACCACCTCATCGGCGAGCGCGGCGTGCTCAGCATCATCCCCTTCGCTCGCGACAACCGCATGGAACTCCTGCCCAACTGGTCGCTCAGCTACGACCCCACCATCTACACCACCGCCAACACCTCGCTCGGCACCCTCGTCAAGTACCGCCTCGACCTCGCCCCCATGCGCACCCGGCTGATCGTCGGCGCCGACTTCGACTACAGCCCAGGCGATCGCCAGGAAGACCGCCTGACCACCACTCGCGTCGATGGCGTCTATACCGACTATGTCCGCGCCGCCACGGTCTACGACTACGACGTCGACTTCCTCGGCACCTCCGCCTACGCCCAGGCCGATTTCTCGCCGATCGATAGCCTGCGCATCGACGCCGGCCTGCGCTACGACCGCATGAGCTACGACTACACCACCCACCTGGCCGCCACCGCCACCGGCCGCTGGCGCGTGCCCGAGGACAGCAAAGTCGACTACGACAAGGTTTCCCCCAAATTCGGCCTGAGCTGGCGCCCCACCGACGCGCTCAACCTCTTCGCCTCCTACCGCTACGCCTTCCGCGCCCCCGCCGAGAGCCAGCTCTTCCGCCAGGGCTCCGCCGACGACACCCTCCACCTCAAACCCGTCAGTGCGGACAACATCGACCTGGGCGCGCGCGGCAAATTGGGCCAGCGTTTCCAGTACGAGCTGACCGCCTACCGCCTGCGCAAGGAGGACGACATACTCAACTACCAGGACCCCGTCAGCGGCCTGCGCACCTCCGTCAACGCCGGTGAAACCCTGCACCGCGGTCTCGAGCTCGACCTCGATATTGCCCTGCTCGAACAGCTGACCGCCCGCGTCTCCGTCTCCGAGGCCAAACACACCTACGAGACCTGGCAGCTGGACGGCACCACCTCCTACTCCGGCAACGAGATGGAGACCGCCCCCCGCACCATCGCCAACCTGGCGCTCGACTACCGCGCCAGCTGGCTCGGCGGCGGGCCGCTCTCCCTGGAATGGCAGAAACTCGGCAGCTACTGGATGGACGCCGCCAACTCGGCCAAATACGAGGGCCACGACCTCTTCAGCCTCGCCGCCCACTGGCAGCTCAGCGACCACCTCGTCCTCCAGGGCACCGTTCGCAATCTGACCGACGAGCGCTACGCCGAATCCACCGGCTATACCATCGCCCGCGGTCGCGAATACGCACCCGGCCAACCCCGCAACTTCACTCTTGCCCTCAGGAGTTCCTGGAAATGAGCGTTTCCCTGCTGATCCTGGGACTGGCATTGGCCGGCCCCCTCCCTGACGGCGACCACCCCGGCCAACTGACAACCCAGGTCGAGGGACCCGCTTCCGTGCACAACGGCACCGCCCCGAGCGCCGTCTTCGACGCCCGGGGCACCCTGCACGTCGCCTTCGTCAAGGGCGACCACGTCTACGTCTCCCATTCCAGCGACCTGGGCCAAACGTTCAGCCCGCCCACCGTCGTCAACAGCCACCTCGTCATCCTCTCCGTCAGCGGCGAGAACCGGCCCTGCATCGCCGTCGCCGGCGATCACGTCTACGTCGCCTACACCGAGGCCCTGCCCGGCCGTTTCATCAGCCGCCTGATGTTCGCGCGCTCGATCGATGGCGGCGAAAGCTTCCAAAAACCGCGGCAACTCAACGATGACCAGGTCATCGCCGGTCACGCCTTCCCAGCCATGGCCTTAGGCGCGGACGGCGCACTGACCGTGGCCTGGCTGGACGGCCGCGACCGCGTCGACCCCAACGCACCGCTGGGCTCGAGTATCTATGCGACCCGATCCAACGACCGCGGCGCAAGCTTTAGCCCCAACCAGCGCTGGGTCCAAGGGGTGTGCCAGTGCTGCCGCCTGGCGTTGGCACTCGACGACCAACAGCGCCCCAACCTGGTCTGGCGCCATATCTTTGACGGCCAGATCCGCGACCACGCCATCGGCCAACTGACCGCGGATGGCAACTTTCATCAGGACCGCCTCACCTACGATCTCTGGCACATCGAAGGCTGCCCGCACCAAGGTCCAGCCCTTGCGCTGGACAGCCTGGGCCGCCGCCACGTCGCCTGGTTCACCGTGCGCGACGGCCAAAGTGAACTTCGCTACGCCCGCCAAGAAGGCGCTTCGACGACCAGCCAGTTGCTCGATGGGCAAGGCGGCATGCATCCGAGCTTGCTGATCCAAGACCACCACCTGCTGATCGCCTGGATCCGCGGCGGCGAGCAAGGCACACAACTGTTCCTGCAGCGCTCCAGCGATCTCGGTCAAACCCTGGGACCGGCCCAAATCCTGGCCCAGACGCCGGGCCTGGCCGACCACCCCCAACTGCTGAACCTCCAAAGCCGGATCTACGTCACCTGGCAGACCCAAACAGGTTTCCAACTTCTGCCCCTCGAACCCTAGACCCGCCATCCCAGCGGCTTCAAGGAGCTAAAATCAACGCACGATTGAGTGCTTGGGCCTCAAGCACTCAATCGTCACACCTCGGCCACATGGAGGATCCAACCAACAGACACCGCTTCATTGCCATTATGTAATCCGCGACCCGCCCACTAGACACCATACTTTTATATATAATGCGCAAGGCGCCAAACCGGCGCGACTTCCTTTTTCGAGGCCCCCATGAGCGCATTCTTCTCCATCTTCGCCACCGTATTCCTGGCCGAGCTCGGCGACAAGACCCAACTCGCCACCATGCTCTTCGCCGCCGACAAGCAGGCCAACCGCTGGCTCGTTTTCGGCGCCTCGTCCCTTGCCCTCGTCTGCGCCTCCGCCATCGGTGTCCTGGCCGGCCAGCTGATCTCGGGCTACGTCCCGGAACACGTGCTCAAAAAGGTGGCCGGCGCTGGCTTTATCCTGATTGGCCTCTGGGTTCTGATCGCCAAATAGGCGACCGAACAAAAAAAATAAAAAATCTTTCGCCATCTTGCGAACCCTTTTTCTCCTGCGTCGTCGAAAAAGATAAGAGGGGAGGTCGCAACCCGGTGATCATGATCGCAAACCAAGCTCAGCCACGACAACGCCACGCCAGCGATCGCTTTCGCGAGCTCGTGGAGGCGACGCGGGCCGATCTGTTCCGACTCCTGCTCAACTTCACCCGTAACCACCACGACGCGGAGGATCTCTTGCAGGAAACTTACCTCAACGCCTTCAACAACCTCGGCGAGTTCCGCGGCGACGCCGAACCGACCACTTGGCTCTACCGTATCGCTCTGAACAAAGCGATCGACCAGCGCCGCAGGTTCATGCGCGCACCTTTCGCCGAACCCGACGATGAAACCTTCGACCCGATCGCCGCTGACGACCCGCACGCTACCTTGGAGCGCCGCAGCCTCCAACAGCGCGTCCACGCGGCCCTCAACCGGCTCACGCCCATAGAGCGCGCCATCTTTGTGCTGCGCAACGACCAGGGTTGTAGCGTCACCGAGACTGCCGAGGTTCTCGGCACTGCAGAAGGTACGATCAAGAGCCTGCATTTCCGCGCCCTCCAAAAACTCAGAGACGTGCTTGTCCCCGTTGTCACCCAGGAGGGTTTAAGATGAACTGTGCCACCTGTCACGATCTTCTGGCCGAACGCTTCTGTGGTCAACTCGAAGCCGACGCTGACCAACAACTCACCGCCCACCTGGCCGACTGCGCCGATTGCCGGGCGGAACACGACAGCCTTGTCGCCACCCTGGCCCTGTTCAACCAAGCCGGCCCCCTGACATCGCCCGTCACCAACGACCCCTGGCCCGAGTTGCAGCGCAATCTCGCGCAACAACGCCGCCAACGACTGCGCCGCTGGGCGCTCCCCCTGGCGGCCTTGGCCGCCGCGCTGGTCCTGGCCCTGCTCGTACTGCCCAGCGGCGACCCCGGCGCCAGGAGCAGTGGCCAACAACAGCTGGCTGCTCAGAAACCGAACGCCCCCGCGCCCCTGGTCGCCGTTGCCGAAAAGGGTTCAGAGGTCGCCTCCACACCCGATACTCCGCTCGCACCATCTGAGTCCGTTCCCAAGCTTGAACCACAAAAGCCCAGTAAGCCGACACGCCTTGCCGTGCAACCCACGCCTTCGGCCCCTATCACGGATCAGCCTCCGCCGCTCGAAACCCAGGCCAATCAAGATCGCCAGCGCGTCGCAACCTACTGGCGCCGCGCGCGACCATTACTGATGGCCATGGCCAACCGCGAACTCGAAGCTGAACCGCTCTCGCCCAAAGTGCTCGCCAAGGAGCGCCACCTCGCCGCCAGCCTAGCGCGCGATGCAGCCCAACTCCAAAGCGAACTCGGCCAACGCCTAGCCCCCGAACACCTGCGCATGGTCGAGGACAGCCATCGCTTGTTCCGCCAACTCGCAGAAAGTGACCCCACCCATTACCTCGCCCAAGCGACTGCCGTTCAGGACCATGTCGTCGACCAGAGTCTCCTGTTCCGCATCGCCCTGTTCCAATTACGCAATAACGCGACCAGCAGAGGCTAGTCGCGACCCACACCCTAAGGAGATCCTATGGCTACCTTCACCGCGATCGTGGGCCTTGCCCTGAGTGCGTACCTGACCGACACGCCGGCCCAAGCTGCCGATACCAAAGCCTACCAGAAAGCCTACGCCTATGTGCTTGAGGAGAACTGGGAGGAGGCCGAGAAGGCCTTCGCCAAGCTCCTGACCGACTACCCCAGCACCGCCTGGGCCGATGACGCCGCCTTCTGGCGCTGCCACGCCAAGATCGAGAACGAACTCCCACTCGAACAGAGCTACCAATGCCTGAAAAGCTTCGTCGAGAAATGGCCAGGTAGCCAGTGGGTCGACGACGCGCGCGAGTCTATGGCCATGCTGGCCGAAGAGCTGGCGGAACAGGGCAAGCCGCGCTACCTCGAGGAGGTCAAGACCCAGAGCAAGAACTGGGACAAATTGCTGGGCATCCTCTCCGCTCTTGGCAATATCGGTGACGATACCTCCATCAAGACCGTGCTCGACTACCTGGCCGACACGGTGGACCCCGCCCTGCGCGCCAAGATCGTACTCGTCCTCGAAGGCAGCGACCATGCCTCCGTCCAGCCGACACTGCTCAACCTGCTCGAAAAAGACCCCAACGACGTCGTCCGTCGCAGCGCCATCCAGGCCTTGCAGGGCAACGCCGACAGCAAACCCGTCCGGGCCGCACTCGAGAAGATCTGCCTCGATCCCAACGAGCCGGAGCTGATGAGGTCCCAAGCCCTCGAGGCGATTGTCGATCACGACAAGTCGTCCACTTTCCTAGAGCGCTTCATCACCGACGAGGCCAACCCGAAACTCGCAGAAACCGCCATCCTATCCCTGGCCGAGACCCAAAGCGACGAGGTCGCCACCAAGCTCCGCAACCTCTATGGCCAGCTGAAGAACCGCGACCTCAAAGAAGTCACGCTCGAGGCTTTGGCCCAACAAGATTCCGATCAGGTCTTCACCTTCCTGGCCGAACTGGCCGACAAAGAGCCCGACAGTGACATGCGCGAAAACGCGATCCGAGCCCTGGGCGATACCGAAAACCCAAAAGCGCTGCCCTATTTGCAGCGGATCCTGGAAAACGCCAAGTACAGTGAGGACCAGCGCGCAACCGCCGCCCGCACGATCGGCCAGTTGAAAAGCGCCGAGGCCGTGAGTACCCTCAAGAAAATGCTGGAGAGCAAACCAGGCCAAGAGCTCTTCGAGGCCGCCCTCGACGGCCTGGTCCAAACCGAATCACCCGACCTCGCCAGCTACCTGGGCGGTCTGCTCAAACGTACCAGCGATAGCGAGGCGGCTTCCGCGATCATGCACGCGCTGGCCGATGTCGGTGGCGACAAGGCGCGCGACCAGCTGATCGACCTGCTCAAAGAAACCAAGAACTAAGATACCACCCACTCTTTTCCCACGGCCAGGCGCGAAAACGCCTGGAGTGGCCGCGCTATGGATTCAAGAGGAACACCATGAAAATCCTGTATCTCGGTATGACCGCGCTGACCCTGATCGTCCTCGCCCGTCTCGACGAAAAGCCCGCCCAAGCGACCCCGCCCACCACCCACATCGCACCCGTGGCAGACGCCGCCCTCGAAGCAAAATGGCAGTGGGCCTTCAACCAGGCCAAACTCCTACACCAGCCCAGGTTCCTGGCGGTCTATGCCTTTCATACGCAACTCCAGGAGAACCTGCTGGTCTGGGGCGGCGGCAGCATGCACTTCTCCAGCTGGAGTCGGCCCAGCCACGAGCGCACCTTGCGCACCGTTCTGACAGAGGCCGGCCAGACCGAGTATGCCGCCCAACTGCCCGATCAGAACCACCACCTGGCCTTGGTCTGGGAGTTCCGCAGCCAGCCCGATGGCAACCCCGAGCTGGTCAGCGTCCACGCCAACGACATGCTGCTGCCGGTCTCGCTCGTCGAACTGCCCGTCTACTGGTTGGGTGAAACGGATAGCGCGGCGAGCATGGCACATATCGTGGCCGCCTACGAGCAGGCGGACTCATTCAGCGCACGCCGCCGGTTGATCAGCGTGGCAGGACTGCACCGTGAGGCAAGCGTCGTGCCGTTTCTAGAGAAGGTCTTGGACAGCGAGACCCACCACGACCTGCGCGGCGAAGCAGTCGAGGCCCTGACCTGGCAACCCGACGACCGCGCCCTGCAACGCATCCTGACCAGCGCGCGCCAGGACAACTCGCTCAACGTCCGCGAGCAGGCAATCTGCGCGCTGGGCGAACGAGGCGGCGAACCGGCGCGCGACCTGTTACTGGAGCTGCTGCGCGAAGACGGTAACCGCCGCGTGCGCGCCCAAGCCGCCAACAGTCTAGCGCGCTGGGAAGAGAAACGCGTCGTCGAGGCTCTCACCCTGGCCCTCTGGAAGGACCCCTCCGAAGACGTCAGAGAACAGGCGCTGGACGCCCTTACGGATGACGGGCGCAACCCCGAGCTGCTGCGGCGAGTAGCGGAAACCCACCAGGATCTCGACCTCCGCGGCCGTGCGATCTGCAACCTCGCCGACCAACAAGGCCTCGCGGCGCTCCCCCTCATCAAAGGCGCACTGCGCGGTGCACCCGAAGAGGTCATGTGCGAAGCGGTCCAGGCGCTTGAATCCCTACCCGAAGAGCAGGCCGTACCTGCGTTAAGGGACGTCATCACCAACCACCGCAACCGCGAGGTGCGGGTCCACGCGATTGGCACCTTATCCAATTTCCCAACGCCCGCGGTGCTCGAGCTGCTAACCAAGCTGGTAGAGAGCCCCGACGAGGAAGAGCGCGAACAAGCGCTAGACGTCCTCAGCGAATGGCCCGACGACAACGGTCGAAAAACCCTAACAACCCTCCTCAAAAAGGCCCGCACTTAACCCTCGTGCCCGCTCCAGAAACAGCGCAAGATGCAATCTTGCAGGGGCGACAGGTGGTTATTAAAGCGGTCTTTTCAGAAGAGCGTAACTCAGGAAGCGTCCCTCTGAAATGACTCTGCATTTTGCCAACAGTCGAAGGGGACGACCTTTACGGCTAGAGCCTAGCCGTAAAGGTCCCGCAGGGGCTGTAGCTGCTGTAGCGCAAGATGCAATCTTGCGCCGGGCGACGGGTGAATGGCTCAAGCTAGGCAAGCCGGCCAGGTTCTTTTGAATCACCAAGTGGTGAAATTCACTGTCGCAATCGGCAGAAATGCGACTGAAGGAGCATAGTACGACTTTGTCAGGTTGGCTAGGCCAACACTTTTACGCCGGCTCCGCCCTACATTCGTGTTTCATTCGGAGAAGGCAAGCCGGCGGCTTACCGCACTTTTCCTGGCTTCGCGGACCAGTTGTGTTCCCTGCGACCAGGGTAAGTCGGCGGGTCATCACCAACCTGACAAAGTCGTAATAGGCGCACAGGTCATTTCGTTTAGATCTGTCGAGGTCGATCAATGACAAATTTCAGTGATCTCGTAGCCTGCCTGCTCACCCCACCTACCCCGGCAAATGCCATAACCTCGATATCCCACCAATTGGCTGTAGGAGGCGTCACTGTAATACCATGATTCGGAACCCCCGGAAGCGCTAGCATTGAAGAACAGGCCGGAGCAGGCGATGGCAACAATTAATGCGAACAACATGACTTTCTTCATGAATCACCTAGTATCGACAGAATTTATCTCGTGGAGCTGACTATTCTTATATCACAATGGAACCAGAGTTTACCATTATTTTAAAAATTGTGACCGTGCTCATCAAGAGACTCGACAATAGTCAGATCTGAAGGACTTCGTAAATCAAATGCCCCCTCACTAACCTTTACATTGAAGAGGGATTTCCCAAGAATAGATCATATCCACAACCTTGCCTCATTGCCGACAGCATGAACCAAACCCTATACTTCTTGGCCTGTTAGTTGCCTGCCCCGCGGAAGCTAACGGAGCTGGCGTTCGGTGCGCGGGCGACGTCGACGGTCCGCCTGCGTGTGCCAGGCTCTTCCTTGATTACCAACATATTAAAGTTGTACTAGTTGGTTCATCGTGCCGACCTCATCGGGTTCGATGGCTGCACAGATCATTTCGGCAAGCCGTGGCGCTCGATTCGCCGCTGGGCCTATGTCTTCGCTTTGCTTGGCGAGCTTGTTCCTTTGTTTGCTGGTGCTGCGGCATGCCCGAGGAAGATTTGCCTGCGGGCGCGGAAAACTAAGGCAATAAGATCGACCCTACTTCCGAATTTCGTGGACTTGCGCGGTTCCGTGAGCGTCTGTGTGCGGGGATGGCATACTTTCGGAATACCGGAGCTCCCTAAACACTCAGCGCGAGCGTTGCTCCGGAATTCCGAAAGAACGACTTTCCCAGTTGGCGGCTCGATTTGGCATCAAAACTTTGTTCCAAACTGGGAGCGAGAGAACTTTTGGTTACATGGGCAAGTTAATCACTCAGACAGACGGTCGTGCGGCGTGCCGGAAGAGGTCTTTCCCGAGGAATGCGCTGTGTTTGATCGCCGGAGGTCGTCACTTACTCAGTGTGAGGGTCGCTCTTGAGTTCGTGGAGCCGCGTTCCGTGGAAGAGCCTCTTTCGGAATTCCGAAAGTCCGACTTTCTCGAGTGCGGCGTCCTTGCGGAATTCCGAAAACCCGTCTCACTCGCGACGGCGCTCCGGTTTGGATGTGCGAAAGTGAGTTATTTCAGGAATGAAAGGAGGTGTTTGGGGGCCGCTGTGACGTCCTTGCGGTCGCTCTCGATAGGGGGATGCACTCGCCAGGAGAGCCACCTTTTGTAAAGCCGCGGTTAGACTCAAGGTAGACGTGGCTGGTCGCAAGGAGCGCGTATAGTGTGCGGAGCACTAGGCGCACCCCGCCGACTTGCCTTGTTGGCAGGAAAGTTAACTATTGGGCGCAGCCAAATGCCAAAAGCATGAAGTTCGGCAGACCCACGCACGTGGTGACGGGGAACGCGAACACGGCGAGAGCCCAAGGAAGTCGAGAAGCGGGGGAGTCACCAATCTGTCAACCAGCGAATCGCGCGATCCGACGCCGACATCGACGAAGGACCGCACGTTCCTGGTCAAACCAAGGTCAGGCAGCACCGGCCCTTCTTGCCGATGGCAGTACGGCAGAAGGCCCCATTCAACCTGAGCCTAACGGTTTGCCTTATTGGCAGGGAAAAACAAGCACGAACTCCGAAGTGACGCCCCATCTGTAGCGACAATCGCCATAGCCCCTGGCACCAACCATGTCCGAATAGGTGGCGTCGCTATAATATTCGAATTCACTCCCTTTCAGGGTGAGCGAACTGCCGGTAGAAGCAGTAGCATTAAAGAGAATGCTGGACCCAACGGCAGCAAGGCAGAGAACGATCAATGCACATTTTTTCATGATTAACCTCATAAATCATTTTTCAGCTCGATGAGCAGTGCTCATTCTATGAGCAAATTCGCCTTTGATCAATGGCATAGAGCTTCAGACGCCCATGAATCGCTGATAGTGTGATTTTTGTCAAGCATCCGAGGAAGACACGCCAGAGCCAGGACAGGACAAATATTGTCAGCGTATGACCCTCGACCACGGTGCATAGGCTAGGTCCGCCAAGGATCTCCTTGACGGACGTGAGCCGGGGCTGTCGTTTAGAAACAGTTACCGGTTTGACTGTAGTCGGTCGTGATGCCATAAAAGGCACGGCAAGCACCCCAACCGCGGACGCCGACCAAGTGGGAATAGGTCGCATCGCTGTAGAACTCGGTGATGCTACCTGCGGAGGCTGTCGCGCCGAAGAACAAAGAGGAACCCATCAACAACAGCAGCAAGGCGAACAAGGCGCCTATTTCATAGTTTTCACCTAAGGGAAGAATGATGTGCCAGCAGAGCACACACTCTTTGTACCATGCGGTGGACCTGGCCTAATTCCCAGACTCGCAGAGGATCCGCCATCGTCGGCACGACCCAAGACGGACGCGGCCTTGTGGGACATAGGCCAGTAAAATGCATGATTTAAGTGTGTTAAAGCCTGTTGCAGGTTAAACCAATGCAACAGCGATCCGTAGGGTGATCGCTGGAGCGACCGAAGCGTCGGCTCTCACGACATCCCAGCCTACTTCTGTGGCGCCAGGAACTGATTTTTCGACAGAAAATCCCAGTCACTGCGACGAGTTGGGACAGTCTCCGCCGAAACAGCCAAAGCACAAGCCAAAGAGCCAGAATCAGCGCCCACCGAAGTCAAAATGGAAGAACCGGTTCCATTGGTAGGCCTAGGTTTTCATGTCTAACCAGAGCGCGCGGCGTTCTTTGTGCCCAGGCTCTTGATTACATCCTTATAAAGTCTAGTGAGAAAGACCATTGGCCACAGGCCGACCAGTGACTTACCGCAATTTCCTGGCTTCGCGGACCATACGCGTTCCCTATCACCAAGGCAAGCCGTCGGCGGGGGCGCCTAGCCTTACCGCACTTTTCCTGGCTTCGCTCACTATTCGTGTTCCCTGCGACTGAGGCAAGCTAGCGGCGGGGGCGCCTAGCCTTGCCGCACTCACCCTGGCTCCGCGGGTCGTTCGTGTTCCCTGCGACTGAGGCAAGCTAGCGGCGGGGGCGCCTAGCCTTACCGCACTCACCCTGGCTCCG
>CAYRFM010000077.1:8294-37633 GCA_964423555.1 uncultured Holophagae bacterium | reverse complement strand
CTCGTTCCGAGGAAGAGCCTCTTTCGGAATTCCGAAAGTCCGACTTTCTCGAGTGCGGCGTCCCTGCGGAATTCCGAAAACCCGTCTCACTCGCGACGGTGCTCCGTTTTGGATGTGCGAAAGTGAGTTATTTCAGGAATGAAAGGAAGTTTTGGGGGCCGCTGTGGCGCCCTTGCAACCGCCCTCGACAGGGGGACACACTCACCAAGAAAGCCACCTTTTGTCAAGCAACGGTTGGACTCAAGGTAAACGCGGCTGGTCGCAAGGAGCGCGTATGGTGCGCGGCCACAATACGCGTTCCCTACGACCAATTCCGCGGACCATACGCGTTCCCCTCAACTACGACCTAGCGAGTCCGCCTGGGTGCCAGACTCTGCCTCCGGAATCAACCTGACAAAGTCGTGCTAGCCCGGCGCAAGATTGCATCTTGCGCTACAGCAGCTACAGCGCCTGCGGGAGCTTTTCGGCCAGGCTCTAGCTCTTGACGGCGCGCTGGTAATGGACCTGGGTCGCCTTTTCGACGACCAGTTCGCGCTCCGGCCAGCGCAGCGCCGTCAGCGCACCGCCGTAGACACAGCCGGTGTCGATGCACAGCGTCTCGTTCTTCCAGACAGGTTCGCTGACCGGCGTGTGGCCGTAGACCACCGCGCAGGAGCCGTCGTGGTGGATCGACCAGTCGAGGCGGATCGGCAGGCCCTCCGCATCCTTTTCGCCGTTGGTGTCGCCGTACAGGGCGTAGGCCTGGATGCGGCCACTGTCGCGCCCGATGTAGGCCGGCTTGATGGCGCCGTGGACGGCGATCAGCCGGCCCTGATCGAGGATCAAATGGTTGGGCAGACTGGCAACGAAGTCGATGACGATTTGGCTGAAGCTCGGCGCCACGCGCGCCAGCTGGTCGACCGAGGCCTGCAGGCCGTGGGTGATGGTGGCGGGTTTGCCGCGCAGCAGGCGCGCTAGCTTGAAGTCGTGATTGCCCAGCACGCAATAGGCCGTACTCGCGCGCACACTGCCGATCGCAAGGCGCAGGACCTCGACGATGGCCGGGCCGCGGTCGACCAGGTCGCCCAGAAACACCAGCTTGCGACCCTGGGCATGGCGGGCCACGGCCAGTTCCCCCTCGGCTTCGATGCTGTAGCCGAGCCGGGCCAGCAAGGTCACCAGTTCGCCGTAGCACCCGTGCACGTCGCCGATCAGGTCGAAGGGTCCGCGATCTTGCCGACCGGTGGCCCAGGGATCGATGCGCTCGATGGCTAGTTGCTGACCGCGGGCCAGATTGGGTAGGCGCATGACCCGTTCAGGCGGACCCAAATCTGTGGCCGAGATCTTTTGCAGCAAGCGATGCTGGGCGCGCACCTCACGGGCGGAAATCCTGCGGTCCCGGCGCCGCCGCCGGCGCTCCTGCAGCCGGGCCAGGGGCGGATCCAGGATGAAATACCAGATGGGGCAATCGTAGGTCTTGGCCAATGCCCGCAAGGGCTCGCGAGCCTTGGCTTCGAGGTTGGTGGCATCCACCACCGTCAGGCGCCCGCGCCGCAGGCGCGCCTCGAGCGCGCGGTGGAGCAGAGCGAAGGCATCCTCCGTGGCGGCCTGATCGTTCTCGTCATCGGCCACCATGGCGCGGAAACGGTCAGAGGAGAGAATCTCCGTCGGCGCGAAGTGGCGCGCGGCAAAACTGCTCTTGCCGCTGCCACTGGCGCCGACCATCAGGACCAGCGCAAATTCGGGGAGTTTCAGGGGTTCAGTCACGGCAACTCCTCGGAGGGATTTCTGGCCCTCCGGGGTTTCAAACCCTGGCCATGTGGATCACGACCTGCTTGTCGTTCACATCCCAGGTCTGGCTCGACTCGCTGCTGAAGGCAGCAGCCGCCAGGGTCGTGGCCAAGGTTTCGTTGCGAATATAATCGCCATGCGCTGCCAGGACCGCGCTCAGGTCGTCGCCCTCGAGCCGCAGTTGAATGCGGTCCTCGACATTGAAACCGCTGTCCTTGCGCTGGTTGGCGATGCGGTTGACCAACTCGCGGGCATCGCACTCAAGGCGCAGCTCGTCGGTCAGCTCCGTGTCCAGGGCGATCGTCAGCCGCTCGGAGGCCATCACGACCATGCCGGCCTTCTCCTGGCGATCGATCAGCAGGTCGCCGGGCACGAGCTCGTGACCCGCCACCGTCAGACGGCCTTCCGCCAGCAAGCGGGCCACGTCGCCGTGGGTCAGTTCGCGGATCGCGGGCGTGACCGTTTTCATGTCCTTGCCCAAACGCGGACCCAGCTCCTTGAGATTGGGCCGGGCCGAGTAGGTGATCAGTTCCGTCTCGTCGTGGAGGTACTCCAGTGTTTTGACGTTGAGTTCATCCAGCACAATCCGATCCAGGCGCTCGAGGATCTGGCGGTGATGGTCGTCGACGACGACCGAGAGCTTGGCCAGCGGCTGGCGCGTCTTGAGGTTGTGAGCGGCGCGAAGGCTGCGGCCCAGTTCGACCAGTTCGCGCAGGTGGTCCATTTCCTCGAGGATGCGGCGGTCGATCAGCGCCTCGTCCGCGCTGGGGTAGTCGCAGAGGTGAACCGATTCGGGTTCCTCCTCCGCGCGCACCAGATTGCGGTAGATCGCCTCACACAGGAACGGCATGAACGGCGCCATGACCTTGCTGAACGTCGTCAATACATAATAGAGCGTATTGTAGGCGTCGGTCTTGTCCGTATCCGTCTCCGCCCGCCAGAAGCGGCGGCGACTGCGGCGGATGTACCAGTTCGTCAGCATGTCGACGAAGCCCATCAATTCCGGCACGACGCTGTAGAGACGGTTGCCCTCCATGTGGCGGGTGACGTCGGCGATCAGGGCTTGCAGGTGGCTGACGATCCAGACGTCCAGTTCGTTGCGGGAACCGGTCAGGAGTCCCTTGGGCTCGTAGTGGTCCAGGCGCGCGTAGGTCACGAAGAACGAGTAGGCGTTCCACAGCGGAGAAACCAGCGAACGGTAAATGGTCTCGATCCCCTTCTCACTGAAGCGCAGCGGCTCGGCTCTGACCACCGGCGAGTTGATCAGGTAGCTGCGCAGGCAGTCGGCCCCGTAGGTGTTGAGGATCAGCATCGGGTCTGGATAGTTCTTTTTGCTCTTCGACATCTTCGAGCCGTCCTCTGCGAGGATCAGGCCGTTGACCACGACGTTCTTGAAGGCGGGCGCGTCGAACAGGGCCGTCGAGAGCACGTGCAGCGTGTAGAACCAACCGCGCGTCTGGTCCAGGCCCTCGGCGATGAAGTCGGCGTAGTGCTGCGGGAACTCGCGACCGCGTTGTTCGCGCGGGTAGTTGATCTGGGCGTAGGGCATGGCGCCCGACTCGAACCAGCAATCGAAGACTTCGGGAATGCGGCGGAAGGTCTTGCCGTCGCGCTCGAAGGTCACCTCGTTGAGGAAGTGGCTGTGGAGGTCGTCGAACGTGCGACCCGTGACCGCTTCCAGTTCGGCGGCCGAACCGAAGGCGATGCGCTCGCCGTCCTCGGACTCCCAGACCGGGATCGGCGTGCCCCAGTAGCGGTTGCGGCTGATGTTCCAATCGCGAGCATCGGCCAACCAGTTGCCGAAGCGATTGCTGCCGACGGCTTCGGGCACCCACGAGATCTTTTCGTTGTTGGCGACCAAGCGCTCCTTGAGGGGCTCAACCTGGCAGAACCAGGTGCTGATCGCACGGTAGATCAGCGGCGTGTCCGAGCGCCAGCAGAACGGGTAGCTGTGGACGATCGTGTCCTGCAGCAGCAACTTGTGCTCGTCCTTGAGGCGGCGAATGATCTCCTTGTCGGCCTCCTTGACGTTGACGCCCTGCCAGTCCGGGACCTCGGCCGTAAAGCGGCCCTCCATGTCGACCGGGTTGACCATAGCGATGCCCTCGGCACGACAGGCCTCGAAATCGTCCTCGCCGAAGGCGGGCGCCATGTGGACGACGCCACTGCCGTCCTCGGTCGAAACATGGCCCGAATAAATCACCCGGAACGCGCCCTGATCTTTAAGTTCCGCGAAGAAGGGAAACAGCGGCTGGTAGCCGCGACCGACGAGGGTGCCAGGCTCGACCTGACCCAGCAGCTCGAAACTGCGCTTGAGCTTCTTTTCGTAGAAAGGCAGGCGCGCCTCGGCCAGGTAGTAGACCTCGCCGGACTCGCCGTCGCGCACCTTGACATAAGCGATCTGGCGGCCAATCGCCAGGGCTAGGTTAGAGGGCAGCGTCCAGGGCGTTGTCGTCCAGGCCAGGACATAGGCGTCCTCGTCGTCAAGCTTGAACTTGACCGTCAACGCCGGATCTTGGACGTCCTTGTAGTTGCTCTTGGCCTCGAAATTGGAAAGCGGCGTCGAGAGCTTCCAAGAGAACGGCATGACCCGATGTCCCTGATAGATCATGCCCTTGTCCCAGAGCTGCTTGAAGACCCACCAGACCGACTCCATAAAACCTTTGTCCATGGTGCGGTAGCAGTTCTCGAAATCGACCCAGCGCCCCATGCGCTTGACGACCGTTTCCCATTCCGCCGTATACTTGAGCACGATCGAGCGGCAGTACTCGTTGAACTTGGCGATGCCGTACTCCTCGATTTCGTATTTGCCGGAAAGGTCTAGCCCCTCCAGCTCCTTGAGGTCTTTGGCGGCCTCGTTCTCGACCGGCAGGCCGTGGCAGTCCCAGCCGAAGCGGCGGTCGACGTAGTAGCCCTGCATCGCCCAGTAGCGCGGCACGATGTCCTTGATCGTGCCGGCCAAGAGGTGGCCGTAATGGGGCTTGCCGGTGGCGAAGGGCGGACCATCATAAAAGATGTACTCTTTACAGCCGCGGCGGCGATCGAGTGACTTTTCAAAGACTTTAGCGGCGTTCCAGAACTGGAGCACGTGCTCCTCGAGTTCGGGAAAGTGTGTTTTGGGGGAAACCGGCTCGAACATGCGCATCTCCTCGTTCGGGCGCGGCCCAGCACCCGGTGTAGCGGTGTCCCAAAATACTGGATTTCATGAACAAAGTCAAACAAAACAGCCCCTTGGCAACCGTCGCCGAAGCGGCGTTTGAGCCGCTTGGAGGCGGGCACCAAGTGGGACGCAGGGGCGATAAGTCACCACCACCGCAACAATGCGCTCAGGGCGGTGGCACGCACGCGAATCAAGGTCCAGCAAGCGTTTGATCATTTATTCCACACGTTTTCCACAGGCCCGCACCAAGACCAGGTATGTGATCTGCAGGTGTTCCACTAAAATGTCAACTCATGGTTTCAGGCTATAATTACTGCGGACTAAGAAAATGAGTTGACTGGTGAACACGACCGCGACTTCAAAACGTGAGGGCGGGCAAAGCGATTTTCCACAGCACCGTGAATGAGGCCGCAAGTCAGGTGGAGCAAGGTTTTGCAGGTTCTGTGAGACGGCGTCGTGCACAGAATAAGGCTCAGAACCCGACGATTGAATCGTTGCCAGAACCAATACGCATCCATCGAGTGCGCGGCCTTCTCCCTGCCAGAACCCTTGTATCGAACATGCCATCGCCTTATAATCAGTTTTGTCAGGTTTTTATTTTTGCCATGACACGAAAAGGATACCCATCAAGCCTTCGGGAGGTCTGCCATGTCCAGCCTGAAATTTCCGCTCCTTTTCCTCATGACTTGCTCCACCGGTCTTCTGGCTCAGAACTCGCTTCACATCGCAGCATCGCAGGATGACGTCGCCCGCATCAATCAACTGCTTGACGCTGGCGCGGTCGTCGACGCAACCATGGACGGCGGCAACACTGCCCTGATGGTGGCCGCCAAATTCGGCAAGGTCAACGCCTGCAAGACGCTGCTCGACCGCGGTGCCAAGGTCAACCAAGCCAACAATGAGGGCAACACCCCGATGATGATCGCCGTCTCCGCCGGTCGCGCCAAAGTCGTCCAGTTCCTCATGACCCGCAAGGCAGACCTGTCGATCAAGAACAAGGACGGCATGGACGCTCGCGACCTAGCGCGCCTGATGGACTACGAGGACATCCTCAAACTCCTGATTTGATCCCTGCTCGCCTCATATTTAAACCAGACCACTTTTTCTAACTTGACAAATGTCCTCGAGTTTTCATATCTTTTAACCAGGTTCCTGCTGCCCGCATACCAAGGCAGCTCTCTTTCGGCATCCACAGTTCATATTCTCACGCCCCTTGCTCACGTAACGACCCAGACCTGTTTCTTGTAGCCCTCTGAGCGCGTCCGGGTTTTCAATCTCTTTAACCTCCAACCTGTGTATATCGCGGATTCCGCCTATAGCGAGTGACTCATGACTACCACCCTGCTCGTTTTCTGTGCCCTGATGTTTCAGTCGACGACCCGGCAGCCTGATGCCCTGTTCGAGATCAAGCGCCTTGGCCTGCGCCTGTCCCCCGAGCGTCAGACGATTTTGCTGGGCGAGACCCAGTCCGAGTTAAACGTGGACTTTCAGCTCCACTACGACGGCACGCTCGACGAAAACAGCAGGATTCGCGCGACCTTGATAGGTCCTGACCGCACCCCGCACCCCATCGATCTGCCCGCCCAGGAGATGAAAGTCGTGCTCACGCCCGAACTTTTTGGCGACACGGGGATCTACACGCTCACGGACGTGCGCCTGGAGCACAACGGCCAGGTTTTGGAGTACGCACAACCGCGCAACGCCGTAGTCCAGGCGATCCGCGATATTCTCATCACCCGAGTGAATGTCCGGGAAATCTCACAGGACGAGCTCAGCAAGCTGGGCTATGTCTTCAACCAGAACGACTACAAGACCGTCCAGTTCGACATGGCCATGGTCGTCGGCTCCGTCGAAGTCCCCGTCTCCATCCCGGTTGTCTATCCTCGCAAAGAGTCACTCTCGTTTTTCCCTAAAGTGCTCAACGACCCGTTCAGAGGCGCGATCACGATTCGGCCCATGCCACCTTTTGGCAACGTCAACGTAGACACCCGCGACATTGGCGTGCCGGAGGAAATCAAAGGCGGCGTTCGTTACGGCATGCTGAGCTTGTTGCTGATTCCTGGCCAATTTTCCTATTGGAAGACCCATTTGAACGTGACCTGTGTGGCCATCAACACGGCCCCTGAAGGCTATGATGTCCACATCGACCGCCTCAAAGCAAAGCTCGAGTTGCCCAATCCCACCAAATATGGCTTTCCGGTCGTCCTGGGCAGTGGCGAAACACTGGCCAAAGACGTCGTCCATCCCGGTGCCGACGGCCAGCTAGGCACCGCTGACGACCGCAACACCATTCTCGCCGGCGAAGAGGCCAAGGTCTCCTACATCGTCAAGGGCGAAGTTGAGGGCATGTACACGGTCAGAGTCGTGATCAATGGCGAAGTCGATCTGGCCAAGGGCACGGTACACGTGACGTCGACCGGCACGGGCCAAGTATTTGTGCGCCGTCCCGAGTACCTGGTGACCATGGAACACCCTGCCACGGTCGCCGAAAACGAGCCCTACACCATGACGATGCATTTCACCAATCGCGGTGCCGTGCCCTTGCAAGGTGTCTCGGTCACCCTGGATCCATTTAAGCTCGTCGGCACCGAGTTGGCGGGCTCGAGTCCCGTCCAGTCGCTCGGCGACATCCCGCCAGGCGGCGAGGGCCAGATTAATTACCACTTGCGTTCCAAGGTCAGCGGTAAGGTGGTTGCCTCCTATTTCCGGGTTGCGAGCGACGGCGATGGCGCGCTCCAACTTCGGGTCGGCGTTTCAGAGACCGGTGAGCGCTTGAGCGAATATGTCGTGTCATTTCCGCCCTCCTTTTTCGAGGTCTTTCCCACCGCCCTGACCGACGACCTGCGCTGGTATGCCAAAAAATTAATGGACTTCTCGCAGATGAGTGCGAGAGAGATGCCTCCGGGCATCGGCCCCGTGGAGGCAGCCGAGAAACGCGGCCTGATGAACCAGTTCGCACTCGCCTCGGAGGCCACCCAGTACGGCCTCTCGGAGCGCGAGGCAGCGCTCCATCTGACCACCAACTGGGTCCGGGCCTTCCGCGAGGCAGCCAACCAAGATGCCCTACGCCGTTACTTCAAGGAGGCCGGCTCCGTTGACCCAGAGCCGGAATTTGGCCAGTTACTGGGGGACCAACTGGCCGGTTTGAGCGCCGAGGAGCTCCTGCGCACGATCGCCGAGGCCAGCGAATCGGTGCCAGGCCTGTACCTGGCCCTCATCGAGAGCGCTGACGCACCTTTACTCGAGGTGATCGACAACTTGAACCGGGTCAGCGACTCAAATGGCAAACGCAAATTGCCCTTCGCCGCATTGTTCCCCTTGTCGCCGCAAAAAACCCTGGTCTGGGTATGCGGACAGGACGCGGCGCCGCGGATTCGGCTCAGCCATCGTCAAGGAGAGCAGAGCAGTGCCCAGGTAACCAGCCTGATGACGACTGCTGGCTTTCAGCGCGTGATCGTTCCGGAACAGAGTTTTACCTTCAGCAGCGACCTAACGCTTCAGTTTCTTCGCGATAGCGGGCGCCTTCAAGCCACACTGGGCAACGCTATTCCGGGCCAATATCAAGGGTATCCGGTCGCATTTGTACCCTTTGTCCTGAAAAACGTGCGTCAGGCCCCTAAGACCCTGGCCAATGCCGACCCCTATGGACGGGACGTCTTCTTTAATTTCAGCCGCGAACTCGACCTCAATAGCCTGCAGCCCCTTGAAGACCACTTGTTCATCAACAACTTGCCCGTGGTTGACGCCCAGCTTCAGCTTGATCGACGCTTCATGGTGGTCGGTTCACGCACGCCGCTTGGCCCTTATAAACCCATCACGTACCGCATTGTCGGCGCCCGCGACCTCGCAGGCCAGGAGCTGGGCGTGATCGAGGGATTGGTGACCCCCTCCCATGACTATGTCGGGGTTTCCGTTCACGGGCGAGTCGTCGACCCAAACGGCTCGCGACTCAGTGGCGCCAAGGTCTTTCTCTGGCAATATGACATCACTCGCAAGATCGTAAGCGGTGGTGGCATTGACGACATCACACAAATGATCGAGACGCTGGGTTACGAACACAGGGCTCCCGAGTGGCGCGTTTTTCAAGTTCTGTCCTTGGACGACCAAAACGCCTACAACATTGATTTTGTGCGCTGGGCTCCCTTCGTCAAAAAGCACGATGGCACCATGGAGAGGTTCCTGCTTTCGTTCAAGATTGGCATCTTACTGGAAGACGGTCGTTATGAGGAGCGAGAATTCTGGCCCCGTGGTCCTGGTCAGGACATCCCCGCGGATTTTGGTTTCAGCTATCTCGGCGTCATCCGCGGCCAAGTGACGCGTCCAGCCGAAGACCCCGATAGTCCGGCAATCCCAGTGCCTTTTGCCCCAGTCTACGTCGTCAATCAGGCCCATACCGATTCCGCGGCCATCACCCAAACCGACGAGAACGGTTTTTACGAAGTGACCGGCATTGAAGTCGGGCAGGTGCTCGTCAAATCGCGCTATCAGGGGTTCGTCGGATTGGTCGGAGACTATCTGACTCTGGCCAAAAGTCCGTTGACCGTCAACCTCTCGATCGCGACACCCACCTCGTCTGTCTCAGGGCGCGTTTTCTTGCGTCAGGGCGACACACTGACACCAGTCGCTGACGCCTTTGTTGGGGTGATCTCCGATCTCGAGTACGAATATTCGGTTGGTGAACTCAGCTATGGCATTCCCTACACAGTCGGCACACGCACAGACCAAGATGGCAATTACCACCTGACCCATGTGCCTTCACGCTACAACCGGCTGGTCATCAACCATCCCCTCTTGGGTAGGGCCTTCCATGACTTGACCTTGGTCACCAACCAGGAAGTGACCGGACAGGATCATATTTTTGACCAGATCGACCTCGAGGGCGGCACGATCAGCGGTATCGCCGTCAATCTCCAGGGCGTCCCCCTGGCAGGCGCGACGATCAGCACTTCCAACCAAGCGATGATCACGGGCAGTGACGGCCGCTTCAACTTCAGCGGCGTGCCCCTGAACCGGGAAACGACCATCACGGCCCATAAGGACCCGAATTACTACGGTGTCGCCGGTGTCAGCTTGACCCGAGATTACCCCGAAGCTGTGGGCATCGAAGTCACCCTTCACAAGCCCGCGGTTGTCACCGGTCGGGTCCTCGACGCCCAGGGTCAGCCCGTCGCCTATGTGCCCATCGAGCGCCACACCCCCTTCTATAGTATCCATTTTGCGACCACCGATAGCGATGGTTATTTCAGGGGTGAAGACAACACGGATCTCGGCATGGGTCGCGAATTTGCCGTCGTCAACCCACCGTACCTCGGCGTCACCTACGCCGAAATATCCGAAGCCGGTCCCAACTTTGTCGAAATTCACCAGCGGTCCCAGCGCGAGATTCACGTGCGGCTGCGCGATGCTCAGGGCCAACCCGTGATTGGCGCCGTCAAAATTCAATCGGACGTCCCCAGTTTGCACGTCTTTCGCCGCGGCTTGCCCAAGCCCGAGATAACCGCTCATTTTACCAACAACGAAGGCTGGGCGGTCTTTACCGGCATCAACACGGGCGAAATCCTGGTCGGCGCGGAAAGCCTGCTGCTCGGCAATATCCCCATGGCGCCGTTGACCCTTGTCGAGGGCGACGAACCGCTGGTGCTCGAGCTGCAGTTCACCGAGGAAATCCTCGGCAACCTGTTTGGCACGATCTACGACACGGATGGCGTTACTCCGGCACCTGAAGGCACCAAAGTTCAAGCCACCTTCGACGGCGTCAGGGCAGTTGCCAACGTCGATCCCTCGGGTCATTACACCTTCGAGTCCTTGGTTGAAACCTCGGCACCACACCTCGTCAGGGTCATCGCCTACCACCCCGAGCGCGGACTCTTTGCCGATTCAGCGATCCAGCTCAACCAGTCATTGCGCATGCGCCACGATATTCAGCTGCGAGGCACTGGCAATCTCGAAATCGGCGTGGTCCATGCGGACGGCACGCCCGCCACCGATGCGGTGGTGCGCCTGCTCATCCCCCAGCTCAATATTGACCTGGATGAAGAGCACAACCAGATCGCCACGATCAAGACCCTGGCGATAGATCGCGTCATTTCTGCCGACGACCCCAAAGCGCGTTACGAACAGGTGACCTCAGGTCCCTTCACAGCCCTTGCCCTAGCCGGCAACGGCCTGAGTGGTATGCGCAGTTATGCCATACCCGTAAATGGCGGCGAGCTCGAAGTGACCATTCCGCTCGAGGCCTCCTCTTCCATCTCCGGCACGTTCGTCAATCATCAAGACCAACCCATTCCAGACGCGGAAATTGGCCTATTCGAGAGCTCGGATCTGCTGCAGCAGGTCCTCACCAGCAATCTCGCGGAAATGCTGGGAACCTTCCAATTCAGCGATTTGCCCATGCGTCAGTACACGCTGATTGGCACCGATCCCACCACCAATCTCCAGGGTCGCATGAGCGTCCTGCCCTCGCCGTTCGAACCCAACCCGACGGTGACCCTGAAACTCGACCCTGTGAGCGATCTGGAAGGGGTGGTCTACGTCGAAGGCGTCCCCGAGGCGGGTGCCACGGTCGAGATCAGTCGCAATGGCCGCAAGCTGCTCACAGCCACGGACAGCGAGGGCCGCTATCGCTTCGTCAACCTCCGCGTCGGTACCTATCGCGTCTGCGCCTCTAGTATTGCGCGCACCACCACCGCGCACGGATCGATCGCGCTTGTAAAGGACAACCCCCTGCACTCGCTGGACTTGAACTTTGAGGCGACCCGGGATCTGCAGCTGACCATTCTAGGACCGGATGGACTAAATCCCGGTCGCGTCCTTGTCCAAGTCCTTTCACCAATCTATGCCTTTTCGCGCTTCACCGACGAGCTGGGCCAGGTCCATTTTGAAAACCTTCCCACGGGCGGGTTCACGATCACCAGTTCTGACCCCCGCAACCTTGCCCAACTCAACGATCGTGTTTACCTGAACCGCTACAGTCCGAACCTCGTGGAAAAAACAATCCAATTCGAAGGCATGGGTTCGGTCACCGGTACGGTCCGCAACAGCACCGGCGACCTGCTCGATCGCTCCGTCACGGTTGCTTTCTCCTGGTACGATCGCCTAGGCGTCCAGATCCAGCGCTATGCCACGTCGGACATCGATGGCTTGTACCGCGTCGGTCATTTGCCGGTGGGTCCACTCATCAAGTTCAGCGCGGTCAATCCCCTGACGAGCCAAATCGCATCTGGCAAAATTACGCTGGAGGAACACGGTCAGGAGCACGAACTCGATCTCACCTTTAAAACAGGGACTTTTGTCCAAGGCGTCGTGCGCTACCAAGACGGACAACCAGCGCGCAATGCCTCGGTGATCTTGAACGACCCCATCGCCCGCCAGGTTCACACCAACAATCTAGGCGAGTTCTTTATCAAGCCTGTGCTGGAGGGTCTGGTCAGGATCTGGGCCCACGATGCCGATTCGCCGCGGATCGCACAGCGCACCGTCCCCATCGAAGTTGACGAGAGCGGATACCCTTTCGCCCTCAAGGATGTGGTCTTGACCCTGGGCGGTATCGCCAACATCTCGGGCCATATCCTCCTAGACGACGGCACGCCCGTCAGCGGTTTGGCGAAACTCGCGAGCAGCGACGGCGAGGTCAAGCTCGAGGCCCAGATTTTCGCTGATGGCTTCTACACCTTTGCCGATGTCCCCTTCGGCACCTACACCCTGACCGCTTACGACCGTAAACTGGCCCATACGCAAAGCTGGGAGCCCTTCCTGATCGAGCAGGATGGCTTCAACTATGTCAAGGATTACCGCTACGACCCCGCCTACTCGCTCTACGGCCATGTCTACGACAACCTCGCCCAGGTCGTTTTCGACGGTTTGGTGACCCTCTCCCGTGAGGAGGGCAACGGCCGCTATCACCGCATTTACGCTGCCACCACCGACGATCAGGGCAACTACCTGATCGACCATGTCTACCCCGGTCTGTACCGGCTCGACGCCACCGACAAGCTGATGAACAGCGTTTACAGCGAATGGTTCACCATGACCGCTGGCGACCAGAGCCATGACCTCAACCTGGTCGCCACGGCCAGCCTGGCCGGCAGCGTCGTCACCTCGGCAGGTATTCCTTTCCACCAGGGCAGCGTCATCCTGACCCAGCTCGGCAAGATCCATCCACTCCGTTTGGGTCTGGACGGCAGCTTCCGCATCGACGGCCTGCAACCCCTGCCCTACACCCTCCAGATCAGCACCGCCGAAGGCTGGTTGACGAAATCCTTCAGCGGCACCTTGGCGATTGGCAGCAACGCGATCCACTGTGACATGGGTCCCACGGTCAGCCTGTCCGGCACCTGTGTTTACCAGGGCACGCATCAACGCCAAATGTTGGCCTGGCTCTACAACGGCAGCTCGCGCCGTAAGATCGGACTCAACCCATCGGGTCAGTTCATCATTGACTTCGTGCCGGCCAACCAACCTGTTTGGCTGGAGCTTCGCTACAGGAGCGAGCACCGCAGTTTTGCGTTGCCCGGCTATGCCGCCGACAGCAATTTGGGCACCTTCCAGCTGGACGGCCTAGCGCCGCAATTGACCTTTGACGCGCCCGGCGAGAATGCCACCGTCCAGGCCTTGCCCCTTCAGCTGCAGTTCTCATTGACGGAGAACGAGGCCGGCTCAGGGATCGCCACCAACAAGACGCGCGCCTGGGCCAACGGCATCGAAATCACAAAATTCTTTACCACCACCCAGACCACGGTCAGCGCCAACTTCGGCATCTGGCCCGAAGCCTTCAAGCACGGCAGCAACGAGTTGGTGGTGCGCGTCTTCAATACGGCGGGTGCCTCCAAAGAAACAACGGTCCATTTCAACATCGACGTCCAGGGCACGCAACTCGTCGTCTGGCTGACCCGACTCGGCGCCCCCGTCAGCGGCCAGGTCAATATCGATGGCGGTTGGCAGAACACCGACGCTCAGGGCCGCTTCGCCACCACCGTCACGGCCTCCGGGCCTTATAACATCAAGGGCAAGATCACCGACTTCGGCGGGCGTGACGCCGTCACCGTCAGCAACCAACTGGCGATTTGGCGCACCATATCGATGGTCAACAACGCGGCGATTGCCGGGCTTGTCGTCGACACCGACGGCCAACCCGTGGCCGATGCCCTCGTTCAGGCGGGCAGCCTCTGGGAGCGCTCCGCGGCGGATGGTTCCTATGTCATGGATCTCCTTCCGCTCGGTCAATACAACCTGGTCGCCACCAAGGGCAGCCTACTCGGCTTCCGCTCGGTCTCCCGCCTCTCGCTCCCCGGTCACCAATTCATCGGCAACAACCTCGTGCTCCACGCTCAGGGGTCCGTCGAGGGCCATGTCCTGGCCGGCAGCCAACCCATCGCCGGCGTCAAGGTTGACCTCAGCTTCACCAAAGTGCCGCTCGATACGCCCTTGCTCGGCCAGCGCACCGCCACCACCGACCAACAGGGCTATTATCGCTTCGACCAGGTCTATGGTCTGCCCGTAACCCTCTCCGCCGTTCATCCCACCACCTTCAGACGGGTCAGACGCGAGGCCGCCAGTCCCGAAAACACCGTGCGCAGCCTCGACCTCGTCTTCGAGGAGGTACCCGATATCACCGGCACCCTCGTCAACCTCGACGGCGAGCCGCTCGCCAATGTCTCGGTCCGTCTCCATGGCGGGGCCGAGGACGCGGTTCTGACCGACGAACAGGGCCAGTTCCGTTTCGAAAACCTGCCCGACCGTCACGCCAGCTATGACGTCCGGTACACCGACAAGGTCAGCGACACCTGGTATAAAGCCACTGTCCAGCTCAACCGCGACAATCCCGCTCTGGGCACTTGCAAGGTCGTCGTCAACCGCGAACCCTACTTCCACGAAGTCCGCTTCTCCAACCCCTTCGATGAGCTCGAACCGCTCTATCTGTTCCTCGACGCTCGCGACGACTACGGTGTGCGCGACGTCCAAGTCACCTTCTCTGGCTCCCACAACCAGACCCTGACCTACAAATCGACCAACTCGCACCTGCGCTTCGGCACCCAGATCAAGCTACCGCAGAACCTGCCGCTGGGCCCGCTTTCGATGGAGCTGACCGTCACCGACTGGTTGGGTCGCTCCACCAGCCGCATGGAGACCGTCGAGGTTTCCCGCGATCTGAGCGGCCCCAACATCGGCCTGGCCTATCCCCTGCCCGGCGCCGCCTTTGCCGAGGGTTCGAGCATCGCCCTCCAGGCGGTCGTTCAGGACGACAACGGCATCGACCGCTTCGAAATTTGGGAAGGCGAGCGCCTGCGCCTCACTAAGGGTGGCACCACGGGCACCGGTCCGAAAACCTACTCCCTCAATTTCAAGGCTCCTGGCATGGAAGAAACCGGTCCGGTCACCTTCTTGCTGCGGGCCTATGACGGCCTCGGCAACCTCACCGAACTACCGCTTGACCTCATTCTCCAGACCATCGAATCCTCCGGTGCACCGTCTATCCAGGTCAGTTTCCCGCTCGACGGCATGCCCGTCCCGCTGGCCCTGCCCCAAGGCCTGACCTTGCCCCTTGAGGCCCACTTCCAGGACAGCGACGGCCTCGACCGCTACCAGGTGCTGGTCGAAGGCGAGCCCGTCTTCGAGGACCGTCTCTACGGAACCAGTGCCGATCTCAGCGAAAGCTACACCGTCCCCGAGTACCTACGCGACCAGCCAGCCCTCGACATCACCTGGAATCTCTGGGACTTAGGCGGCAACCTGACCACGACTTATACCTCGTTGCCGACCGTCACCGGCACCGTCTTGGCGCCTGGCACCGCGATTGCCGGCTACGACCAGAGCTATGATGGCCAGACGCTGATTCTCGCAAATGGCACCTTTACCATCGACGGCGCTCATAGCTTCGCCGGACTCTTCCTCGTCAACAATGGCAAGCTCACCCAGACGCCCACCAACCATGCCGAATCGGTCATCGCCAACACCCGTTT
Organism: uncultured Holophagae bacterium; assembly: GCA_964423555.1. Classification (GTDB taxonomy): domain Bacteria; phylum Acidobacteriota; class Holophagae; order Acanthopleuribacterales; family Acanthopleuribacteraceae; genus CAYRFM01. The sequence continues at coordinate 21,745 of CAYRFM010000077.1, read as the reverse complement.
GACGGCGACCGACGTCGCCGTCATCCTGCCCGGCGCCAGCATCGACGCCACCGGCAAAGGCTTCCAGTACCAACCCGCGGGCTTGGGTGACGTCAACTCCAACGGCACCTTCGCCGCGCCAGGCGCCACCAGCACCAGCCAGAGCAAGGTGTACGGCAGCTTCCTTCAGCCCCAGATCCCTGGCGCCCACCACGGCGGTGGCGCGATTTACCTGGCATCACCCAAGGCCTACCACTTCGGCTCGATCTTGGCCACCCCGGTCAACGACAGCTTCCCGCAAAAGGCCACCGGGGGCAGCATTTGGCTGGAAATGGGCCAGCTGATCGGCGACGGCGCGATCGACGCCAACGCCTACCACCCCAACCGCACCGACAAGCACCAGAACAATGGCAGCGGCGGCCGCATCAGGCTCAGCGGCGATCTCTCCGCCTTCACCGGCGCGGTCACTGCCTTTGGCGCGGACAATACCGGTGCTGGCACGATTTACACCCGCATCCCCGATCCCGCCAAGGCCGACGGCTTCCTCGACCGCGTGCGCATCGCCACCCAGGCCGACGCCGTCGCCCCCCACGCTACCCAGCTGCCCGCCCTGCGTGGCCTGCTGGTCGGCACCGACGTGCTGCGCTCCTACCAGCCGCCCCGCGAGGTACTCAGCTTCCAGTCCGGCGAGATCCTGCCGCCTGAACGCTATCTCGGCCTGCACGCCTCCCTGCCCGGTGACTGGGCCCTGAGCGCACCTATCGTATCCGGTACCACCACCACGGTCGCCACCGCCCCCAACCAGAGCTTCGCGCCCTTCAACGACGGCGACCGCATCGACCTCGACTGGCGCGTCGACGAAATCGTCGTCGCCGATGGCGCCGTCTTCGATCTCGACGGCCACGTGCCAGACGCCCTCATTCGTCTGGAAGGTGGCACCCTACTCAACACCTCCGACGTTGAGCTGGATCTGACCGGCAATCTCGTCGCGCTCTCCGGAACCGCCGGCTTCCGCGGCAAATTCAAGATCGGCAGCGTCACCACCTCGGCCAACCTGACCCTGGCCGTGGAGGGGGCACTGCGCCTGCCGGTCCTCGATCACCAGGTGGGTACCCTGACCCTCGACGGCACCATCAGCGCCGATCAGATCACCGTCGCCGCCGGCGCGAGCTTGCGTGCACCGCTCGACCGCCACGACGCGCTCGTCGCCCTGACCGCGCCGCAAATGATCATCGCCGGCACCGTCTCCGCCACCCAGAACGGCGCAGATCCTGCCGAGTCGGCAGGCCTCTACCTCGCCCATGGCGGCATCGGCGACGCGTCCTCCGCCAAAACCAGCGGCAGCCCCTACGACCCCTACAGCCAGGGCGTCCCCTCCAGCGAGGCTCACCTCGGCGAATACGCCGGCGGCATGATCCGCCTGTCCTACGATCATCTCGAGCTCACCGGCACCCTCGACGCGACCCCAGACAAGGCCGCCAGCGGCGGTTCGATCCGGCTCGAGGGCCAATCGCTCTCCGGCAACGGCAAGCTCTTCGCCAGTGGCGGTTACGACAACGGCACAGCTGGCGCGGGTGGTCGCATCGCCATCCTCACCGCCGACATTGCCCAGTTCACCGGGCAAGTTCAGGCCTTTGGCTATTACTTATCCGGTGGCGTCGCCAGACGCATGGGCGCTGGCACCATTTACTACCGCACCGAGCAATGGCCGCTCGGCAAGCTCGTTGTCGCCAACCAACGCACCGGCAGCGTCGGCGCCAAAAACACGCCCCTGCCTGCCTTGGGCAGCCACACGGCCGCCAACGCTACCGGCGCCGGCCCGATCATTGAGGGCAGCGGCTTCCCCGACAGCCTCGCCGGCGTCTACGTCGTCGTCCCTGGCTACGAGCCCGTGCGCATCGACCACAACAGCGCCACCCAGCTCTTCGCCGCGGCGGGTGAGAGCTTCCCGCCGATCCCCGCCGGTGGCAGCTACAGCGGCCTCCACCTGCTCGACGTCCTTGAGGTTCGCGATTTTGCCAAACTGGTGACTACCGACCCCATTCGCACCGGCATGCTCGTCAGTGACGACGGTCAGATCATCGGCCCCGTCGAACTGGGCGAGGTCATGACCAATCAGAACCTGGATCTCTACCAGGATCCGGGCTTCACCAACCTCAGCCTCGACCACAGCCAGCTCCGGCTCCACTATGCCGCCAACCTCGAGTCCCTGAACATTGGTCCGGGCTCCAGCCTCACCTACCATGCACCGCTGACTGTCAGCGGCGCCATCACTGTCGACAGCGGCAGCCTGGTTGCCGCCGTCGATAGCCAAAGCCCCGGCCTGACCGCCGCCTCCGTCAACCTCTCCGGCACTGCCTCCTGGACCGTCGCCGACCGCATGAGCAACGGCCGCGCCTATCCCTTGGTCGCCACCGTCAGCGGGGCGCTTTCAGTCGCCGCCGGCGCCTCCATTTCCACCAGTGGTCCGAATAAGGGTCCGAATGTCGATCCGACCTGGGCCTCGGGGACCTTTTCGACCCATAGCCATGGCGGTATCTCATGGCACAACAGCATAGCGGGCGAACCCGTCATGGGCTCGTTCGTCAAACCAACCCTGCCAGGTAACGTCAACGGCGGTGGCCAGATCCACCTCATCGCCAGCCAGCTCCAGCTCGATGGCAGCATCCTCGCCAATGGACTCGGTACCGGCACCGGCGGCTCGATCTGGCTCGAAACACCCTCGCTGCAGGGCAGCGGCGCCATCTCCGCCATAAGCGGCAGCTATGAATCCGGCAGCTTCGCCGGGGGTGGCCGTGTCGCCATTTACTATGATACCGACCGCAGCTTCCTCGATACCCTCGCGGTCCATACCAGTGTCACCGACGCTAATCAATGGCAGCAGTACCCTGGCGCCGGCACGCTCTTCCTCAAAGGCAGCGCCGATACTTATGGCGAGCTGATCATCGACCAGGAGGCCCACGCCTCCAGTAGCTCCTTGAAACTGAGCGCCAAGTTCCGCCTCAGTGCCGTGACCGGCCCAAAAACCAAGACCCTCGGCGCCGAAGACACCGATGCCAGCCCCTATGTCATCAGCGATGCCAGCTGGACTAATCTGCCACCCGGCCTAGCCGGCATCCACGCGCGCTACACCGTCGCTGGCACCACCTACCTCTCCAAGGTCGTCGACAACACCTATCGCTCGCTTACCTTGGCCGATGCCGGTCCCGCGCTCGTCCCTGCCGGTACCGTCATCGACTTCGAACTCCACCTCGACCGCCTCACCCTGCGCAATGGCGGCCAGCTCCATTTCGCAGGTCGCATCGTCTGCCCCAACGTCGCGCTCGAAGGCAGCTACATCAACGGCATCAACTGTGCCAGCATTGAGGGCCTGCCGCAACCGCTTGTCCTCACCAACCAGAAGCTGCGCTTGTTCCAGACCGCCCCGCAATCCGAGAACTGGGACATCGCCCTCACTAACAGCACCCTCTATGTGGACCGAGCCTCGACCTTTCACGACCTGACCCTCGTCAATTCGACCATCGAGTCCGCCTATTTCGCCGAAAACGAATCCGAGCTCACCCCCGACCTCAACTTGACCGTTCACAGCCTCGTGCTCGACGCCGACAGCAAGGTGCGCTCGCAAATCTACAATTACTCGCCGATCGGTCACCCCAAGGCCCACGGCAGTGTCAACCAGAACGAGCCGCTGGGCACCGAGCACGATAGTCTATTCCACCCACGCAAGCCCGCTTACGGCGGTTCGGCTGGGGGGCGCCTCTACATCAAGGCCGAAACCCTCGAAGGCGGTCGCTACGAGGCCAATGCCGACCTCAATGCGGGTGGATCCGTCTACCTCGACACCGGCACCCTCGCCGGCAACGTCGTCGTCTCCGCCAAGGCAAATTCCAACGGCGGCGGCGGGCGTGCCGCCATCTACTGGAACCAGAACCTGACATCTCAACTGAGCTCCGACACGCGCGGCGGCATCGCCGGTGGCACGACCTACCTGCGCGACAAGAACCAACCCTACGGCACCCTCGTCATCGCTGACCACCTCCTCGGCTCGGGCACCAACCTCGGCAAACTCGCCATCCCTCAGTTCGCGACCACGACTTTGCAGAGCAACTTCACCGTCAGCTACGACCCAGCCACGCAGCAGTCGGTGCTGACCATCCCCGGCCTCACGCTTGACGAGAACTTCGCCGACTACTACCTGATCCTCGATGGTGACCGCGAGCGCACCTACCGCATCGCCGCCAGCGCCAACAGCGGCGGCGCCCGCTTCACCGTCGACGGCGACCTCTCGGCCCTGACCGCGGGGACCCAGGTCGGTCCCGCCGTCTGGTTCGATCAGGTCTCCATGCCCGCCGACACCACCATCGTCCAGAATGGCCTGACCATCCTCGACCCCCACCCGCCCTCGATTGACACAGCGACGCTGACGCCGATCGTCCATGGCGCGCTCCAACCCGGTCCCGCCACCCTGGCCCTGACCGTCACCGACAACGTGCGCATGAAGTCCGTGGCCATTACCTTCAACGGCAGCAGCCAAACCGTCACGGCTCTGGGACCCAACTACACCTTCAACCTGACTGTGCCGACCGTGCCGGCAGTCACGCAAATGACCATCGACGTCGTCATGACCGATGTCTTCGGCCAAGCCTTCCTCGAGCAGATCCCCGTCACTGTCGACCCCGTCGACGACGAGGCACCGACCGCCAGCCTGACCGCGCCGACCGGCACTGTCGACAGCGGCGCCCCCTTCGAGGCCGTCCTCCAGGCAACCGATAACCGCGGCCTACAATCGATCGACATCACCTTCTCCGGCATCTCGCTTCATCAAGATTTTGCCCCTGACCTCAGCAGCGGCAGCCTGAGCTTCAACCTCGTCGCACCGACCGTGACAACCAGCACCCAGGTAGCTCTCGACTTCACGGTCACCGACGTCACGGGCCTGACCTACAGCGCATCCGTGTACCTCACCGTCTCGCCCTCCATGGCGCCGGCCTTCCCACAACTGATCGCCTACTGGACCTGCGACGAAGCCGACCGCAGCGAGCTCACGGCCCGCGATGTCAGCCACGGCCTGGATGGCACTCTCAAGAACGGGATCACGCCTGGCCAGCCCGGCAAGCTGGGCGAGGCCTTCTCCTTCGACGGCGTGGACGATTACGTCAGGGTCGATGCCCATCCCCTGCTCGATCAGACCGATCAATTCACCCTGATGGCCTGGATCTATCCCACCCAGTATGTCGAAGGCACCGCCATCCTCTGCTATGGCGAGGACAGCGCGGAAGGTTATGCCCTCACCCTTCACGGCGACCACGCCTCCTTCCAGGGCGCCACGGGCACCGCCAACGCCTTCCAACTCGACACCGGCACCGTCAGCCTCGACAGCTGGCACCAGCTCACCGTCAGCTTTGACCAAGGCCAGACCAAGCTGTACCTCGACGGCCAGCTCCAGGCCAGCACCACCGCAGCCCTCACCAGCTTCCCGCTCACCAGCGGTCGCTACCTTGCCATGGGCATGCACCAACCCGGCCCCAACGAACACTACAAAGGCCTTATCGACGAGGTCATGATCTTCCCGGTCGCCCTCGAAGATGCCCAGGTGACACAGCTCTACAACGCCGTCCAGGCCGGCAACCCGATCGACGTCCGCCAACCCGAACCGCCCACCAACGTCACCGTCGTCCCCCAGGTTCAAGGCCTGCAGTACACCTGGACCGCCTCCGCCAACAGTCAGGGCGATCTGGCTGGCTATCGCCTCTACCTTGATGGCGACACCTTCCCCACCCTGTCGGTCGACCCCGCCACCCTGGCGCTCACCCTCGATCAGCTGGGCTCCGCCGTCGAGCACACGCTTGCCATTACCGCGTTCGATAACCACAACAACGAAAGCGCAGCCGTCACCGTCCAGGCCGTCACCTTGCCGGCCCCAGGCGACTTCCCCGCGCCGATCTCCTACTGGCCCCTCAACCAGACCACCCTCTCCGACGTCATGGGTCGCAACCCCGGTCTCGAAATGACGGGTAGTACCTTCACCAGCCCCCTTGGCCATGCCCTGCTTGGCACCATGTATATCGGTCGCCGACAGAGCCTCGTCTTCCACGACCAGCTCACCGTCTCCGGCTGGCTCAAGATCAACGCCACCAGCGCGGATGCCGCGCTGTTCTACTTCGGCAACAAGAGCAGCGAAGCCTTCAGCCTCGTCACCGAAAGTTCGCAACGCCTGGCATTCAAAGCCAACGCACCAGGCACGCGCTATGCCGTCACCAGCGGCAGCTATGCCAACAACACCTGGCTCCATGTCGCCGCGACCTTCGACCAGGGTCTCGCGACCCTCTACATCGACGGCCGTCAGGTCGCTCAAGCGACCTGGCCGATCCAGGCACTGCCCCAGGTTCAGGACGCCTATCTGTGGCTCGGCAAAGAAGTACTTGGCAGTGAAACCTACCTCAGCAACCAGATGGACGAGTTCGCGATCTGGGACGAGGCCCTCAATGCCGATCAGATTCGCCTGCTCTACAATGTCAACAACGCCGGTAAGAGTTACTCGGGCAACTGGCTCAACTTCGTGCCCGCCGCCGACGTCACCAACCTCCGCTCCACCAGTTTCACCGACCACATCAACCTGACCTGGACCGGCTCCACCTCCAGCGACCTGCAGAGCTATCGCCTTTACCAGGACGGCGTTTTCGTGACCGAGCTGCCCAAAACCGCCACCAGTTATGCCGCCAATGGTCTCCAGCCCATGACCGGTCACAATTTCCGCATCACCGCCATCGACACCAGCCTGATCGAAAGCGTCGGCATCGAACTCGTGACCGCCACGCTCCCCTTGGATCACAGCACCCTGCCCCAACCCGTAAGCTACTGGCGCTTTGAGAATGCGGACCTGGTCAGCAGCAAGTACACCGACCACATGGGCCGCTTCAACCTGAGTGCCAATACCTACGGTACCGGTAGCCCCGGCATCGTCGGCAACGGCGCGGAGTTGATCAACGCGCCCTATTACCTCAGAACCAGCCCCGCCATGGGCATGGCCCATTTCGAGCAAATGGCCATCTCGACCTGGGTCAAGATCAAGAGCAAACCCAGCCAGGACTGCATCTTCGCCTACGGCGACGACAGCCGCAACAGCATCAGCCTGACCGCCACCGCCAGCCAGCTCGTGCTCACCAGCAACGCTCCCGACACCCCCCAAACCCTGACCGTTACCCTCGATGTACCCTACGAAGTCTGGAACCATTACGTCGTCAGCTTTGACCACGGCCTGGTCAGACTGTTCATGGACGGCAAGCTCCTCGCCGAGGCCCAGTGGAACGCGCACCTACCCCATTGCGACGCACCGCTGCTCAGGCTCGGCGCCAACTATCTGGGTGTCGACACTATCAACGCGATCATCGACGAGACGACCTTCTGGGATCGCCCACTCGACCCGGCCTATGTCGCCCTGCTCCACAGCAAGACCGACCAGGGCCAAGCCCTCGACAACGGCGTGCTGGTCGAGCGCACGGCCGAAGTCAGCACCCTCGTCGCCCTGGCCGGCGTCACCTCGGCGGAACTGACCTGGGTTCCCGACCCGGCCGCGGCGGGTCATCGCGTCTACCTCTACGACGTGCTCGTCAGCGACCAGCTGCCCGCCAATGCTACTGGCGCCACATTGACCGACTTGACCGCCGGATCACCCTACCTGGCACGGGTCGTGACCCTCAACACCAGCGGTCGCGAGTCCATCGGCACCTGGGTGTCCTTCAACACCTTCCCCGATACGCCGCTCACGCCCGTACCCAAGCCTGACGTCTATTACACCTTCAACGCCGCCCACACCGACACTTGGCGGTCCTTCGACCAGGTCGGCCACCAGGTCGCCACGCGCTTTGGCACCTCGCTCGTCACCGCCGTGCGCGACCAGGGCCTGAACCTGCCCACCTCCAGCGATTACCTGCGCCTGCCCAACGACACCGAGCTTAAGACCCTGCAACAGGGCGATTACGCCATCTCCGCCTGGGTCAAACCCAACTCCGTCCCACCCAGCACCGGCAACAGCAGGTACTACACTCTCATGGGTCGCCGCAACGACTATATGGGGCTCCTGTATAACTACAATCGCCAATTCGTCACCACCCACTATTACAATGCCACCAGCTACGTCTCCGTGGGCACCGTCAATCCCTTCGATCCCGGCGCCTACTACCTCGTCACCACCACCGTCAGCAACCGCGACGGCGTGGTTCGCATCTACGTCAACGGCCAGCTGGAGAACGAAAAGACCTTCCCCGTCAACTCCCTGGGCCGCGACTACGGTTCCGATCCATGGTGGGTCGGCATCGCCGATCCCGATACCAACCTCTACCACGCCGACGCCGCCATCGACGATCTGCGCATCTGGCGCCAAACGCTCACGGCCGAAGAAGTTCAGTCACTCTACCAGCAGAACACCGCCGCGCCGCTGGACGATCTGGTGCCGCCCGAAGAGGTCACCAACACCCGCATCGACCGCGACAGCACCCAGCTAGTCGTGACCTGGACGCCTTCCCTGGACAGCGCCGGCGACCTGATCCACTATCGCGTCTACCTCGACGGCGTCCAACAGGCGGAACTCGAGCCCGAAGCCAGCACCTGGACCTTCGACGGTCTGGCGCCCTTCAGCCTCCACGAGTTGCGCGTCTCCGCCCTCGACAGCCACGGCAACGAGAGCCCCGGCTATCGCGCCACCGCCACCACCCTTTCGGACACCCCCGAAGACACCGCCGGCCTGCCCTCGCCGATCGCCTATTGGACCTTGGACAACCTCCAGATGGCCTCCAACAACACCATCGCCCTCGACACCATCCACGGTTACCAGGCCACCGTCGTCCAACCTGTCAGCACCGGCCAGCCGGGTCAGTTCAATCAGGCCGCCCGCTTCACCAACGACCTCGGCCGCATCGACTTGCCCAACAACAGCGCGCTCCAGAACCTCCAAGAGGGCGAATACACCCTCTCCGCCTGGTACCGCATCGACGAGATCCCCATCAACGCCACCAACTACTACCGACAGAACATCGTCGGCAAGAAAGGCAATAACATGGGCCTGCAGTACACCTCCAGCCGGACCTTCGACATGAGCCACTACGTCGGCTCGACCCGCTACGATGCCTTCAGCCCGATGCGCTACTACCCGGGCTCCTGGCACCAGTTGGTCGGCGTCGTCAGCAAAACGCGCGGCACCGTCGAGCTCTACGTCGACGGCCACGCCGCCGCCAGCAAAGCCTTCCCCGCCGGTAGCGCGGCTTATGAGTACGGCATCCTGCCCTTCCGCATCGGCGCCGCGAACAACGACACCTCGCTGTTCATGCCGGCCGAGGGCACTATCGACGAGGTTCGCTTCTGGGATCAAACCCTCGACGCCAACCAGGTTCGCGCCCTCTACCACCATGACTTTGCCGCCCTCACCCTCCCTCAAGTCCGCAACCTGCGCGCCCTGGCGACGACCGACAGCCTGACGTTCAGTTGGAGCGAACCGCCACCCACCGCCCAATTGGCCGGTTACAGGGTCAGCTTCGACAACGGCCCCTGGTCCGACCTCGCCCTCGGCACCGCTCAGTGGGTCGCCAACGGCCTCACGGCCGACAGTTGGCACCACTTCCGTATCAAGTCCTATGGCGCCGATGGCAAGGAGAGCGGCACGCTCGTCGTCGACGCCGCCACATTCGCCAACGAGGAACTAGCGCGCCCAGTGGCCTATTGGAACATGGACGACAGCGCCGTCCAAAACGGCAGCATGCGCGACCTAGCCAGCCTGCACCATGCCGCCCTTGGCGGCGCGACCACAGGCGCCACTGGCATCTCCGGGCAAGCCATCCAGCTTGCCGGTCAGGTCCTGACCGTGACCGATACGCCCCTGCTCCACCTCGGCGCTCAACTCACCTTCGCGGCCTGGATCCAGCCCCAGGCCATGGCGGGCAACGCCCCGATCGTCTCCAAGAACCTCGATGGCTCGGGCCTTGCCTACCAGCTCTCGCTTCAAAACGGCTTCCTGGCCGTCACCCTGGGCGATGGTGTGAACCAGGCCACGTTAGTCGCACCCAGACCGCTCGACCTCTCTCGCTGGGCCCAGGTCGCCGTCAGCTATGACGGTACGACCCTGAAGCTGTTCCAGAACGGTACCAAGGTCGCCGAAGCAGCTGCTGATCTGACGCCGAGCCCCTCGGCGACCGCCCTGTCCATCGGTGGCGACGCCAACATCGCCGCCGACCGCTTCACCGGCGCCATCGACGAGCTGACCCTCTGGGACCTGGCCCTCGACGAGGCCGAGCTCAACCGCTTCTACCACAAGAACCTGCGCGGTCTGCCCGCCCTCGAGCTCCAGGCCGACACCGTTCCGCCCGTCATCCTCGCCGCTCAGATCACGCCCCAGGCGCCGATCCCCGACGACCGTGACTTCAGCCTCGCCATCGATGCCACAGACGAGACCGCCATGGCCTACGTCGCCGTCGCCTTCGCCGGCCAAACCCAGCAGCTGACCGCGCCCTACCTCTTCAACCTCCACGTGCCGCGCCTGCCGTCCAGCAATCCCATGACCCTGACCCTCACCGCCGTCGACACCGCCGGCAACCAGACGATCCAAAGCTTGCCGATCGAAATTCTGGTCGACGACCAAGCCCCCGCCCTCGAAGTCCTGAACCCGACAGAGGGCGCCGCGCTCGACATGCTCGCTACCGTCTCCTTCCGCTTCAAGGCGACCGACATCAGCGCCATCACCTCCTTGACCTACCGCTTCAACGGTGGCGCGGTCCAGACCATCAGCACACCCGAGAGCGATCGCCTCGAGACCGTCGACATCAAACTCCCGTTCGTCCTCGTCGACACCGCCTCGACCTTCGTCGTCACCGCCGTCGACGCCTACGGCCAAAGCGCCACCCTGACCCGCAACTTCACCATCCGCAAGGTCCGCGAGGCCCAGCTGATGCCCAAACCCTACACCTACCTGACCTTCGACAACCGCGACCTAGCCGCGGAGATTCCCCGCGACGTCCTTGGCGGCACCCTCGTCTTCAGCAACAACGGCACCAACGGCGTCGCCGGCAAGGTCGGCCAGGCCCTCGACTTCTCCGGCTCCTCGCCCTCTGCCTTGACCAGTAAGAGCTTCGGCCAGCTTGCCCCTTCTAGCCAATTTACTGTCTCTGTCTGGGTCAAGATGGATAGCTTCGTCGACTATGCCGGCATCGTCACCCTCGGCGATTGGCTCGGTCCCAACCAGTTCCGTCTCTCCCAGCGCACAGGCAACCTCCTCGAGTACGCCATGGGCTCGAACTCTATTGCCACCACCACCGCCACCACCAATCGTTGGTACCATCTCGTCGGGACCTACGCCGCAGGCACTGCGGCTTTCTACCTCGACGGCGTCAAGCTTGCAACCGTCACCGTGACCATGCCCGCCGCCACCAAGCCGACCCTGACCCTGGGCGTCGAGCACCCAGGTGGCGTGCTCCAGTACCTCAACGGCCAGGTCGACGAGTTCGCCCTGTTCCAGACCGTACTGGACGACCAGCAAATCCAGGTCCTCTACCAACTCGGCCAAGCAGGTAAGACCCTCGACTTCCGCCCGCCCCAGGACGTCACCGCCCTGGGAGTCGATGTCACCGCCACCAGCCTCGACCTGCACTGGACCAGCTCCACCAACGACGACGGCGACCTGGCCGGCTACCGCCTCTACCTCGACACGGACGAGCCCATCGCCCTGCCCGTCGGCACGACCCAGTACACCTTGAACGGACTGGCGCCGGCCTCCATCCACAGCCTGCGCATCACCGCCGTCGACCAGGGTGGCAGCGAAAGCGTCGGCAGCGAACTGGTGGCCATCACCCTCGACGCGGACAACCTGCCGATCATGCCCACCGAGCCGCTGACCTCCCTCAGCCTCGACAGCGCCAGCATCAGCGGCACCACCGCCCAGGGCCGTCAGGGCGGCGTCGCCGGCACCATCTCCGGCGCCGTCGCCAGCATTTCAGGCCAGACCGGCCAGTGCCTGTCCTTCGACGGCTCCAACGACTACGTCAGCCTCACCGCCGATACCGCCATGAACAACCTCCAGTTGGGCAACTACACCCTGTCCGCTTGGTTCAAGCCCACCAGCATGCCGGTCAACGTCTACATGGGCATCGACGGCACCGAGAACAGCGACAACAGCTACAGCTACGGCATCATCCAGAAGCAGGGCGAGCACAGCGGCCTGCGCTTCAATAGCCACGTCACCTTCGAGCACTGGTTCAGCGACGTCACCCACGTCTATCCCCAGTCGCCCGTTCTCCTGCCGGGGCGCTACTACCACGCCGTCGGCGTCCTCGACCGCGACCATGGCATCGCCCGCCTCTACATCGACGGCGAGGAAGTCGCCTCTGCCACCTTCACCGCTGGCAAGGCCGGACGGAGTCTCGGCACCAATCCCTGGCGCTTGGGTACGGCCACGCCCAACGGCAGCACCTTCCGCTGGCCCATGAAGGGCCTGATCGACGAGGCCGCCGTCTGGGATCGCGCCCTCACCGCCGAAGAGATCGCCGGCCTCTATCAGGTGACCCGCAAGCAGATCGAGCCCGATTGCTACGCACCCGAGCCGATCACCAGCCTGCAGGTCACGCCCGCCGTCGACAGCCTGGCCCTGTCCTGGACCGCCTCACTCGACAGCCGCGCCGACCTGGCCGGCTACCAGCTGCGCCTCGACAGCGGCGCCTGGGAGTTCGTCGACAAGACGGCGACGACCTATAGCTTCAACGGCCTGGCCGCCACGACCCAGTACATCGTCGACGTCCGCGCCATCGACGTCCACGGCGTGCCCTCGGCGACCGTCAGCGCCCAGGCCACCACCCTGGCCCCGCCCAAACGCCTCGAGACCGCGGCCGCGCCCGCGCTGCCCACGGAGCTGACCCGCTGGCTGACCCCCGCCGGCGACCTCGAGATCCGCGGTGAGACCGTCACCGTCACCAACCTGACCCTGCCCGGTCGCATCTACCTCGTCGACGCCCACCTCGTCGTCGTCGGCCACCTGCGGGCGCGCAGCCTCCACCTCGCCAAGGGCGCGACCGTCACTACCCGGCCCACGCCCGATCAGACCTACGAGCCGCTCGTGCTTCAGCTGGCCGAGAATCTCGAGCTCGACAGCAGCTCCAGCATCCAGCTGGACGGTCTGGGCCTACACGAGGCCGAGGCGACCGTGCTCAGCCACGGCGGTCTGGCCAGCGGTGCCGAGCTGTCGGATCTGACCGACGCCCCGCTCTACCCGATCCTCCCCGGCCACGGCCTGGCCGGCGGCGGCGCGCTCTATCTGGAAGCCGACACCCTGCTCCTCAACGGCCTGATCAGCGCCCGCGGCATCGGCCTCTCCGCCGGTGGCGCCGTCCAGCTCCACCTCCGCGAACTGGCCGGCCTGGGCCGCATCGACGTCGCCGGTGGCAACCGCGACGACCGCTTCGCCGGCGGCGGCCGGGTCGCCATCCACACCAAGA
>CAYRFM010000077.1:0-8167 GCA_964423555.1 uncultured Holophagae bacterium | reverse complement strand
CATTGAGGGCTACCCGACCAACCAGCAGGGCACCCTCGTCGCCGTCCACAGCGACCGGGACTTGAGCCCCTACGCCGGTTTCTGGTTCGAACTGCGCGGCGAGCGCGTTCGCGTCCTCCAGGTCGTCCTGACCCGGCCCGGCCACTTCCTGCTCCAGCTGGATCGCCACCTGACCAACCCCGACCTGGCCGGCGCGCGCTTCATCCTGCCCACCGCCAACCCCCGCCCGCTGCCGACCCCCGTCGACGCGGTCGCCCTGCCCCCGCTCAATCCCTAGATCGCCCCGCATCCGCCTCGCCTGGCATGCGCCGGGCGAGGTCTAAATTTTTTCACCGACAACCCGATGCTATAATGTCTGTTGTACAGGAATGACCATGACCAAAATACTCGCGCTCTTATTGTTGTGTACCGGTCTCAGTTTCGCCCAAGTGGTCGTCGTCCAGCTCGACCCCAGCGCTAGCCATTTCGGCACCCCGGACCAGACCCTCAGCGGCACCGTCACCCCCGTCGACGCCTCGCTGACCGTCAACAATACCGCCGTGACCTTGGACCCGACCGGTCATTTCAGCTATGCCGTTCAACTCCGCCCCGGTCTCAATACCTATATCGTGAGGGGCCAGAAAGCGGACTTCAGCGACGGCGTCGCCAAGCGCGACCTTTACCTCGACGCCGAACCGCCGGTCGTCAGCTTCAGCATCCCCGAGAACGACGCCCATACCCGCGAGAGTGCGGTCACCGTCTCGGGCTTCGTCGAGGACCGCTATGACAACCAGCTGACCCTCAGCCGCGGCGGTACCGCCATCGCCCTGCAGAGCGGCCGCTTTGTCGACACAGGCGTGGCGCTCAGCCCCGGCCTCAACACGCTCACCTATACCGCCGCCGACAGCGTCGGCAACCAGCGCGACTTCACCCTGCGCGTCCATCACAAGAACACGCCTCCGTCCATTGCCCTTACCGCGCCCGCGGTCGTCCAGGCCAACGCTACCTTCGACCTTGGCGTCAGCTTCACGCCCAGCGAGGACATCACCCAAGTCAGCGTCGCCGTCAACCAGCGCACCGTCGCCACCGCCACCGACGGCGCGCCCATGACGCTTGCCGTCACCCAGTCCGACACCCTGCCCTCCCTGCTGATCGCCGTCCACGTCACCGACCGCTACGGCAACACAGCCGACGCCTATGAGACCGTGCAGGTCGCCCGGCCTCAATTTTTGTTCGGCCAAGTCCTCGACGACCAGACCAGCCGACCGCTGGCCGGCGTCCCCGTCGTCGTCACCGCCCCCATCGGCCAACAGACCGTCCTCACCGACGCCAAGGGCCAGTATCGCGCCTACTGTCAAGGCCAGCCGATCACCGTTGCCGTCGAGGACGGCATCCATGTCCCGGTGCACAGAATCATCGATGGCCTCGAGGACGGCACCCGCGTCACCGACCTGCGCCTCGTCGAGCGCGGCCAGGTCCAGAGCGGCGGCAGCTATGACTTCGACGCCTTCTCCGTCACCCTGGCCGCCTTCAGCGCCCTGCCGACCGTCACCCGCTTCGAAGCCCAGGCCCTGCCCGCCCTGCTGCCCCTGGGCCTCTCGCCCGTACTGGGCTTCGAGGTCAGCGGAACTTCGGGCACCGGCTCGATCCAGGTCGCATCAGCGCGGATCGCCGGCCTGCCTGGCAACGCCAAGCTGTGGATCCTGGCCCAAGACGGTGGCGAGTGGATCGTGCGCGGCTCTTTGACCGTGCCTGCCCAGGCCCTATCGACCCAGTTCTCTGGTAGCGCAGGCGCCTACGTCTTCGCCCTTCAGGACCCCTGGGCCCAGCCCGCGACCTATTCACCCGGTCAACACTTGGCCCGATCCGGCGATCGCCTGGTCGACCGCGGCATGCTCTCCCGCATGAACGCCTCGCCTGCTTCCGTCTCCCTTCTGGACAAGCCCTGCACGACCGCCAGCCTGCGCGTCGCCAGCGCCGGCCAGTTGCCCTCTGGCAGCAGAGCTCGCATCGCCTGCGCCGAGCACCACGAGACCTATAGCGAGACCTACGATTTGCACGTTTATGAGCTGGACACCTATGCCTACGCCTTTGGCCTCACCGATGCCACCCAGGGACTCGCCGCCCAGCTGCGCGTCGGCCTGCGCCAACAGGCGGACCCCGCCTTGACCCGTTATGCTTCCGTCGGTTTCACAGCCCAGAGCGGCGAACGCTTCGAGCCCAGTTTCCCCGACGGGCAGAACCGCCTGAGCCTAGGCGCTCTGACCCTCGATTTCAGCGGTCTCCAAATTGCCAACCGGGTCGCGCGCCTGGACACCAGTGACGCCCGCCCGCCCCTCGGCCCGCAGTCAAACGCCGTCTTCGCCTTCGAGCTCTGGCTGCCCGAGACTCTGCCCAGCTCGCCGGAGATTTCCTTCAATGGCCCTAACGGAGCCCAGCTCCTGCTGCTGCGCCGCCTGGACGACACCACCTGGCAATACATGGGCCACCTCGACCACCAGGGCGAAGCTTGGCAGTCCACCACCGGTGCTTTTGGTCCGCTCGAGGCCGGGACCTATGCCTTCGTCTCCACCGACTACGCCACCACCGAGCTGCGCGGCCTGGTCCACGACGGCCCGAGCGCCGTCGCTGAGGCCGAACTGCAGTCCAGCTACCACCCCTGGATCGGTCGCTCCGACGCGACTGGCGCCTACCGTTTCCTCGTGCGCCAGCTGGACCACCAGACCGTCGTCGCGACCCATGGCTCTAGCCACCGCCAGGCCCAGGCCGACCTTGCTAGCACCATTGGCCAGGGGCTGATCGAGCACTTCGATTTCGACTTGGCGCCCGTGCCCTTCGCCCTGCTCTCCAGCGAGCCCCGCAACGGTCAACAATTTGTCGCGCGCAGCCCGCAGATAGAACTCGCCTTCGACCAGCCGACCACCATCGATCGCGAGCATCTTGCCACGCAAATCACGCTGGCTTCCGCCACCGATCAGGTCGCCCTGCAAATCCTGCCCGACCCCGAGGGCAAAAGCTTGCACATTCTCCCATTGAGCGTACTGCTGCCTGACACGGACTATACCCTGACCCTCCATGCGGGCCTGGAGACGCTGTGGGGCCAGACGCTGGGTCACGAACAAACCATCGTCTTCCACACCCAGACCACCGTCGCCAGCGCCGGCCTCGACCTGACCCGATTTTACCTCTCCTGGCAAAGCGATCAGTTGCAGCTGCACGCCCCAGCCGACGCCTATCCGCCGCGCACCTACCTGCAGGTCCAGATCCCCGACCGCGGCTTCTCCTGGAGCGGTACCCTGACCAATGGCGCCTTTGCGCTCGACCTGGTCGGCGAACTGGGCGATGCCGTCGACCTGATCGCCACCCTGCCCGACGGCCAGATCTTCCGCCACCGCGTCACGGTGACGGCTCTTGGCCAGAACGAGTACCTGCTCGGCAGCTCGCCCTTCCACCTGGACCTCGGTGATGGCGTGGCGCTCGATGTCGACCGCATTGATGGCGGTTTCGGCAGTCGCGTCCACATTCAAGCCCTCACCCCTGAAGAGGCCCTGGCGGTCTTCTCCCAAGTCGCCGCGCCTGCGTCGTCGACCCCTCCGATCCCCTATGGGGCACTGCGCATCAGCGTCGCCGAGGGCGACCCGGTCCCCGTCTTCTATGGGCGCCTGACCTTCCCCTTCGACGATTGGAACACATCCCAGACCTTGAACTTACTCGAATTCCAAGAGCACGTCCTGGCGCCCACCAGCCTCGAGGACCCGACATTTGTCGAGCATACGTTTGCTTATGTCCAGGATTCCGTCGCGATCGCGGATGGTGAAATTCTTGGCGGGTCCAACAAGGCTCGCAAAAGTGGCACGGGCCTCTCACTGAACCTTAGCCCCGACACACCGAGCGGTGTCTATGGCGCCTATGGCCATCCTGCCTCCAACTTCAGCAATTACATCGAAACCACCGTCTTTACCACCCGCAAGGTCGTCGGGGACTCAGGCGACGGCGAGCCCATCGGTAAAGTCACCATTTTCGCGCCAAACGCGACCGGTATGAGCCCGGTTGGCCAGACCAAGGAAAAGACAGGTAGGGGTCGTTTCTACTGGGATGGCCCCCCTGGGCCCATCATGGGGATCGACCCCATCACCTTGGCCTCCCAAAAGGCCCGGCTAGGGGGCCAAACCCCGATCGTCTCGTCCACCGGCAACCACGTCGCCACGGAATCAGTCGCTTTTATCGCTTTCTCGCCGGTCAAAGAAAACGGGGAGTACGACCCCCAAATCGAATTCCAATTCGAGGTCGGCACTCTGGAGAATGAGGTGTTTGCGCTGGACGAGGCGCAAATGGCTTATCTCGAGGAGAACCATGCGCTCGCCGCCTCGAGCGATCCCAACCTGCTTGTTCGGCTGATCGCGACCACCAAGAACCTCGATGGCGAATTCAAAGCCGATCTGGTCACGACCTTCAGTGGCTCCCCGATCAGCGGCAAACCCGAAGGCCTCAACAAGCTCATTTTCAACCTGCCTGGCTTGCTCACCAACCCCGGTCTCCACGGCTTCACCCTGTTTTACCCCTCCCGTGCTGAGCCCAAGGGCGAGCTCAGCCTCAGCCTTGTCATCGAGGACACCGCCAACCCAGGCGCCGATCTGGCCGGAAACCCAGAAGTCATTTTTTGGGAACCCGGCAATCACAGCAGCGATGTCGGTATCGCGCCTAGGATCCACCTGCGCTTTAGCGAACCCGTCAATAACCTCAAGTCTGCCCTGGACTTAAAAAAGGACGATAAACAGATCGAGGTCGAAGTCGTCAGTATCAGCGGTCGCCGCATCGACGACGATGATTTCACCAAGGAAATCGTCGTTCTGCCCAACTCGGCGCTGAATTATGGCACGACCTACACCCTCACGCTCAATGGCGTCACCGACCAGGGCGGCTTGCCGCTCCAAGTCAAGGGCAAGGACGAGCCCTTTGTCACCGATTTCAAAACGCGCGCCGTGCCTGTACCCAAACCAATCGCCGATTCAGAGAATGTCAAGACCACCGCCAACCTGCGCAACCTCATGTTGGTCCTCAATGGTACCGCCACAGGCTTCAAGCTGACCACGTTCGACCTGCGTGACCCCGACGAGATTCAACAGATCTACCAATCTGGGAAGAACGTCAGCAAAGCCACCGCCTCCGTCTTCCAAATGGCGATCTTCACACCCGACGCCTTGAAACAGGAGCTCATCCCAACCGCGGAACCGAAAGAGGGCACAGAGCCTTATGACCAATTCCCGGAGGGCACGTTTGTCGTTGTCACCGGCCATTTGTTCGAAACCAATTATTTGCAAATGATCCTCCTCGAATGGACCGGCAATGTGTTCAAGGAACACGCCAAGTTCCGCTTTTACCAGAGCGGGAACCTGCATTCAGCCAAGCAAATCGGCCCCTACTTCCTGGTTTGCTTCCGCAACCTGTTCGACAAGAACGGTGCTACAGTTGCTTACGATATCCGCAAGTACAAAAAACTGATTGATGAAACCCCACCCAAGTTGGCGCAGCAACTGAGCCTTGTGGCCCCCAGCGCCGTCTACCCCAAACCGGTCGATGCCTTTGGGATTACACCCTTCTTCCGCACCACGCGCACGACCAAGGCCGCCACGTTGCTGATCGGCGGCGACCAGTACCCTGGGATGTTTGTCTTCGAGCCGTCCAAGCGCCCCTATATGGAGCCTGCCGATGACCGCGATCACCGTGAAATCACGGAGCTGACCTGGCCAGAGGGTGATTTCCAGAGCAGTGACAAGAGCCGAAACGGACATTGGAACAACTACACCGGTGCCGCCATTCAACTCCGCTACAAGAAAGATGATCTGCTTGTCGCCGAAGACTTTGCCATCTACGCCGAATCCGATTTCGGCACTAGAGGCAACGGCTACCTCTACATCTTCACCGTCCCTAACAACGATGCCCTGCCGGTCACCCCCGTCCCGGATCCGCGCCTGATCATCGTCCTTCCCGAAGGCTTGAAGAATATGGCCGTCAGCCCAGAGAGTGGCTTGATCGCCGTCCAGAACAACAAAAGCCAGACCGACGTGCTGGACCTCAAAACCGTGCTCGAACACACCGAATCGGGCGCGATCCTGACCCTCGAGTTTGACGATGACTACTTCTTGCTCGATAAACCGATTGCCACCAACTACTTCAATGACATGCACTTCCATGACGGCTGGTTGATTGGCGTCGAGAAAAAAGGCACCGACCAACTCGTGCGACCGATACCCATTGACCCACGCAGGTACCGCACTCGGGGCTTCGAATACATCGATACCGAAAGCGCGCTCTATTCCCACCAACAGCGTGTCGACCAGCGGATCCATTACGCGAGCCAGATGGTCTATTACGCCAGCGACTGGGACCTTGGCGATCGCACGGCCAAACGCAAACGCAGCGAATCGACCCTCAACCTGGAAATGGGCAGCTATGTCGTCGACCTCTTTAAAAACGAGACGTTGACTCTGAGCCTCCAAGATGCCGATGGCAACGCGCTTGGCGAGGAAGTGACCCGCAAGTACGCCAGTGGCCGACGCCAGATCTATTCCCTCGTCAACCTCGCCGAATATTTCCAGAATGGGGAACATTGCAAAGAGCTTCGTGAGCGCGGCTATCAGGTCTTCAAGCTGAGGCTGACCATCGAGAAGGAGGAGGAGACCGTCCTCGACGAGGAGGTCGACTTTGTCATTGCCTATCTTGCCCCCCAAACCCTCAACATCGACCTGCACCGCGTCGTCTCGGGCATCGATGGCTTGACCCAGCGACCGGTCCTGTTTGAGACCGACCAAGCCTTCAGCCAGCGCGACAGCCGCATGGCCCTCGACCTCGACCGCACCTACACCGATCTTTACCTCTGGCAGACCAACGCCTACGGCCCCGGCATGGCCGATGGCATTCAGCTCCAACTCGGCCTGCCCACCTTTTGGCATGCCGACGATTTGGCGGGCGAACCCGACGGCACCAAGGCCGCACAAGTGATGTTGTTCGACCTCCCCGGTGAGTTCCAGTATCACTTCATCACCAAGGACGGTGAATTCCGCTGCATCGGCGATCTTCAGGCCGAACTCGAGAAAGCGGAGAGCGATTACGCCCTGACCGACGCCCACGACATGAAGTTCAACTTGAAGGACTTCAAGCCGTTGGACTATCCCAAGCTGTTTGCCAATCTCAACAAGGGCCAGAGCGGCGACGAGGCCCGCTTCAAGACCCACTACCCCGTCATGCGCTACACCAGAGCCAGCAATATCCCCCAGTCGCTGATGGCCGCCGCCCCCATTGATCAGGAAGATCTGCCCTGGGGCAACCGCCTGCGCTTCCTCGCCAACGATCAGCCCAGCGCCTCGCCTACCACCATTGATGAACATGCCAAGGACAGCGGCACTGACCGCAAGATCAAGCGCCGCTTCAGCGTGGTCAAAACCGGTGCCCAGGTCGATGAGAATCTGTCCGATCCCGACAACCTCAGCCACCGCTACCACTATGACGAAGACGGCTACCTCATCCAGGTCGACCATGCCGGTCTCTTCCCCCGCCGCTACACCTGGGAAGCGCTACCCGACCTCGAGAGGTTGGGCGATTTCGCACCCAAGCGCCTGACCCGCATCGAGCAGGGCGACTGGTACAGCGGCTACACCTATGACGACGACCTGCCCACCCGTGTCGCCACCTGGGAAACCCCCTACGGCGATCGCGAGGTCACCACCGAGTTCAGCGAGGAGGGCCACGTCAGCAGCTTCACCCTCGCGGGCGTTGGCAGCGTGCCCGCCATGAAGGTCAGCTTCAGTAGCGAATCCGGTGAATGGCTGACGGCAACGTTCGGCCCAGTGACCGGGGACGAGAAGGAAAATATCGAGTTCACCCAGGAGTGGCAGCAGTCCTCCAAAAACGAGGGCCAGCAGTTCCTTCTGAAGACCGACAGTTTTACCCGCGAAAGCTTTACCTACGACGAGGACGGTCGCCTTACCGAGCGCAAAATTGGCGACAGTTCCGAGTCCTGGACCTACGACAATGAGGAAGCTTTCTTCAACACCCCGAGTCGCTATGAGGAGCCCGTCGCCGCAGGCTCGAAGAGTGGTGGCAACGCGTTGCTCTTCCAAGTTTCCGAAGAGGGCCTCTCCGTCGAACCCGAAAACGTCACTGCCGATGAAAAGAACGGTGGCCCCTA
>CAYRFM010000076.1:0-38139 GCA_964423555.1 uncultured Holophagae bacterium | reverse complement strand
CTGTCGTTCGGACAATCGCCTCTCGTCCACAATTTTTGGTCGCTGTCGTTCGGACGATCTTCTCTGTGTCGCGAAAAGGGACCCAAAGACATAAAAAAAGCCGGCGCGATGGCCGGCTTTTTTTGGAGTCGGGGACGACGAAGGGATCAAACGGGCTGCAGATCCTCTTCGAGTTCGATCTCGTCGTAGAGGTCGATGGAGTCGTCGTCGGCAAGTTTGGTGGGTTTGCGGGTAATGGCCACATCCAGCGCACCCTGAAGCAGCGCGTCGGCTTGGTCGGGGTTGACAGCCTTGATGATTTCGATCTCGTCGACCATGCGCTTGCGAATCTGATCGTACATGCGCTTTTCTTCAAAGGTTGCCTTGGTTTTGTGGATCAGGTAGTGGATCGTGACGATGACGGAACCCATGTCCTCGAAAACGCCGGTTTGGCGCAGAGTCTCGAAACGAGATTTGCGGTTCTTGTGGTGGAGCTTGCTGATCTTGACGTCGGGCGCCCATTCTTCCATCTGGTTTTCCAGCTCAATGCCGGAGATCAGCCTACGGACGCCAACGCGGTCGACGTTCGACTTGGGAATGCTGATCTTGGTTTTGCAGTCGCTGGAGACGAGATCGTAGAACGCAATGCTGTGTCCACCAATTCGCTTGTCCGTCTCACTCTCGATGATGAAGACACCACCCTTCGGATAGAAGACGTGGTCACCAGGTTTATACATGCTGTGCACCCTCAACAAAAAATAACACGCCCCTATTGTAACCCAAATCCGACAGATTTTCAAGGTGATTGGCCGAGCAAGGTCCTACCTCTCGTTGGGAGGGCCGTTTCAAAAAGTTTCAGGCTGCTCAGGCGTGACCGGGGCGTGGCTGGAAGTTTTTGGGTTGCGTTCCTTTGTGAGTCAGTGTCTGTTTCACGAAAACCACCTGGTGGATGGTCGCTTTTTTGAAGACGCGCCTATCATAACAACGAGCCGATACAAGATGCAAGATCCAAGATTCTAGCTGCAAGACAAAAGGAGCAAGCAGGTTGGGCAAGACAATCGTGCCGCGGCTCTCGATCGTTGAAAGGGGCTGGCGCAGGGTGTCCCGATTGAGCCTAGCCGAAAAGGTCATCCAGCCGCTACAGCGCCCACGGGACCTTCTCGGCTAGGCTCTCGCTTATGAATAGCTGATATGCTCGCGCAGGAACTGGTTGAGCGAGATCAGGCTGCCCAGCAGGCCCGAAAGGCCGCCGGAGGCGATCAGGACCAATACCCAACGGGAGGGTAGGAACCCTAGTTGCAAGCTGCCGAACAGGAACGACTTACTGGAGATGAAGCTCTGTAACAGAATATAGCCCAGGGTCATCAACAGCACCGCCAGGATTGCCCCGACCAGGCCGATCAGCAGGCCTTCCACGATGAAGGGTCCACGAATGTAAGCGCGGCTGGCGCCGACCAGTTTCATGATGTCCACCTCTTCGCGGCGCGTGAAAAACGTCAACTTGAGCACGTTCGAGATCGTGAAGATCGAGCTGAAGATCATGATCGAGCCAAAGAACCAGCCGCTGAGCTTGATCAGGTCGGCGAAGGTCTCGAGGCGGCGGAAGATTTCTTCGTCGTAATACACTTCCTCGATGCCGCCCAGTCCTTTGAGTTTGTCGCGCAGTTGCTCGAACGAGTCGCGACCGACGCCGCGCAGCAGGGTGATCTGGTAACTGGCCGGGAACGGGTTCTCCTCGATCGCCGCCGCGACCTCGCCATAGCCCTTGAAGTCCCGGCCGAAACGCAGGCGCGCCTCTTCCTTGCTGATGAATTCGCGCTGGTCGATGAAGACCTGACGACTCAGCACGGCCTCGACCTGGGCGCGCTGCGCCTCGTCGATGTCGTCGCGCAGGAAGACGTTGAACTGGATCTGGTCCTGCCAGTCGATGGCCAGCTTCTGCAGGTTGATGCCGACGAACAGAAACGAGCCGAGGATGAACATCGCGAACATCACGGTGCCGATCGACAGCAGGTTGAGCATGCGCGAGCGCCATAAGCTGGTGACCGCCTCGGTCAGCGCGAACAGCAGGTAGCGCAGCATCAGGGTTCCTGGCCGAGGATCAGGGAGCCGGTATCGGCGGTGACCTTGCCGCGGTGGAGGGTGATGACCCGCTTGCGCATGCGGTTGATCATCTCGCGGTCGTGGGTGGCGACCAGCACGGTCGTGCCCTTGCGATTGATCTTGTCGAACAGGTTCATGATCTCGATCGCCATCTCGGGGTCGAGGTTGCCGGTCGGTTCGTCGGCCAGCAGCAGCAGGGGATCATTGACGATGGCGCGGGCGACGGCCACGCGCTGCTGCTCGCCGCCGCTGAGTTCGAGCGGGTAGGCGTTGGTCTTGTGCTGCAGGCCCACTTGCTTGAGCACGTCGTAGGCGCGCTGGCGTCGGTCCTTGAGGTCGATGCCCAGCGTTTTCAGGACAAACGTCACATTCTCGAAGACGGTCTTGGTGCGGATCAGCTTGAAATCCTGGAAGACGACGCCGATCGAGCGGCGCAGGCGCGGAATCTTGTTGGCCGGGATCGAGGAGACGTTCTGGCCGTGGACGAGGATCTGGCCCTTGAGCGGGACCTCCTCGCGGATGATCAGCTTGAGCAGGGTCGTTTTGCCCGCCCCACTCGCCCCGGTGAGGAACACGAACTCGCCCTTATTGCAGGAGAAGGTAACGTCGTTGAGGGCCAGGACGTTTTTCTGGTAGGCCTGGTCCACGTGATAGAAATGGATCATGGAAACTGCCGAAAGGAGGGTGTGTTCAGGGGCGACCCGCTGGTACAGGCCATTATAGCAGAAGCCCAAGCCCACCGGGCGGCTTTGGACCGGCGGACGCACGAACGCGTGCCCTGCGGCAAGAGGTGCTCATTGGCGAAGCTCCCGTGAACGTCGCAGCCCCGGATTAAAATATCACACGAAGGCACGAACGCACGAAGTTCTGTCTTGCCCGGCTCGCTCATCGGGAAGGATCCCTGACACCAACGTCCTGGGGACACTTCATCTGCTGCGGTTATCCTTCGTGTTCCCTGCTGCGGTTATCCTTCGTGTTCTCCTTCAGAAGGGACGAACTAGGACACCGGTCCCTTGAGTATCCCCGGAGCTCGACCCTACAACTTCGTGCCTTCGTGCCTTCGTGTGATACAAAAAAATAGTTGGCACCTGCGCTATCTAGCACCGAAGCGACTTTGCTCCCGAAGGGCCTGATCCCCAATCGCGGATAGCAGTTCACACGAAGCCGCGCAGTGCCGAAGGCCAGGATATCGGACGGCCTATCTGATCGTCCAAGTGGACACGGATTGTTCGGAGGCGGCTCACTTCGATGTGCGCCAGACCAGCCTGGTCGACGGTCAGGTCGTCGCCCTGTCTGTGGATGATTTGCGCACGGCTGTGAGAACGCGCTTGGCCGATACCATCCTAGCGATACATGGCACCAAGGCCGAGGCGATTCTCGCGCGGACCCTGTTCGCAATCGCGGTTCACAGTTTGGAGTGTTGGTTGCTGGTGCAGGTCCCAGCCGAAAAGGGCAAGGGCCGCATCAAAAACTGCCATCATCATCTGGAACGAGGCCTGAAGCGGAGCGTGTCAAAGGACTATCCCACGTATCAAGCGCTCTCGATGGATTGGCGCAAGCAGAAAATGCTCACGGCAGCCGCTAAGCACAACCGCAGTCTCCAGCTGTTTCTCGACGACTTGCCAAGCGGTTGACGGGTGCCGGTTGACGGGCAACCGGCACTGCGTCAGCGGTGGGCCAGCTCGCGCAGGCGTTCGAAGTGGAAGATGCCCGAGCGGTGGTTGTCGGAGAAGGTCGGCAGGATCGCGTAGCGACCGACGGACTTGATCTCGCGCAGGGTGAGGTCGGAGGGCACGCTGTCGGGGTCCAGCAGTGGTCGGCCGGTCCACTCGTCGACGCAGGCCGCGCAGGGGCAGGCCAGGCGCATGCCGCGAACGGGGATGACGCTGTGGGCGCCGTCCGACCAGAGCACGCCCAGCTCGTCGAAGCTGATCTGCCAGATCGCGGCCACAGGGCCGTCGCTGGGCGCGGCCACGGGCGGCTGCGGGTAGCGCTCGTCCCAGTTGAGTTGGCGCCAGGTCAGGTCCAACTGTGCCGTCGTCGTGCGCCGGCCCTCGAGCTGGGTGATCAGCGCGGCCAGCACGCCCTCGAGCGCGCGGGCGGAGGCGCTGTTGGGCTGGGCGATGGCGAAGGGCTTACCCGTGTCGCCGCTCTCGCAGACCAGTGCCTCGAGCGGTAGGCGACCCAGCAGCGGTAGGCCCATTTCCTCGGCCATGATCTTGGCGCCGGCCTCGCCGAAGGGGAAGTGCTTGGTCTCGCAGCCGTCGCAGACGAACCAGCTCATGTTCTCGATCAGGCCGAGCACGGGCACGTTGACCTTGGCGAAACTGCGGATCCCGCGGATCGTGTCTTCCAGGCTGAGCTCCTGGGGCGTGCTGACGGCAATCACGCCCGTCAGCGGCACGGACTGGGCCAGGGTCAGCTGGGCGTCGCCCGTGCCGGGTGGCATGTCGATGAAGAGGTAGTCCAACTCGCCCCAGGTGACGTTGTTGAGCAGTTGGCCGATGACGCCGGAGACCATTGGCCCGCGCCAGATCAACGGGGTTTCGCGGGTGGTCATGTTGGCGATCGACATGAACTTGATGCCGTGGGCCTTGAGCGGCTCGATGGTGTTGGGCTGCAGCCCTGGGCTGGGCCACTCGCCGGTGCCCATCATCAGGGCGCCGCTGGGACCGTGGACATCGGCATCGAGCATGCCGACCCTGGCGCCCTTGCGGGCCAGGGCCGTGGCCAGATTGACGGTCACGGTACTCTTGCCGACCCCGCCCTTGGCGGAGTGGACGGCGATGATGGTGTGGACCTTGGAAAGGGTGGGAATGACCGCCATCTCAAACCTCCATGGCGTTGGGACCGGACGTCGCCCACTTGCCGCTCGCGATCTGTTCGGGATCGAGGGCTCCGGTGAAGGCGACGACCTTGGCGGCGATGGCACGGAACTCGGCGGCGACGGCACTTTCGGGCAAGCGCACCATCAGCGGTTCGCCAAGGCCGGTTTCTGAGGGGATGGCAGTATCGAGCGGGAGGTGGCCCAGCACCTCGAGCTTGGCGCTCTTGGCAAAGGTCTCGGCGCCCTTGGCGCCGAAAATGTGGTGGCGCTTCTCGCAGGTTCCGCAGAGGAAGTAACTCATGTTCTCGACAATCCCGGCGACGGGGATATTGCTTTGGCGGAACATGGCCAGACCCTTCTCGACGTCGCGCAGGGCGACCTCTTGGGGCGTGGTCACGAGCACGGCGGCCGAGACGGGTACGACGTCGGCCAGCGTCTGCTGGACATCGCCGGTACCGGGCGGCAGGTCGAGGACGAGGTAGTCGAGTCCGCCCCAGTGGGTGGCATAGACCAGTTGCATGAAGCTGTTGGTCAGCATCGGGCCGCGCCACATGATGCCTTCGCCGCGGGGGACGTGGAAGCCCAGCGACATGACTTTCAGCTTGTAGACCTCGTGCGGCACGAGGCGGCGCTCCTGATCGACCCTGGCGCGCTCGTGGATACCGACCAGGCTGGGCAGGCTGGGTCCGTAGAAGTCGCAGTCCATCAGGCCGACTCGGGGCGATTGCTCGGCCAGGGCCAGGGCGAGGTTGATGGCGACAGTGGACTTGCCGACCCCGCCTTTGCCGGACGCGACGGCGATGACGTGGCGGACGCCAGCAAGGGGGCGTTTGCCTGCGCCGGCGCGGGCACCGCCGGTATCGAGCCCTCGATCGTTCATGGGAACCTCCGAAAAAGCGGGGCGCAGCGACGAAACCGGGCGCAAGCGGCGCGCCCGGGAGCAGCGGGTCGACTGGACCCGCCGGGCCTTACATGTTCAGCCGCGAGTACTTGGGCAGGTACTGGGGCATCAGGCCAGGTTCGGAGACGAGCGGCTCGACTTTGCGCTCCTCGCCTTGACCGTCCAGGGCCTCGTCGTACTTCTTGACCAGCGCGCTGAAAGCCGCGGACTGGGCGTGGGGAATCGGGTCACCGGGCTGGAACTTCTGGGACAGCGGGTTGACGTACTGGCCGCGGATCTTCATGCCGAAGTGAAGGTGGGGCGCGGTGGCATAGCCGGTGCTGCCGACGAAGCCAATCACTTCGCCCTGGCGGACCTGGTCACCGGGGCGAAGCCCGTCGGCGATGCGGCTGAGGTGGAAGTACTGGGTCAGCATTTCCTTCTTGTGGTTGAGCTCGACGGCGATGCCGGCACCGCCCAGTCGGCCGGCGTGAAGCACGCGGCCGTTGGCGACGGCCATGACGGGCGTACCGGTGGGCACGCCGTAGTCGACACCGTTGTGGTCTTTATAGCGCTTGAGAATCGGGTGGAAGCGGCCCTTGCGGAAGGTCGAGGTGATGCGCTGCAACTTGAGCGGCGAACGCAGGAACTCGCGCACCAGCGACATCCCTTTCTGGTCGTAGTAGCCGGGCTCGGGACCGTCCTCGGCCAGGTAGGCGCGGAAGGTCTCTTTGGCGCCCATGTAGCGGGCGGCCAGGATCCGACCCCAGCCGTTGAAGACCAGGCCCTTCTCGGCGATGATGAACTCCTGCTCGGCGTAGACGTCAAACTTGTCGCCGGCGCGGGGGTCCTGGTAGAAGTCGAGCTCATAGGCGAAGACGTTGGCCAGCGCCATGGCCAAGGAAGCGTTGTCGGGCTGGTCCTCAAGCGAGGCGTAAAGCGAGCTGTCGAGCTCGGCGTGAATGACGGTAGCGACCTTGACGGTCTCGATGGCGCGCTTGGTGACCTGGGGTTCGCCGGTGAGGTCGGTGACGTCGAAAATCTGTGCGGCCGAGAGGTGCAGCTCAAGTTTCTGGAGCTGGCCGTCCTGACTGCCGAGGCGCCAAGTGTGCGAGGGCAGCGAGCGGCGGAAATCGTAGTGGGGCCGCAGAGCGCTGACCAGGGTCTGGGCCTGCTGCGGTGAGAGGCCCGCATCGCGCATGGCGGCAAGGAAGGGCTTGTCGCCAAATTGGCCTTCTTGCCATTTGATCGGGTCTTCGACCGGCGCAGGGGTGGCGGCGGCGGTCTCGACGGGGGCGGTCGGCAGGGGCGGCGCGGGTTGGTGAAGCGTGGCAATCAGCACGAAGGCTAGGACCAGGAGGGCAAGTGGGGTGAGGATCCAGCGTTTTTTCGCAGCAAAAAGACTCATCAAATAACACATCCAAAAGGGCCGGGCGCGCGCACCGGCCGGATTTAGGCTAGTTTATCACAGTCAGTCGAGCATGGGAACGTGCACACCTTTAGACCGAGCCGTGGTTTTGGCGAGTTCGTAGCCGGCGTCGACGTGGCGGACGACACCCATGCCGGGATCAGAGGTGAGCACGCGCTGCAGGCGCCGGGCCGCGGCCTCGGTTCCGTCGGCGACGATGACGACGCCCGCGTGGATGGAATAGCCGATGCCGACGCCGCCGCCGTGGTGGACACTGACCCACGAGGCGCCGTTGGCGGTATTGATCAGGGCGTTGAGGATCGGCCAGTCGGCAACGGCGTCGCTGCCGTCGGCCATGCCCTCGGTCTCGCGGTTGGGCGAGGCGACACTCCCGCTGTCCAGGTGGTCGCGGCCGATCACGATCGGTGCCTTGACCTTGCCGGTGCGAACCAGTTCGTTGAACAGCAGGCCGGCGCGGGCGCGATCGCCATAGGGCAGCCAGCAGATGCGGGCGGGCAGGCCCTGGAACTGGATCTTCTCGCGAGCGGCCTCGAGCCAGCAGTGCAGGGCCGCGTTCTCGGGGAAGAGCTCCATCAGCGCGCGGTCGGTGGTGTAGATATCCTCGGGGTCGCCGGAGAGCGCGACCCAGCGGAAGGGTCCGCTGCCTTGGCAGAACAGGGGACGGATGTAGAGCGGCACGAAGCCCTTAAAGTCGAAAGCGTTGGTCACGCCGGCCTTGACGGCCTGGGCGCGGATGTTGTTGCCGTAGTCGAAGGTCGGCACGCCGCGGGCCTGGAAGTCCAACATCGCTTGGACGTGTTCGCCCATGGCGCGGATCGCCTCGCGCTTGTAGCGCTCGGGATCGCTGGCGCGCAGCGCGAGCGCCTCGGCCAGGGTGAAGCCGTTGGGCACGTAGCCGGTCAGCTCGTCGTGGGCTGAAGTCTGGTCGGTCAAGAGGTCGGCCTGGAAGTTGCGGCGCAGCAGTTCCGGCAAGAGGTCGGCGGCGTTGCCGAGCACGCCCACTGAAACGGCCTCGCCGCCTGTGCGGGCGCGCTCGATGCGGGCCAGGGCCTGGTCCAGGTCCTCGTACCACTCGTCCAGGTAGCGGGTCTCGATGCGCTTGCGGATGCGCTCGGGGTCGACGTCGATCGCCAGGCAGGCGGCGCCGGCCATGGTTGCCGCCAGCGGCTGTGCGCCGCCCATGCCACCCAGTCCGGCGGTCAGCACGACCCTGCCGCGCAGGTTGCCGCCGTAGTGCTGGCGGCCGGCCTCGACGAAGGTCTCGTACGTGCCCTGCAGGATGCCTTGGCTGCCGATGTAGATCCAGCTGCCGGCCGTCATCTGGCCATACATCATCAGGCCCTTGCGCTCGAGTTCGTCGAAATGTTCCCAGGTCGCCCATTGGGGCACGAGCATCGAGTTGGAGAGCAGCACGCGCGGTGCATCGGCGTGGCTTTTGAAAACCGCGACCGGCTTGCCGGACTGGACCAGCAGCGTCTCGTCGTCGGCCAGATTCTTAAGTTCCCGAACGATCGCCTCGAAACAGGCCATGTTGCGAGCCGCCTTGCCGCGACCCCCATAGACGATCAACTTCTCGGGTTCCTCGGCGACCTCGTCGTCGAGGTTGTTGTGCAGCATGCGGTAAGCCGCTTCCTGGATCCAACCCTTGCAGGAGAGGGATGTGCCGCGATCGGCTCTGAATTTGACCATGAGTTTGGATGTTCCTCCCAAATGTGTGTTGATCTCACCAGCGGCTGACCGCGTCATTGTATCAGAGAAACTCGGAGCGACGCACCCCCTCTTGGACGCGCGGCCCTGGAAAAAGGTCGAGAGTGTGCGCTGGATCGTGAAAATCGTCCCCGCCGGCCCGTCTGGCAGCCACGTCGTCGTCTGTGTGGCTGCGCTTGCATCGCGGCGCGGATTGCGCTAGAACAGAAGGATTGATGTCGAGGTGTTGCCCATGTCCACCCCTGCGAGCGGCTCGTCCCTGGCCGAAGAACACGAGGACCGACTGAACCTGCTGTCCGGCGTGGCGCCGGTCGAGTTCGTGCACGTCGCCGATCAGGAGCCGCCGGAGGGCCTGACCCCCTATCTCGAGCGCATCATGATCTACTCGATCCACGGTGGCGACGTTATTCCGACCCACTTCTACGAGGCCCTGCGCGAGCGCTACCCCGACGAGTGCAAGCTGGCCGACACGCTCCACGAGACCTACCGCGTCGAGAAGGACTGGGGCGCCAACCAAGTCGCGGCGGCCCTGGCCCGCAATTTGGGCCTGCGCGGTTACTGGCGGGTCAATATCGCCCGCGCCCTGTTGGACTTCGGGCGCCTGCCCGGCATCACCAAGCCGGAAGCCAACCACATGGACCGCTATGCCATCAACTACCCGTTCAGTACCTACTTGGACATCGACAGCAAGCGCGCGGTTTTGGAGGAGTGTTTCGACGAGATCTCGGCCGTGTTCGAGCGCAACATCCAGGGCAAGATCCTGACCTTGGGCGTGCACACCTACGACCACCGCAACCCGACCCAACACTATACCGAGCGCGGCACGCTGCGGCCCGAGGTCAGCCTGATCTTCCGTTCCGAGACGTTCCAGCACCACAAGCGCATGCCGCGCGGGCTCTACGACCCGCTCTACCCCGACCAGCTGGCCGAGTCGACCGCCGACCGCCGCCTGACCGCGGGGATCTCGTTGGCCATGGAGCGGGCCGGCATCGCCGTCGCCCACAACTACCCCTACTTCCTACCCGACGGCTGTCTCGAGGTGCGCTCCCAGGTCTGGAACTACTTCCACTTCCTCAAGCGCGTGTTCGAGGCCAAGTTCCCCGAAACGGTCGGCGATATCTCCTATTCCTCCGTCTGGGACCTGCTGCTCGACACCAACCTGCGCTCCAGCGACTCCGAGGCGCTGCGCAGCTACATCCATATGTTCCGCAAGCCCCAGGCCGACATGGTGATCTTCTTCCGCAAGGCCCAGCGCGCCTACACCCACGTCAGCCGCTTCTACGAGGAGCACGCAGAGAGCCTGCTGCGCAGTTACCGACGCGCGCCGGACCGCCAGACCTCCCTGGCGGTGGAGGTCCGCAAGGACCTGGTCTGGCGCTTCCACGACAAGCACACCTGGGACCCACACCTGGGCGGCGAAGGCTGTGTGCGCGAGACGGTCGATCGGGTCGCCGATCTGATGGCCCAGGCGATCGCTGCCTACTTCCGGCTCGACCACCGCCTGACCTGAGCCGAAAGGAGGGGCCCGCAGACCGGGCCCCTGTGCTTTAGCGGTGCACGTCAAAGCGGTCGAGCATCATCACCTTGGACCAAGCACCAACAAAGTCGTTGACGAATTTCGTTGCGCCATCCTGGCCGGCGTAGACTTCGGCGACGGCCCGCAGTTCGGAGTTGGATCCGAAAATCAGATCGACCGGGGTGGCCTTCCATTTGAGCTGATCGGTTTTACGATCGCGGCCTTCGTAAACCCCCTCGACATCGGCGGCCTTTTTCCAGACCGTGCCCATATCCAGCAGGTTCACGAAGAAGTCGTTGCTGAGCGCGCCCGGTTTATCGGTCATGACGCCCAGAGGGCTTTGGCCGGCATTGGCGTTGAGGGCGCGCATGCCGCCCACCAGCGCGGTCATCTCGGGCACGGTGAGGTTCAGCAGGTTGGCTTTTTCGACCAGCATCTCCGCCGGTGAGCGCTTGTTATCGGCGGCGAAATAGTTGCGGAAGCCATCCGCAGTTGATTCGAGAAACGCAAACGAGGCGGGATCGGTCTGGGCCTGGCTGGCATCCGTGCGACCTGGGGTGAAGGGTACTTTCACCTCATGACCCGCCTTCTTGGCGGCCTGCTCGATCGCGGCCACGCCGCCCAGCACGATCACGTCCGCCAGGGACACGCGTTTCTTGCCGGTCTGCTTGCCGTTGAACGTCTTCTGCACGCCTTCCAGGGTGCCGAGCACTGCTGCCAGTTCCTTGGGATCGTTGACGGCCCAGTCTTTCTGGGGCGCCAGCCGAACACGGGCACCGTTGGCACCGCCGCGTTTGTCCGTGCCGCGGAAGCTGGAGGCCGCGGACCAAGCGGTCCGCACCAGCGCGGAACCGGACACGCCAGAGGCGAGGATCTCGGCTTTGATCTTGGCGACATCCCCGTCGTTGACGAGCTCGTAATCAACGGCGGGCACGGGATCTTGCCAAATCAGCTCCTCGCCGGGGGCCATGCTGCCGAGATAGCGCGTGCGCGGACCCATGTCGCGGTGGGTCAGTTTGAACCAGGCTTTGGCGAAGGCCATTTCGAAGGCTTCAGGATGATCCAGAAAGTTCTTTGAAATTTTGCCGTATTCGGGGTCGAAGCGCAGGGCCAGGTCCGTGGTCAGCATCATCGGCGCGTGGCGCTTGCTGGGGTCGTGGGCGTCGGGCACCATGACGGCGGCGTTCTCGTCGTCGGGCTTCCACTGGATCGCGCCAGCCGGGCTCTGGGTCTTGACCCAGTTGAAGGCAAACAGGTTTTGGAAGAAGTTATGGGTCCAGGCGGTCGGGTTGACGGTCCAGGCGCCTTCCAGGCCGCTGGTGATGGTCGCCGCCCCTTTGCCGGAGCCATATTTGTTTTCCCAGCCCAGGCCCTGTTGCTCGAGCTTGCCCGCTTCCGGCTCGGCCCCGACGTTTTTGGCCGACGCGGCGCCGTGCGCCTTGCCAAACGTATGGCCGCCGGCGATCAGCGCGACCGTTTCTTCGTCGTTCATGGCCATGCGGCCAAACGTTTCGCGGATATCCTTGGCGGCCGCCAGGGGATCGCCGTTGCCGTTGGGACCCTCGGGGTTGACGTAGATCAGGCCCATGCGGGTGGCCCCAAACGGCCGGTCGAGCTGGCGCTCGCCGTGGTGGCGGTTACTGCCCAGCCATTCGCCCTCGGAGCCCCAATTCACTTCCTCGGGTTCGTATTCGTCGACTCTGCCACCCGCAAAACCAAAGGTCTTGAAGCCCATCGACTCCATTGCGACCGTGCCGGCCAGCACCATCAGGTCGCCCCAGGACAGGCTGTTGCCGTATTTTTGCTTGAGGGGCCATAGCAGGCGCCGGGCTTTGTCGAGGTTGGCATTGTCGGGCCAGCTGTTGAGCGGGGCGAAGCGCTGCATGCCGCCGTCAGCGCCGCCGCGGCCGTCGATGGTGCGGTAGGTGCCGGCGCTGTGCCAAGCCATGCGGATGAACAGCGGTCCGTAGTTGCCGTAGTCGGCGGGCCACCAGTCGACACTGGTCGTCATCACCTTTTCCAGATCTTTTTTGAGCAGGTTGAGATCGATCTTGCTGAACGCGGCCGCATAGTCGAAGTCCGCACCCATCGGATCGGAGGTGGGGTTGTTATCGCGAAGCGGGGCCAGGTTGAGCTGTTCTGGCCACCAGTAGGTATTGGTTTTTGGGTCAGCTTGGGCGGCGACTGGTTCCAGAGCAGCGGCGACCAGAACCAAAACGAGAAACTGCATTCCTTTGAACATGGAAAGTCTCCTTCAGGATATGGGCTAATCAACGCACGGCTAAAGCGGCATAGGGATGCCATTCCCGCGCTTACGCTCGGGAGAAGAGCGGTGCCATTTGACTGTGGCCCTAGCTTATCACAGCTGAATGCAAATTTGTACCATTTAGAATTTAATCACATAGAGTATTCGTAGGCAGACGGGATTTGGCCCAGCCGATGGCAAGATCGGGCCACGCGGGCACGTAGGGATAGGCTCACGCGAAGGGGTGAAGGCCGCGAACAGAGGTGAATAAGAGGGTCGCTTTTAGCGGGAGGTGCGTCGTGCTGCGGCCGGGGGAAAAACTCACGCGAAGGCGCGAAGCCGCGAAGAAGGGTTAGAGCGTCGCTCATAGCGGGACATGCGTGCCCAACGTGCCCCCCTGAACGGGACTACGAAGTTCACACGAGGGCTGGCTTTTGTCGGTTTTTTTTCCCTCACCAAGCGCTCTCTGATTTCCGCAGCGTCAGAGAATAGTTTTGCGGAAGGCGTTGGCGTCGACTTGCACGAGCAGTACGGGCCGTGATGTCTTGAAGTTACCCAAAGGAGGGGTCTTGGCAGTGACCGAGTAGCTGGAGGCATTGACAACCACATCGCGATCCTTCGTTACTGCCGTCCACTCTCCGCCATAGGTGCTGCTCTCACTTGGCCAGGTTGAGGTACTGTACACGCTCAGGATATTATGGGTCAGGTCGTAAGCGAAAAACCGATCCTTGTGTTTGGCGTAAAGAAAGTCGTTTTCGCGATACACGGCCTTGGCTGGAAAGGCCTGCAGGAATTCGGCCAGATCTTTGTAACCGGGTCGCTCTTTATCCGCTTCGGCCAGGACAAACAGCGGCTCCGCATCGTTAATACCCTCAAGGGCCATAGCGTTGGATCCGTCCCAGAAGGTCAAATACTCCATATACCCGGCGGAAATAGAAAAGCCCCTGTTGTCGAAGGCGGTCTCGATCTCTACCACCTGAGGGTCAGCTCCGAACGTGCGCAGGTCGAACATCTGAACTTGCCGTTCCAAGAGGTTATGAAAATAGACGGCTTCATCAATGACCTTGCAAGAGGGCGCTTCGATCCTGGCATCTGCATAAAAAGAATACGGTACTTCTGGGGAGGTGAAAAGTTCCGCGATCGTTCCCTTCAGGTCGAGCACTTCAAGATGGTAGCAAGCCTTGTAATTGCCGTCCTCTAAGGTATCACTTTGACTGATAACGGAGATACGTGTGCCTTGATTTGAAACTTGGACGTGAAGGCCCTTGCGATCTTGAGCCAAGATCTTACCCATGACTTTTACTTCCCGATCACCATACTGTGGGTGCCAGAGATGAAGCGGCTGGCCAGCGGGAGTTGTGCTGCTCTCGTGCTTTTGATACAGGAAAGTGTCCTCGTTTCCTGCCACGCCATTAGTGACAAACCAAGCACCCCTGGCCGTCGTGAGTTCATAAAGGACCCGGCCCGAATTGTCGAGTACCTTTTGCGAGCCGCCGCCGCTGTAGTCACCCCGCGGTCCACTGTGTTCAACCACCAGATGGCGGGCGCTAGACAACGGGCGAGACCGTGCGTAATCCAACCAGACCCCAGCGGCAGGTTGATAGGTGAAATCCGCGAAGCATAATAGGAAGAGCATCACCATATCAATTCCTCACACAATTAGCTACTTCGTTGGGGTCGACATAGACCCGTTTACCGTTGACAATCGTGGTATATGTAATGTGTAGGTGGGGGCCCATGTTCTGAATAGAGCCAGTGTTATCTGTATACCCTATAAGCTGGCCCCTTCTGACAAACTGATTGTTGGTCACACCTGCATTGGTTGCCCAATTTTCATCGAGGTGGGCCAGCAGCACCTGATGAACCGCACCGTCCCTTAACGAACTCGACCCGTTTTTGGGAGGAGGGTCCATTGATCCAGAGGGTTCAATTGACGCTTCATTGCCTGTTTGGCCTTGACTATGCGAATCCCGCGGAATATCCTGTCGTGTGATACGCAAAATCCCATCACAAGGCGAATAAATTGGTGTACCAGATTGAACCATCAGATCGATCCCATTGTGCACGCCGCCTGGACGAGTGCTGTCGGGACCAAAACCAAACATTTCTGTGTAAGGAACTACCAAGCGATAATCTGTGGTAAATGCTGTTGCGTTGGGCCATATGCAAGGAGTCGACGGGTCAGGCGGAGGGTCGCCACCGCCAGGACCAGATGGTGGGTCTCCCTGTGTTGAACCGCCTCCGTTGTCCTCGCAGCCCCAGATAATCTCTGTGACGCCTACGGTCATTCCTGCCGGTGTTGAAACATGCCAATGTATTTGTGTGACGAGACATGTTCGTGCATGCGCGGATACCAAACACAAGCATAGGAACAAGAAAGCATATAATTTACCCATTTTTCCCTCGTGTAATTAGTCAACGCATGATTTATGGTTTTACGTGGCGAAAGCCCGCAAGCAGAGGGCAGCGTAGCAAGAGGTGCGAGTGCAAGTCAAGGAAAATCTAATCTAACCATGTCTCGGGTAAAAATACACACACTCTCGCGGAACAAGGGTCAGGACAGCATCAACACTTGGTATTTGCTGTCGAGCCATTCCCACAGGGTTTTGAGTTTCTCCATGCGCAGGTCCAGCTGCTCGGTCCAGTGGCGGTTCTTGAGGTTCTCGAGCTTGAGGCCGGTGATGCGGTAGGAGAGACCGTCGAGGCCAAAGGCGAAGCCTTCGACGAGCAGTTTTGCCGCGAGGAACTCGGCCTCGTTATCGCGCAGTTTCTCGACCTCGTTGTGGACGGGCCCGCTGAGCACGACCTTGACGCCATCGGGGAGGACGGCCTTGAGCGAGCCCTTCTCGGGCTCGACGAAGGTGTCGCGATCGTCGAGCAGGAGCTTGCGCAGGAAGCGACAGCCGTGTACCGACTGGCCCGGCTCTTTCAGTTCGACGACATCGCTGAACTCTTCCTCCTGGCCGCTGTCCAGCCAGGGCGTCTTGAATTCGACCTCGACGCCGATGCGCTTGAGCAGTTCGAGCACGGCGCCCAGGTGGGTCTTGGAGGTGGAACCGACGTAGAGCACGGTCTCCTCGAGCAGACACTCGATCACGCGGGAACGCGGCATGGGGTGCTGGAGGATTTCGTCTTCGGCCTGTTTGCGCAGCTGCTGGCGCACCCGCGCCGAAGGCGGGCCGACCTGTTCGGTCTCGATCTTGACCAGCTCCTTGACCCGTTCGGCGACCGAGGTCGCGTCGGCGGTTACTTTGTCGAAGCGCACGCGGAAGGCCCAGCGGCGGGCGCCGACCTCATAGGGCTCCCCGGGTTCGAAGGGCACGAAGCCCTCGCGCTCGCGCACGCTAGAGCCTGCGGTAATAGGCCTGAAGGGCACCAGCTCGAAATCGGGCAATTCTGGCAGGACGGTGACATTGAAGCGCGTGCAGGCAACCGAGCCATTGATCAGACCCATGGATCCACCTCGTCATAAGTTAAGGAAGTATAGCACGAGCCCAGGCCACCGGAGCGACCCACAGCGCTTGTCACATCGGGATATCGCTCGATCAACCTGGCCGAGACCTTTTTAAGATTGCAGTCAAGGGGACCTGACGATGGACCCGGTGCTCAGCGGGCTGCGGATTTGCCGAGCTTTTCGATGTCGACAATCATCGAGACCCGGCCGTCGCCCATGATCGCGGCACCCATGAATTTGTCGGCATTGATCCATGGGATACTGCGCAGCACCACCTTTTGCATGCCAAGAATGTTGTCAACATAGAAGACGAACGGGCGGAACTTGTCGTCGATGCGCACCAACAAGCCCTGCTCCAGGCGGTCGAAGCTGCCCGTGTAGGGCCCTTCCAGGCAGACGACCGGCAGAATCGTTTCGAGCCGACGCACGCAGACCGTGCCGCTGGGCAGCCGCGTGAAGTCGCCGCTGGGCTTGAAGGAACCGGCAATCCGTTCCATCGGCAAGACGTAACGGTCCTCGCCGACCTGGACGACGAAGCTCTCGAGGATCTGGGTGCCCACTGATTTGGGCACGGAAACGCGGAACTCGGTGCCCTTGCCTGGCTCGGTGAGCACGGTAATGCTGCCGCCCGAGTCCTCGACGGTGCGCTTGACCGCGTCCATGCCAACGCCTCGACCCGAGATATCCGTGATCGCCTCGGCGGTCGAAAAGCCCGAAGCAAAAATCACGTCGACCAGCACATCCTCGGTCACTGGCACGCCGCGTTTGAGCAGGCCCATGCGCACGGCCTTTTGCTGGATCGAGGCGTAGTTGAGGCCCTTGCCGTCATCGGCGATCGAGAGCGTGATCATCTCGTCGGCCTCGGACATGGCCACGGTGATCCTGGCCCGCTCCGGCTTGCCGGCCGCGCGTCGATCCGCGGGCCCCTCGACACCGTGGTCGACGGCGTTGCGCACCATGTGGACCACCGCAATTTCCAGCGTCTCCGTGAGCGAGCGGTCGATGGTGATCTCCTCGCCCAGGATCACGGTCTCCACCTGCTTGCCGCCGTCGGCGGTGAGGTCGCGCACAATGCGTTGCGCCTTCTGCAACAGCGGCCGTACCGAGACGCGGCGAATGCTCATGATGCTGCTCTGCAGGTCGTTGGAAAGCTTGGAAAAGGTGTTGACGATGCTCAGCAACGAGTGGCAAACCTGGGGATCGACCTCGCGCCGGTCCATCTCGCTGTGGATGTAGCGCAGCATCTCGTCTACGGCGATCAACTCGCCGACGTAGGAGAGGAACACGTCGACCCGCTCTTCGCTGATGCGCATCGTGCGGCCCGTGTCCTTGGCTTTGGTGCCGCGCTGGGTCGTGACTGCTTCCTCGTGCTCGTGCTCGTCTGCGGGCGTGACGGCGAGCTCGGCCAAGTTTGCCGAAATCTTAGGCGGCGCAGGTGGGGCTGGGCTCGCAGCCGTCGTGGGTTCCGACCTCGACCAGTCCTGGAGCTCGCGTAGCGTCTCCACGCCTTCGCTCATGAACTCGCGCAACATGGGGTCGTAGCCGATGCTGTTGACGAAGGTTTCAAATTCGTCCAAACACTTGGCCACGGCCAGTTTGGCCTCCGGGCTGGCGGCAAGCGCCTCGAGCTGGTGCAGAAAGTCATGAACCATCTCACCCTCACGCGCCAGGGTGAGGTTGGGCGGCCGGTTCTGCAACAATTGTTCGAGCGCGGCGAGCGGATTGGTGCAGACAGTCTCCGGTTCCACCACCTGTTGTTGCTCTTCTGGCATCAGCGACTGCAAGTGGTTGCGCAGGGACTTCAGCAGGTTTTGGCCCGCACCCTGAGCCAGTTCCGGCAGAGCCGCCAGGGCCGCAAGGTCGGCTTGGACCGCCTGCCAGAGTTCGGGTGGCGTGCCCTCCGTCGGAGCCTGCGCAGGCCTGTTTTGGGTGGCCTCGCGCAGGGAAACCAGCAGATCCTCGCGCAGCTGGGCGTTCGCGTCCGAGCCATTGGGCCGAGTCATTTCCAGCATATGGGCCAATTCGTCGACCGAGGCCAGCAGTAGGTCGACGATGCTGCGGTCCGGCAGAATCACCTGCTTGCGCAGCAGGTCCAAGACCGACTCCAAGTCATGGGCCAAAGCCTTGATTTTCATCAAACCGAAATACGCGGCGTTGCCCTTTAGCGAGTGGATGGGGCGGAATACCGCCTCGAGCAGGTTGAGCTGGTCTGGGTTGGCCTCCAGCGCCACAAACAGCCCAGGGATCGTCGCTAGGGCTTCCAGCGATTCGTCGATAAAATCACCCAGCATCTCCAAATCGACTTCGTAATCGTGCTCTTCCATGG
This sequence comes from uncultured Holophagae bacterium, assembly GCA_964423555.1. GTDB lineage: Bacteria > Acidobacteriota > Holophagae > Acanthopleuribacterales > Acanthopleuribacteraceae > CAYRFM01. The sequence goes on along the minus strand of CAYRFM010000076.1, from coordinate 19,673 downwards.
TTGATCCTCAGTGCCGCATGCCGCGCAGTTCGCGCAATTTGGTCTGCCAGGTATGGAGATCGCGTTCAGCGGCCTGGACAGCAGCTTCCAGTTCGGAAAGATCTTCGAGCGGTTTGAAGATGATCGTATCGGCACCCAGCCGCATGCAGCTCAAGGCATTCTCCAGCGTGACATAGCCGGTGATCGCGATGGCGTGGATCATGGGCGATTCCTCGCGCACGTACTCAAGCAGCTCGATGCCGCTCATCTCCGGCATCAACAGGTCAGTGATCAGAATGTCAATGCGCTCGCGTTCCAGCACTTCGACTGCTTGACGCCCGTTTTCTGCCAGGAGCACGGTGTAGTCGTTCAAGCGGAAGTGTCGCGCCAACATTTCGCGAATTTCCTTTTCATCGTCAACGATCAGCAAATGAATCATGGCATTTACCTTTCATGCATGGAGCGGCAAGGCGATGGTGAAACATGCGCCCGCCCCAGGCAGATTCGCCACCGTAATGGTGCCGGAATGATCGTGGATGATCCCTTGCGAGATCGCCAGGCCCAGCCCCGTGCCCTTGCCCGCCTTCTTGGTCGTGACAAAAGGCTTCCAAATGGTATCCAGCAGATGCTCAGGAATGCCGGGGCCGTTGTCTTCGACCGTGACCACAATACGGGCGTCCTCGATTCGGGTTTGGATCCACAGAGTGTGTGCGGAGTCCTTGGGCTTCTCATCGAGAGCATCGGCCGCGTTCGTGAATAAATTCACGAAAACTTGCTCCAACTGTTGAGAATCGCCCATCAGGGAAGGAAGCGAGCGCTCTAAGGTCTTGACGACCTGGACCCGGCGCTTGAGATGGGCGCTGCACAACAGCAGCGCGTTCTCGATGCAGCGGTTGAGGTCCAAGGCTTCGATGGTGTTCTTGCCGACACCGGCATAGCGCTTGAGGCCGTTGACGATGGCGGTGATACGCGAGACGCCGATGCGGATACCCTCGAGCATGCTGGGGATTTCCTCGATCATCATGGCGAGCTTGGCGTCGTCGGGGTGGGCGATGAGCTCGTGTTCCAGGCACTGCTTGAGGCGAGGCCAACAGCGCTGCAGGGTCTGGGCATTGCCGGAGATGAAGGTGTTGGGGTTGTTGACCTCGTGGGCGACGCCGGCGGTCAGTGTGCCCAGGGTGGCCAGACGGTCGGAGTGGATCAGCATGCGGCTGCGCTCTTCGGCAAGGGACTCCATCTCCTTGGCATAGCGGTCCAGCTCGAGGTTGCGCTGGCGCAGCAGCAGGCCCGACTCGACCAAGCGACAGGCGACCTTGAGGCGGCTGTAGAGCTCGACCGGATCGTAGGGCTTGACGACATAATCGTCGGCGCCGGCCTCGAAGCCGAGCTTGATGTCCGCCCGCTCGGTACGCCCGGTCAGCAGAATCAGGTAGATCAGGGCGTAGCGGTCGTCGGCGCGGATCCGTTCACAGATCTGGATCCCGCTCAGGCCGGGCATGTTCCAGTCGAGAATCGCCAGGTAGAACTCGCCGCTCGTCAGCGCCTGCCAGGCTGACTCACCGTCGACGGTGACGGTGACTTCGTAATGCCACTTGTTCAGGTAGCGCTCGAGGATTTTGCGGGAAACCGCATCATCCTCGGCCACCAGAATCTTCGTCATGACCTTTCACCTGCTATCTCATCAGCCATATGCTCTGAAATACATCGGAAGATCGGTCAATTGGTTGAGCGGCCAGAACCAGGATTGTGCGACAGGGTCGCAGGGTGATCCGGCCGCGGTTGTCCTAAAGCATCAATCATTGTTCTTGAGCGGCCGGTAGGGATTGACCCAACTGACGAACGAGGCCAGCTTGCGGGTCTGGATCCAGACCCGCCCGTGACCTTGAAAGCGACAGACCAGACCCTCGCCCGAGAAGAACAGCGACTTGTAGCCGCCGATCCGGCCAACGGAATAGTCCAAACCCTCGGTGAAGGCCACGATGTGGCCGGTGTCAACTACGTAGTCGCCGGCGACATCGACCTGGATCAGGCCGCCGAAAGTGTTGAACCACAGGTCGCCCGTGCCCGAACAGCGGATCAGGAACAGGCTTTCGCCGGAGAAGAAGCCCTTGACCAGGCCCTGCCATTTGGTCGCGATATCTACTTCGGGTGTCGAGGCCACATAGGCGGTGTTTTGCAGGTAGATCGTTTGGTTCTGGAGATAGACGTGGTCCAAATCGCCGGGCGATCCGGGCGCGATCCCGATTTCGGCCGGCCCGCCCTCGGCGGTGAAGTCGTTGATGAACATGCTCTCGCCCGTGAGCAGGCGGCCGAGACCGCCGCGGAACTTGGTTTTCATGACCAGGTTCGTGTCCATCGTCGCCATGGCCGAGGCCTCGACCCGCAGGGTCTGGCCGGCGGGAATGCGCACGGTGAGGAAGCTGAAGTCGGGTTTGCACTCGAGGCGGTAGCTGTAATCTGATGTCATGGTTCGCTCCTTAGCGGGGCCGCAGCATGGGGCCGAGAATCCGCCCGAACGAGGGCGGGTTGTGGGACTGGACCCAGACACGGCCGTGGCCCTTGAAGCGGCAAACCAAACCCTCGCCGCCGAGGAAGGAGGAGAGCAAGCTCTTGCCGGCCTTGGTAATATCGAAGCTCAGGCTCTCGTTGAAGGCCACGATATGGCCACTATCGACGATGTAGGCGCCGTTAACCTGAACGGGATAAATCGCGCCGTAGGAGCTGATCACGACCTTGCCGCGACCGCTCAAGCGCAGCCAGAAGACGCTCTCGCCGGAGAGCAGCGACTTGAAGCCCTGCCAGCCGAGGTCGACCTCGACCCCTTCCTCGCAGGCCACGAACGAGCCGGCCTGGACGATCAGGGTCTCGTCGGCGAGCTCGTAGGTCATCATGTCACCTGGCAGGGTGGCGGCTAGCCAGACCTCGGCGGGCTGACCCGCACATTCGTAGTGGTTGAGGAACAGCGACTCGCCGGCAAGCATGCGCTTGGCCGCTTTGAGCAGGCCGCCACTTTGCTTTTTGTGGGTCGTCGTCGTCATCTGCATGTGGCCGCTCATGGCGATCATGGCGCCGGCCTCGGCCGTGACCACCTCACCGGGTTGGAGCAACAGACTGGCAGCGGTGCTGCCGGGTTGATTTTGAAAAGTAACCTGCATCCTTACACCTCAACCGAACAATCTGGGATTGAGCCAGCCGGTCAGGCCGCTCATGCTGCGTGTCTGGATCAGGACCTTGCCGCGACCTTCGACTCTGGTGACCAAGCCCTCGCCGCCGAACAGGCTAGAGAACAGCCCGCCCGCCAGCTGCATGCGCAGCTTCATCTGGGGTTCATAGGCGACCAGATGGCTGGTGTCGACAATCAGCTCGCCATCGACATCGCGCTCGAGCAGGCCGCCATAGGCGCCGCACCAGACCTTGCCGTGACCGGAGGCCTCCAGTTTAAACAGGCCCTCGCGGCCGATCCAGGAGATCAGTCCGGCCCAGCGCAGACCCAAGCGCACGCTCGGCTCGCTGGCGACGTAAGCGCCTGGCTGGAGGCAGATGCTGGTGCCGGCTAGCTCGTAGGCGCGCATGTCGCCCGGCGTCGACTGGACCAGGCTGACCCGGCGCGGGCCCGTGGTGTTGTTGGTGAAGATGTTGACGAACAGCGACTCCCCGCCAAAGTACTTCTTGAGCAATCCCGACAGGAAACCGCCATTGAAGACGGCCTTCATGTCCAGATCGGCGTCCATCGAGGACATGGCATCTGACTCGGCGATGATGCTCTCGCCGGGTTCAAGATCGACGTGTAAGTGGGCAAAGGCGGGTGCGCCTTCCAAGGATGTTTTCATGGTGTTACTTCCTGTGATTCAGCGTCGAGCAGCGCCTGAAGGCGTTGCTTGAGGGCGTCGAAGCGGGTAGCGACATCGCGGTAGGTGCGCTTGGGCTCGGCCGCGATGGCTTTTTCGAGGGTGGAAATGCGCTCCGTGGTGGACGGGTGCGTACTTGCGAAGTTCAGCATGCCATTCAACGGGTTGGCCGTTCCTTCTTTCTCAATGCGCAAAAAGAAGTCGACCATGCCCTGGGGGTCGATGTTTGCCTGTTTCAGGTAGGTCAGGCCGGTCAGGTCGGCGTCGCGTTCGTTGTCGCGGGAGAAGGCCCGCTGGTTGAGCGTCGGGGCGGTGGCGTGGATCACGCTGCCCAGCGCGCTGCCGTTGCCGAACAGGGCGCCGAGCAGGATCGAGAAACCGACTTGGTCGATGATGCCATGCAGGCTGTGGCGGCGGTTGACATGGGCCAGTTCGTGGGCCAGCACGCCCAGCACTTCCTCGCCGCGGCCAGCCTCGAGCAGGGTTGCGCTGTGGATGACGACGTTGCCGCCGGGCAGGGCGTAGGCGTTGAGTGAATCTTCGTCAACGATGTGGAAGCGAAACGGGTAGCGGCTGCCTTCGATCTGAGCGGTGAGCTCATGGGCGAAGGCCTCAAGGCGCTGCTGCAGTTCGCCGTCTTCGAGCAGCTTCGCGTTGGCGGTGATCGCGGCATAGGAAGCGTCGCCCAGTTCGATCTCCCACTCGACGGGTACCTGATCGGCGATGCGGCCGACCATCCAGGGTTTGGCCAGGAAAAGGCCCAGCGCCAGCGCGATCAGCACCAGGGCGACGCCGCCCAGGATCGCCCAGCCGCCGCGGCGGCGGCGCTTGATCGCGCCAAGCGCGCCCGCCATCCCCGGCAGGCTCTGCAGAGTGGCGTCGGCCAGAAAGGCGGGATCGGAGGTGTAGACCGACCATTCGGGAAGGCTGGCGTGTTCCACGAAGGTGATGCGGTCGGAGGCCCCACCGGCGCGCACGACCAGGCCGAACTTGGGGAACAGGAGCTCGCGCCCGTCGAAGCGAAACCACACGCCCTCGCCGGTCACCTGGAGCGTGCCGGAGACTCGGCCATCCATGAGGGAGGGATGAAATCCAAAAGCGGCGTATGTCATAATAAGGTCACCTTGTTCTGCGGTACTGGAATCACTGAGGTGTTGCGCCTCATTCTAGCGCAACATCGCCGCGCGACGATGGCTTTTTCGTGGGCCGGCCGCGGCGGCGCTTGTGCTTGGTGTTTACCTGGCGGCCCTGCTATGATAGCGGGGGCGAGGCGACGAGGTGTAATATGTCCCGCAAGTTGATCCTTTGCAAACCCAACGGCTTCTGTGCCGGTGTCGACCGCGCCGTGAAAATCGTTGAGTTGGCGCTCGAGGCCTACGGTCCACCCGTCTACGTCAACCACGAGATCGTCCATAACCGCCACGTGGTGACGCGTCTGGCCGAGTTGGGCGCCGTCTTTGTCCAGGAAAGTCTCGACGAGGTGCCCGAGGGCGCGCGCCTGATCTACAGCGCCCACGGCGTGCCGCCGTCGCTGCGCGCCCACGCCGCCCGCCGCGGCCTGCGCGAGTTGGACGCCACCTGTCCGCTGGTCACCAAGGTCCACCTTGAAGCTCTGCGCTTCGCCCGCAAGGGCTACCACATCTTCCTGATCGGCCACGCCGACCACGTCGAGGTCGAGGGCACCCGCGGCGAGGTGCCCGAGTCGATCACCGTCGTCGAGCCCCATCGCGGTCCGGCGCTGGACCAGGCGATCGCCGCCCTGCCCGAGCCGCCCAGTCAACAGCTGGTCTTCCTGACCCAGACGACGCTCAACGTCGACGACTGTCTGGCCGTGGTCGAGCGTTTACGCGCGCGCTGGCCCCAGCTGGAAGCACCGCCCAGCGACGATATCTGCTACGCCACCACCAATCGCCAGAACGCCGTCAAGGCGATCGCGGCAGAGGTCGACTTCGTCGTCGTCGTCGGCTCGCCCAATTCCTCCAACTCGCGCCGCCTGGTCGAGGTCGCCCACGAGAGCGGCTGCCAGGCCCAGCTCTTCGGCGCCGCCGCCGACTTGGCCAGCCACGACTTCTCGCCTTACCGCGCCGTGGCCGTGACCGCCGGCGCCTCCTCGCCCGCCGAGTTGGTCGAGGCCGTGCTGGCCGCCCTCCGCGACCGCGGCTTCGACGACTTCGAGGAGTTCCACCACGTCCACGAGGACACCCACTTCCAGGTCCCGCGCGAGTTCCGCAAGGACCTGCTGGCCAAGGGGATCGCCGTCTGATGGGCGCGCCCGGGTCGCTGCTGCGGGCCATTCCCGAGTTCGGCGCGACCGCCACCACCGTCAGGGTCGCGCCCAACACCAGCGTGCCGCTGACCCCGCGCATGCTGCGCCTGATCGACAGCACCGCCTTCCAGCGCTTGCGCAAGATCCGCCAGCTCAGCCTCAGCGACCGGGTCTACCCGTCCGCCACCCACACGCGCTTTTCCCACGCGCTCGGCGTCTACTACAACGTACTGGGCTACCTGCGCCACCTGGACGGCTTCCCCGAGTTCCACAGCGCCTATGACGAGGGCGACTACCTGGCGATCCTGCTGGCCGGCCTGCTCCACGATCTCGGCCACTACCCTTGCTCCCACCAGCTCGACCACCTGGCCCAGTTCCCCGCCCACGAGGTGCTGACCGTCGCCATCATCGAGGGCCACATGGCGATCGAGGGCGAGAACCTGGCCGCCCTGATCCGCGCCGAGTTCGCCCTGGAGCCCAGCCGCATTACCGCCCTGTTGCGGCCCGATCGCGGCCAACTGGAGCCGCGCCTGCGCCTGCTCAAGCAGCTGATCGATTCGCCCCTGGACGCCGACAAATGCGATTACCTGCCGCGCGATAGCTACTTCTGTGGCGTCGAGTTCGCCACCGGCTTCGACCAGCAGCGCTTCATCGACCATCTCGTCCCGCTCGACGGCCGTCTGGGCATCGTCGAGAAGGGCCTGATGGGCGCCGAGCGCTTCCAGCTGGCCCGCTACTGGATGTACCGCGGCGTCTACTGGGCCCATACCGTGCGCGCCATGATCACCATGCTTTCGACCGCCTGCAATTACCTGGAGGAGGGCCTGGTCGATGCCAACTGGACCGATCGCCTGATCAAGTTCAACGACCATAACTTTCTGGATTGGCTACACCTGCACCTAGACGAGCCCGGTCGTGAGCTGATCGCCATGGTCCACCACCACAGAAAGCCGTACAAGCGCCTGTTGACCACCACCTACCACCACGAGCCCGAGGCCTACACGCGCCTGCAGGGCCAGCCGGAGCTGCGCCAGGCGATCTGCGACGAGCTGCGTGGCTGGGCCGCCCGCAAGGGCTTGGACCTGGCCGAGCACCACCTGATCTGGGACGTGCCGCCGACCTACAAGACCGACAACTGGGAGACCTTCCCCGTCCAGCTGGCCAAGGGTCAGGTCGTCGAGGTCGCCGAAGAGAGCCCCGTGATCGAGGCCCTAGCCAAGGCCTTCCTGCAGGGTGTGCGCAAGATTCGCCTGTTCTGTCACCCCAAGTTCACGGACCTGATCGCAGTGGACGCCGCTGGCCTGCCCGACCTCAAGCGGATGCTGGCGACCTGAGCGGGAAGTCGGGGTGGATCGAGAGGCCGACGATGGTCATGTCGTCCATTTGGGCGGCTTCCTGGGTAAAGGCCTGAAGATCCGCCTGGACCGCGGCGATGGCGGCGTCGATCGTCCACAGCGGCCGCACGCGCAGGGTGGCCTCGAGGCTCTCGCGGCCAAATTCGCGACCCTCGGCGTTTTTGGCTTCCTCGAAGCCGTCGGTCACGAACAAGAGCAGATCACCGCGGTCCAGCTGCATGGTGTAGTCCGTGTAGTCGGGCGCTTCGACGATGCCGACCGGGACCGAGGGCTGGTCCTCGTGGCGCAGGCAGGTGCCGTGGGAGTAGTGGATCGGTTCGCTGTGGCCGGCGCGGGTGTAGCAGAGCTTGAGCGAGCGGATATCGAGCACGCCGTAGAGGAAGGTGAAGAACTGGCCGCTCTGGCGCATGACCGGGAAGCGGCGGTTGAGTTCGAGAGCGACCTCGGCGGGTGAGGGGATGCGGTAGCTGCGGCCCTCGGCAAACTGTTTGAGGATGCCGCCCTGCTGGGGATAGGGGTTGAGCACGCGGCTGAGGCTGACCGACAACAGGGCCGCCTGACAGCCGTGACCGGAGACGTCGAGCACGTAGAGGCCCAGGTGATGTTCGTCGAGACGGACGACATTGAGCATGTCGCCAGCGGTCACATTGCAGGACTGGAACGACCAGCCGGTCTCGATATAGTCGATTTTGGGCGCGACCGAGGGCAGCAGCGAGCGCTGGATGCGGCCGGCGGCCTCGAGCTCGGAGCGCAGGGTCTGGTGGGCCTTGGCGAGCTCTTCGACTTTGCCGGCCAGGTTGTTCTCCAGGCGCTGGACCCGTTCGGCGACCTTGAGATGGGCGCGCAGTTCGCTGGGGTCGCAGGGCTTGGAGAGGAAGGCGTCGACGCCGGCCTCGAAGCTTTCGAGCAGGTCGGACTTCTCCTCGCGCATGGTCAGCATGAGGATGTGCAGGTAGGTGGTGCGTTTGAGGGCGCGAGCGCGGCGACAGAGCTCGATCCCGTTCATGCGCGGCATCATCCAGTCGGTGATCATCAGCGAGATCTCGGGATCGGCCTCGAGGATGTCCAGGGCGACCTGTCCGTCGGGTGCCTTGGTGACCTGGTAGCCCCAGCGCTCCAGCTGACGTTCCAGCAAGCGCTGGGAGGCGCGATCGTCGTCGACGAGCAGAACCTGCATGGCCGCTCCCTGCCTTCCGTTGGAGATGCGTGAGTCCTCACCAATCGATGATACAAGCGGAGACCCATCCAAGCAAGAGACGAAGCGTCCCTTCACCCACAAACCCAAGTGGGGTCGACCGCTGGTCGGCCTCAGAGGTGGAAGTTCAAGATGGCCAATGGAGGGACGGGACAGCGGTGAAATTTGGCCCTCGGAGACCTGCTTTACCGGTATAATGTGTCCTAGTTTGCGCAAATTGGCCCAAATGCTCGAACTCACGCCCCTGAAGGATATAAAAGCGTTAACTTTCGCCTGGAAAACTATGCCTCGAAAGCGTCCAAAACCTAAAGCGATCAGAGAGCTCGAAAAGCAATTGGAGTTTCCTTTAGAAGAATACTCCTTGGATGAAATCGAAATTGAGTGGCTCGACCCCATTGGTGGTTTTGCAAGAGATTCCAAAAACCGAGTAGTTGGCTTATCCTTATCCGGCATAGATCAACTTGATCCATCAATTCTTTATGAGTTCGAACACTTACAATGCTTAATAGTTGAAGATGCAGGGCTCACGGATATTTCGTTTGTTGCCAAGATGAACGGCCTCATCTATCTAAACTTGAACAGAAATAACATTAAGGACTGTTCTTGTCTTGCAAATGCTTGGCAGCTGACCCATCTATCTCTTGATGAGAATTCCATTAAAGACATTGAACCGTTATATGAATTGGATTTGCTTTCTGTGTTATATCTAAATGATAACCAGATTTCGAATTGTTCAGGCTTTGAGGTGCTTTACTTTTTGGAGGAACTCGGTCTCGCATGCAATAAAATTAAGGACTGCAGCCCACTGGGTGAGCTAAGTGGCTTGACCTGGCTCAATCTCTACCACAATCAAATCAGGAACTGTCGGCCACTGGGGACCTTGAGAAACCTGAACTGGTTAAATCTCGGAAACAACAAAGTTCGAAGTTGCAAGGCATTGGGATTTTTGAGCGGCTTGAAATCACTAACACTTGAGACCAATCAAATCAAGGACTGCACACCACTGGTAGCCTTGGAAAACCTTAAGGAGTTGGATCTTCGGCGAAACCTAATTGCAGATCTTTCGCCCTTGGCTACATTGGCCAAAGGAACGTTTAAGTTTTATTGGGATCAACCTATTATTAACCTGGACCCTATCTCACTACACTATAGATGCGAAATAGGCATTCACTTGGAGAATAATCCACTACAGCGGCCACCAGTGGAGATTGCGGCACGGGGGCATGAGGCCATCATGGCCTGGTTTTCGGCTAAGGCAGAGCCCCAGCGCCAGCTGAATGAGGCCAAGGTGCTACTCGTCGGCGTAGGAGGATCGGGCAAGACATCTTTGGTCCGCGCGCTGTGTCAACAGGGCTTTGATCCAAACCAATCCCAGACCCACGGCATTGAGGTTGCGCGCTGGCCCTACAACTGCAATGAACGCGAGGTTCTGGTCCATCTCTGGGACTTCGGCGGTCAGGAGATCATGCATGCGACTCACCAGTTCTTCCTTTCCAAGCGCAGTCTCTACCTACTTGTTTTGGATAGTCGTATGGAAGATGGTGTAGAAGAGTACTGGTTGAAACTGATCGAAAGCTTTGGCGGTGAGAGCCCAATCCTTGTCGTTTTTTCCAAAGCGGACGCGAACCCCAGCTACGATGTGGACCGTCACCGCCTGAAAAGGCAATACCCCAACATCATCGGCTTCCAAAGGATATCCAACAAAAACGGCCAGGGACTGGCGGACCTGCAAGCGAGACTCCGCACAGCTCTCTCTAATTTGGATATGGTCGCCAGCTCCTGGCCCCAGTCCTGGTTCCAGGTCAAGCAAACGCTGAGCGCTTTGCCCGAAGACTTTATCTCATATCAGCACTACAAGCGGATCTGTATTGACAAGGGTCTGGTCTCCGAGGACCAACAGCGCGTCCTGCTGAATTATCTTCACGATCTGGGCATAGCTCTACACTTCCCCAAGCTGGAATGGCTTGATACCCAGGTGCTCAAACCCAACTGGATCACGGCTCCCATCTATCAGCTGATCAACCATCCGGAGTTGGCAAACTCGAATGGTGAGCTGGAATTGAGCAAACTCCCTATTTTGGTGCCGAATTTCACAAAGAATCGCATCCCCTACCTGGAAAAACTGATGAGTCTGTTCGAGATCTGCCACCCCATTGATAACAATCGCTTGCTGCTACCCGACCTGCTTTCGGTAATCGAGCCCGAGCACTTGCCCTTTGGGAGCGGTGAGGTCCTGCATTTCTCGGTCCAGTACCATTTTCTGCCCCGCTCGATCCTGCCGCGTTTGATGGTCCGCCTTTACACGGACATTCAGACGGAGCCCACAGGGCTCCGCTACCAATGGCGTAATGGGGTGCTGTTTCAGCACCTACAGCTCAAGAGTCAGGCCCTGGTGCGGGCTAACTACGACCAGCGCAGTATCGATTTTCAGCTTTCTGGTCCAGGACGCCAACCCTACCTGGCGGTTCTGATCGCCACCCTGCGCGATATCCAGCGCAATTACCACAAGATCGGCGCCCAAGAGCAAGTCCGTTGCATCTGCGAAACCTGCCGTACGGGCCAAACACGCTTCTATTTTGCCTATGAAGACATCCATCGCCTCGAGGGAATGGGCAAACGAACCATCCAATGCCATAAATCGGGTCAGGGCGTTGCCATCGATTTACTTCTGTTCACTACCTATGGCAAACGAATGCCGGATCGGGACCAGTGTCTCGAGCTGTTGATTCCCCTGGCTCATGGCTCGATAGATCGAAACGCGTTTGAGACACTGGCCAAGCGCATCTTGGTCATGGTCCCGCCAATCAAGGGAATCGACCCTAGCGCGCTCCTGGAACAGGCCTGGACGAAACGGTTGTCAGCAGTCAAACCGAAGCGGCCTAAATCCAAAAGAGCCGCGTCCATAAAGGCAGATGAACCACAAAAACTGTGCTGGGTCCATCTCAGCGATCTGCACTACACCAACAAGCAGGCCTGGGATAGCGATCGTATTCTGAAATTGCTGCAACAGGATGCGCAAAAGAAGTTAGAAGACCTGGGCCTGCGTCCACAACTGCTCTTCGCCACAGGTGACCTTGGTTATGGCGAGGGTGTCACCAAAATGCCGCTGCGTGAGCAGATCCAAGCCACAAACTCGTACCTCAAGAACCTGGCCCAAGCCCTGGACATCCGGCCAGAAAGTGTCTTTGTCATTCCCGGTAATCACGATGTCAATCGCAAGGAGGTCGCCCGCTCGGAACGGTCGCTTCTCACCTCCCTCAATCCCATCAGCGCGGAGGAGTTGGCCTTCGTCAACCAGATGATGGCTAGCCAGGATAGCGAAAATGAATCAGAGCGCGATCGTGACTGGCCGCGCTTACATCAACGCCTTGATGATTATTACGCGGCCTGCGCCGTCGACTTTCCTAACCTGTACGGAACGAATCCCAGGCAGGGTGTCTACCACCACATGCGCGAGGTCAATGGTATCCAGGTGGGCATTTTCGGAATGAACGGCGCATGGTCCTGCGGTCCCGACGAGGCGCGTGGCAACCTCTGGCTGGGTAGCTCCTGGCAGCTCAACCAGGCCGAGAAACACTTGAGCCAGGCTCGTTTGAGGTTCGGCCTGATCCATCACCCGCCGGACTGGTACGTCGAGGTGGAGCGCCTGGCCCTGAAGGAGCGCCTGGAGCGAGCATTTCACATCATGCTACATGGCCACGAACACGACGCTTGGGTTCACTCAATCGGCCAACACAATGGCGCCTGCCGCCATCTTCGGGTTGCTGCTGGCGCCTCTTATGCCGAAACCTCCGCCGAATTCGGCTACAATCTCGGCATTATCGACCCAACCACCGGCAAGGGCGAGATCCACCTTCGCACCTACAACCGCGGTGGCTGGGTCCTCCAACCAATCCCCGATCGTGCCCCAAACGGCATCTGGCCCTTTCACTTGGCACTGAACTCCTAAAAATCCCGGACCGATCGCAGGTGAATGTTCACGGCGATCAATATAGGAACACATACCCCCGAACAGCGCTCAATCGTCCGCGTTCGCCGTACGCTCTTCCTGAACCTTTTTCAAATTGCTGGTCATTGTTTGTGTCCATGGATGCTCAGGGCCAAGTGTGGTCAAGCAGATGGAGACGGCGCGAAGGAGGAGTGGTTCCGCCTCCGCAAACCGATTAGTGGCGCGCAGCAAATCGGCCAGATTGTTGAGGCTGATGGCAACTTTTGGATGGTCTGGTCCCATGGCTGGCTCGATTATGGCTAAGGCACGTCTATAGAGCGATTCGGCTTCCGCCAGCCGGTGGGTGGCGCGCAACAACCCGGCCAGGTTGCTGAGGTGGATAGCGACAGTGGGGTGATCAGGTCCAAGTGCGGCTTCGTCGATAGCCAGAGCGCGGTGGAATAACGATTCCGCTTCTGTCAAACGCTGGGTGGCACGCAGTAACTCCGCCAGGTTATTGAGGATGGAGGCAGTTGCGGGGTGATCAACTCCTAAAGCTGCTTCGTTAATGGCTAGGGCACGACGGTAAAGGGCTTCGGCCTCATCCAGCCGCTGATTAGCGAGCAGTAATCCAGCCAGATTGTTAAGGCGGATGGCCACCATGGGGTGCCCATTCCCCAAGGCAGCTTCGTCAATAGCGAGGGCACGGCGGTACAGAGGTTCAACCTCCGCCAGCCGCTGGGTAGCGCGCAGTACCTCGGCTAGGTTATTGAGGTCTCTGGCAACATTGGGGTGGTTAGGTCCCAAAGTTGCCTCGTCAATGGCCAGCGCACGACGGTAGAGAGGCTCCGCTTCTTGTAGCCGATGGGTTTGGTACAACAACCCGGCCATGTTATTTAGACGATTGGCCGTTTCTGGTTCGGCAGGGCCATAAATACGCTCAGCGCAGGCAAGGCTGAAGCGATACCAGCGCTCGGCTTCGCCGTAAGCTCCTATCATGTCCAGATATTGGCCAAGCTCATTACTCAGCCTAGCGGCAATCGTGGACTCTACATGGGCATAACGCTCGGCTAAGTGGCGAAGATGGGGGAGATGCGAGGTCATTCGGACCGGAAGACCCGTAAGGAGGGCAGTGCTAGAAAGATAAGCCACTCGGTCAGCGACTATGGCTTCAGCTTTATGGCCGTGCTCTCCCTGAGAAAGGTTTTGGCAGAAGTATGACAACAAGCGGTGGATGACGAAGCTCTGGCCCTCGCGCCTTAGCAGACCCAGCCCGCACAGGCGGTATAGGGCCTCGCCCAGCTGCTCCGGGTCGCTGTCCTCGTCGGCCAGGTGTTCTGCCCCGAACGGCGCGCCGGGGGCCAGGAAGCTGGCGCGCAACAGCAGCTCCCGGGCCAGTGCGTCGACCTTATACCCTGGCTCGAGGCGGGAAAAGCTGGTCGCAAAGGTCTGGGCTACATGGCTGTCATGGTCCGTGGGTTGGTATCCGTCCATACCCCTGCCCAGCAGCGAGCCGTGGTTCAGCGGCGCCTGGCGCAGCGCCTCGAGGTAGGCGCTGGGGCTGATGGTGGCACGGTAGGTGTCCAGGTAGCAGCCTGCGAGGTATAGCGCCAGGGGAAGGTCTCCCAGCTCGGCAGCGATGCGGTCGGCGTCCTCGTGGGTAAGGTCGTCGCGATGGGCCTTGAGCAAAGAGATGCTGTCTGGCCTGGACAAGGTCTGCAACTGTAGAGCCATCATCCCCCAATGCTGCGGCCAGCTACGTCGACTGGTGACCAGCACGTGGATGTGAGGCTCATGCGGCAACCATTCTCGCAAGACTTGCTCATCCTCGCAGTTGTCGAAGACCAGTAACCTCTGGCGTGAATCCTGACGCCAGCGTGCCAACACGGTCTGAATCTTTCGAGTCAATTGGATCTGGTCGTCGCGACCGTAAAGCTTCATCGTCTCGCCACAGGCAGCTATTTCGCTTGCGACAGCCGCAGGGAACTCACAATTGAGCCAGAACACGCCACCGGGGTAACGGTGGGCATAGCGGTAGGCGTACTCCACCGCAAGCTGGGTCTTGCCGATCCCGCCTAAACCCGTGGTCGCGCTCATTGGTGTGATGGCTGTTGCACTTTGGTTCAGTGATTGAGCTAGAGCTTCCAGCTCGCGCCCACGGCCAACGATATGGCGGTTGCGACGGTGGGGAAGATGGAACCAGTCGGGGAACGCACTGGGCCGATCCCCGGACTGGGAGTCCTGTTGGTTGCCCGCAGTCACGGCTTGGCCCTTCTTGAAATGCCGTTCCTCCGGGTGATGCCTGAGGGCTCGGCGGTGGATTGGTTTTTTCTTGGCATGACGAAGATCACCTTGCGGCATCCTGGCCAAGTTGACAAGTGTACTGCTAAAGAGGGACTCATGCTCTTCCAAGCGGCGCTGTGTCAAACGGAGGCCATCTATTCGTCTAGCCGTCTTGGGGTGTTCCGGCCCGAATATAGTTTCAGCGACAGTCAAGCTGCGGCGATACCAAACTTCGGCCTCGTGGTACACACCACTTGTTCGCAGATAATCGGCCAACGCCAGGGTCAGCTCCGCGCTCGCCTCGGTGTGCTCGTCTTTGTAGCGGTTGGCGAGGTAGCGGAGATGGGAAAGGATATCGGCCATACGTAACGGCAGACCTGAAAGGTTGGCCCTTTGGGCGATATCAAGTACGGTATTAATGACATCATCCTCCGCTTTCCGCCACGCTTCGGGATTCAGCTCCTGGCAAAAAAAGGCAACCAAGCGGTGAATCGACAGTTTTTCTTTTGTCGGCTCTACCAGACCCAATTGGAACAATCGGCCCAGAGCTAGCTCGCCCAGCTCCTTGTTGCATTGATCGCCCAGTGACTTGTAGAGATGCACGCGGAGGATAGGCTGTCCAGGCGCAAAGCAACAGGCGTGGAGCAGCAGGTTTTGCGCTAATCGATCCTCCAGTCGTTGTGGGTCGAGACGGTCGTAGCTCAGATGAAAGGAGCGAACTACGCCCAGTTCATAGTGGGTCGGTTGATAGCCGATGCTGGCCCAGCGAGTAAGCGAAGGATGGTTCGATAAACCTTCTTTGAGATTCCCAAGGTATTGGGCAGGATCGGTATGTCGTTCCTCCAAATAGCGGCCGGCCAGGAACAGGGCCAACGGTAGGTCGCCCAGTTCCTCGGCGATGGCTGCGGCCTCGTGGTCGGCCAGGCTCCTGTCGCAGCTTTGCAAGAGCCGCACGCTGTCCGTACGCGCTAGGAGGGTCACATTCAGCGCTGGCCAGCGGTCTGCCCAATCGATGCGGCGACTGGTCACCAGAAGCGGTTTGGGCAGATGGTTTCTCGCCCAGTCGAGCATGGCGTCGTCCTCGCAATTGTCCAGAACAATCAAGCACGACGCTATATGACGCTGCCATAGCTCTAGGACCTGGGCGACGCGTTGGTCTAAGCCCAAGTGTTCATTGTCGGGGAACAGCCGCATCAAGGGGCCGCAGGTAGCGATGTCCTCCTCCAAGCTCGCCTGCTCGGCCGCGTTGAGCCAGAAAATGCCACCACCGTAGCGTTTTCCGTAGTGGAAGACGTATTCTACAGCCAGTTGGGTCTTGCCAACGCCGGCCATGCCGACCAAGGCGACCAGCTCGTTTTGTTCCAGCAATCTGGCGAGCTGCTCGAGTTCCTCGGCGCGACCTACGAAACCGGGGTTGCGGCCGAACGGCAGCAGTGTCCATTCGGGAAGGTCGAGCGGTTGATCCAACTGTCCGCCCAATTTGGCGAAGCGCTCGCCCAGCGCCACCGCCTCCGGCAAATAGGCGAAACGGGCCAGCCAGGTGCGGGTGGGTTCCGCGACTTTCTCGGGGTCGCCTCCCAGGTTCAAGTAACTGGCCAAATAGGCGCCACTCTCTCGCAGCTGCGGGTTGCTGAGCGCCTGGTCCAGGCTGGCGATGTCGCACTCGGCGGTGGGGTCGAATGGCCGATAGGGGTCTGGGGCCAGGTCTAGCCGGACTTGGAAAAAGGAGTCCAGGTCTCGGGCAAACTGGCTGAGCGCGTACACCATGTAGGGCGGCACCCACCAGATTTGTGGAACCCGGTGCAGCCTGTCCCTGATAAGGTTCAATTGGACGATAAATGCTTCGAACGCTTGGGGCACGAGCGGCAATAGTTTGGCAAAACCGACCACCGACCAAGGTCCGAGTAACTGATTTTTGGCGGTGTCGAAGGACTGCGCGAAGGACTCTGTCGACCAAGTTGAGAGGTCGAGCGTTTGCAGGGCGAGATCCTTTTCAGTGCAAAGCTTCGTCAGAAGATCCAGAGTCATTTGCAGGCTGTAACGATCGCGGTAGCTGACCAGGGCGATGCCTTGACGGCGGGCGACCCAGAGCGCGAGTCGCGCCGCGACGTGCTCGGGCGAATCGCCCGCACGCCGTTGGCCTTCGCTCATGGACCTTGCTCGTCCGTTGGGCTCAGGGCGCCGTGCCGATCTAGGACCTGGATGGCCAAGGGGTGAACCCCGGACCAGATATGGCCATTGCGGAACTCCTGGACCAACCGCGCGTAGAGCAAGGAGCTCAGCACCGGGTCCGGGACTCGTGCCTCGGGTAGGTTGTGGTATAGGTCAACCAGGCGAGCGCTCTTCTCGGCATAAGACACCTTGTTGCGGTCGTGAAGTGTTTGACCAAGGCGGCGCTCATAAGTGTCACACATTCTGGAGATTTCACGGCGGACCTGGACCGCGGTGACCACCTTTTCATTCGCCAGGATCGCTTCGTCGGTGGCCTGGTTGATCATCATGAACAAGTCACGCAAGTTGCCGCCGCAGGCCGTGATCAGTTCCTCCACCAGGCCGTCCTCAATCAGCTTTAGATCCATGCGCGCGGCCAGGATCTGGCGCAGGGCTTCACGACCTTCCTGGTGAGGCGTTTTCTGGTCCGCCATGAAGACAGGGATATCGTGCAGGTGTTGCGGCACGCAGGGCAAGTGCTGGGCCTCGGCGCTGTAGGCCAGACTGACGGGCAAGGTGAAGATCCAATGGCAATCAAGCTCGCGCAAGACATGGTTGTAATTAATGAAAAACTCGTAGCTGCGGTCCGGGTTGATGCCTTCTTTTTCGAAGTCCTCGCCGATCAGCAACCAGCGCCGCTTGGATTTATCATAGAGGGCGTTGCTACAGCTCTGGATGATGCCGTTGGCCAGGGCGATCAACTCGGAGAGTCGAGAAAACCGCTCCCGCTCGACGATTGCATCGCGGTGGGTGGCATATTTCATTTCACCCTTGAGATTGGCAAACAGGCCTAGCAGTTTGGCCCAGAACTCGCTGCCCTTGAGGCCCGCGCCTGCTTCCAGCTTGCCTTCCACATCGAAAGATCGCTTGACCTGGGTGCGCTCGCGGGCAAACCAGTCCATGAATTTTTCCAGGGTCGAGGTACTGATCTGCTCGCCGACCTGCTCGCGCGTCGCCTCGACCAACTTCAGTACGCTAAGGATAAGAACGTCGAATGCTTTGAAATTCTGAGGGTCCAGCTCATTGAGCACACTGAACCTGATGACGGCGAATTGGTCCTTCACGCGGTCCTGGAGGCGGGCCAGCTCTGTCGATTTCCCAGCACCTGGGTGGCTAGTTAGGAGCGCCTGAAAAGGTCGACCGCCTCCCCTCACGCGGGAGAGTTTGAGCGCGAATAATCCCACTAGCGATTGGCCGCGAAGCTCATCCAGGTCGATATGAAATTCGCTGCCCGCATCCAAGGGCTCGGGCGAAAGGGTGCGATAGACGTCCTCGAGGGCTAAGGCCTTTTTACTCATGAAGTTGCCTCCGCGCATCTGCGGCCATGATAGCACAGCTGGACAGTACGGGCAATCGTGCCAGGGGACCTGAACATGTCTACGAGCTCGCCAAGACGGCGCCAGGACGAGCTGCTTCACGTTGGACTTTCTCCCCATGGCCGTCATTGCGCAAAATCGCTCCGAGCGCCACTCAGACCCTATGACCCTTTTTGTGTTGGTCGGTGGTTTTCGAAGGCACCGGTTCCGCTTCGCAGTTTTCGTGGACGCCAGGTGGGATTTCGGTGAGAATAGAGTGCGCTCGCCTCGTTGCTTGCATCTCGCACAGCCCACCCCCGTGTCACCCGCTTCGCCACTGCTTCAAGGCGTCGCTGGCGTGAGCCGTCACAGGAGTCATCGCCCTCGTGAAGCCCTTACCCCATGCCGTCAAGCCCCCTTCGACCCTGAACCTGCTCGGCGAGCTGCGCGCCCTACTCGAGCTGGGCTCGCTGCTGCCCAGCCTGCCGCTCTTGCGCCAGCTGCCGCGCGGCGATGGCCACCCGGTGCTGGTCTACCCTTGCTTTCTGGCCACGAACCGCGCCACCGCGCCGCTGCGCCGCTATCTGCGCCAACAGGGCTACGACGCCCACGGCTGGCGCCTGGGCCGCAACCAGGGTTACAGCCCGGCGCTGGAGGCGCTGATGCGCGACCGGCTCTGGCAGCACTACCGCAGCAGCGGCCGCAAGCTCTCGCTGATCGGCTGGAGCTTGGGCGGCATCTACGCCCGCGAGATGGCGCGCGCCATGCCCGAGGCCGTGCGCCAGGTGATCACGCTCGGCAGCCCGTTTGGCAACCCCCAGAAAGCCAGTAACCTTGGCTGGCTCTACGACCTCGTCAGCGGCGAGCGCTTGGAGGCGCTGGACCCGCATTTGGTCGCGCGCCTGATGGAGCCACCACCCGTGCCCAGCACCGCCATCTTCTCCCGCGGCGACGGCATCGTCGCCTGGCAATGCGCGGTGGAGCGCGTGCGCGGGCCGATCACCGACAATGTCGAAGTCGTCGGCAGTCACCTCGGCCTAGGCCACAACCCCCTGGCTCTCTACGTCATCGCCGACCGCCTGGCCCAGCCCGAAACGGCCTGGCGGCCGTTCGACCGCAGCGGCGCCCGCGCCCTGTTCTTTCCCGACCCCGCGCGCGGCACGGCCGTCGCGAGCCCCAACTGGCGCCAGCGCCTCGACGCACTGGACCAGGCCATCGCCCGCCTCGAGCGCGTGGGTAGCGAGCTAGAACCAAACCAAATAGGTCCCGCAGGCGCTGTAGCTGCTGTAGCGCAAGATGCAATCTTGCGCCGG
>CAYRFM010000075.1:0-38252 GCA_964423555.1 uncultured Holophagae bacterium | reverse complement strand
CGCCCGGCGCAAGATTGCATCTTGCGCTACAGCAGCTACAGCGCCTGCGGGAACTAGCCGGTTTACTGCGCTTTTTCACCATTCGCGTTCCCTGCGACCGCGGCCTGGGCTACAGGGATTTTATCCCTAGACCCATGATGGCCTCGGCGATCGGTCGCGTCATGTGGTCGACCTTGGTCGGGCTGATCGCCATCTCGATGAACGGATTGAAGACCTCGGCCAGAGCGGCGCGGCTGATTTCCATCGTCAAGGTGCGCTGCGGGTACTTGGCCGCATAGGTATAGCCGGCGGTGGCGGGGTGGAGGTTGAAGGGGTAGTCACGGGCGACTTCGATGCCGCGCTGGGCGTAGGTTTCGACCAGGGCATCGCACAGAGGTCCGTTCGATAGCAGGCTCCCGCCCGGCGGCGTGGTGATCAGCTGGACGACAGGGCGCACGGGATAGTCGCCATAGTGTTCGGGCGTGTAGGCGCGCTTGAGGGTTGTAACGATTGACTCGCCCTCGATCGGCGCCACGCTAATGGGCCCGTAGGTGTGTAAATTGAGGGCGAAACCACCGGCCCCGCTGGTGCTGGCATAGCCGATGGCCGCCTGTTCGTGGTAGCGCAGAAAGGCCTGGTGTAGGACCTCGAGTTCTTCCTCGCGCACGAACTCGGGCACGCCTGGGGTCAGCCCCGCTGCCTTGGCTTCGGCCTGGGTGGCCCATACGCGGTTGACGTCGACAATCGTGCGCGGCAATAAGCTGCGCAACAGCACAATCTTGGTGGTTGCCGCGCGGCGCTGGTGGGCCGGATCGGACCAGGCCGAGGGGTCCGTCAGCAGGTCGGCAAGGCGTAGCGCGTATTCCGGGCTGCCTTGGTCGGTATTGGCCAGGAAAAAGAGGTCGTATTCGTCGCCGGGGTAATCGCGCAGACCGGCCTTGACGGCCTGTAGATGAGCGAGTTCGGTCGCCCCATGCGGTAGATCGATGAACAGGTCGGGCGGGGCCTGTTGATCGGCCTCGGGCCCTGACCGCCACCATAGCTCGCACACGCCTTCGATCGCCTTCATTGTTTGCATGACCGCCTCCTGTACCAGGACTCCATCCTAGTAGTTGCCCTCGGGTAGGTCAAGCCGGTGAGTGGGCTGTCTCATACAATTCTCGACAATTAGCTGACTCTCTGGTAGTCTTTTTCGCGTTAATGTCATGGATCGCGAATTACGCGCAAAAGCAAAAACGAATGGGGGATTTTATGGGCGAAAACAATCGCTTTCTCAACGATTTCGACGCGCGCATGGCCAACTGGATGGCCCGACACGCGATTCTATTCCTGCGCATTAGTCTGGGAATCGTCTTTTTGTGGTTCGGTGGGCTCAAGCTGATTCCGGGGCTGAGCCCGGCCGAAGGTCTAGCAGGCAAGACGATCGTCGCCCTGACGGGCGGCCTGATGAGTGCATCCGTGGCGGTGACGATCCTGGCGGTCTGGGAGACGCTGATCGGGCTCGGGCTACTGACTGGCAAGTACCTGCGCGCCACCCTGGGCCTGCTGTGGTTGCAGATGCTCGGCACGGTCACGCCGCTGTTCTTGTTTCCCGACGAGTGCTGGCAGGTCTTTGCGTTCGTACCGACGATGGAGGGCCAGTACATCCTCAAGAATCTGGTGTTGGTCAGTGCAGGCATCGCAATCGGCGCGACGGTCCGAGGAGGGCACCTGGTCTGTGAACATCAGGCTCAGTGATGGCTTTCGCCATTGCGGGGGTGGTGGATCAAGCCAGGCACGATGCTCATGACGTTGGAGATCCAGTGCAGCGGCCCGCTGCGGTAGAGACTGGCCAGGCAGAGGAGCGCGATGACGCCGACGGCGAGCCGGTCGAGTAGGTTCCAACCGTGATCGTGAAGTTCTATGATGCCTAAGGTTTCGGGCGTGTAGACGGCATTGATCAGGAAACCCGTGGCCATGGCGAGGATCAGGGCGGTGCCGGCCAGCTTCAGGCCGGCGCCCTTGCCGAATGCCTTGTCGACGGTCAGCACGGTAGCGACGTTGGTGGCGGGTCCGGCGAACAGGAAAACCACCACGGCGCCGACGCTGAAGCCGTGCTGCAGCAGGACCAGGGCGAAGGGCACCGAGGCCGAGGCGCAGACATAGAAGGGGATGCCGATCAGGGCCAGGATGACGACGTCCCATTGGCCGACGAGCTGGCTGAGGTTGCCCTCGGGCCAAATCGTCTGGGCGACGGCAGCCACGAACAGGCCGAAGAACACAAAGGGAAAGATATCGTCGACCAGGCTGACAAAGGCGAAGTGCCACCAAGGTTTTGGCGTGTCCTCGGCGACGGTTGGTCCATGGGCATGGCCGTGGCCGTGGTCGTGGTCGTCCTCGGCGGGTTCGGGATGTTTGTGCTTGCAGCAGGACTTGGGTGCTTCGGTGACGATCGGGGCAGGCAGGAAGCGCACGACCACTAGGGCGATGGCGATCGGCAGGACCATGGCGACCAGCAGGCGCACCATCGAGAACTGCACGCCCAGGAGCTTGACCGAGAGCAGGAAGCTGTCGACGCCCAGTTCGGGGGTGGCGATCAGGAAGGCGATCACACAGGCGGGGGGCACGCCCTTGCGGGCCAGGCCCAGGAACAGCGGCAGCACGCCGCAGGAGCAGATCGGCAGGGGCAGGCCGAACAGCATGCCCTTGACGCTCTGGCCTAGGTTGCCGCCGCGCTTGAGCCAGGCGATCGGCGAGGCGGGCATGTAGGCGTGGAGCAGGCCGGAAATGATCAGGCCGAGGAGCAGATAGGGCGAGGTCTCACGGGCCAGCAGGAGAAACGTTTGGGCAAAGCCGGGTCCGGTTTCGCCGTGGACATGGCCTGCGCTTTCGGTGCCGCCGACGAAATGCTCGAGCCCGATCAACAGGGCAATGCCCGTGCTGAAGGCCAGGAACTCGGCGCGGCGGTCGCGGTCGAGGTGCGCGTGGTGGTCGAGGAAGTCGTGGAACATGAGGTGCAGAAACGAGCCGGTGATGAAGGCGAAGAAGAGGTTGATCGAATTGCCGCTGAGCAGTGGCGCGAGCACTTGCGAGAACAGCGCGCCGATCAGGGTCGCCAGGCCCATGGCGCCAATGCGCAGCCAGGCTTGCTTGGGCGTGCCATTGCGCAGGAACATCCAGAAGACGACGGCGGCGACAGGAATGTTATGGGAGATCACCACCAACGCCAGTTGCCAGGAGGCCATGGCGCCCGAGCTGGCCAGGGCCAGGCCCATGCCGTCGGTGGCCTGGTGCAGGAAAAGGCCGATCCAGAGCATTTCGGCGGTGAAGAAACGGCCGTTTGGTTTATGGTCCTTGTGGTGGGAGAAGCGCTCGGGCAGGATCATGAACAGGAAGCCGAGGGCGACAAACAACAGCGCGATCGGACCCGCTTTGCGGTAGGCCTCAGGCAGCAGATGGAGCAGCAGCATGCCGCCGATGAAACTTGCCATCAGGCCCTTGAGCGCGGCCAATCCCCAGCCGCGGCGCTGCATCAGCCAGCCGATGGTGGCACCGCAGAGCAAGGCCAGCATGCCTAAGACGAGCAGGACGGGGAGGGAAAGCATCAAGCACACCACCGAGAGAGAGTCGCGCGGGACGGAACCGAGCGGGGTCCATCTTACCACGATGGCCAAGTCCGCATACATGAGTCGCGCGGGACAACGCAGGCAAATATGTCATAATCTTAGCCTTGATCGGGTCGAGAGGTGGGTCAATGCGAACCAGCTATCGCTTCAGTTTCGCCAAGGATTGGCATACGCTGCCCATGGCCTACTGGGTTCACGTGCCGGTCGCGGATCGGCCAGGCGCATTCGAGCCGCCGGCACCGGCGCACGTGTACCATCACGGCTACCCATTGCTGTGGGTCCTGTTCGACGGCCACGAACTGGTCTTCAGCGCGCCGGCCCAGCTGGCGCACATGATCGAGGTTCTGGCCCGCAAGCCGCTGCCCAGCTCGCGGCAGCTCTCGGCCCAGCGCGGTCCAAACGTCGGCCCTAACGGTCATTGGTTGAGCCGCCTTCCGGCGGCGCTCAAAGCTCCCAAGGCGCGCGCCAAGCTGGTCGCGGATCTGCGGGCGCTGCAGGCCCTGCTCGGCAGTGATTGGGCGGCCCTGGCGCTCCAGGTTAGCGAGTGGCGCGTTTTTTAGCTCACTCCGGTTGCGGCTCGGAGTGGCAAGCAACCTCCCCTATGTTAAGATGCTTGATTACTGGCGCTATGGGAGTTAAGCATGATTAAAAATCCGAATGCCATGATCATTGATCAGCTGTTAGCAGGGGTTATCGACCTCATTCGCGACCGGGCCAGGGAACAGTTAAAAGTCAAGCGTGACCAGGACTTGAAGTCCCTCGCCTTTTGCTTTCTTTGCGTCCGCACCATGCTGGATCTAGATCTGGATCAGGCCTTCGACTGTCTCACCGAGGGTGGTGGTGACTTTGGTGTCGACGCGATCCATCTGGGCAGCGAAGCGGATGGCGAGTTTGCGGTAACCTTGTTCCAGAGCAAGTACAAATTCGATCTCGAAGGCACCAGCACCTTCCCGGTCAATGCCATCGAAAAAATGATCGGCGCACTTTCTTGCCTCTTCGATCCGAACACGATGCTTGGCAACCTCAACGATCGGCTCAGACTCCCCGTTGAGGAAGCCCGCTCCATGATTCGAGACGGCCATTTGCCCCAGGTCAGGGTCATTTTTTGCAACAACGGCCGACCCTGGAGTCAGGAGGGTGACGAAACCATCGCGCGTGCCGGGTTTGGCGCCCAGGTCACTTGGGAGTACGTCAACCATGACACCCTGCTCCATTTGATGCGGCAAGGCAAGTCGATTGACGACACGTTGCGCTTTTCGGGCAAACTCCTGGTCGAAGATCTGAATTTTGCCCGCGTCTGTATGGGACGTATGCCGGTCACCGAGGTGGCCGAATTGGTCAGACGCCATGGCGACCAACTGCTCGAGCGCAATGTGCGCCGTTTTCTCGGATTGCATGGCAACCGGGTCAATCAGGGCATTCGCAAGACTTTGCAGTCCAGCGAGGTCGAAAACTTCTACTTTTTCAACAACGGCCTGACCATGGTCTGCTCCGACTTTAATTACAACGCCCTGCAGGCGAGCGACAACATCGTCAAAGCGGAAAACCTGCAAATCATCAACGGTGGCCAGACCTGTATGACGATTTTCAAGACGCTGTCGGAGGGCGTCCATAACGAGGACGTTGCGAACGCGTCCGTTCTGGTTAGGCTCTATAAACTCCCGAAGGACCGGGAAGACCTGATCGCGCGCATCACGCTGGCGACCAACAGCCAGAACCCTGTCGATTTGCGAGATTTGCACGCAAACGACGAGGTCCAAAAACACCTCGAAATAGGCCTACAGGGATTAGGCTATCAGTACCTGCGCAAAAAAGTCGAAGCGAGTTCGCGCGCCACCGATATCAGCCCAACGGTCTTAGCTACCGCGCTGCTGGCCGTTTGGCGCGGCGCACCGCATCAGGCAAAGTTCCTCTCCCGCGAGCATTTCGGCAAACTATATGACACCATCTTTACGCGCGAGCTCAATGCTGCTCAGGCGGTTATTGCCGTTTTGTTGTACCGCTTTGCCGAAAATCGTCGTCGGCGGCCCCAAGTAGGCGATCCTCTCTTGGTGCGCTATGGCTCATTCTTTTTGGCCATGGCGATGGGGCGTGAACTACTCGAGCAGCTGGGGATTGCGCTGAGCCAGCTGACCCACCACAATTTCGAAGCAGCGCGCAACCGGATTGGCCAGCACGGGGAGGAACTCTTTATCAACGGCTGTGCCAAGATCCAATCCGCTCTCACAGCACTCTATGGCGAGCGCGAGCTTTCGCTCCAGCAACTTTCCGCGACCTTCCGCCGCGGCGATCTGCTCGTGCTCATGGGACGGGCCTGATAAAGGTCGTTCCCATTCGACGTTTGGAAAAAACAGAATCATTTCAGAGGGACGCTCCAGGAGTTTAGCTCTACTGGAAACACCGTTTTAAAATTCACCCGCCGCCCGGCGCAAGATTGCATCTTGCGCTACAGCAGCTACAGATTGTGCTCTGCTGGAAAGACCGCTTTGATATTCACCCGCCGCCCGGCGCAAGATTGCATCTTGCGCTACAGCAGCTACAGATTGTGCTCTGCTGGAAAGACCGCTTTGATATTCACCCGCCGCCCGGCGCAAGATTGCATCTTGCGCTACAGCAGCTACAGCGCCTGCGGGACCTTTTCGGCTAGGCTCGCTCTAGCGTCGCTCGAAGCGCGCCAGCTCGTCCTGGAAGCGCCTTTCATCTGGCAAGAGTTCGATGGCGCGACGATAGGCCGCAATCACTTCGCCTTGGGGGTGCTTCAACCAATTCTTCACTCTTGCCAAGTCACGCCATGCCCAGGCGTGGCGCACCCGATCTGCCTCCATGTGTACGGCACGTTCCAATAATTCCTTGGCCTCGAGGAGAAGGCGCCGGTTCGTGGCTCGGTCTCGTTTGCTCAAGCTTTTCTTCGCCAGCGCGATTTTTGTTTGGGAAAACTCCTGCAAGCCCTTGGCATCATGGAAGATCGCATCGCCGGCTCGCTCAAAGTAGCGGTGCGCCTGCTGCTCGTCTCCTATGCGTCGGGCAAGAATGGCCGTGTCCAAGGCATCAGCACTGGCCAAATAGTGTGGCTGCTGTGCAAGCAAGTCAGACGCTGCCTTTTCTTGTCCTGCGGCAAGCAATAGCTCGATCAAGACATTGGTTAAATAGGGGTGGAACTGTTCCGCGGCCTGTTCCTTGAACTTGGCGAAGGCGTTGCCCGCGTCGGTCAGGCGACCGCGCAAGCCGAGCTGGCGCAGGTACTCCGTCGCCAAGGTCGGCGAGGACGGCAGCGCTTGCCAAGCCAATTCGATACGCATAAACGCGCCCTGATCATCGCCGATCGCCTTGAGATGGGCGGCATCCCGGAGCGCGGAGATCGCCACGTACTCCGGGTGAGCGGGTAAGGTGACGCGAAAATAGCTGCGGTCATCATCAAAGTCGAAGACAGGGTCGTGCGAGCCATTTTCGCGCATCGATTTGAAGATCTTGGGCAGACCCGTGCCTCGACCCTCGGCCAGCTTAAGCTCCTTGAGAAACTCGCCGATGCGTCGGTTCCGCGCTGGGGCGGGGGGCATGGGCAGCTCCTGTTTCAGGTGGGCGAGCTGGATCCCCAGAACGGGCCCAGGGTAGTTGATGACTTCGATGCGGTCGGGGTACAAATAGACTTTGATCGGTTCAGGATTGTCATTGTAGGCCTTGTGATAGACCGCGTTCACCAGTGCCTCGCGAAGCGCCGGGACGGGATAACTGACCCAACCTTTGACCTTAAAGCTGTGCTCCTGTTTTACGATCTGAGTGGTAGAGAGGGTTTCCAAGTGACGCACCGCGCGGTGCAGTTGTTCGTGGAGGCCACCGCGGAAAATGTGCTCTTCCAAGACATCCCCTGCGGCGCCTGCTGCGAACTGGATCACCTCGATGCGTGCACCTAGAAACCAAATTTCAGGGTCCTCGCTAAACAGCAGCAGGCCTATATTCCGCGGCGCGTCATGGCCATTGACAGGGCTGGATATCCTCAGCTTCCTGTACATATCGCGGGTATTGCGCTCCTCGACTAAGCCACTGCGAATATCGTTCAAAAACTCACGAACCTTTCCTTCCCGAAGATCTTGGATCGTCGCCTGGAGTGCTCTGCGGTCGTCAAAGGGCACCTTGGCGGTTTGTTCGATAAGCTGGCCCAGTACGCCGCTTTTTTCGGCGTCGATCGACTCGGAACCCAGCCGCACGAAATATTTGCGGTCGCCTTTCTCACCATCCGGAGCCCGGTGCGGTCGCACATCACTGGCCGGCACCCAAAGCACGAGGACCTGCCTTTCGGAGACGACTTCGGGTGACATGATAGGCTGGTATTCGGGGTCGAGGCGCTTGCAATTTCCGCGGATCCACTTTTGGATTTCGTCGATCTGGTTGGGCAATAGCCCCTGCGGCGGCATGGTGGCCCGACCCTGTTCCTCGGCGACGCCGATGACAATGTAGCCGCCGTTGAGGTTCTGCAGGTCATTGGCAAAGGCGCAGATCGTCTTTAGAACTTGATAACCGGTCGTCTTGGCATCCCACGAAGCCTTGAACTCGACACGCGCCGATTCAACACCCTGGCAATGAAGCAAGTCTTCGACGTTGATGGGCAGGATCATACTCATGGCGCAGCGCCTATTCAGACCGGGCGCAGCAGCGAGGGCTGCCAGATATTCGGGCGGGTCAGACCCAAAAGCTCGAGCGTCGTGCCGGTCACTGAGGCGATGCCGAGGTTGGCGTCCTGGACCAGCTCGGCCTTGACCTGGCGCTTGGGATCGTAGAGCACGAACGGCACCGGCGAGAGCGTGTGGCTGGTCTTGGGTTTGGGGCGGCCGTCCTCGTCCAGCAGCGGCTGACCGTCCTTGCCGAACTCGAACATCTGGTCGCAGTTGCCGTGGTCGGCGGTGATCAAGGCCACGCCGCCGGCCTTGTCGACGGCGCGCATCAGGCGGCCCAGCTGCAGGTCGAGGCAGGCCATGGCGGCGATGGCGGCGTTCAGGTCGCCGGTGTGGCCGACCATGTCGCCGTTGGCGTAGTTGGCGCGCAGGAAACGGATCTTGCCCGCGGCTAACTCCGCGATCAGAGCGTCGGTGATCTCGGCGGCCTTCATCCACGGCCGCTGGTCGAACGAGACGAGGTCACTGGGGATCTCCCGGAAAATCTCGCGTTGGGGGTCGCTGATGCCGCTGCGGTTGCCGTTCCAAAAATAAGTGATGTGGCCAAACTTCTGGGTCTCGGAAATCGCGAACTGGCTGATTTTGGCTTCGACCAGGACATCCGTCAGGGTGTGGCGGATGTTGGGCGGGCCGACCAGGAAGTTGGCCGGCACGTGGGTGTCGCCATCGTACTGCATCATGCCGGCGTAGAGCACGTCGGGTCGGCGGCCCCGGTCAAAGGCGGTGAAGCTGTCGCCCTCCTCGAAGGCGCGGCTGATCTCGATGGCGCGGTCGCCGCGGAAGTTGGTGAGCACGACGCTGTCGCTGTCGCCGATGGTGCCAATGGGTCCGCTGTTATCGCCAATGACGAAGCCGGGCAGGTCCTGGTCGAGGATGCCGGGCTGCTCGGCGCGCAGGGTCGCCAGGGCAGTGGCTGCGTCGGCGAAAACGCGGCCCTGGCCGTGAACGTGGTGGGCCCAGCCGCGGGCGACCATCGACCAGTCGGCCTCGTAGCGATCCATGGTCAGGTGCATGCGGCCACCGCCCGAGGCGATGGCGGCGTCCATGCCGGCCGCGCGCAGGGCCCGCAGTGCTTGCTCCAGACGCTCGAGGTAAAGGTGCGCGGATGTGCCAGGTACATCGCGACCGTCGAGCAGGGCGTGGATGCGCACCCTCTGGACGCCCTCCTGGCGGGCGCGCTCGAGCATCGCCAACAGGTGGTCGATGTGGCTGTGGACGTTGCCGTCCGAGAGCAGGCCAACAAAGTGCAAGGCGCTGTTGCGGCCCTTGACCCTCTCCAATAGCTGACCCCAGAGCGGCGTCGACCACAGGCGGCCGGATGCGATGGCGTCCTCGACCAGCTTCGCACCCTGGTCGTAGACCTGACCGGCGCCCAGGGCGTTGTGGCCGACTTCGGAATTGCCCATGTCGGCGTCGGAGGGCAGACCGACGGCCTTGCCGTGAGCGCGCAGGGTAGTGAAGCGGCAGGTCGCCCGCAGGCGGTCCCAGACCGGCGTCGGCGCCAGCGCCACGGCGTTGCCGATCGTCGTCGCCAGCTCGCCCACGCCGTCGAGTACCAGTAGCAGCAGCGGTCCTTCGATTGCCTTCATCGTCCTCGCTCCTCTGCAATTAATCGGCGTATTGGGCGCCGTCCTCCCAATCAATCTCCCAAACGCGCCAGGTCCCGTCCTCGCGCCGGAAGGTCAGCGAGAAGTCGCCCTTGTCGCTGGGCAGCGGTGAGCTTGCACCCATCAGCAGGCTGAGGTTGACCGACAGGACATCGTCCTGGGTGCCTGAGACGATCTGCATGGAAACTTCGGTCAGCTTGATGTCCTTGTATTGGAAGAAGATAGCGAACAGCGTCTTGAGGATTTCATCGCGATTGCGGCCCTGGCTGTCCTTGACCTGCTCGCTCAGCAGCTCCTTGAACGGGCCCGTGTCGCCGGCCTCTGCACCCGCGATGAGGCGGCGGACGGCCTTGCGTACCTGATCTTCGGGCGAGCTGTCGCGCTTGTTCCACATCGGCACAAAGACACCGGCGAAGATGATCAAGGCGAGGATCACCAGGGACTGCTTTTGCCGATTGCCGAACAGTTCGCTCATTTCTTCTTCCAGGCGACGACGAGTGAGTACTCGCGCCGTTTTTCGTTGAAAAATCCGTGGATCCAGCCAGCTCGCTCCAAATCTACCACGATTTTCTTGGCGCGGTGGGCGGAAATGTTAGCGGAGTGGGCCAGCTCGTTGAGTGAGCGGCGCGGATGGTCGGCGAGCGTGTTGAGCATGGTGATGGCGGCCTTGTCCAGCTCGAGCTCCTCGACCTCGGCCGGCGCCAGGGCCTCGGTGCGGCGCATCGCTTTGACGCTCTTGCGGTCGAGGGGTAGGTTCTCCTTGTCGGAGCGGAAAAAGGGCCAGGCATCCTTGCTGTCGCGCTCGTTGACGGCGTAGACCGGTTTGAGCTCGGCCTCGGGGACCTCGACCACCAGCAGCGTCACCCGCGGCGCCGGCTCCCACTCGTGGATGCTGACACTGACGGGCGGGCTGCACTGGAACTGGGCGACCTGCTCGACGAGATCGCGGGTGCCGTGCACGCTCTCGAGGCCGACGACCTCGCCGTCCTCGTCGATGCCAAAGAAGATCGTGCCGCCGGAGGAGTTGGAGAAGGCCGAGAGCGAGCGCGCAAGGCGCTCGAGTTTAGGGAGCTGACGTTTGTATTCGACGGTCAGGCTCTCGCCCGAACGCGCCATGCGGGTCCATTCGCGCTTGCCCATCAGGCGCGATCCAGGGCGTCGAGATCGGCCTTGGCCTGGCTCAGGGTACTGATCTGCTCGCGCAGGTTGTCGGCATCGGCCTGGGCCTTGGCGACGGCGGCGGCCGGGGCTTTGGCGGTAAAACTCTCGTTGGCGAGGCGGGCCTCAAGGGGCGCCAGCTCCTTGGTCAGCTTCTCGAGCTTGGCCTGGATCTTGGCCTGTTCGGCGGCGATATCGAGGTGGCCGCGCAGGTCGAGGTAGGCGCCCATGCCCTTGAGAGCAATGGCGGTACAGCCCAGCGGTGCCTGGTTCTCGTCGAGGAAGTGGTAGGTGTCCAGTCCGGCCAGGCCGCGCAGCATGTGCTCGACTTCGGCGATCATGCGGCGGTAGGTCTCGTCGGCGTAGAGATGGAGCACGAAGCGGGCCGAGCCGGGCAGGGCGTAGCTCTTGCGGGCGGCGCGGATGCCGGTGATCAGCTCCTGCAGCAGGGTCACGGTGGCCTCGGCGTCGCTGTCGACCGCAGCCGGCGCCTGCTCGGGCCAGGACTGGGCCATGAGGAAGCTGCCGGCGGCGCGCGGCGCCAGGTTCTGCCAGAGCTCCTCGGTCACGAACGGCATGAACGGGTGCAGCAGGCGCAGGCAACTGTCGACCACATAGGTGGTGCGGCCCAGCAGCATGGCCTTCTCGGCCTCGTCGGCGTTCTTGATGGCGGGTTTCATCAGTTCCACGTACCAGTCGCAGAACTCGCCCCAGAAGAAGTTGTAGATGCGGCTGGCGGCGGCGGCGACCTTGTACTCTTCCAGGTCCTGCTCGACGCCCTGGACCGTCTGAGCCAGGCGACTGAGGATCCAGCGACCGACCAGGTCCTGGGTTTTGGATGCCCAGTCGGCATCGGGGCTGACGCCCTCGAAACTCATTTGCAGGAAGCGGTTGGCGTTCCAGATCTTGGTGGCGAAGCCCTTGCCCAGCTCACAGCTCTCCTTGGCGAAGCGGGTGTCCTGGCCGTAGGGCGTGTTGT
This sequence comes from uncultured Holophagae bacterium, assembly GCA_964423555.1. Lineage (GTDB taxonomy): Bacteria > Acidobacteriota > Holophagae > Acanthopleuribacterales > Acanthopleuribacteraceae > CAYRFM01. The sequence goes on along the minus strand of CAYRFM010000075.1, from coordinate 26,254 downwards.
AGATGATCGAGAAGCGCAGGGCGTCGGCGCCGAAGTCCTCGATGATGTCCAGCGGATCGGGCGAGTTGCCGAGTGTCTTGGACATCTTGCGGCCCTCGAGATCGCGGACGATGCCGTTGAGGTAGACCTCCGAGAACGGGATCTTGTCGCGGAACTCGAGACCGGCCATGATCATGCGGGCGACCCAGAAGAAAAGGATGTCGGGGCCGGTGACCAGGACGTCGGTCGGGTAGTAGTAGGCCAGGTCCTCGGATTCCTGGGGCCAGTCGAAGACGCTCAGCGGCCAGAGCCAGGAGCTGGCCCAGGTGTCGAGCACGTCGGGGTCCTGGGTCAGCTGGCTGGCGCCGCAGGACGGACAGGCCGTGGGCGTGCGCACCTCGCAAATTTCGGTGGCGCAGCTGTTGCAGGTGTAAACCGGGATGCGGTGGCCCCAGATCAGCTGGCGCGAGATGCACCAGTCGCGAATGTTGTTGAGCCAGTGGTTATAGGTGGCGACCCAGCGGTTGGGGTAGATCCTGATCTGGCCGTCGGCGACGACCTCGAGCGCGCGCTCGGCCATGGGGCCCATCTTGATGAACCACTGCTCGCTCAGGTAGGGCTCGATGATGTCCTTGGTGCGGTAACAGCGGCCGACGTGGACCGTATGGGGGACGATCTTTTCAAGCAGGCCGGCGGCTTCCATGGCGGCGACGACGGCCTTGCGGGCGACGGTCCGGTCCATGCCGCGGAAGGCTTCGGGCGCGTTCTCGTTCATGCGCGCCTGCTTGTCCATGACGATGATGAATTCCAGGCCGTGGGTCTGGCCCATGGCGAAGTCGTCGGCGTCGTGGGCGGGCGTGACCTTAACGCAGCCGGTTCCGAAGCTGGGATCGACATGGGCGTCGGCGAAGATTGGGATCTCGCGGCCGACCAGGGGCAGGCGCACCTTCTTGCCGATCAGGTGGCGATAGCGCTCGTCGTCGGGGTTGACGGCGACGCCGGTGTCGCCGAGCATCGTCTCGGGCCGGGTGGTGGCGACGACCAGGTGGCCGTCCTCGCCGACGATCGGGTAGCGGAAGTGCCAGAGCGAGCTGGGCTCGTCGGAGCGCTCGACCTCGTCGTCGCTGAGCGCGGTCTGCAGGGCGGGGCACCAGTTGACGATGTACTTGCCGCGGTAGATCCAGCCCTTGTCGTAGAAGTGCTTGAAGAACGTCATGACGGCGTGGGAGAGGCCTTCGTCCATGGTGAAGCGCTCGCGCTCCCAGTCGCAGGCCGCGCCCAGTTTGCGCAGCTGGCGGATGATGGTGCCGCCGTGCTCTTCCTTCCAGGCCCAAACGCGCTTGAGGAAGTCTTCGCGACTCAGCGACTTGGGTTCGATGCCCTGGGCGCGCAGGTGCTTCTCGACCATGGTCTGGGTAGCGATGCCGGCGTGATCGGTGCCGGGCACCCAGCAGGTGTTGTAGCCGCGCATCTTCTTGTAGCGGATCAGGATGTCCTGGATCGTGTTGTTGAGCACATGGCCCATGTGCAGCTTACCCGTGACGTTGGGTGGAGGAATGACGATGGTATAGGGCTTCTTGCCCGGATCGCGCTCGCTGTGGAAGAGCCGTGCCTGCTCCCAGCGCTGGTACCACTTGTCCTCGATATCTTTATGTACGTAGTGTTTTTCCAACATGAGTCCCTCCTTTCCCCCGGGCTCGAAAAGTCTCGACATTATACACAAGAACGGGGTTCAGTGCGCGCAGAACGGTTGGGCGCCTGCGAGCACGCCCGTGCCCGCAGGCGCTGTAGCTGCTGTAGCGCAAGATGCAATCTTGCGCCGGGCGGCGGGTGAATTAAAGCGGTCTTCTCAGTAGAGCGTAACTCCGGGAGCGTCCCTCTGAAATGATTCTGTTTTTTGCCGAACGTCGAATGGGGACGACCTTTTCGGCTAGGCTCTAGCTTGTTTGGGTTGGTACCGCACCAGTCGACTCGACCTTTCGATAAAATACCCCGGGCCACCCTTTTTGTGTATCGAGGAGCCGGAAAACGGCCTGTACCACAAGTTGCTGGAGTCTTTGGCACGCGAGTTCCGCGAGCACGCCACCGGCCGCAAGGAGGGTTCGCAGGTCTTTATCACCACCCACCAGCCGTATTTTGCTGATGCGTTGACACCAGAGGAGGTCTGGATTCTCGACAAAGGGCCAGATGGGTTTTCACGGATACACCGAGCCAGTGAAAGCGAGATTGTCAAGAACATGGTGAGCGAGGGCTTGCCCTTAGGAGGGCTTTGGTACAGCGATTATCTGGATGCGAGGTAGGAAAGGGGTTTGGTTAGATAGTCGTCCATGCCGCAGGCCAGTGCTTTGTCGCGGTATTCCGGTAGCGCGTGGGCCGTCAGGGCGACGATGCAGCAGGGCGTAAAGCCCTTGGTCCGTTCGAGTGCGCGGATCTGCTTCGTCGCTTCGAAGCCGTCCAGGCCCGGCATCTCGCAGTCCGGGCACTAGCGCGGTATCCTCCTGCGCCTCCATCAAGCGGAAACCCCGCCCACCACCCAGTCCCTGGAAACCAGCCACCACGAGGGCGTGTTTGTCATCGACCTCCAGGTGAACCGTCGCCCCCCAGCGGCTGAGCCGTGGTCCTGCGCTCGCCGCCGTTGCCGAATCTCTGCTCGTCCCTGCTTGACCGGCTGCGCTTGCTTCGGGTATGGTGGTGAAGCTCGTATCCGTGAGATTCTGCGGCTGGCCCTTTGGTGGTAAGGCTGTCGGAGGTATAGGCATGCTCGAACGATTGCGCATCCAGAATTTCAAGTGCTGGAAAGACACCGGCAGTATTCGCATGGCGCCTCTGTCGCTGTTCTTCGGAGCCAATAGCTCAGGCAAATCAAGCATCGGCCAGTTCCTGATGATGCTCAAACAAACGGCAGAGTCGCCAGACCGCAAGGCCGTATTTTATCCCGGCGGCAAGAACTCAGTCGTGCAATTGGGCTCCTACCAGGAGATGGTCTCCCATCGCGATCTTGACAACGCCATCAGCTTCGAATACACCTGGTCCTTGCCACAAACGCTGAAGATCACCGATCCACTCTCCGAGGAAGCCTATACCGGAGAAAGGCTCTTCTTCAGGGCCGAGGTCGGAGCCGGAGAGGACCGCCACATGCCCGTCCTGAAACGGTTCAAATACGAACTGCTGCACGAGGAGCAGGTCAAACTGGCGATCGGCATGGATCGAAAAGCAGGCCCCAAGCCCGAGTACAAGGTTGAGGCACTGCATTACAACCTCAAGCGCCAGCAAGGTCGTCCCTCCTATCGCGGCACCCCAGTCCGCTTTTACGGCTTCCCCGACGAGGAAGTGGCCTACCACCAGAACGCCGACTTCATCCAAATCCTCAATCTGATGCAGGAGCGGCTCTTCCGGTCGCTCTATTACCTGGGACCCTTGCGCACCAAGGCGGAGCGCATCTACCCCTGGACCGGGATCGAACCCGAAAGTGTTGGCTACGCCGGTGAAAACACGGTGGCGGCCCTGCTCGCAGCGCGGAGCCGCAAGATCAGCATGGGTTTCCGTCGCTCGCCAAAGCCCTTTGAGGAGATCATCGCCCGCAAGCTCGAGGAAATGGGTCTGATCGAGGCGTTCCAAGTCAAGCCCCTTACCGAATACCGGCAGGAGTATGAGGTCAAAGTCCGCACCAAGGGATCGCCTGATTGGGTCGACCTACCCGACGTCGGCTTTGGTATTTCCCAAGTGCTGCCCGTGCTGGTCCAGTGTTTTTATGCACCGGCCGGGTCGATCATCCTTATGGAACAGCCGGAAATCCACCTGCACCCCAGTGCCCAATCAGCCCTGGCCGATGTCATGATCGATGTCATCCAAGCTCGGGAAAATGGCGTGGACAGAAACATTCAGCTGGTGATAGAGACCCACTCGGAGCATTTTTTGCGCAGACTCCAACGGCGGATTGCCGAGAACGTCATCCCAAAAGAAAAGGTTTCTGCCTATTTTGCCAACATCACCAAAACGCCGGCCACCCTCGAGCCCCTGAACATCGATCGCCTGGGCAATATCTGCAACTGGCCCGATCACTTTTTTGGCGACGAGATGGCCGATATCACCGGCCAGGCCATGGCCGCCATGAAAAGACGCGCCCTGAGCCAACAGGAGGCTTAATCGTGAGCCTCCAGGTGCCTTGCCTCGTCGATACCAATGTGGCCAAAACGGCCAACCTCGCCACGCAGCCCGATACCAAGACGGATGTAACGGACGCTTGCATCATCGCCTGTATCGAAGCTATCGACCAGGTCATCAAGAGCCGAGGACTGATCCTTGATGCGGGCGACGAGATTTTCACCGAATATCGACAGCAACTTTCGTTGCGCGGCCAGCCCGGCGTGGGCGATCGCTTCATGAAGTGGGTTCACGACCACCGCTGGAGCCTGCCGCCCGCGCAAAGGGTCGCGATCACACCAAATGCCGCGTCCTATGATGAATTCCCTAGCCACGAGGACCTCGCGAGCTTCGACCCCTCCGACCAAAAGTTTGTCGCGGTTTCCAACGCCCACCCTCACAAGCCTCCGATTCTGCAGGCCACCGACAGCAAGTGGTGGGGCTGGCAGACAGCCTTGGCTCAGGTGGGGATCCGGGTCTGCTTCTTATGCCCTGCCTACGTCAAGCGCAAGTTCACTGAAAAGATGGGATGAGCATGGGCTACTGGCGGGTCGCGCTCCACTCAAATTCAAAACCGCATTTGCGCATTGAGGCGATATCGGTAACCAGCTTAGGGTTCGTCGCTGGGGGCTTGTAGGGTCGGAGCAGGGTCGTTCAGGTCGCCGAAGCGCGACGACATGAACAGCTGAAAGCTGTGCCAGGAAAGGGGTTTGGTCAGGTAGTCGTCCATGCCGCAGGCCAGTGCTTTGTCGCGGTATTCCGGTAGCGCGTGGGCCGTCAGGGCGACGATGCAGCAGGGTTTAAAGCCCTTGGTCCGTTCGAGTGCGCGGATCTGTTTCGTCGCTTCGAAGCCGTCCAGGCCCGGCATCTCGCAGTCCATCAGGATCAGGTCCCACGCCGGCGCGTTGCGCGCGTAGAGTTCCGTCGCCTCCCGGCCGTCTTCCGCATAGGTAGCTACCAGGTTCAAGCGGCGCAGGTAACCGGCCACCACCTTGCGGTTGACCTTGTTGTCCTCGGCAACGAGAACGTGCAGATCGCCCAGGGTCAGTGCCGCGGGGGCGGCCTCTTTGGCTAGGGCGGCAGGTAGCTCTTGGGCTTGGCGGGCCATGAACGTGAAGCTGAAACACGAGCCATGGCCGGGTACGCTGCGCACCTGGATATCCCCGCCCATCAGGCGCACCAGCAGCTTGCTGATGCTGAGGCCAAGGCCAGTGCCACCGTATTGGCGCGTCGTCGAGACATCCACCTGACTGAAGGGTTGGAACAGGCGTGCCTGGGCCTCCATGGGAATCCCTAAGCCCGAATCCTCGACCTCGACCTCGATAATTTCCAGCTCGTCCTGGCGGCCGACCTGGCGTGCCCGCAGCCGGATCGAGCCTTCGGGCGTGAACTTGATCGCATTGCCGAGGAGGTTGAAGATCACCTGATTGAGCCGGGCCGGGTCGCCATACAGGCGGGTCGGCGTCCCCGGCGCCAGCTCGTAAAGCAGGTCCACCCCTGGCTTCAGCTGACCCAGCTGGAGCATGTCGACGGCCGTGCGCAGCAGTTGGTCGAGATCGAAGGCCTCCATGTGCAGACTGGTCTTGTTGGCCTCCAGGCGCGAGAAGTCGAGGATGTCGTTGATCACGGTCAATAGATGCTTGCCCGAGCTGTCGATGACCTCCAGCAAATGGCGCTGGTTGGGATTGAGCGAGGAGTCCTGCAGCAGTTCGACCATGCCCAGGACCGCGTTCATCGGCGTGCGCAGCTCATGGCTCATGCGCGCCAGGAAGGCTGACTGGGCCTCGCTCTCGGCCTGCAACCGAATCAGGCGACGCTGGTCGTTTTCGCGAATCTCCTCCAGTACGCGGATGCGGTGGGCCTGGCCGACGCTGAGCAGCAGCATCAGCACCGCCAAGGACAGTTTGAAGCCGAAATTGGAGAGGAAGAAGAAGCCGGGAAACAGGCCTTTGGCCGAAAGCGCCAACGCCGTCCCGGTCAGCAGCATGCCGGTCCAGGCGATCAGGTAGTAAACCGCCATGCGCGAGCCCTGAAGGACTCGGGTCGTGGCCACAACCATTTGCCCGGACAAGGTGACCGCGCCCAGGAACGAAACCACCTTGACCCCGGTCGCGACCTTGGCCAGCATAAAGACCGGCAACATCGCCAGCCACAGCAGGATCAGGATTTGGTTGAGGCGATCCAGCCAGTTGGCGCGACCGGCCGTCTCCAGGTAATAGCGCGCGAACTGGCAGATCATGACCATCATCCCGAAGGACGTAAAACACACGGCGCGGTTCTGCCAGTAAAGCGCTTCGGGCCAGAACGAGAAGCCGATGCCGTCCAAAACCGAACACATGCCAGCGGCGAACAGCGAGACCAGCGCAAACAGCCCATAGGTGCGCTCACGCGTGCCCAAGAAAAGCGAGAGATTGTAGAGTATCAGCGCCAGGGCCAGCCCGTAGAACAGGCCCATGCCCCACTGCGTCCAGTGTGTGCGCACAATCATGCTGGAAGGGGAGCAGATGCCCACAGGCAGACTGAACGAGCTGCTGGTCTGTACCCACAGGTGCCAGGTACTCTCGCCGGCTGGGACCTCGATCGGAATCAAAAAAGTGCGCGTATTCAGCGGGCGATTGGCGAAGGGCAGGTTATCGCCCAGCCTCAGTGGCCTGGGATTGCCCGGTCGGTACAGGCGGATCAGATCAAGCTGGGGAAAGGCCACCTCCAGATAGAGTTTGATCGGCGTTCCCTGAGGGTTGTTCAGCCGGAATCGGAACCAATAGGGCTGGTCGGTGAAACCCAGACTGATCAAGCCGCGCGGTGGTTGGAAGTTGCCGCTGAGGGCCTCGGTCAGCATCGGCTCCGCGTTTTCGGAGGGCAGGATCTCGAAGCGGTCCTCGATGCGCAGGTAGGCCATTTCGGCCGTAACCGCAATGGGTTCGGGTCGAGTCTGAGCCTCGAGGCGTGAGGTGAACAGTATCAGCGCCAGGAAAGTGAAACGGAGCGACAAGGTCATGAGTAGGGTTTTCCGCGAACAGCTGACGCAATTATACCATGGCGAAGGACGATTCGCGGGCGGGTGAATGGACGAGCGCGCAGCGGCGTCAGACGACGGTTAGGATGGCGATCATCTTTCCAAAATGAAAAGAAAGTGCTTGACTCCTGAGTGAATCAGCCTATCATTAGCGGAAATGATGTCGAGGAGTATCGACCATGGCTTACAAAATGTCCGCGCTTCTTCCCAACCTCCTTCTTAGCACCTCCATAGGTGGCGCGGGTTAATTGTAGTCACAGCAAAATTGCCAAAAAGCCCGCGCCCCACACAGGGAACGCGGGCTTTTTTCGTTTCAGGAAGTAATCAACTCATGAACACTGTCCAGCGCACGCCATCCAGCCGCCGTTGTTTCAACCCTGCAGGATCCGGGTGCCGGCCCCAGGAGGCGCGCTACCCTTAACCGCTGACCCGTCAAGCACAGCGGAACCCAGCCACCCCCCGGCTGAGTTCCGCGTCTAAGTTCCAGCTTCACGTTGCGCCCGCCCTCCCTGGAGTGTGGGTGTCGCACAAATTGAACTCATTCGCCCAACTGCGATTGAGAACGGTATCCCTCTGTCCCAAAGCATCACCAAGGAGTGAAACATGATCCATGTAGGGTCGCCCGATGCGACCTCGAGCCAGGCCTCCCACGGACCTCGCACCCTCTACGACAAGATTTGGGCGCGCCACCTAGTCACGCCCGAGACGACTGACAAGCCCGCCGCCCTGTTCATCGACCTGCACCTCGTCCACGAAGTCACCTCGCCCCAGGCCTTCGAAACCCTGCGCAGCCGCGGCCTGAGGGTGCGCCGTCCCGATCTGACCCACGCCACCATGGACCACTCGACCCCAACCTTGCCGCCCCAGGACGGCGCTTACCCCTTCGTCGACCGCATGGCGGCAGCCCAGGTCCAGAAGCTGCGCGAGAACTGCGAAGCTTTCTGTGTGCCGCTCTACCCGCTCGGCTCCGCTCGTCAGGGCATCGTCCACGTCATCGGCCCCGAGCTGGGTCTGACCCAGCCCGGCCATACGGTCGTTTGCGGCGACAGCCACACCGCCACCCACGGCGCCTTCGGCTGCCTGGCCTTCGGTATCGGCACCTCCGAGGTCACCCAGGTCCTGGCCACCCAGTGCCTGCTGCAGCGCAAGACCCGCACCATGGCGATCGAGTTCGAGGGCACGCTCCCGGCCGGTGTCGGCGCCAAGGACATGATCCTGGCTCTAATCGCCGCGATCGGCACCGCCGGCGGCACCGGCTATACCTTTGAGTACCGTGGCCAGGCGATTCGCCAGCTCGACATGGAGGGCCGCATGACCCTCTGCAACATGACGATCGAGGCCGGTGCCCGCGCCGGCTTGATCGCGCCCGATCAGGTCACCTACGACTACCTGGCCGGCCGCGAGTTCGCGCCCCGCGACTGGGACGCGGCCCTGGCCGACTGGCGCACGCTCCACAGCGACGAGGGTGCGGTCTTCGATCGCACCGTGCGCATCGACGTCTCCCGCCTCGAGCCGATGATCACCTATGGCACCGACCCCGGCATGGGCATGCCGATCAGCGGTATCATCCCCGAGCCGCTCAACGACACCGATCGCCACGCCCTGGACTACATGGGCTTCCACCCCGGCGAGCGCCTGCTGGGCAAGTCCGTCGACGCCGTCTTCATCGGCAGCTGCACCAACTCCCGTATCGGCGATATGCGCGAGGCCGCCCGTGTCCTCGCTGGCCGCAAGGTCGCGGCCGGTGTGCGCGCCCTGATCGTGCCCGGCTCGCGCACCGTCAAGGAGCAGGCCGAGGCTGAGGGTCTGGACCGCATCTTCCGCGAGGCCGGCGCCGAGTGGCGCGAACCCGGCTGCAGCATGTGCATCGCCATGAACGGCGACATGCTGGCGCCAGGCGAACTGGCCGTCAGCACCTCCAACCGCAACTTCGAGGGCCGTCAGGGCAAGGGCTCCCGCACCTTGCTGGCCTCGCCCGCCACCGCCGCCGCGGCCGCTGTCGCTGGCGTCGTCGCCGATGCCCGCGCTTTGGAGGTCAGCCATGCAGCCGTTTGAGTCCGTCACCTCGACCACGATCGCCCTGCCGGCCGCCAATATCGATACCGATCAGATCATTCCGGCCCGCTTCCTCAAGACCACCAGCCAGGAGGGCTTGGGCCAGCATCTGTTTGCCGACTGGCGCTACGCCGCCGACGGCCAACCGCGGCCAGAGTTCCCGCTCAACCGCGCCGAGGCGCACGGTGCCGCGATTCTCGTCGCCGGCGACAACTTCGGCTGCGGTTCCTCCCGCGAGCACGCGCCCTGGGCGCTGCTGGACTTCGGCATCCGCGCCGTGATCAGCACCGCCATTGCCGACATTTTCCGCAACAATGCCGGCCGCAACGGCCTGCTGGCGGTGATCGTCAGCCCCGACTTCCACCGCCACCTGCTCGAGACCGTGCCCGGCCCCGTGACCGTCGACCTGCAGCGCCAGGTCGTCGAAACCGCCGAGCGCAGCGAGCGCTTCGAGATCGAGCCGTTCGCCCGCTACTGCATGCTGCACGGCCAGGACCAACTCGACTATCTCTTGAGTCTCGACCCCCAGATCCGCGCCTACGAGGAGAGCCTGACATGAAAGCCCAGATCACCGTCCTGCCCGGCGATGGCATTGGTCCCGAAGTGACCGCCGCCGCCGTCGCCGTCCTGAAGCTCGTCGCCGAGCGCTACGGACACCAGTTCAGCTTCGACGAACGCCCCTTTGGCGGCTGCGCCATCGACCTCTGTGGCGAGCCCTTGCCCGAGGCCACGCGCGCTGCTTGCTTAGCCGCGGACGCCGTGCTGCTGGGCGCGATCGGCGGGCCCAAGTGGGACAACCCCAACGCTAAGGTCCGGCCCGAACAGGGCCTGCTGGGCTTGCGCAAGGCGCTAGGCACCTACGCCAACATCCGCCCGCTGGCGCTCCATTCGGCGCTGGCCGATGCCTCGCCGCTCAAGAATGAGCGCCTGGCCGGTGTCGACCTGATCGTCGTGCGCGAGCTCACCGGCGGCATCTACTTTGGCGCAAAAACCCGCGACGCCGACAGCGCCAGCGACCTCTGCGTCTACAGCGTCGCCGAGATCGAGCGCATCGTGCGCCGCGCCGCGGCCCAGGCTCGCAGCCGTCGCGGCAAGCTGACCTCCGTCGACAAGGCCAACGTGCTGGAGACCAGCCGCCTCTGGCGTGCCGTCTGCACCCGGGTCATGGCCGAGGAGTTCGCCGACGTGCACCTCGAGCATCTACTCGTCGACGCCGCCGCCATGCATCTCGTCACCCGCCCGGCTGATTTCGACGTCATCGTCACGGAAAACATGTTCGGCGATATCCTCACCGACGAGGCCTCCGTCATCGCCGGTTCCCTGGGCCTGCTGCCGTCCGCCTCGCTGGGCGAGTCCGGACCCGGTCTCTACGAGCCGATCCACGGCAGCGCGCCCGACATCGCCGGCAAGGGTATCGCCAACCCCTACGGCACCATCCTTTCCGCCGCCATGCTGCTGCGGCTCTCGCTCGGCCTGAGCGAAGAGGCCGCCGCGGTCGAGGCGGCCGTCGCCAGCGCCATTGACGCTGGTGTTCTGACGCCGGATCTCGCCCCCCGCGACCGCGCCGTCACGACCCTGCAAGCAGGCGAGGCCGTCTGCCGCGCCATCGTCGCAACCCCGATCCCCCAAGTCGCCCACACGGCATGATAGGAGTATTCCCCCATGAGACCTGACAATCGCGTGATCATTTTCGATACGACCCTGCGCGACGGCGAGCAGTCGCCGGGCGCCTCCATGAACCTGGACGAGAAACTGGTGATTGCCCGCTCGCTGCGCGACCTGGGCGTGGACGTGATCGAGGCCGGTTTCCCGATCGCCTCTAGCGGCGACTTCGAGGCCGTGCAGGCGATCGCCCGCGAAATCCGCGGACCCGTGATCGCCGGCCTGGCCCGCTGCCAGAAGGGCGACATCGACCGCGCCTGGGAAGCGCTGTGCGAGGCCGAACGGGCCCGCATCCACGTTTTCCTGGCCACATCGGCGATCCACCGCCAGTACAAGCTGCGCATGGCCAAGGAAGAGATCATTCGCAGCACCGCCGAGGCCGTAGCCTACGCCCGCTCGCTGTGTGACGACATCGAGTTCTCCGCCGAGGACGCCGCCCGCACCGAGCCCGAGTTCCTGGCCCAGGTCGTCGAGACCGCCATCAGCGCTGGCGCAACCACGGTCAATATTCCCGACACCGTCGGCTATGCCATGCCTCAGCAGTACAGCGACCTGATCACCTACCTGATCCAGCACGTGCCCTCGATCGAGCGCGCGGTGATCTCGGTTCACTGCCACAACGACCTGGGCATGGCCGTGGCCAACAGCCTCGCAGCCGTCCACGCCGGTGCGCGCCAGGTCGAATGCACCATCAACGGCATCGGCGAGCGCGCCGGCAACTGTTCCCTGGAAGAGGTCGTCATGGCCATGCGCACGCGCAAGGACTACTTCGGCCTGGAGACCGGGATCGATACTCGCAAGCTCTGGCCCACCAGCCAGCAGGTCTCCTCGATCACCGGCCTGGAGGTCCAGCGCAACAAGGCGATCGTCGGCCGCAACGCCTTCGCCCACGAGGCCGGCATCCACCAGCACGGCGTCATGCAGCACCAGGAGACCTACGAGATCATGAAGCCCGAGGACGTGGGCGTGATCTCCAACGAGCTGGTGCTGGGCAAGCACAGCGGCCGCCACGCCTTCCGGCGCTGGGTCGAGGAGCATCACTTCCAATTGGACGAGGCGCGCTTCGAGGCCGCCTTCAAGGCCTTCAAGGAACTGGCGGACCAGAAGAAGGAGATTTTCGACGCCGATCTGGAGGCCCTGATCGAGGGCAGCTACCAGCAGAGCGAGGGGCCTTGGCGACTGGTCTCGCTGCAAACCAGCTCGGGCGCGAACTCGATGGCGGCGGTCACGCTCCAAAACCTGGAGACCGGCGAGGAGCACGAGGAAGCGGCGCCGGGCCACGGTCCGATCGAGGCGCTGTTCCGCGCCATCGAGCGCATCGTCGCGGCGCCGGTGCACCTGACCAGCTACCGTCTGAAAAGCGTCACCGGCGGCGAAGACGCCATGGGCGACGTGCACATTGAGGTCGAACTCGACGGCAAGCCGGTCACCGGCCGCGCGGTCAACACCAACATCATCGAGGGTTCCGCGCAGGCCCTGATCAACGTCATCAACCGCCACGCCCAACGCCGCGCCAAACGCGGTGAACGCGCCGCCACGGTCCGCTAAACGCCCCTCGACGCGCCCGGCTCCACGGGTCCGGGCGTGTCTGCGTAATCGGTGGCTGGGGACGAGAATCCTGGGAAATACTGGATCTGAGGTAGACCTCCATCGTGCAAAGTAGCACTAGGTGTTCATGGCCTAAATCTGTGAGAATCTGCGTAATCTGCGGATGAACTATGGTGGGACGCAGCGATAAACACCGCCACCGAAACGAGGTGTCGCAGCTGGTCTCATGTAGCCCAGGGGATGTCAAACCCGATGACTCTGCGGAAAGATCAGAAACGTTGAAGCATGAGCGAAGGCTGCTATGCACCGCTACGGTCCGCTGAGGCCCCAGCCAACCGTCCACATGGCGTCCGGGCGGTTGGCTGTGCCAGCTCGCCCTTTCAATGCTCAAGGTACTTGCGGCAATTGCTTGAGATAGCTCTGGGCTAACTTATAAGTCGTGTCTGGGTTGTCCGAATCCTCTGCTGGGATTTTATTGAAATAGTCGCGAGCTATTTCGACCTCGCCCAGTCCCTTGGCGATCTGGCCTAGCACCAGCCAGTCCAATGTGCGAGGCGTCCAATGTGCGGCTGACTCCTGGCCACGAAGGAGGTCGAGGGCCTCCAGGAACTTGCCCTCGCCCGCCAAGAAGGAGGCAAGGGTGTGGGCGCGATTATAGTCATCCTCTGGGTTCAATTTTTGAGCTAACTCGAAGACCTCTTCTGGGCGCTTTGGCTGGAAGAGCGCTCGCCAGAGTACTTGGTTGTAGGCGCCGTCCGTCGCTGTGCCTTCGTTCTCCAAAGCTCGCAGCGCTTCAATTTGGAGCGGGAAATCGTCGAAGTCCAGGGCGTAGCCGAACAGGTTTCGCTGGCGGTAGAAGGCCAGCTGTTCACTCATGTCTGCCAGGCAGTCGTCCATTCCGAGCGCCCGGAAGTGCTTGATCAAATACGTGCAGGGCTGGTCCCATCGTGAATCGTTGCGAAAATAGTCCAGGACCATCTGCGTGTCCTGTTCGCGACTGTTCTGGGCAGAAAGTATCAGCGAAGCCAAAGACTTGCGCCGAACGCCCGTTGCCATGGCATAGGCTTTCTGCAGTGGCTTCAGAGGTTCGCCATTGCCAGTGGCAATGAGGATTTGGGCGGCCAGTTGGGCTGCGGCCAGGTCCCTGTCGCCACTCTGCGGCCATAAGTCGAGAAAAACATCAGTAACATTTCTTTCAATTGAGTCGTCTCTGATCCAATCCAACCAGGTGCAGGCAGCCGCAAGCTCTCCCTGTTCGAGCAAGGACCAGACGTAGTGACCGAGCAGGTCCAGCTGTCCAATGCCTCCGACAAAATAGAGCCTGCCATGGATAGGCGCCAGGTAAAGTGTGTCCATGTAGGTGGAGGGACAGCGGAAGCCGATCTCGGGGCGGCCTTCGATCGTGTGGCTGTTGACGCTGATCGCGGTGAATAACCAGCCCTTCTCCTGGTTTAAATTGGAACTTCTCATAAACGCCATAATCTCTTCGCGCTGGGCTTCACAGCTCGTCCGTGCGGCCTCGACGCGTCCTGGCTCCAGCACCCCTTCAAGTGGCTGGCTGGTGGGGTCCCAGACATATTGGTACCATCGCTGGAGCAGACTTTTAGGTGCATTGGGACCGCTGGGGTCGGGTTGTCCGGCCTTCGCCACCGCGACTGTTTCGTCATCGAGCTCCGGCCAGATTGATTTGGCCAAATCAATCAAGGTGGCATAAAGGGCGTACTGGCGCGTGTCGTTAGCCAGTTGAATGGTCTTGGCAAACGATTCCAGTCCCTGTTCAGGCGTGGCACTTTGGAAGAGCTCTTTGACCGTGTCCAGGTGGTCCAGGCCGAGATGCGCGATGATCTGGAAGGCCATCGTCGCATCGCTCTGGGCGGGCAATAGGGAGAGTAACTGATCGAAGCGACCCATGGCAGTCAGTAAGGTCAAGTTCAATTCTGATTTCGGTATTTCAGTAAGGTATTCCAGGGCGCGCTCGAGGTCGCTACCGGGGACGAACCGCTTGCCGTCGGAATCGTAGGACAAAGCCGTAGCGATACCCAGCAGGGCGTCCTCGCGCGAGCCATCGCGCTGATCCATGAGGGTGCGATAGGCGGCGATGCATTGGCTGCGGGGCCAGGCTCCCTGCGACCGCCTGAACTCGGCCAGGGCGATGGTCGAGCGCAGTGCGGCGGGCGTCTGCTCCCCCTGGGGCAGGGTCGCGAACGCGAGCTCTTTTAGGCCCAGTCGTTCATAGGCGAAGGCGAGTTGAATGCGGGCCCAGGAACCTTTCATGGGATCCTCAAGCTGCTGCTTCAAGTCGGCGATCGCCTGCACCACCTCGCCCCGCTCCATTCTGAGCATGACGCTCGGGGCGATCACGATCCGGTCCTCCAGATTACCCAGATTCACAGCGGATTCGTGAATCTCCGCGAGACTCGCTTCGGGATTGTCCAGGCAAGCGTTCAGCCAGACAAGGATTCGGCCAGGTTCGTAATGAAAACTGACGTCGACCAACAAAGCGCCCATAGTGAACCTCTCGTTGGCAAGCCGTTGATCGACTTCGTATTGAGGCGGAAGCAGGATATCCATCCGCTCGTGAATCAAGAACGTATGGTCCTTAATATGGAACACTTCTTCAGGAATGAAAGTCAATAAGCGGGCGAACGCCTCGTAGGGTGAAAGCGAAATGCGCAGATCGGCGACCTTCGGCAGGGGTTGTGGGTTGTAGCGGGTTGCTATCTCGAAGGACGTTCTTGAAATGTCGCCGTTGTCAATTTGCGCAGAGTCCATTTTCGGGCTGAGCAAGTCAAGGGCTTGCACCCGCTCTTGCATCGACTTACCTCGAAAATCGTTGCGCATGATGCGGTTGAATTCTCCCTTGGCTATGAACCTTAGGGTTTGGACCTCTTGGCCGAAGCGACGCAGGTCCTGATCCAAGGTCATCACTAGGTGCTCGTCATCGTCGGCCATGTAGCCCAAGAAATCCAGCACCTGAGTCTGGGGATCGATGAGCAGGAAGGGTGCCTTGAGATCGTAATAAGGTGGGTCGAAAAGCGAGGGCTTCATGGGGTCGCACCAGCGTCCACCATCGAACCTGACCAGGTAGCCATCGAAGAGTCGCATGTTTGGCAGGGTTTTCTCCACATCGCGCATCTGACGGTTGAGAAAGGCCAGTTTGGCTTCGATGCCATGCGCGCGCAGGCAGGCGACCAGAGCCAGGGCACGGTCGATGATGCGGCCCTTGCCCGAGGCAAGGGTCGTGGCCAAGTCTTGCGGCGCGAAGGTGCCATCGTCAGAACAGGTGACTTGGATGCGGGTTTCCAACCATTGGGAAAGGTTGTAACAGGTTTTTGCGGGTTCGTCGGGGACGAATAGGTCGGCCGGCGGCTTGGGCAAGTCGGTCGCGAGCAATGCTTCGACTCTGTCGTTGTACTGTTTGGCCAGGCTGTTCCAGGAGGGTGCGGTCCCGAATTGAAGGTCGGGCCAGAGACCCTTGACCTGAGGCGTATTTCGCTGATGCCGCTGGGTATCCAGATGCCAGTCCGTTTCAAAAGCGGTGAATAGGTGCCGTTCGCGGTCCTCGGGAAGCGTTGCGACAGGCGCGGCTGTCAAGTGGCGAACCCAGCTTTTAAAACCACTGTTTATTGGTGTTTCCACCGCCACGCTCAGCCAGCGCGCTGGAAAGAGCTGCAAGCGACCACCAGCGCTGCCCGGGAACGGTGCCTGAAATTCCTTGGTCAAGACTTCCGTCACAACGAGTGAACCTATCTTTAAATCGGGAAGCTTGACCGTGACGATGGGGTGACAACCTGATTCTTCCCTGATGGTTTCTGCATCGAGTGTCGCCTTTTGAGTGGGTCCATTGAGGACCAGGGCGCGAAGGCTGGGGCGCTGCTCGAAAACGGGCGACCATGTGGCAGAGAGCTCCGCTTCTTGGGTGAGTCCAAAGCGGTCTAGAACCCGAAAAACGCGTACGGTCCGGCAAGAGACTCGAAAATCGTCTTCAATGCGGACTTCGACCTTGCAGAGGATTTCATGCGTGGCCAGGCGATTTTCGGGGTCCAAGCTGGCGGCGGCCGCCCAAAGCATGGAAGGCGGTTGGTTCATTGGATCACGAGCCCAGACAGGCAGTTCCTGAGCAAACGAGGGAAGGCATGTGAGAAACAGGAAGATCCAAAAGCGCATAGTGACTCCAGTGGGAGATAGGAATGGTTTCAGGCATGACGCTTCGCACTTACTAAGTACGGTGCACTTATGCAGTGCAACAGGCGTCATGCGTTCCCTCAATATGGGGAGGGAAGCTTCAATTGTCCAGTTCTTGAGAAGACTGTTTCGAAGTTTGAGCCAGAACCGTCCCGTGCTACGAACTAACGGCCAAAGTTCGAGACGTCGGGTTTCAGGGCCGTTAACCCATGGCGAAGCAGAGTTGCTGACAATATGGAAAGGCCGGGTCGGCCTGTCGTTTAGTCCTGCAAGACCCTGGCGGGCTCTGGGCTCCTCAGTGACGTGCTGGGGCCGGACGGCTCGGCTTCGAAGGTCCGAGCGCGTCAAAGGCCAAGGCCGAAGCACAAAGCGGGCCGGGCGCATCAACACCGGCCGTGATGGAGAGGCGGATCCTGGGATATACTCGTGCTGAGGTAAACCTCCCCGATTAAATTCTGCCTATGCGAGCTTGCCGTGAAATAAAAGAGCATGCACTGCCACTATGGGAGGTAGCCTACGTTCACTCAGGAGGAGATGATGGGAAATCCCACTCAATACCACTTCAAGCTTCCGCCCTACCAGGGGGGACCGATTCCAGAGCCGCCGCACTCCTGGTATCCAGGCGTTCAGGCGCATCAAGCTGCCAGTACCAGTGACCGCACCGCGCGCGGCGATGGGAAGATCCGTGCCTTTGTGATTCACGCTACCGCGGGGGGTTCTTCCGCGGGGGCGATGAGCGTGATGTTCGACCACAAGGCGAGTTGGCACTGGCTCATTCCCGCGGAAAAGGAGGCCGAGCACGGTGTCCGAGTTTGGGCGTGCGCGCCCGAAGCCCGCGCCGCCTGGCATGTGCGCAACGACAAGCATCACCCAGACGTGCATGCGGGGCAGAGCAATGTCAATTACTGGTCTTTGGGGTTGGAAATCGTCAACACTCAAAACAACGACCCCTTCTCGGACTGGCAGGTGGAACAGGCCGCGGCGCTGGTGCGCTATGCATGGAGCAAGTACCCTGACTTGGTCGATGTCGTCAGCCACGCGAAACTTGATCCCGACCGCCGCTCCGATCCCGGCCCACAGTTTCCTTGGGAGCGATTTCGCCAGCTGGTGCTCGAGCCGGTGCCAGGTCCGGTCACAGCCGATCCGGTGCCCGCTCTGCGAATCCTTGGTCCGGACGGCCAAGCCATTCATTGCGATGCACGCAGGCTCGATGGCGTGACCTGTGCCGAAGTTCGGCCACTGGTCGAGAAGCTGGGTTTCAGGGTCGATTACCCCGATCCCAACACGATGCGGATTCTTCCTCCTGCCGACAGCTAGCGAAACCTTTCCTGGCTGAGCGGAAGTCTGTTGGAGTCTGCCCTATCTGCGGATACCGGCCCGAAGTCGGACGACGTCCTGTTCAGGGCGTCGCCCCGAGCGCCTTGAGGCGTTTTTGGGCCAAGTCGTAATAGGATTCGTAGAAGGGTTTGGTTGTCATGGGTACCATGCGGTAGCGGGAAATGGCGATTTCGCGTTCGCCCAAGCGCTCCGCGATACGGCCCCGGATATAGTGATCCTCGGGCGGAGGAAACCAGTCAAGATCGTCTGTGTCCTCAAACAGCGTGTCAACGGCTGTTTTGAATTTGCCAACCTCTACCAGAATCGCTGCGACGGCGCGATGGCTTTCGGGCGAGAGCTGCTCTCCTAGCTTGGAGACGGCCTCCGCCGCGCCGCGCGGCAGCTGGTCTTCATACAAGCCGAAGTGGATCAGGGCTGTATAGGTTTCACTACGGGCGATCCCCGCTTTTTCCAAAGCCTGCAGCATCTGCTCGGCGCTGGCCCATCCGCCTCTGTTCCAGGCGGCATTGAGCATCAAGGCGGCGCTGTTGCGACCCCATTTGTTCAACTCCCGTTCGAGCCGTTCAAAGTCGCGTCGTTCCAGGCAATAAGTGGCGAACCAATCGCGAACGGTGACTGAGTTGGGCAGATCACGATATAGCTCCTCGATCATAGCGGGATCGGCGCCCAGTCCGTTGCGTGAGCCAATGATCGCATGGGCCAAGACATGACGGATATTGCCTGTCGCAGTCCGATAGGCCTGTTGCAAATCGGCCAAAACGCGCTGCCTACCCGGCCCGCGGGCCGCGAGAAATTGGGCGGCGATCGTTGCTGTTTGGCGCGTGCGGGGCACCTCTTTGCCCCATAAACAGGTGGGCAGAGTCGCGGAGGCGGATTCGCCGAGAGGGTCGAGTTCCGGCTCTTCCTGGGCCCAGTCCAGCCAGACGAAGGCACCCTGGTCTTGGTTGCGTTTGAGCAAGTCCAGAACCCGCAAACCAATCACGTGGGTCATTTTGGGTTCGCAGACGATCTGCATGCCTTCTTTATCCGAAGCCAGATAAAGCGTGGCGCTGGCGTCATCTTGCTTGGTGAAGCGATAGCCGAATTGCGGGTTGGAGGCGGGATCCAGTTCTAGATCATTCATCGGCGGAGCCAGTGATTTCCCCACTCGGATGAAGACCTCTCGATGACCTGCGCGCAAGCCCTTGGTGAATTTCTTATCAAACTCCGCGCGCGCCACGGCCAGGGACTGTGGCAGTATCGAGGCCTCGAAGGCCTCGCGGTCATGGTCCAATATCGCTTTGAAATATCGCTTGAGGGTTCCCTTAGGGGTTCCAGGAGCGATCTTTTCGAAGCTTGTCTTCAGCGCATGTAAACGCTTGAACCTGTCGATTGTGACGGCAGGCGTGGCTTTCGAGCTTTCGGCCAGGTTCAGGCAGGCGCCGGAATAACCCGCTCGCAGCAGACTGTCGCAGGCCTTGACCACCAGTGCTTGGGTTTTGACCAGCCCAGGCTCGCTTTTCAGGAGCGCGGACAGTTTGTTCTGCCCGGCAGCCGCGGCGAGGCGGTAGACGATGCGATCCTCTTCCTTCAAAGGCGCGAGACTGGCTTCCAACGCCTCAAATTTACCCAGTTGGACCAGCAATTCCTGTAAGTCCGTGCCCTGGACATCCGAAGCCAACTTTTGGCGAAGCTCAAGCGCCGCAGTCAAATCGGATCCGAACCGGTAGCGCTCGCCATTATGGTTGGTCTCAGCAGTCACGGCGAGGTCCAGCAGCAGCTCGTTAAGCTGCTCCTGTGTTTTTGCACCGCGAATCAAGGCGTGCGTGGCCGTTGCGCATTCACCGCGCGACCATTTGCCGGTCGGGCGCAGGACGCGCGCCAGGTCCACGGCCGCCTGCGCCAGTGGGAGGTTGTCGCTTTCCTTTGCGAGCGGTTCGAACAGGGTCTGCCACGCTTCCTCGACAAGGCCCAGGTCGGCCAGGACAAAGGCCCGTTGAAAGAGGGCCCAGACGCGGGTCTTCGGATCTTGCTCGAGACGGTGGAGCTCCTGGAACGCCGCAATACAGTCCGGTGAATCCATGAGCTCCTCTACCTTGACATGGAACGACAGCGTGACCGTCATGTCGACACCATTGAGGGCCGCAACCGTGGCCGTGTACTCTTCAGGGGTCAGGCTGGTCTTCAGGAAGTCACCCGAGTACGTGACGATGATGCGACCCGGCTCTAAGCGGTGGGTGCGTGTGATGACGGTTGCGCCTAGGGTGAAGGTCTTGTCTTCGATCGGTTCATCCAGGCTGAAACCTGGGGGCAGTAGCACCACATTTTCCCAGGTGTATTGGAAGGGTCGCACCAGGTGAAAGGGCGAGTCGCGTTTGATGTCCGGGAATACTGATTCAAACTCTTCGAGAAGAACCTCGGCATTCGTCTGCAAGGCGCGCAACCCTCCAAACGCTTCGAGGCTCAAGGCCTGTTCGAAGAAAGTAGTCGCTGCCATGGGGGTCTCGAGGTCCCTGCCATTCGAACAGGTCGCTCCGACAAAGCCTTCAATACTGCCGTACACCGCATCGAGCTCACTTTGCGACAAAGTGCCTAGCGCCAAGCGCTTCTGATCCGCGATTGCGCCCTCGAACTGCATCAGGGCCGACTCCTTCATGACGCCATAGGTCCTGAGATCGGTCGTGCTGCGAACGAAATAGCGGGACTCCGAGGAAGGGGATGAGGGCGTCCGGACCAAGCCTTGAGTGCGCGGCTCGATGATCAGGGCCGGTACCTCGAGATCCGCCGTCGGGAGAACGCCGGAGGCATTGATCACCTGAGAGGGGTCGATCCAGAACTTGGTTTCAGGCAGGAAGACAAGGGCATGGTCGAAGTTCTGGAGGCTGGGTAGCTCCGGCGAGGGCCGAGCAGCGGATGTCGCCAGCAGCGCCAGGTGGGCCTTGATGCCGTTTTTGCGCAATAGCCCCACCAACAGCAGCGCCTTGTCCTTGGCGTCGCCGTACCCGCGCTGGATCACGGTTGCCGGCTCATCCGGCAACATGCCGTTGGCATCGAAGGGCGACTGGCTGGTGCGAATTGACTCGTTCAACCAATTGGACAAATTGAGTGCGGTAGCTCGCGGATCTTTGGCGTCGATCGCGGTGGCGGGCGGCGTAGGCAAGCCGCCCTTTGCCAACAGCGCTTCGGCATGTGCGTGATAGGCCTTGGCCAGCGTGTTCCAAGTGGCCACTGTGCTGAACTCGAGGAGCGGCCAAAGCCCGCTGTTGCCGGGATGGTTGTCCTCGTCCCGTTCAGCACTGTCAGACCAGGAAGGATGGTGCAGACTGAACCGGTAGGTGGTATGTGCGGCTCCCACGAGGGCGGGATCTGCCTGCAGATACTGGACTCGGAACTTCGCTTTGGCTTTGTTCGGTAGGACCAGGGTTGCATCCAGCCATCGATAGGGTTCGAGTTCCAGGTCGCGGCTTATACCTGTTTCGAAAAAGGGGCGCAATTCGCTGCGCACGACACGGGTCACGATCAGCGAACCGGCACGGGCCTGGGGTAGTGGAAGTGTCAGTTGCAGATGGTCGTCGTCGTCTTCTGCGCCCTCATACTGCTTTTGGGGCTCCAGGTCATGTCCATCCAAGCGTGTCTCTTGGTCGGGTCCATTGATGATCCGCACCGCGATTTCGGGTCGCTTTTCAAGCCAGGTAGGATAAGCTACCATGAGATCGTCTAGGTCCTCCAATCGGGAAGCGTCGAAGAGGCGATAGACGCTCAACGTCTCTACGGTTGCGCGTTGTTGGTCGTCGACCTCGACCCGCACCTTCTGCAGGAGAAAAGCGACACCTAAGCCTTCCTCCGCGGCAATAGGATTGACTTCTGCCCAGAGCTGGCTCGCTGGGGTATTCATGGGGTCCTTGGCCCACTCTGGCAGGTTCTCTGCCAGCGAACGGTTCGAGAATAACAGGGTCATCCAAAGCACAACAAACGTGTAACGCATATCCTTTCCTTATACTTTATGTCGAGCCAGTCGGCCTTCTATGCTAGCGAAGGGTTAGAGAACAAAAGGGTGATCTAAGCGGCCCACGCCGGCCAGGTTTGGTCTAAGCAGGTGTGGTGCGGATAAGGCCTGCGAAGGTGTATGCCGTCACTTCGCGGCGGGGGTTTCGTCGCTGGGTCCTGGCGCAGGGTTCTCTAGCGCCGCGGTCCACTTTTGGGCCAGCGCATAAGCTGAGTGATGACCGTCCGTCCATTCCGTTTCTACCTTGCGATAATGGGCGATGGCGCTTTCGCGCGCACCCAGCTTTTCGGCGATTTTGCCCAGTACCAGCTGGTCGACGGGTTCTGGTTTCCAGCGCGGGCCTTTTGAGACCTTCAGCTGGGCGATGGCCTGAAGCAGTTTGCCCTGTTCGGCCCGTAGGGTGGCAAAGGTATGGGCCTCGGCGTGTTCATTTAGGCTCAGCTTGGCCAATATGTTCTCGAGGTCGGCCGGCGGCGCGGGTTCCCATAACGTCTCCCAGGCGAGATTGTTGTAATGGGCGGGTGTGGCCTTTCCCAGCCGTTCCAGTTCCGCGACATGGCGGGCCATGCCGGCATAGCCATCACGACCAAGCAGCAACTCGTTTAGCTCTGCTTCACCTACGAGTCCCCAATTTTTGGCTTCCCGCTCCAGCGTGGCAAAGTCGCCTAGGTGCAAGAGGTGACGGCAGTACATGTATTGGGCACGGGCGTTGTTAGGCTGGACACGGTAAAGGTCTTCGACGATGGGGCCGATTCGGCTCTCAGGCAACTTCGCATCCAGCAGGACCTTCGTCAGTTGGTAACGCTGGGGCCCGTCGAGCTTTGGCAAAAATGCTTCTAGCTCGTCTAGCACCGCAACATTGTCATGGTCCTCACTGACCAGGATCAAGGCGGCCCATCTGGCCATTTCTCTGTCATGCGTGACAGTCTCCCAGAAAGTGTCCCCTTCGAGAAGACTCTGGCCCTCGTTCGCCCAGTCCAGCCATTGGTAGGCGGCCTCGTCCTGGCCCTGCTCGAGAAGTCGTAGGATATAGGCGCCGATCAGGGGCAGGGTCTCCTGGCTGCCGACGAGCCAGAGCTTGCCATCGTGTGGCGCCAAGTAAAGGATCACGCTGGGTCCAGCCCCTGGAAGGCCGAAAGACACATGTGCTGTAAGTCGATAGCCAAGTTCGGGGTTGCCTGCTTCCTCCCAGGTCGAATTGGCCCATGACGGCCACCACATACTCGGGCCTACGGCGTCTCCCAGGAGTTCGGTTGAAAGCGCCATTCCATGCTTCCGCACCTCCTCAAAGGCTTTGGCAGCGCTGGTCAAGCTCGAGGGCAGTACGAACGTTTCGAGGGGGCGGTCCTCTGCGAACCACAGATAGCGAACCCAGGTGCGCGCCAAAGCCCGTTGGGGCGGCTCATCCGGCGCGGGCGTCAAGGCCTTCTGGAAATGTTCGCGCACCTCCTTGTTTTCCACTGGGCTGTGCTCGAGCAGGGTCATGGCTTGCGTCTGAAAGCCGTGGAAGGTCAGTTTGGCGAAGCCTTGTTGGAGGAGCTGGAGGCGTTCGAGCTGGCTTGCACATCGCTGCAACTGCATGCCGACCGCTTGATGCTGGCCTGAGCCGGCAAGGCCAATCACCTGCCAGAGCGAGCTCTCTGGGTCGTTCTTGGACTGTTTGATCATTTCCTCGAAGCGGCCCAGATGCAGCAACAGCTCCATGTGCAGGCCGAGCTGTTCGGGATCATTCACTTTCGCGCGGGTCAGCAGGGCTTGTTCCAGGTCGCTATCGCGTTGATAGCGGCGGCCTTGAGCGTTGTACTCAAGGGCGGTGGCATAAAGATTTAGCAGCGCGGCGTCATCAGGCCTGCGCTCGAGCAGGCGGCGGCAGTCTTCGAGGCAGGTTGCGCGCGGCCAGGTTCCCTGGTCGCGGCGCTTTTGGGCCAAAAAGATACGCGCCAGCAAGAGGCCGGGATTGTCGGGCGTCGCTGTCAGGGCCGAATCCAGTTGGGTCTGAGCCAGCGGCCACTGTTCGAGCTTGGCGTAGATACAAGCTAGCTGGATCGCCGCCCAGGCCGCGTTGTCAGGATCGGCAAGGCGCGTGCGCAGGGCGTCGATGGCCTCGAGATCCTTGCCCGCCTCGGCCAGCCGCAGGTAGTCGGCCTCGAAGCTCAGTTCGAGTTGTAGGTTCGCCTGGGCCAACGCATGGGCGGTCGCCAGATACTCATCCGGTGTGATCAACGACTTACTGGGCCATGCCCGGTAGGTGATCGTCAGTTTGCCCGGTTCTTTTTGGACCGTGCGGATCAATTGGAAGACGCCGAGCTCGAGCGCTAGATCGTCGATCGCCTCCTTGACGGCAAACTGCGGGGGCAACAGGACGACGGTTGTTTGCTCCCGTTGGTAGGCTGGCAGGCTGAAGCGCCCGTGACGCGATTCGGCCTGGAGATCGATATCTTGCGCCAGTTCGTGGACCAGGATATCGCCATCAAGGGTGAGCTGCAAGAGCAGGGCAGGCTCTTCCGCCAGGTAAACTTTCTCCGTTTCGTTGGAGAGCCGAAAAGGCTGCGTTGGGTCTTGAGTGTCTGAAAGCGCCCACTGGGTCAGGTGGGGAAGCGTGGCGCGGGTGTTTTGCTCGAACTCGGTGGCATTGCTGCCCGAATATTGGCGCCGCCACTGGTCCTCTCTGTAACCTCGTGCCTGGCGACACACGGTTTCCCTCACGGTCATGAAGTCGCGTAAGTCAAAGGTGCGGACGAGCAGGTCCGCATGATCCTTGCTGTTATAGGCCGGCGTCCTGACGAGGCGCGTGGTTGTGGGTGCCGCGATCAGCGCGGGTATATCCGCGTCCTCTTCAGGCAGGTAGCCGGAGGCCTGAAGCTCCCAGGTGGGGTCGATCCAGAAGTCCAGGTCGGGCAGGTAAACGATGGCGTGGTTGAAGTTCCGCATTGAGGGCAGCTCGGCCAGAGGTGCGAACACGCCCGTGCCGACCAGCGCCAGCGAGGCCTGGATGCCGGCCTGGCGCAGCATGGCCACCAGTATCAGGGCCTTGTCCTTGCAGTCGCCATAGCCGCGCCGTATGATCTCTGCGGGTTCATAGGGGATCAGTGCTTTCTTGCCCAGCTCCATACCGGTATAGCGCACCCGTTGGTTGAGCCAATTGGAGAGCCTGATCGCGGTGGCGCGACCATCGCCCTCGACCAGCTGCTCCGCAGGTGGCTGTAGCTGGCCGCCGCTGGCCAACATTTCCTCCACATGGCGATGATAGGCCTCTGCGAGCAGGTTCCAGGACGGGACCGTCGAAAACTGGAAACTGGGGTAGGCATTGGCCAGATCTGGATCGTCGAATTCCAGCGTGTCGAGCCGTGACCAGTCGTAACCGTAGAGCTGATAGGAGACGATCCTGCCATTGTCCACCGTGTTTCGTGTCGCATCCTTTTGCAGCAGGTTGGTTACGATATGGGGTTTGATCCCTTTAGGCGTTACCAGGCTGTACTCGATCCAGCGGTAACCACTGCTGATGTCACTCTTGGCCGCGCCGCCCTCGAAGTAGGGCTGGTGTTCGGTCTCCAAGACCTGCACAACCACCAGCGAGCCTTGGCGCACATGGGGCAGAGGACCGACGAGGATGCGGTCGTCGCTGAAAATGTCGCTGCTGGTCTCGGCACTGCGCTCGATCAGGTCGCGTTCATCAAGGGTGGCTTCCTCGTCCGCACCATTGATGACTCGAGCACGGATCTGCGGCCGGTTTTGGTACCAGGAGCGCCAGCTCTGGCTGATCTGATCCACGCTTTCGCCGTCGCGATTGAGAATACGATAGACTCTGGTCGTTTCCGTCTTGCACAGTTGCTGGTCGTCGACAGTGAACACCACCCTCACCAGGAAGGCATCGATCGCCTCACCTTTCGCGTTTGTCGGGGCCAAGCTCTCCATCCCGGACCATAGCTGGTCGGTGGGCGTATTCATGGGATCTTCCAGCCACGAGGGGGGATCTTGAGCCCAGCCAGGCAGGGCAGCAAGGCAGAGGGTGAGAAAAAAACGCATCATGCACTCCGGGTTATAGGTGTTGGATAAGAGGTGAGCTGCATCCCAAAAATAACAGAAAAAGATGGAAAGGCGCGGGGCTAATTTTCAGACCAACGCCCATCATGTTACTTAAGCGCCATTTTGTCCAGTTATAAGCCTGGCAGGGTACAAAAGCGCCGGAAAATAGATTAATTTCATGGGGACGTTACAAGGCCCCTTTAACAGTCGCCCGCCTCCGCTGGCTCCGCGGACGATACGCGTTCCCAGCGACCAAGGCAAAGCGGCGGGGGCGCCTAGTACGACTTTGTCAGGTTGGTGATCAGGGCAGAGCCTAG
>CAYRFM010000074.1:0-38446 GCA_964423555.1 uncultured Holophagae bacterium | reverse complement strand
CCGAAAAAAATCGCGAGGCCTAGTTCACCTGAACAGCCCGTCCGAAAAAAATCGCAAGGCCTAGTTGAACTGAATTACCCGTCCGAAAAAAATCGCGAGGCCAAGTTCAACTGATTCACCCGTCCAAAAAAAATCGCGCGGCCAAGCTCACCCGTCGTCAACCGATTGAGTCCGTCTCAGCTCCTTGAAGACCACCAACGCCATCCTCGCGGTCAAGAGCGCGAGCCGCTCAACCGATGATGCGGTCCTTGCCCTCGCGCTTGCCGACGTAGAGGTTTTGGTCGGCCGCCATCAGCAGCGCGTCGGAGGAGGCATGGCTGTCCTTGTCCATCGTGGCCACGCCGATCGTGACCGTGATTTGGTAAGAGCCATCGCTGGTGTCGAACGACATTTCGCGCGCCAGCTGCCAGATCTTTTTGGCCACTTCCAGCGCCCCTTCCAGGGTTGTCTTGCGGAACAGGCCGACGAACTCCTCGCCGCCGAAGCGCGCCAGCACATCCTCCCGGCGCAGCGATTCGTTGATGCGCTTGGTCAACTCCTTCAGCACGATATCGCCGTTGACGTGACCATAGGTGTCGTTGATGCGCTTGAAATCGTCCAGGTCGATCATCACCAGCGAGAGCGGCCACTCTTGGCGCTGGTGGAAGCTGAACTCCTTATGGAGCGTCTCCATGAAGTAGCGTTTGTTGAAGGCGCCCGTCAAGGGATCCTTCGTGGCTTTGTCGTAGAGGTTCTGCTGGAAGTCGTATTCCAAGCCATCTTTTTGGGAGAAGCGCAGGATGACGTTGCCCAGACACAGGCGATCGCCGTCGGTCAAGAGCTCGCGCTTGATCTTCTTGCCGTTGACCATGCTGCCGTTCGTGCTCTCCATGTCGACCAGGACCGTGGCGCCGTGCTCGTCGACCTCGAAGCGGGCATGGTTGCGGGAAATGTTGCCGCAGTCCAGGTAGATCTCGCAGGAGCGACTGCGGCCAGCAATCATCACCTCGTTCTTCATCAGGCGGATGACGCGACCAACCGACTCGCCCGCCAATACCACCAGGTAAGGTACAGTCGGGTCGTCGCTCGCCGAGGCCATGGGAGCAAGTTCTTCCAGGTTACTGGTGATATCCGTTTCCCTGAACTTTTTTTTCCTCGGCATGCGTCCTCTTTTAGATGACCTCTGACTTGTGATTTTAAGGCCAAAGTGGCAAATATGCAACTCGGGGAAATGCGACTCTTGCCTTGCCAGTGAATCAAAGCGCCTGCTAGGATAGCGGCGGCGTCTCAGCGTCGATCGCGCCAAAGGGAGGCGGGCATGGCTAAAACTTATTACTACACCCAGGCTAGCCAACTCAATCAGGAACTGAAAAAATCGATTCCGCCCGAGCGACTCAAGGCACTCCACCGCAAACGACCCTGGTTGCATTTCGCCATTGCGCTGCGCCAGCTGGCGATCCTGGTCGCCATGCCGCTCTTGATCTACCACTTCCCCAACCCGTTTGTGGTCGTGCCCGCCATCATCCTCCAGGGCTTCACCGTCTTCAACTTCAGCATCTTGCTCCACGAAGTCGTCCACAAGTGCGTCTTCAACAAGGACAGTGCGGGCTGGACCGCGCGCCTGGGCCAACTCTACGGCACGCTCTCGGGTCTCTCATGCGCCCAGTTCACGCGCTGGCACATGGACCACCACGAACAACTGGGCGACGCCGCCGCCGACCCCAAACGCGCTCACCTCTCGCCCAAGATCCATGCGCGCTGGTACAAGTTGCTCTACTGCACGCCGGCACTCTACCCCATCTACTTCGCGGCAGCGCGCCGTGCCAGCGCCGCCTATTCGCCCGAACTGCGCGCCCGCATCGCGGTCGAGCGCAGGACCTCGATCGGCTTTCACCTGGCGGTCATGGGGCTGATGGCCTGGCTCGTTTCGCCGGCCTTTGCCCTACTTGCTTGGGCCATACCTATATTTATAGTGTTCCCGGTCGCCTTCACCCTCAACCGCCTCGGCCAGCACTACGTGATCGACCCCGACGATGTCGCCCAGTGGTCGACCCTGATTCGCCCCAATGCGCTCTGGAACTTCATCTTTCTCTACTCCTCCTACCATTTGGAGCACCATTACTTTCCGGCCGTGCCCTTCTACAACCTCGAGGCCCTGCAGCGCGAGTTGGACCCCTTCTACGCCAAGCGCGGCATCCCCTCCTTCAGTTACACCCGCCTTTTGTACCTGTGGTTTGTGCGCAATCACAAGCCCCATACCAGCCCTGGGCCGGGCTAATGCTCGCGCCGCAACGATGCCAGCCTGGCCTGAGCGCTGACCTTTTCAACCCATCATTTGAACTTGACCACCCACTTTGAATCTGTTAAAGTGGCTGGCTCGCGCGATGTGCGATTTTCTTTGGAGGACCCTTCAAAAATGCAAGTACTGTTAAGAGAAACCGTATCGAACCTCGGTAAACGCGGTGAAGTCGTCAAGGTGAAACCGGGCTTCGCTCGTAACTACCTGCTGCCCAAAAGAATCGCCGTAACCGTGACGCCTGGTAACATCAAGCAGCTCGAAGTCGAGAAGCGCAACTATGAGCGGAAGGTGAACGAGGCCAAATCATCGGCCCAAAACGCCCAAGCCCGCATCCAAGCTCTGGAGCTCAAGATCTCCAAGCGCGCCGCCGACAATGGCCAGCTCTTCGGCTCCGTGACCAGGCAGGAAATCGCCAATCTGCTCGCCGAAAACGGCATCGAGATTGAGCGTCGTAAGTTGGAAGCGCCCCACATCAAAGAGTTGGGCGAATACGAGATTAAAGCTCGTCTCCACACGGAAGTGGTTGCGGTATTCAAGCTGGCGGTTGCCCGCATAGAAGATTGATTCCGGCGGGGTCCCTGCGGACCCCCTGGCTTTACCGCATCGGCCCGCGTTCCAGCGGGCAAGCACAATTTAGGCCGCGGTGATGCGGTCGGGAGTCGAACCGATGTCAATCAAGACCGTTTTGACCGCATGCACCCTGCTCTGCCTGACCCACGCCGCCTTCGCCCAAATCGATCGCGCCCGCCTTGAGCAGATCCTGCGCACCTTGGCCAGCGACGAGATGGAGGGCCGACAAGTCGGCACCGAGGCCGAAAAGCGCGCCGCTCGCTTCATCGCCGATGCCTTCAAACAAGCCGGCTTGTCGCCGCTGAAGGGCGCAGCCAATTTCGACCAGCCCTTCGCCATGCTCAGCGTGACCCCCGTCAAGGCGAGTCTCTCGCTCAACGGCCAGGCTCTGCCCGCCGGCGACTTCAAGATCGTGTCTGCCGCGAAGAAAATGGTCAAGAACGATCTGGACGGTGTGGCGATCTTCCCCATCACCAGCCCTGCCGACTTCATGAAGGCACACGGCCATAAAGGACCCAAACTGATCCTGATCCCTTCCGCCTGGGGCCCACGGATGCGCGAGCGCTTTGCCTCCAGTCATTCCGATAATATCGATAAGGACCAGGAGCTCGAGGTCTGGGCCATCTCAGACACGACCAGTGTCGAGACCATCGCCCTTGAGGTCGAGAACGCCATCGGCGAAACGCCCATGCTGAACGTGGTCGGCGTTCTGCCCGGCAGCGACGACAGTCTCGGCTCCGTCCTGTTCTCCGCCCATTTCGACCATATTGGCCGTCAGACGCCCAAGGGCGGCGACGACATCGCCAACGGCGCCGACGACGACGCCTCCGGCGTCACCGCCCTGGTCGAGCTGGCCCACCACTTCAAGGCCCTGGGCACACCCAAACGCACGCTCATCTTCGCGGCCTTCACCGGCGAGGAGTCGGGCGGGTACGGCTCCCACTATATGGCTAAAAAACTCGACCCCGCCACCATCGCCGCCGGTATCAACATCGAGATGATCGGCAAGCTCTCCAAATTCGGCAGCGGCCAGGGCTTCATCACCGGCTACGAAATGTCCAGCCTGCCGGCGATCATGAGCAAGGCCCTGGAAGGCAGCCCCTACAACCTGCACCCCGATCCCTATCCGGAACAGCAGCTGTTCTTCCGCTCCGACAACGCCGTCTTCGCGGCGGAGGGCGTCCCGGCCCATACGGTCGGCTCCGGCCAGATCGATAAAGACCCTTACTACCACACCGTCGACGACGAGGTCGAAACCCTCGACCTGGGTCACCTCGAAGCCATGATCCGCGCCATCGCCCTCGCCGCCAAGCCGATCGTCGACGGCACCGCGACGCCGACCCGGATCGCCCCCGGCGGGCCCGGCATCGGCGGCGGCCGCTGAGCCTCAGAGGTAGTTGAGGATCTGCAGCACAGTGATGCCGTTGTTGGGCCAACTGGAAACCAACAGCGGCAACACGCAGCTTCCGCCCTGCCACAGCGTCAGCTGAGTCAGCTGCCAGCCATCGCCGCCAAAGGCCTCGTCCGCATCGAGCGTAAAGCGCAGTTGCACACTTTCGCCGGCCGGCAGATTGACATGGGTTACTCGAAGGTCGCTGCCGCCGTCGCCGTGAAAACGGGCCAGCCGCTGCCAGGGCCCACCGTTGACCTTCGCCTCGACCACAGCCTCGTCCGCGCCGTACGGGTCTAGCTGGTAGCGGTGCGTGAGGCGCGCCTCGCCGCCGCGCGGCAAGCGCAGCGGTGCGGTCACCAGATGGCTGGCGCTGCCATTCTCGTAGTCGCCGTCCGGGCTCTCGTCCCACATCAAGGCATCGCCTTCATCGGCTACCAAGCTCCAGCCACCATCGCGGGACCAAGTGCTGGCGCTCAAGTCGACCAGATTCGAACACAGCGGCACCATCACGATCTGGGCCAAAGTCGACGACTGACCGGCACTGCCTGAAATGTTCAAAGTGACCGGATTGTAGTCCGCCAGTTGGACCTGGAGCGCGTGGGTGCCTGGCGAAACCGCCAGGTAGAAGCGGCCGTCCTGGGGATCACAATGGGCGGTCTCGCCAGCGCAGCTGACTGTCGCCGCAAGCGGCGTGCCGCTGCCGAGCTCGACCACCTGACCCGTCAGGGCCAGCACGGTGGCCCCATCTGCGACCTTGACCAGCACCCCTGTCGGCGCGCCGACGGCGCCGCTGCTGTCCGTGCCGCGCACCAAAAGAACATGACTGCCCAGGGCCATCGAACCGGTGGCTAGGGCCAGTTCGGCTGTTTCGGTGGGACTATCAAACGCGCCGTCCTGAGCGCTCATGGCCAGTGCCGGCCCGCCCTCCCAAGGGGCGCCATCGGCAAAGACTTCGGCAGCGCTCACGTTTTGGACCGGCTCCACGCCTGCCGGATTGGTTGCCACCTGAAAGCGATCGTCGCTAAGGTTAGCCACGATCCGCAGCGGTTGTCCAGGCACCAGGGAGGACGAGGAGCCCTGCGCGCTCTCGACATTGGGTCCCGAGGGCCATAGATAGGGCGCGCGGGCCACCTTGGCCGCGTAGAACAGGGCCTTGCTGTTGTCGGGCCAGATCGTATCGTCGAAGTTGCTGCAAGGCTCGAAAAAGGCGTTGCCCATTTCAAATGTAAAGGCGGCCACGCCCAAGCTGCCGTAATTGAAGTCGTCGGAGGTCCCGCAGGTATCGAAACTGTAGGAGGCCTTCTCGGGGGAGTAGCCGTTGAACCATGCGAACTTGCGGCCCAGGGTGGTCAGCGCGGCGCCGTTGGGCGCGACCGTGTTGTCGAAGCCATAGGGCCAGAGCACTTGGCCGGCGTAGCTGTGCAAGTCGATGAACACGCCTTCCGCATCGGCGGGCGCCGGGTCGCCGAGATTGGGGCCGCGCTGGTCCGGGAAAATGCTCTGCACATAAGCCTGGATCGCCTGGATCTCCGGTTCGGAACCGGCCGACGGCCCGCGAAAGGTGTTGGAACACTGGGCACTGCTGGAACAGGAGGCGGTCAGCCCCCATTGGAAACCATAGTTGCGGTTGAGATCGACACCGCGGCCGTTGGAGCCAGTGCAGAAGTCGTTGTCCGTGTTCTTGCGCCAGGAAATGGGCGAAGGCTGTTCGACGTAGGCACGCCCGTCGGGATTGGCGAGGATCAGCAGGTGGATCTCGACCGCGTCCAGCAACCAGGTGGCGTCGCCCTCGTGGCCATAGCCGGCCAGCAGCGCTTCGGCGAAGCCCATCGTCATGCCGGTCGGGCTCAATTCCCGGGCATGCAGGCCGCTGCAGACGAACAGCGCGGGTTTGGGACCGGGCACCTGGTGATTGGTCAGCACCGCCACGACCAGGTCGGCGCCGCCTAGCCCTTCGGCCTTCTCCCAGGAATCGCCGATGTCCTCTAAATGTAACAGGTCCGGGTAACTGCTCGCCAGCTGGGCCAACCGATCAAACACCTCGCCGTTGGTCGGATAGCAGGGATAGCCGGGAATGCCGGTCAACTGTTTGCCCTGAATGCGAGATGGCCAGGTTTGCCCGGCGTCGAGCGCGACCTCGAAGCCAGCCACGCTCAGATCGGCCAGCCCCTGCTCGTCGGTTTCCAGCAACCAAGCACCGTGAGCGTCACGCGCCAAAGGCAGCCCAAAGCCTGACAGAGAGCGGGCTTCGAGCCCAAGAGGCAAACCGACCCGAACGATCAGACGATCCTCCTGGCCGAAGACTAGGGCGGTGAGCGCAATCAGGCAAATGGCTGTGAAACGCTTCATCGGGACCTCCGCGCCGTCACCTGGACAGGAACACCTGTGTGGCAATACGGACATAGCCGCGCCTATTGTAGCACGTCAAGACGCGCTGGCCATTGCGGAACGGATTGATTTACAGGGGGTTGACGGGTTTTTAGGCACTTGTCACAGTTCTTGCATTTAGGACGGCAACCGCGCAGCGGCCAAGCAAAGACCATGAGGTGACCTATGTACAACCCCCAATATGCATTCCTGGTGCTGTGTTTCTGTGGTGGCTTGTTGGCCCAGGACGGCGTTTTGCTTTACGGTAAAAAGCACTTCAAGGGACACGCCGAACTGATCGCTGCCAATGACTCCGACCTCAGGGACAATTTCGTCGGCAACGATCGTCTGCGCTCGCTGCGGATCCCCGCCAATTGCAGTGTAACCCTGTACGAGCACACGGGATATCGCGGCCGCGAAGTCACCCTTCGCGGGGATATCGGTGACCTCGATCACACGCCTTTTGGCAAGGATAGTGCATCGTCCCTGCGCATCAACTGGGACCGAGCCGAACCGCAATTGCCCGGACCACGCCCGCGCGAAGCGGTCTTCCTGTTCCTTGACGTAGGTTATCGCGGGGCGACGGAAACGGTTTTCGAGGATATGCCCGACCTTGGCGCGACGGCTATCGGCAATGACCGACTCAGTTCGATCAAGCTCTCGCCCGGCACGGAGGTCGTTCTGTATGAGCATACGGGCTACCGCGGCCAACAGGAACGCCTGGTCTACGACGACCCTAACCTCTGCGACAATTATATAGGTAATGATCGCGTCTCCTCGCTGCGCGTGATCCGCCACGAGGTCAAGCACCAAGAGCGCGAGGGCCGGCGCGACGTGATCACGCTCTTCGAACACCCTGGCTTTCGAGGGCACGAGCAGGCGGTACGCGGTGATATCGCCGATCTGCGCAGGACTCAGGTCGGCAACGACCAGGCCTCCTCGATTCGCATTCCACGCGGGTATGTAGTCACGGTCTACGCCGATGTCGATTTTCAAGGCCCTTCCGAGACCCTGATGAGCGACGACAGCAACCTGGCCGACAATTGGATCGGCGACAATCGCATCAGCTCGGTCAAGTTCATCTGGGTGGGCGAACGCGAGGAATCCAGAAGGCGCCGCCACAGGTGAAGGATCGTTGACATTTTTTGCATTAAGCTTACAAGCGGACGCAAAAAAATGTCACCCCCTTACGCGCAATTCACTCTAACTCCTTGATTTTTATAGGCCGACTTTGCTGGCACATCGATTGCTAACCAAATGGCGTGCAGAAAGAGGCACCCTAACTCAAGTCAAGGAGACCCCCTCATGAAGAATCAAAAAGGTTTCACGCTCGTCGAGCTGATGGTCGTTGTTGCCATCATTGCGATTCTGGCCGCAGTCGCACTGCCCATGTATTCCACTTTCAAACAGAAGGCCAAGGTTTCCGTCGCCACCAAATCGCTCGAGGGCGCAAAGACGAGTCTTCAAGGTTGGTATGAAGATCATAAATCCTTCGCGGCCGTCGACACTGTCCCGGCTGATGGCGGTTCCATCAAAGCTGGCACTAGAAACGTTGGTGCTGGCCTCTCCCAAGTTAAGAACATGACCTGGTCCCTTGCTAGCGCCACTTCGTCCGAACTGCAAATTGACTTCGTCTGGGGTGCAGACGCGGGCTGCCCGAACGCAAACTGCGACGGCAAGTGGAAAATTCGCTGCTACGCGGATAACGATCTGTGCATCGTTGGCCAGCAAATCGGCGACGGCAGCAACCCCCTCAACCTCGACTTCCAACCCAATCCGGCTCTGACTTTCAACTAACGCCTTCTGAGTCTTGAATCAAAGGGGGTTCAGTTCGGCTGTCAAATCTGGCAGCCGAAATTGAATCCCCCTCTTCGCGTTTAGTCGGGAGTCGAAATGCTGCTCTTACTGCTCTGTCTTTTCCAAAATAGCGCTTCAGCGCCAGAAAAAACTCCGACTCCTAAAGAAATTTCCTTCAAGCCTTTGCGGGCTGAAGATCATGCCGAACTCGGCAGCTTCCTCATCGTCGTTCCAGAGGGCTTGCTTTATGCGACGGATGAAAACATCACGCCGATGATCGGCTTGACCAGAGCCACCTTTATTCCCAATTGCAGCGGTATTTTTTTCTCTAAAAAGGAGGATTGGTCCTTCTGCGGTATCGTCCAATTTTTTCCCTTTCAGAAGTACGATTTTACGCCCCCGATTGACTCCTCTACCCTCCTAGACTGTTTCAGTCGCGTTCACTTCTACTTCAAACAGCCCATAGAGGAAGAGCCCGAAGTCCTCATTCCACCGACACTGGACGAAGTAGCTCAAACCTTTACGCTCGGTTATGCCTACAAACCGTCGGAAAGTCATCCCAAAAGCGTGTGTATCAAAAAACTTTTCCGAAATGACCAAGATGCGATTTTACTCACCATTGTAGCGACGGATAAAGACAGTTATTTGCGTAACCTGCCAGAGATCGATGCCATGCAGTTAGCGATCCAGGCCAGCGGAAAGCCTATCGAACCCATGCCAATGGCGGGTTTTTCGTACCTGACATTGATCGGCCTGGACTCTTCCCTTGACAACGGTCAGGTCACCGCTCTGTCCATGCAGGTCATCGTCATCAGCGTATGTTTGGGCATCTTTGGCCTTGGGCTGTTGGCCTTTGCAATCCGCTTGAACAAAAAGAAATCCGAAGCCGACAAGCTCCTGTCTGAAGAAGCCCCCCCCTCAAACCATGCAGAACCAAACAGTACCTGAAACCGCCATTCGCAAGCTTTTGGTCTGGCAGGCGCTTCAGCTGGTCGTACTTCTTGCTCTGATCACCCTGCTCTATAAATACGAAAAAGGTCTGTTGCCGCTGTTCTATGGTGGCGAACACAACAATGAGTTTGTCACCAACGACCAGATACTTCTAAGCAACCAACTGCCCGGTTTGCCCGGAAAGCTGTGGAAAGCCTTTCCCGTGTTGTTAATCATCAGTTTGGCGCTGATGTGTCTCGATCGATTGCGCCATTACGCGCTTGCTCTGGCTGGCCTGGGTTTTGCCCTTTTGATGATCGGCGATCGCATCTATTTTCAGTTTTTTACGAGTCTGCTCTCATGGCAGAGCCTAGACGCCAGCCACCAGACGTGGGCCATCAAGAACTCGATCATCTCTGAGCTGGAACCTCACGATGGGTACTTGCTTCTCGGCGTCTTGCTCGTCGGCGTGTTCGGTTATTTCTATAACCGCGCCCTCAATCCAGGTTTCAAAACGAACCCTAAAGCGTTTGTGGCCGACAGGATTCTTGGCCTGCTGATGTTGATTGTCGCATTCCATTGCGGTCTCAATGCTTTCGAAATCCCCATAGCAACACGGAGCTCACACCTTCAATCCAACGAAAATGGTACGAAGTTCGAACTCGCTGCCCATGTCACTTCTTCCGTCAGTTTTGCTGTTCAGTTCGGCCTCTTCAACTACCATCTCGACAATCTGTTCGCTGTGATGACCCGTGGCGCAGAGCCCATTCAGCCCGATGAACACGAGCTCATCGAGAAAACCCTTGAACGCAGTCACCTCAGTAACCTTAATGCGGGCCCTCTGGACGGCCTGGCCAAGGGCAAGAATGTCATCGTCATCTCCATGGAAGCCTTTCAACACTTTGTCCTCGGGCTTAGCGTCGACGGTCAGGAGTTGACGCCGACCTTGAACCAGCTCAAACAACATGCGCTGCATTGGGACAACATCATCGATAATATCGCCGTTGGCGGTACCTCTGACGCGGAGTTCTCCGTTCTCACCGGACTGCTACCCAATCGAGAAAATATCTCTGCGATGACGATGCCTACTGATCCACCGCCCCAGAGCCTGCCTGAGACCCTCGCCGGCCTGGGCTATCACACCCTCAGCCTCCACGGATTTGTGCCCTCCTTTTGGAATCGCAGCGTCAACCACCCCGCCCTCGGCTTCAAGGAAATGCTGTTCCAAAAGTCCTTCACCTTTACCCGGAAAGGTCTGGGTGTTCCCGACGACACCTTTTTCGACCAATCAGCACGCATGTTACACGAGCGCCCACAGCCGTTTTTCGCCTTCTTGATCTCGCTTTCCAGCCACCATCCTTACTTGATGCCCCGTGAAGACCAGCGGCTGCGCCTGAATATGTCACCATCTAAAGCCTATGACTATTTCCAGGCCGTCCATTTCGCGGACGCGGCCTTGGGGATTTTCTTCAAGCAGTTGGCAGAACAAAACCTGCTCGACAACAGCTTGTTCGTGATTTACGGCGACCACGCCGCGCCCATGGATCGATTCAGCGCCAAACTGATCGCGGACAAGACCGGTATTGACCCTCTTGCAACCCGCCAGAAGCGCGTGCCACTGTTGATTTATTGCCCCAGTCTCGAGCACGAGTTCACACAGAACAAGTCCCAATTTGAACAGGTTGTGGGCGGTCTTCAGGATGTATTCCCGACGATCATGCACCTGATCGGCCATCCGGTCCCCTTTGGCGTTTACGGCACCCACCTGATGCAGGCCGACACCACGCGCCCGGTCATGCCGTTTTACAAGCAATTAACCGGCTTCGTCCACCAAGGTTGGCTCTTCACATCGCAGAACAGAGCCCCCTTTGCCGACAGCGAAGGCAATCTTTATCATCCTGGCGAACCCGACAACAACTTCGCCTATGAGGAACGCTTTCGGGAGGCGGCCGAGGTTCTGATCACGCACTCGCTTATTTTCCACAAAAGACCAAACTTCCGCAATCCAGACTGGGGACCGTCCTCGCACTGAGGCTGGATTATTTCCATTCCACCATGTAGTTCGCAGACAGATTTCCGATAGGGATAATAATGTTGGACTCTTGGCGGGAGGACATGGATGACAGGTCGAATCGACGTGCTTCTGGTCGAAGACGACAAATTCGACCGCTTGGCCATCGAGCGTCATGTCCAGAAACTCAACCTCCCCTATAACCTGTTCTTCTCCAGCTCCATGGCCGAGGCGAGTCAACTCCTTGCCAGTCGCGGGTTCGATATCGTGCTGTTGGACTACCGCCTGGGGGATGGTACCGGCCTGGATCTCCTGTCGCAATTGGGCAACACACCCGCGGTGATTATTACCGGAGCTGGCAGCGAGGAAGTCGCCATCGAAGCCATGCGGCGTGGCGCCTACGATTACTTGATCAAAGACCAGCGCGGCAGCTTTCTCACCGTCTTGCCGCTGACCATCGCCGCCGTGTTGGACCGCAAACAGGCAGAACAAGCGTTGCGGGATAGCGAGGCGCGCTACCGCGGTCTCTCGGAATTCGCCAACTCCGTGCTCCACAATGTCAGCAACGTGCTCAACAGCATCGCCGCCTCGACCGAGATGATCCGTATCGGCATCCTCGAATCGCGCGCCCAGCAGTTGCCCAAACTCGTTGAACTGGTCGAACAAAGCAAGCACGAATCCTTCTTTTCCGTTGACCCCAAGGGCCGTAAAATCCTCAGCTACCTGCAGGCGCTCGACACAAAGCTTCACGACGAGCGCTATCACCTGCTCGGCGAGGTAGCCGGCATCCAGAAAAACCTGCAGTTGATCCGCGAGATTGTCGATACCCAACAATCCCAAGTCATGAGTACTCCCCTGACCACCTGCGCGCTTCAGGACATTCTCGACGACGCCCTCAAAGTCGCACAGGGCCACCTGGACCGTGCCCAAGTCCTCGTCGAAGTGGTCTTTCCCGAAGTGATCCGCCTTGAAATACACCGGGCGACGCTGACCCACATTCTGATCAACCTGATCAAAAACGCGGCCGATGCCGTGGCGGAAAATCCGATGGGCGATCGCCTGATCAAGCTTGTCGGCTTTAAACAAGGCAGTCATGCGAGCTTGACGATCCACGACAACGGGGTCGGTATCTCTATGGAAAACTTAGAGCGCTTGTTTACCCACGGCTTTACCACCAAGCCAGGCGGCCACGGCTTTGGCCTCTATTATTGCTCCAATGCCATGCACGACATGGGCGGCGCGATCGAGGTCACCAGCGCTGGTTCCGGCAAGGGCACCTCGATCAAGCTGACCTTCAACCCCGCCCAGGTGGCCGCCGCGGATTGAATACGAGGGGCACTGCATGCAAACCGCCATGGGCCGACCCATTCTATTAATCGAGGACCACAGGGTCGACATTGCCAATGTACGGCGGGCCTTCGAGCGCTGTGAACTGACCAATCCCCTGTTGGTGGCGCGCACGGGCGAGGAGGCCTTCTATTTCTTGCGCGGCCAGGCGGGCCAACCACGCGCACCAATTCCTGGGCTGATTCTGCTCGACCTCAACATGCCCGTCATGAACGGAGCCGAGTTCCTCGCCGAGATTCGCGCCGACCCCAGGCTGCAAACAATCCCCGTGGTGGTGCTGACGACCTCCGCAGAAGCATGCGATCGCGACACCGCCTTCCGCCATGGCATCGCCGGCTACTTCATCAAGCCCCTCAGCTTTACCGATTTTGTTGAGCTGATTCGGACAATCGCCTTATACTGGCAATTGAGCGAACAACCCTGAACCGCGCCAATCGAGGCCGCATGATCGTCAACAACCGGATCCTCGTCGTCGACGACGACCCTGAAATACACCGTGACTTCCTCAAGATCCTCAGCCCGGTGCGGCTACGCCAGGGGGAGCCAGAACTCGACCGCATCGAGAGCCTACTGTTCGAGGAGCCGATCCATCCGGGTACCGCCAAGCTCGAGTACCATATCGATACTGCCACCCGCGCCGACGCGGCGCTTGAGCGCATCACCGAAGCCCGCGAGTCAGGTCAACCCTACGCGCTGGTTTTCACCGATGTCCGCATTCCGCCAGGCATCGACGGTGTTCAACTGGTGGGCAAGATTCTGCAACTCGCGCCCGAGACCCAGATCGTCGTGGTCAGTGCCTTCTACGACTACACCTGGGAAGAGATGACGGGCCTGTTCGGCTGGAGCGACAACCTCCTGATTCTGCGCAAACCCGTGGACCCGATGACCGTCAAGCAGGTCGCCATGATGTTGACCCGCAAATGGACCTCGGAACGCGAACTGCGGGAGCATCGGCAACATCTCGAGGCCATGGTCGAGGCGCGCACCGCCAGTCTGACCCACACCAATCAGCGGCTCAAGGATGAAATCGCCGAGCGCTTGCGCGCCGAGGCCGCTTTGACCGCAGCTCACCACCGCCTCGAGGAGGCCAATCGCGAGTTGGAGCACGCCCTGGCTCAACGCACCCAGACCGAGGCTCAACTGCGCGCCCTGCTGGGCGAGTTGGAGGTGGCCAACAAGGAGCTGGAGAATTTCGCTTACATCGTCTCTCACGACCTCAAGGCGCCACTGCGGGCCATTTCCTCCATATCGGCCTGGCTGCAGGAAGATTTCGCCGACGCCTTGGGCGAGCGCGGCGCGGAGTACATGGCCGATCTTCAGGATCAGGTGCGTTGGATGCACAATCTGGTCGAGGGCATTCTCGAGTACTCACGCTTGGGTCGCGCAAAGTTCGAGCTGAAAACCCTCGACAGTCACCTGATCACCGAAAGAGTCATCGAGGTACTCAACCCACCTGCCGAGATCCAGGTTCAGATCTCCCAACGGCTGCCCCAGGTCGTCTACGACCGCACCCACCTCGAACAGCTGATGCAGAACCTGATCGGCAATGCCATCAAGCACATGGCCCGCCCACGCGGCCATATCCTCATCAGTTGCGAGGATGACCGCAGCTTTCACCACTTTATGGTTGCGGACGACGGGCCCGGCATCGATCCCCGCCATTTCGAGCGCATCTTCAAAATTTTCCAGACTCTCAAGCCCCGCGAGGCCTCGGCCGACTCGACCGGTATCGGCCTGTCGCTGGTCAAACGCATCGTCGAACGCCACGGTGGCTCCGTGTGGGTCGAGTCGACCCCTGGGCAGGGCGCCACCTTTCATTTCACCATCTCCAAGACCCTGCGTTCCAAGGGCCTCTTGCAGGGTAGCTCCGTCGTCGTCATCGACGACAACGCCGACTTCTGCGCCGTCGCCGAGACCATGCTCAAACGCGCCGGATTCAAGCCCATGCACGCCTGTTCCGGCAACGAGGCCCTGCAGCTCCTCGCCAGCTACGACGGCGAGCTGGACTTGGCCCTTTTGGACATCAATCTACCCGGTGAAAACGTGCTCCAGCTCTACCCCGAGCTGAAAGCGCTGCGACCCGAAATGCGCTTCCTCGTCTGCACCGGCGAGCCGCAATCGCGCACCGCCATGATGATGCGCCATCTCGGCGTCGACGGCCTGCTGATCAAACCCTTCAACCTGGAGGATCTCAACGATGCGCTTGAACGATCCTTCAGCTAATGGTCTTCGTTTCGTGTTCGACTGGCGCTCACTTCGGTTATAGAATGTAGATCGCTCCCACCCCAGGGGCGCGGTATCTTGGCGATCGCCTCAAGTCGCGAACGGATGAGGCGAGACAACAGTGGGCCCTGCGGGAAGCACCGAAACCCCGTCGCCTGAGTCAAACCAAGACCATCAAGGAGGATTCCCCCATGACCCACCCCCCCCAGAGCTTGCTGGGCCAATACCTACAAGACTGCCAAACCGGCCAACTCCATTCCGCGGCAGCATCCTTTTACGCCACCATGGACCTGTTGCTTGACCATTCGCCGCGCATCGCCGAGGCGATCATCCGCGAATACCGCGATCAGAGCCGCAACCTCAAGCTGATCGCCTCCGAGAACTTCTCGTCCCTGACCACGCAGCTGGCCCATGGCAACCTCTTGACCGACAAGTACTCGGAGGGCTTCCCCGGCCATCGTTTTTATTCGGGCTGCGACAATGTCGACGAAATCGAAAGCGAGGCCGCGCAGCTGGCCTGTGAGCTGTTCGGCGCCGACCACGCCTATGTCCAACCCCATTCCGGCGCCGACGCCAACATGGTCGCCTTTCTCTCGATCCTGGCCGCCCGCGTGCAGACCCCGCTGACCGCGGAACTTGGCCAGTCCTCGATCATGACACTGTCCCCGGACGACTGGCAAAAGGTCCGCAAGGCCATGCACAGCCAGCGCATCCTCGCGCTTGACCTCTACTCCGGTGGCCACCTCACCCACGGCTATCGCCTCAACGTCTCCGGCGTCCTCTTCGAGGCCCACGCCTACAGTGTGGATCCAGAGACGCAGCGCCTCGACCTGGATCGCATCCGCGCCCAAGCCCACGAGGTCAAACCCCTGATCCTGCTGGCCGGTTACAGCGCCTACCCGCGCCGCATCAACTTTGCCAAGATGCGCGAGATCGCCGACGAAGTCGGCGCCGTATTCATGGTCGACATGGCTCACTTCGCCGGTCTGGTCGCCGGCAAAGTGTTTACCGGCGACTACGATCCCGTCGCACATGCGCACGTCGTCACCACCACCACCCACAAGACCCTGCGCGGTCCCCGCGGCGGCATGGTGCTGTGCAAAAAGGAATTCGCCGAATTCGTCGACAAGGGTTGTCCCGCCATTCTCGGCGGTCCCCTGCCCCACGCCATGGCCGCGAAGGCTGTCGCGTTCCGCGAGGCACTGCGGCCCGAGTTTCGCGACTATGCCGCCCACATCGTCGAAAACGCAGCCACCTTGGCCGAGGCCTGCCAGAGCGAAGGCATGAAGGTCGTCAGCGGTGGCACCGAAAACCACCTGCTCTTGCTCGACGTCTTCAAGGGCCACGGTCTGACTGGGCGCCAAGCCGAACAGGCATTGCGCTCCTGCGGCGTCACGCTCAACCGCAACACGATCCCCGGTGATCCCAACGGCCCCTGGTACACCAGTGGCCTGCGCCTGGGCACGCCGGCCCTGACCAGCCTGGGCATGGGCGTCGCCGAGATGCGCGAGATCGCCGCCATTTTCAAACTCGTGCTCACCAACACCCAGGCAGCCGCCAAGGGCAAGTCAGGTGAGCCCAGCCAGATCAAGTACAACCTCGACGAGTCCGTGATCGCGACCGCGCGCGGGCGGGTCGATGACCTGCTCGGCCGCTTCCCGCTCTATCCAGAGCTCAATCTCGAGCGCCTGCTGACCCGTCTACCCGACCCTAACTAATCTGCGCCGAGGCGCGCACGCCCTTGAGGAGGCTCCCATGGTCGAAGTCATGATCGATGGCCGGCAGGTCCCGGTCGATGAGGCTCGCATCTCCGTCTTCGACCATGGCTTCCTCTACGGCGACATGGTGTACGAGGTGGTCAAGGCGATGGACGGCAAGTTCTTCGCCCTGGCCCCCCACCTGCAGCGCTTGCGCTACTCGGCCTCAATGATCGAGCTCGACATCCCCTGGGACGACGCGTTCCTTCGCGATGAGATGGCGACCATGGTCCAGCGGGTCGGCACGGCCCACGCCTACCTGCGACTGGTCATCACCCGCGGTATGGGCCCGCTCAGCCTCGAACCGGGCCGCTGCTCCGACCTGACCCGCATCCTCTATGGCAAGGAACACCAACCCCTCGATCCCAGGCTCTATCGCGAAGGGGTCGGTGTCCACATCAGCCTGCCGATAACCCGGGAGCAGGGCAACATCAAATCCTCTGTCTACCGCAACAACGTCCAGGCCATCAAGCAGGCCCGCAGCCTGGGCTTTCACGAAGCCGTCCTGCTCGACAAGCACGATCAAATTGCCGAGTGCACCACCAGCAACATTTTCTGGATCAAGCAGGGCGTCCTGCACACGCCGGCACTGGGTGTCGGAATCCTCAAGGGCGTCACCCGTCAGTTGGTCATGCAC
Organism: uncultured Holophagae bacterium; assembly: GCA_964423555.1. Taxonomy (GTDB): domain Bacteria; phylum Acidobacteriota; class Holophagae; order Acanthopleuribacterales; family Acanthopleuribacteraceae; genus CAYRFM01. The sequence goes on along the minus strand of CAYRFM010000074.1, from coordinate 21,136 downwards.
CTCGCCCAGCAGATCCAACTCGAAGTGCGCGAGGGTTCCTACCCGGTCGACGAGCTGCTCGAAGCCGACGAAGTCTTCATTACCTCGACGACTCGGGATATCCTGCCCGTCAGTCGCATCGGCGACATCACCCTCGAGGTGGGTCCCATGACCAAGAACCTGATGAGGGACTTTGCTGACATGGGTGATCTGGCGTTGGATTGGTCGCTCGATTAGCGCTCGCCTCCTACCCTGGGTTGCCTTTCCCCGCAGCGCTCACTAAAATAGGGGAGGCAGCGGGAGGCGAGAACATGAGAGAGCGAATTGCAGCGAAAGTCGCATCGGGCGTGAGAATCGACGACCAAGAGGCGCTCTGGCTTTATGCCGAAGCCGAACTCGAGGACCTAAGCGCCTGGGCTACACGCGTGCGCGACAGGTTTCACCCACCCGGTCAGGCAACCTACCTGATCATGCGCATTATCAACTACACCAATGTCTGCGTCGCCAAATGCGACTACTGCTCCTTCTATCGCCTGCCGCGCTCGCCCGAAGGCTATGTCACCTCCCGCGAGCAGATTTTTGCCAAGATCGAAGAGATCCAAACCCTTGGCGGCGACTTCGTCGGCTTCAACGGCGGCTTCAACCCAAAACTAAAGCTCGATTGGTACGTCGAGACCTTCGCCGCGATTCGCGCCCGCTTCGGTGATCAGATCGAGTTCTACGCCTTGACCGTGGCCGAGATGATGTACATCGCCAAGCTCTGTCGCATGAGTTACGACGCGGTCTGCGGGGCGCTCGGCCGGGCCGGCGTGCGCTGGATCACAGGCGGCGGCGCCGAGATCCTGACCAATGACTTCCGCGAGCGCCACAGCCCCCTGAAATACACTGCCGACGACTACATCGCCGCCCAAGAAGCGATTTTGCGCGCAGGTCTGGGTTCCACCGCCACCATGGTCATCGGCTTCGACGAGACCCTTGCCGAACGGGTCGAGCACCTCGGCCGCGTACGCGACCTACAGGACCGTACCCAGGGCGGTCTGTTCAGCTTTCTGAGCTGGACCTACAAGCCCTGGAACAACGAGCTGGGCGGCGCGGAGCTTCCGCCCGAGGCCTACTTGCGCCACCTGGCCGTCAGCCGGCTCTACCTGGACAACGTGCGCCACATCCGCACCTCCGTCTTGACTCAAAACAGCAATGCCCTGCGTGGCTTGCACTTCGGTGCCAACGACTTCGACATCCCCCTCGAGGACGAAGTCACCCAGCTGGCCGGCGCCGTCATCAACCAGAACATCGACGAAATCCTGGCGCAAGCCCGCGCCGAGGGCTTCGCTCCCGTTTTTAGGCCCATGGCCCGCGCCGCGGCCTCCGTATCCTAAGCGACCCGAGGTAGCCATGCATCCTTTCGACCACCTGCAGGACCATATCAGCCGCTTCTCCGATCTGCCGCCCGAGGCCGTTTTGAAGCAGGACATCCTACGCCTGGGCCTGCGCTTCAGCGAAGTCGCCATGAATGTCGCCGCCGGCTTCAAGCCCAAGGATTACTTCATCTTCTCTTTCGATCTGATCGAGATCAAGGACATGACCGCCAACGAACACCTGCGCGTGCCCGAGGAGATCCGCATCTCCGGCGGCCTCTTCGGCCTGCGCCCAACGATCGTCAGCGTGCGCATCAACCCCGGCTCGCCCTATCTGGTCGACGTCGTCGACGGCCATCTGCGCCTGCTTTGCCAAGACCGCCCACTCGGCGACGTCGAGTACCACCCGGTGCCCGCCTTTTATCACGAGAAGCTCTCGAGCGGCAAACCCATGGGCGAGATCGCGCCCGTGCTCGAGTGGGGTTACCTGATCTATCTGACCGCCTACCGCATGTGTCAGTACTTCAACAAAGACGAGCAGTGCCAGTTCTGCGACATCAACCGCAACTTCGTACAGCAGCGCAAGGCCGGCAAAACCTATACGGGTATCAAGCGCGACGACGAGATTCTCGAAGCATTGGCCCACATCGATCGCCTCGACACCCGAGCCAAGGCCTACACCCTGACCGGCGGCAGCGTCATCACCGACCTACAGGGCGACGGCGAGGTCGATTTTTACGTCTCCTACATCGAGGCCATCGAGGCCCGTTTCCCTGGCCGTTGGATTGCCAAAGCGGTCGTTCAGGCCTGGTCGATTGCCGATTGCCGCCGCCTTGCCGCCGCTGGCTGTCGCATCTACCATCCCAATTACGAGGTCTGGGGCCACGAGCTGTTCGCCAAGATCTGTCCTGGCAAGGAACGGGTCATCGGCTTCGAGCGCTGGATCAATAGGGTCGCCGACTCGGCCGAGGTCTTTGGCGCCGCCAACGTCATTCCCAACTTCGTCGGCGGTGTCGAAATGAACACCGTCTGTGGTTACAGCGATGTCGACCACGCGATCGCCAATACCCGCGACGGCCTCGACTGGTTCATGAGCCGCGGCATCGTTCCGCGCTTCACCACCTGGTGCCCCGAACCCCTTGCCGCACTCGGCCCTCAGCCAGCGCCGCCGCTGGAGTACTTCTGCAAATTGCTGCTGACCTGGCGCGAGCTCTTCTGCCACTACGGCCACAAGGTCCCGCCGGGCTACGGCGAGCCCGGCCCCGGCCGCGCTGTCTTCTCCGTTTCGGCCTTCATGGACGTGCTCGAGGATCGCTTCCTGAGCCTCAGCGACAGCACACGTCAGATTTAGGACGGGGCGGCCCTGCGCCCCGTCGCCGGCTTTCTCACGCGAAGCGCGCGTTGAGGTGCATCAGCGCCTGACGCTTCCACCAGTCCCAGTCATGGCGTGAGTCGTGACCCCAGATGTCGAGCGTGACCGGAATGCCCTTGTGTTTGAGGATCCGCCCCAGCTCGATCGTTTCCTCGATACAGCCCTCTTCATAGGCGCCCTGGCCGCATACTAGCGCCAGGTGCGTGTTCTTGGCGACCCGTTCCAAATGCGCGCCGTCGAGGTTTGGCACATAGGCCAGAGGGTTGTTGAAGTACACGTCGGCATTCGTCCCACCGGTGAAATGGCTGGTCAGATAGCGACCGCTCATGCAGAGCGCATAGTTAAACGTCTCTGGGTATTTAAGCGCAAAGTTGGCTGCATAAAATCCGCCAAGACTGCAACCTGAGGCCGCCACCGGCAACTGGTTGCCGCCGCAGTCGCGCTGAATCATCGGGCACAGCTCGTCCATGATGAACGCTTCGTAGCGCTTGTGGTTCTGCATGCGCGTCCCTAGGTCGGCCGTCTTGTTGGTCCAGCTTTGACTGACGTTGCTCTCCGGACAGTAGAGCTTGAGCTTCCCGCCATAGATCAGCGGCGCTAACGCCTCGACCATGCCCTGCCCGTCCCATTCGTGGGCAAACCCTGCGGCCGAGGGAAACACCACCAACGGCATGCCCCAGTGACCGAAACACCATACGTGCATCGCACGGCCCATCGACTGACTGGGCACCATTTCATGTCTTTTTCTCATGACCCCTTCCAATTGACGCATCCGTCAGGGCTGGCTTTGCGAAAAATTGCGCGCCACCTCGACCCTACGGGCTTCTCGAAATCGGGGATCGAAGCGCATCGCCGGTCCCACCGAATTTTTTGTCCGCTCGGCAGTCCCTCCCCAAGAATATGATATGATGGAAAGGGTGCTAAATAGTGAAAAACTGTCACCAAATGACATTCCTTTGACCCAGCATGGCTGTACCGGTTGGGAGGTTGGGTGATGGCCGGGTCTATGGCAGGACGAGAGGGAATCAGAGCCCTATGAAGAAGAAAATACACATTGATCAGCTACGTCCAGGAATGTACGTGGCGACCACGAACCTCAGCTGGCTGCAACTGCCATTCTTCCGCAAGAAAATCCCCAATCAGAGCACTATCGACAAGTTGCGCGCCTCGGGCGTCCAAGAGGTCATCATCGATCTGAACAGAGGCGATACCCTCGCCCCCGGTGCCGAGTCGCACCTGGTCGACCCCTTCGACCATCCTGAGCTCCTGATCGAAAATGTCAATCGCAGCGTGCAGGTCCACGACCAGCTGCTGCACCAGACCAAAGACATGATGGAGCAAGTGCGCGCCGGAAAGGAGCTCGATCCCCGCCAGGCAGATGCTCAAGTCGACGCCATGATCGACCAGCTGATTGAGGATCCCCAATCGATGCTGTGTGTCTCGGTGCTCAAGAATTCGGACGAGTACACCTATGACCATTGCGTCAATACCGCGATCCTGGCCTTGTTCATCGGCAAGAGCCTGAACCTACCGGAGCGGGAACTGATGGTACTCGGCAAGGGCATGCTGCTACACGACATCGGTAAATGCATGATCCCACACAGCGTGCTCACCAAGCCTGGACGGCTGACGACGGAGGAAGCCCAGGTCGTCAAGTCCCACGTGGCCAAAGGCGTCGCCTACTTGCGCAAGACCAACCAACTCGAGCAACAGGTGCTGACCATGGTCACCCAGCACCACGAGCGCCTCGACGGCACGGGCTATCCTGATGGTCTCATGGGCGATCAGATCGAGCCACTGGGCCGCTTGGCCGGCCTCATCGACGTCTACGACGCCATGATTCACGAGAACCACTACAAAGATTCGGACGACCCGACCGCGGTGCTCAAGGAACTCTCCGGTTCAATCGGGACCAAATTCGACGCCACTGCCTTTAAGAGCTTGTCCGATAGCATCGGTATTTACCCGCCAGGAACAATCCTGATGTTGGATACTGGCGAGATTGCGCTGGCTTTTCAACCCAACGCGCGCAATCCTTATCGCCCGCGCATCCTCCTCCTTACCGCGAAAGACGGCAGCTTCTACAGTCAGCCCATGCCGACCTGTCTCACCGACACAGAACCGGATCAAAAAACCTTTAAGCGCTCGATACTTACGACCATGTCGCTGGAGGACACGAACTTCAATCCCTTTAAGATCCTGCGGAGCTACGCGCCCCAACAAGCAGAGCCGTGACGGTCTAGACACGAAATGAAGCGCTATTTCCCCATTTCCAAACCCATATCGATCTTGGTCCTGACGATAGGAGCGCTTGCGCTGGTCGGCGTTCTTATGGCATTGGTTGCAACAAACACACGCCAAACCATGCTGCACTTGCAGAACGAGACCCAACTGGTATTGGAATATGAGATCGCCCTGGGTCAAACGCTGGGCTTAGTGCGCGAAGGCACCCTCTTCAGCGAAGATCCCAGTGTGCGCAGCCAGAGCCAGGAAGAGCTGACCGCCCAGGGCCATATGCGCCAGCAACTGCTGGCCGTGATGGAGCCTGAACTGGCCGCTCAGTTTCGCGCCCTTGAAGGCTTTCTAGCCCTAACTCTGGAACGCATGCGCCTGGAAGACGCCAGCGAGGTCCCCGTTTTTCCGGAGCGCGAGTTTCAAGACAACCGCGGTAAATGCTTCACCGGCGTTCAGCACTACCTCGGCACCCAGCTCGGTCGACAGGCCTCACGCCAGTGGATGATGGCCCTCGTGTTGGCCGTCTGTGCCTGTCTTTTGGTGATCGTCGGCTGTGCGCTGACCCTGTATATCCGCCATGCCTACCAACAACCCGTACACGCCATGATCCAGGCTTTGGAGGAGCGCGCCCAGATCTCGACGGATTGTCTCGACCCCAGCCTGGGATCACTCGCCCAGTCCGTCAGTCAGCTGATCGGGCGCTACCAGGACACCCGTCAGGCGCGCTTTATCGTCGACAGCATGACCGAGGGTTTGCTGATCATCAGTCCCCAGGGCAGGGTGCTTTCCGCCAACAAGTCGATCCTCGAGATGTTGGGTTACGACGAGACCGACCTGGTCGGCCGGCCCTTCACCGACGTTTACGTCAAGGTCAAGTCCGTCCATGTTCAGGGCTTCTTCAAGCGCAACGATACCTACAAGGAAGAGGAGCTGTTCAAGACCGCCGATGGCAAGGTCATCCCGGTGCGATTCTCTAGCTCGTTCCTGTTCGATCAAGACATGGAAGTACTGGGTTTCGTCTGTATTGCCAAGGACATCACCAAGGAGAAGAAGGTCGAGGAAGAACTGCAAAAGCAGAGTGACTGGTTCAAGATCACCCTCGCCTCGATTGCCGATGCGGTCATCACCACCGATACCGAAGGCCGGGTCAACTTTTGCAATCAGGCCGCGCGCCAGCTATTGGCGCTCGAGGACGACCCCGATCAAAAACCTCTCGAGCACCTATTTCACCCACTCGACCCGGCAACCCATCATCCACATGCGATTGAAACCGCGATTGCCAAGGGCGAGCCCATCCAACGGGAATTATTGCTGCGCCAGCAGGACGGTAGGGAGTTGACGATCGATTTGATCCAAGCCCCGATTCGCTCGAGCCAGGGACTGTTTCATGGCACGGTCTTCGTTCTCCACGACATCACCCAGGTCCGGCTGGCCGCAATCGAACTGCTCGAGGCGAAGGAAAAGGCAGAGGCAGCCCTGGAACTCAAGTCGCGGTTCCTGGCGATCATGAGCCATGAGATCCGCACCCCCATGGGCGGCGTCCTGGGCATGGTCGAACAGTTGCTGCACACCGACCTGAACGCCACCCAACGCCAGATTACCGAAATTATCCACGCCTCTGGCGACTCGCTGCTCCACCTGCTCAACGACATCTTGGACTTCTCCAAGGTCGAGGCCGGCAAACTGGTACTCGAAACGATGCCCTTCAGCCTTGAGACACTCGTGGGCGAAGTGACGGGCCTGCTCTCGCAAAAAGCCAGCGCCAAGGGTCTGGGCCTTCACACCCAGATCGATCCGGCCTTGCCCGCGGTTCTTTGCGGCGACCCCACGCGCATCCGCCAGATCCTGCTGAACCTGGTCAGCAATGCCATCAAGTTCACCGCTCATGGCCAGGTCACGCTCTCCGTCGAGCTCGAACAACGCCAGGGCGAATGGCTGACCCTGACCTGGCATGTGCGCGACACCGGCATCGGCATTGACTCCGAAGCCATGACCCGACTTTTCGAGGCCTTTACCCAGGCCAGCGCCGACATCACCCGCAAGTTTGGCGGGACCGGGCTGGGCCTGACGATCTGCAAGCAATTGGCCGAGGCCATGCACGGCCGGATCTGGGCCAGCAGCCAACCTGGCGAGGGCTCGACCTTTTCCTTCAGCCTGCCGCTGCGAGAGGCAGCCACCCAAGATGGGACCCGACCTGCCGGTCCTGCACAGGACGGACCCCGCCCCACCACACCTGCTAGCGCGCCTGCCCTCGCCGCAGACCCCAGTGCCTACCGCATCCTGGTGGCCGAGGACAACCCCGTCAACCAGCGCATCGCTGCCAACATCCTCGATCAACTCGGATTCGCCTGCCGCATCGTCGAAGATGGACGCGCGACCATGGCGGCCCTGGACGAGGAGGCCTTCGACCTGGTCATCCTCGATTGCCACATGCCAGTGCTGGACGGCTTCGAAACAACCCGCGCCATTCGAGCCCTGGGCGACGACCGCAATCAATTGCCCATTGTGGCTGTCACCGCTCGCGCGCTCGAAGGCGATCGCGAAGCCTGCATTGCAGCTGGCATGGACGATTACCTGACCAAACCGTTGCGTCGCCCGGACCTGATGGCCTGCCTCAGCCGCCTGCTCCTTGAGCGACCGCCCAAGGAAGCAAGCAGGATCCAGGCGACGGAAGCTTAGGCCACGACTGAGGATCCGCCCGTGACGATGCGCGGACTCTTGTGCTTGAGGAAGACCTTTTCCGTTCGCTTGATCAAGCTGGGCACGTCCAAGCCAGCCATTGTCAGCGCCTCGACCCGCTGGCCGTGATCGACCCATGCATCCTCAATGCCGATCAGTTGCAGTTTGCTGACTGCAAGCCGCTGCTGGCTGGCCCATTCGAGCACCGCCGCGCCAAATCCCCCGCTGACCATGTGGTCCTCAAGCGTAAAGATGGCTGGCTGACGGCTGAATTCCCGCTCCAACATCGCCTCGTCCAGGGGTTTGGCAAAGCGGCCGTTGATCACCGCGATCTTGAGACCGTGCCGGTCTTCCAAGGCCTCGGCGACATCCAGGGCCGGATAGACCATTGCACCATAGGCCAACAGGCAGCCGTCGGTGCCGTCGCGCAGCAGTTCGGCCTCGCCCAACTTCAGCTCAGTCGCCGGCAGTTCCTTGTCGAGGACCGGTACCGAAGTGCGCGGGTAGCGGATCGCGGTCGGGCCCGGATGGTCAATGCCCAGGCGCATCATCGCCCGCAGCTCGGTCGCATCGCGCGGCGCCATGACCGTCATGTTGGGAAACATCCGGCAGAAGCCGATATCGAAGACGCCGTTATGGGTTGCGCCATCCGGACCGACCAGACCAGCGCGATCCAGACAAAGCATGACCGGGCTGTTGATCAGGGCCAGTTCCTGGAAGATCTGGTCGACCGCGCGCTGCATGAAGGTCGAATAGACCGCGCAGATCGGCTTCTGGCCGACCAAGGCCAGGCCCTGGGCCAAGCCGACCGCGTGCTGTTCGGCCATGCCGACATCGAAGCAGCGATCGGGAAACGCCTCCTGGAACTGGACCAGGCCGGTACCTTCGAGCATGGCGGCGGTGATCGCCACCACCCGCTTGTCTTCGCGCGCCATCGCCAGTGCCTCTTCCACGAAGACATTGGTGTAGGGCGGGCCACCTTGGCGACTGAACTCTGGCGGAAGATGGGCGGTCAGTTTTTTGGAGGGCGAACCGGCATGGTAGCCTAAGCGGTCCTCTTTATAGCTGTAGCCCTTGCCCTTGGTGGTAATACAATGCAGCACCACTGGCCGATTAAACGTCTTGCACGCGGTCAGCGCCTCAAGCAACGTGGGCAGGTCGTGCCCATCAATGGGGCCGTAATAAAAGTAACCCAGCGCCTCGAACAGGCCTTCCGGTTTGACAGTGGGCAACAGCCCGTGAATACCGGATTTGAAGCGATCAGCAATCTCGTAGGCCAGTTTCCCGGCGAAATGGGAGTGTTCGCCCAAACTGCGCACCATGTTCTTATAGGTCCGCTTGGCGGTGCGGTAGATCGGGCCCGAGCGCAATTGGGAGAAGTATTTCATCAGCGCGCCGACGGCGGGCCCAATGCCGTGCTCGTTGTCGTTAAGGATAATGATCAACGGCAGGTTCTCGAACGTGCCGCCGTGATTGAGCGCCTCGAGCGCCGCACCTTCCTGCAGGCCGGCGTCGCCAACCATGGCGACGACCTTGCGGCCATCTTCCAGGCCGGCATTCTTGAGGCCGACCGCCATGCCGATCGCGGTCGTCAGGCTGGTGCCGCCATGACCGGTCTTAACCCTGTCATAAGGCGACTCCTTGGGGTCGGGGAAACCCGAGATCCCGCCTTTCTGGCGGATCGTCGGCATCTCGGCCTTGCGCCCGGTGAGGATCTTGTGGGGGTAACACTGGTGGCCCACGTCCATGATCAAATGGTCCCGCTGTTTGAATTCAAACAGATAATGCAGCGCGATCGTCAGTTCGACGACGCCCATCCCGGAACCGATGTGCCCACCGGTGGTATTCGTGAAGTCCTTGATAAAGGCTCTGATTTCAGCGGCCAGATGGGGAAGTTCTTCATCTGAAAGGCGCTTGAGATCCTCGGGACTATTGATACTGTCGAGCAATCCACTCATTTTTCACCAACATCCATCATCGCAGGCAGGCTGCCCGCGTTACCTGAGGCGCCCCTTCCCTGCGAGCAGTGAATGACCACTCGGCGCGACTCGAACCTGTGATTTTAGAACGGAAACCGTGCTTTGTCACCCCCCGCCAAGTCGAAACCCCTAACTTGCCGCTGACTCTTCTCACCCAAACCAGCACACCAGTGCTCAGGCACGAATTGCCAACGACAGTTCGGGGGCCACCTCATTATACGACCTGCCCCACGCGGCGGTTCATCACTAATTACTCATAATGCCATCAAGATCAGGTCATACACGCCGGCGATACCTCGGTTTTTGCAATTCCCGCTCCAACAAAGCCAGAAGTAATCAAGTCGTTTCATGTAAAATAAGTGAGCCCAGGTAGCCTGTTTCGGGGTAGAACTTTGTCCACCAGCTTCTTCCGCAGATCGATCGAACCCAGACTGACGGAGTGCGCCCGCAAATTCCCGATCGTCGAACTGACCGGCGCCCGCCAAGTCGGCAAGATCACCCTACTGCGCCATATCTTTCCTGGCCACCGGCTCGTCAAGTTCAACCCCGTTCAGGATCTGCACCATGCCCGCCGTGACCCCGAACGTTTTCTCGACGAGCACCCACCCCCGCTGATTCTCAAGGGCACTCAGTATGTTCCGGAGCTCCTCCCTGCGCTGATGCGCCGTGCCGCGGCGCAGGCAAAACCCGGCGCCTACATTCTCAGCAGCGTTTACGACCTGTCGGAACTGACGCACTTCGAGCAGGCCCATCCCGGCCTGATCGGCATGGCGCATCTGGAGAGCATGACCCTGGAGGAATGTCTGGGTTACGGCAACAAACCTCATTGGCTAGCTGCCTACCTAGCCGCGCCACGCAGCCTAACCCGCTTCATCCCCGACAGCCATGGCGATCGCCCTAGCCTGACCCAACATCTCTGGCGCGGCGGCTTCCCCAAGCTCGTCGAATTGCCCGAAAACCAAGTGGCCGACTACTTCTGCGAGTACCTCCAGACCTACGCCGAACGCGATGCCAGACGGCTGACCCGCATTGACGAGCTCGCCCGCTTCGGCGCCTTTCTGGCCCAACTCAGTGCGTTTTCCGGCAAAGTCTTTGACGTCCACCAACAGGCTGGCATCTTTACCAGCGAGCAAGTCACCGCCTGGCTCGACACCTTGCGCTCCAGCTACCAGTGGCAGGAACTGCCCAATCTTGCCGAGGGCACGCCCCCTCACCAGCGCCTCGGCTACCTCAGCGACAGCGGACTAGCTTGTGCCCTGCGCTCCGTGTCCTCGCCCATGGCGCTGACCATGCACCCCCAGTTGCAGGACCTGTTCCGCTCCTATGCCGTGGCCTACATGCTGCGTCATGTCGCTTTTCTCGACGAACCCGTCGACTGCTTCTACTGGCGCGCCGACCAGGGCGAACTGCCGCTCGTATTGCGCCACCGTGACCGCCTCTACCCCATCGATGTCCGCTGCGCTCACCACCTGGACACCAGCGATTTGACCTCGATCAACGCCTTTCGCGCTTCCTTCGGCAAACGGGTTCAGCCCGGGATCCTGCTCTACGCCGGCGCTCGCTGCATCGAGCTCGACGGCCATGCAGTGGCCATGCCCTGGGACGCCGGCCTGCGGTTGGCGATCGCCCCGCGCAGGGCGAGCGCCCAGGAATCAATCAGTTCGTGAACTGATCCATGGAGGTCATGATGACCCCACGCCCTCTCGAGAAAATCCTCGCCAAGATCGGCTCGCCCGATCTGATCGAGCTCCTCGCGCAACGCCTCAGCGGCTCGGAACTCCACAGCCTGCTGCTAGAGGTAGCCCAGCGCCGCGCTCGCCAAAAAACACCCGCCTCGCTGCTGCGACAGTACGCGCGCGACCGTTTCGTCGGTCCCTCCGCCGTGGACCCTCGCCTGATCCTCGACTTTGACCGACTCGCGTTCTCCTTGCTCGCGCCGGCCTTCGAGCCGCTCGAACTTGCCCCAGTCTGCCCCTTGGGCACCAACGCCGCGATTGCGACCTGCAGCCAAAACAAGATTGTCAGCACCATGCGCGCTACGGAAGTCATGGCGGACCCGACCGCGGCGCTGGCGCTGGAGATAGCCCACCGCCGCCGCTCCGGCCACGACCGACAGGCAACGCTGCGACTCTGCGCCAGTCACCGCCTGACCCGCGGTCAGGCATTCGATAACACGGCCTTCACGGCCCATTTCCGTCTGCTGGCGCTCATTACCGGCGGGCGCGATCACGGGTCCTGGACCTTCGAAATTGAAAGCATGAGCGAGCATGTGCGCTTCTATCTGGACTTCTTCGCCCAGGCACCCACCATTGGCCTGACCTTCTCCAATCCCCAGGTCGCTTTTACCTTGCTCCCCCAGGGCATGCCCCTCGACCAACTCGAGCAGCGCTTGATGACCCCCTTGGCCACGGCGTATCCCAAGACCCGTTTCCTTCTCGACCCAGACCGTCAGCAAGGGCGAAATTACTACCGCGGCCTGTGTTTCAAAATCGAGGCCGAAACGCCCGAGGGCCTTAAACTGATGCTCATTGACGGCGGCTTCACGGATTGGACCCAAAAGCTGACCAGCGACGCCAAGGAACGCCTGATGACCAGTGGCATCGGCACCGAACTGGCCTGCAAATTGTTCCGCAGCCGCCCACTCGCCTAAGTGCCGCCGATCGACATCTCACCGATGACGATGCCGGGCGTCTGCACCGTCGAGCGGGCGTGGACGTTATTGCCGATATGGGTGATGCCTTTCAGCATCTGGTCGAGGTTGCTGTTTACGGTGAACTCCATGATCGGATACTGCACGACGCCGTCTTCGACCCATAAACCAAACGCGCCGCGTGAATAATCGCCCGTGGAAAGGTTGACCCCTTGGCCCAGCAGCGAGGTCAACCAAACACCGCGCCCCATGGCACAGATCAAGGCGTCTTCGCCCAGTTGACCGGGGGTTACGACCAGATTGGAAGTGCCGCTGGCGTGGCCGGTCGAGCGCATCCCCAGTTTTTTTGCCGAGTAGGTGCTCATCAGATAGGTCTCTAATTGACCGGCGTTCACCAGGCAGCGCGGTTGGCAGACCACGCCCTCGGCATCGAAGGCCCGGCTGCCCAGACCTCTTCGCAACAGGGGCTCGTCGCAGATGGTCACCAGCGGCGAACAGACTTCCTGACCAAGGCGCCCGGCCAAGTAAGATTCGTGGCGATAGATTTGGGCGCCGCTGATCGCCGAGGACAGGTTATCCCATAGGGAACGCGCCATGGCGGGCTCGAAATAGACGGGAAACCGCCCGGACGGCGGCTTGCGCGCACCAAGCTTGCGCAGCACCCGGGTACTGACCTGCTCGGCGATCGCCTCGACCGACTCCAGATCCTCCAGGTAGCGCGCCCGCGAGGTCCAGCCGGCGGTTTGCTTGCGGCCCGTATTGAGATCGCCGGCGGCGCCGGGGTCCTCGGCAAAGGCCGAGGCACTGAGATAGATCAGGCTCGACTTCTTGGGCTGGCAGAAACCGATCGAATTGGCTAGCACAGTAGTCCCAGTGACGGTGGATACGGAACAGGACTCGCTGCGCAAGCGCGGATCCCGGGCCAACATGGCACGCTCCAGCTCCAGCGCGCGGGCAATCTTTTCGTCGACGCCAATCGAAACCACTGCCGGATCGAAAATGTCGAGATCGGCCACTTCCCGCGCCAGCAACGCCTCCTCGGGCAAGCTGTAGAAGGGATCGTGATCGGTGTAGCGGCACATGCTCAGAGCTTGCTCCACCAGCATGGTGATACTTTCCGCCGAAAGGTCGCAGCTGGAAACCGAGGCGCGCTTGCCCTGAACCGAAACCGTCAAAGAGACCGAGTGAAAATCGGCCTCGGCTAGGCTTTCGATCTCGCCATTGCGGACCTCGACCTGGAATTCGGATTTCTGGGTCATGGCCGCGACGGCGGTCTCGGCGCCGCTGGCCAGGGCGATCTCGACCACACGAGAGGTTTCTTCGAGTAAGCGCTCGGTCATGCTTGGCGCCCTCCCACCGTCAAACCGGAAATTTTGATCGTGGGCAGGCCCACCCCAACCGGGACCGACTGCCCCTTGGAGCAGGTCCAGATCCCGGAACTCATCTGAAAATCGGAGCCGACCATGGTCACCTGAGAAAGTGCCTCCGGGCCGTTGCCGATCAGGGACAGATTCTTGACCGGACAGGTGACCTTGCCATTCTCCACAAGAAAGGCCTTGCTGGGCACGAAGATGAAGTTGCCGTTGCTGATATCCACCTGCCCCCCCTTAAAGGTTTGGCAGAAGATACCCTTCTCCGTTGAGGCGATGATCTCGTCCTGGCTGTAAGGGCCCGGCAGCATGTAAGTGGTACGCATGCGAGGCAGCGGTTGATACTTGTAGGATTCGCGGCGGCCGTTGCCGGTGCTGTCGCAGTTGTAATAGCGTGCCGACATCTCGTCGTACATGTAGGAAGCCAGGCGCCCCTCCTCGATCAGCACGGTGCGCTGGGAGGGATTGAGCTCGTCGTCGACGTTGATACTGCCGCGGTTGTTGGGCACGGTGCCATCATCGACAATCGTGCATTGGGGACTGGCGACCATTTCGCCCATGCGCCCCGAATAGGCACTCGCCCCCTTGCGGTTGAAGTCGGCCTCGAGGGGGTGGCCGATGGCCTCGTGCAGGAGAATCCCCGAGTCGCCAGGACCCAAGATCACGGGCATATTGCCGGCAGGTGCCTGGCGCGCCTCGAGTAGAGTTTCCGCCTCGACAAGGGCCTGATCGACGAAAGACTTGACCAGTTCCTCGGTCAAGAACGAGAAACCCATGCGCCCGCCGTGGCCTCCGCGGCCCATTTCGCGTTCGCCTGCTTGCTCCATGACGATTGAGACCGCAAATCGCACCATCGGTCGACTGTCGAAAACCAGACGACCACGCGTGTCGGCCATCAGCACTTCGGACAGGTAGTCGACAAAGTTGATCGAGACCTTGCGGACCATGTTGGAACGCGCATGGGCATATTCATTGGCCAGCGTGATCCAGCGGATTTTCTTGTCCAGCGCGACCTCGCTGACAGGGTCAGCAACGGGCGAGTAATTAGGCGGAACGATGCGCTCCAGGGCGACATTCTCGCTGGAGCCGCCGCTGTTGGCGATCGAGGCGGCGACACCAGCCACCTTGATGAGACTGGCCTCATCGAGACGCTCGGTGTAGGCGTAACCGGTCTTTTCCCCGACAAGGACGCGAACCCCAATACCCTTTTCAATCACCGCCATGGCCGACTTGAGAATGCCTTCCTCCATGACCAACGAGTTGTGACGTGAGAACTCGGCGTAGATATCGGCGAACTCGCCGCCACCGGCCATGGCGCGGTCGAGGATCCGACGTATCAACGCCTGGCTGAGGCCGAACAGGTCCATCATGGTCGATCTCCATCGGAAAGAAACTCAAGGGTGAAGCGCGGGCGAGCAGACGCGACTTTAAACGTCAGCCACTGTATCGGATAAGGCGAACAGCCGGCTGGATGCGCGGGTAAGCTCGAACCACCATCATAGCACAAGCGGAGAAAACACGATCGATCTGGAACAGCAGTAGTGCGGGTGATCGCCAAATTGGATCACCCGCGATCTCAGTCGCTGTTTATGCAAGGGTGTAGATGGTGTCACGCCGCTCGCCGGAGCGAAGAACGTCGCGGTTCTCGACCAGCTCGCGGATGCGCACGTTCCAAGCGCCCCGGTTTATGCCCGAGGCTTCGAGGATTTCGGACTTCTTCATGGGCCGACCCGCTTCTTGGAGGACATCGAGAATACGCTGGCGAGAGTCGGCGGGATCTAGCCGACCCGTTTTGCTGGGTGCCTTGCCTGAGAATACTAATTTCAGCGTGTTGGCGCCCCGCGCGCGGCGGACATTGAGAGAGACGCCCTCTTTCTCAGCCACAAAGCCAAAATCCCTGCGCATGACTGTGATACTCTCGTCCTTTTCCAGATCGTAGAACACGTGCGAATCAGGTGATAGTTTAAATGCCTCCAGGAGAATGTCGCGCAACTCTTTGTACCTTGCAGGATCCATTGCCTTCACTTTTGGTTCGACGCGAAGAGTTCCCATTTGATACCTCCAGTTAATGTAAATTCAATATAACACACAAATCATGAGCCTGCATCCACAAAATATTTACAAGTCGACACGTATGTTTTCATCTCCATAATGCACCCCCAAATACCAGAATGGACTATCAGCCAATTAGTATGGGCCGCCAACCTCCAAAGCCCTACACCAAGCGCATTCTGCATCCAGCTGGCGAATTTTCGACAAGCACTCATAGACGACAAAGCGCGGCGGCAGAGCAGATACACGATTTCACCATTATCCTGACTTCTTCACATTCGGCGACCATTTGGTGATTCAGCTCACCCCGACACACAAAAACGGTTGCAACTATTGCGGTCAGATTGCCTGTCACCATTGAACGAATGACGCGGTCAATCGCGTTCATGTCCCGGACAATTCGCCTACCACTGCGCGCCAAACACCAACCTTGGTCGACCAGGGAGCCCTTCCCCTCACGCTATGTATGCTTCATCGTTGGCACACGCTAATCATGCTCATGTGCTATGCCCCGACACTCTTTTTACCGACCAAACCAAGACAAGGATAGGTTAAACAGCATGTACCGAACGCAAGGACCAACCATTCTTGGCCATCAATCCCTCTACCGCAGTGGTGACCTCCGCTACCTGGATCCCGACCATACAGTCGTGCCCGATCGGGCAGATTCGGTGTTTGCAAGGACTGCAGGGCACGGCGTGCTGCAGTGTCTTGGCTTGCGGGTTGAGTGGGAACGTTGATTTGACGTCTGTCGGGCCAAACACCGCCACCTGGGGTCGCTCAAAGGCTCCGGCTACATGCATCATGCCCGAGTCATTGCTGAGCACCATATCGGCCAAAGAGGTCAGCGCGATCGATTCTCTGAGGTTGCACTTGCCAACCAGGTCGAGATAGCCCTGCGCGGAAACCTGTGCGTTGATGCGCGAGACGTCCTGCTCGACTGGCATGCCCAAGACCACCGCCTGACCGCCATATGCCCGCAGAAACCACTGGCAGACCTCGCCAAAGCGCTCGGGGAGCCAGGCCTTGGCCGGACCATAAGCGGCACCTGGATGGACCACGAGCAGCGGCCCAGCGGCGCGCTGGAGGAATTTCTGGCGCAGTTGCTGGTTGAGTTCCTCGTCTGTATGTAAGCGCGGAGGAATGTGCTCACACTCGATCTTTCCAGCCCTTGACAAGAGTTCCACATAATTGATCGACTGGTGGCGATCGCGCGGCATTTTGTCCCGCGACAGCGGCCGGTTGAGGAAGGGCCGCGAGGCAAGCGTGCTGAAGCCGATTCGCGTCGGCACGCCGGCAGCACACAACAGGAAGGCGCCCTTAAAATGTCGGGTCAGGGCCACGCCAAAGTCAAACCGCTCCGCCCGCAGCATCTGGATGAAGCGTTTCAAGGCAACTGGCTGCTTCATCAGGCTGTCTTCGAAGATAAGGGTGCGGTTGACCAGATCCTGGCGGAAGTGAAACAAGTGCTTGACCCAGGGTCTGGCGAGGGCGACGATCTCCGCGTCCGGGTAACGGGCTCTCAGGGCATCTAGTGCAGGCAAATTCATGACCACGTCACCGACCCAATTGCTCACCTTGACCAAGATCTTCATGCACATGCTCCTCGCCCGACCAGGGCGGTCCCTATTATATGAGGTAATGGCATGGGCCAGTATCAGAATCGCTAAGCCCGAGTCCGTGACCTTAAATTAAAAATCCCAGCGCATACCGATCATCGGCATGAAACTGTCGTTCTCTTTGGCTCGTGTGCTAAGGGTGTAACTGCCACCGTTGCGATGCACCAGGTCGTACTCGTAGCCCGACACATTACGGTGGTTGAGGACGTTGAGGATCTCCATATACCAATAAAATTTGCGCTCTCCCTCCAGGGTGAAGGTGTGATCGATCCGCAGGTCGAGGCGCTGATATACTGGCAGGTTAGCACCGTTGAGCTCACCGTGGCGCAATACGAAGGTGGAGCCCCCTTCCGCTCGTGGCACTTCATCCAACCAGACTTCGGTCACCGGCCATCCGCTGTGCCAAGACCAGGCGCCGCCGAGGCTAAGTCGGTTCGCAAATCGCATGGTGAACACCGCATTGACCGCGTGGCGCTGGTCCCACTGGCGCCGCACCCGCGCGCCGTTGATGACGTCTTCCGCGCGCGACAGCGCGTAATTGCACTGCCATTCCATGCCGTTTTCATGCTCGCCTCGCAGGCTGACTTGGCAACCACTGGCCTCGCCAGAGCTGGGCCGCAACAAGGTCTCACCATTTTCGAAGGTCGCGCTGTCCACGTAGACCGAGCCCAATTCGAGTGAACGGTTGCGAAGCGACGAGAAGGCCTTGCGGTAGAGCTCGCCGTGCAACCGAATACCGGTGCCAAAGCTGCGATCGAGGGTCAGCACCGAATGTTCACCCAATTCCGCCGGCGCAAAAGTGTTGACCCTTTGGCTCAGATCGAGTTGGTAAAGCGTGCGCGCCTGATAAAAGCGGCCCCAGTTAAGTTGAACATTCGTGGCCTCGTCGACTTGGTAGGAGAGGTTGACCCGAGGGCTCCACTGATGGTCGCTCGTCAGGGATTGTCGATCGAAGCGAATCGCCAGTTCCGCCGCCAGCTTGTCGTTGATCTGGCTGCGCTCGCCGGCATAAAACCCCAGCTCGCGGATATCGGCGCCAAGCTCATTGACCACTTCGTAAGCACCCTGACTGGGATGATTGACAGGAACCCTGGGCGTGTCCCCATCGATCCTGTCCTCCGGACGATCCTGCTTGCCATGGCTGACGACGTCCGGCTGGGTCTCCGCATAGAGCACGTCGTCTTCATAGGCGAACGCCCCCTTGGAACGCCGCAGCTTCATGCCCCATTTGAACTGATGACTACCCAGTTCTAGGTTCCAATCTTGGGCGACGCACTCGCGACGATAACCGCGGACGTCGTGGATTTCGCGCTGGTAAAAAGACGGTAGTACCAAGTTCGAGTGAAACTCGGAGCTGTAATCACTCCAGGTAACCACCGTCTCCGACCATAGCCGATCACTCCAGAAGGAGCGCAGGTTGAGCCAGTTGGTGCGATTGTCCTCGTGGGATCTGGCAAAGCTGCCATTACCCTGGGCGGGATCCGGATGGTCGGCCTGACTGGATTCGGATTGTCCTTGCAAGAGGTGCAGTGACAGCAGCTGGCTTTCCCCGAAGAAGTATTGGATTTTGCCCATAAGATCTTCATTCCCCGCGTATTTGTCGAAGGAGGAGCCGGGATTGCGCCGGAAGCGATCGACGAGGCTGGAATCGCCGAGGCGGTAGTTGAAGAACCAGAGGCCGCGATCACCCGCGAAGGTACCCGCCGTGCGCACCTTGCTCTCGACGAACGAGGCACTGAGCGAGGCTTCGAGTTTCTTGGTAGGTGCGCCCGAGGTCAGATTGAGCACGCCACCGATGCTGTCGCCGTATTCGATTGGCAGGGCCGAGCCGATGAACTCGAAATGGTCGACGACATCGTCGTCGATCAGGCCCTGGGCCGGGGAGCCGCTGGCGGTGAAATGGGAGGGGGCGTCGATCAGCGCGCCGTCCAGGTAAACGGCCGTATCCTCTGGCGCGCTGCCCTGGACGCCGATCTCCCCAGCGCTCCAATCAGGCGCAACCACACCGGGCAAGTGGGAAAGCCGGCTGAAAAGATTGCCTGGTGTGCCCTGGAAACCGCGGTTTTGGGCACGTGGCAGCTCTTGTTTGGTGCTGAGCTGCGTGGGAAAACCGGGCATTTTGTTGCTGACCACGATTTGCTGGGGCGCCATGGAAAGAGCGTTTACCTCGAGGACGACGTCCGCTTGAGGATGACCGGCATCGATGCTGATGCTCTCACTGCTCTTGTTGGAATAAACCTCAGATAGCACGGAAACCAAATAACGGCCAGGGCTCAGGTGGTCGAAACTGAAGCGCCCCTCCTCGTCGGTGGTGTATTTGGCTTTGGGCTTGGAGTGATTGCCGCGGTCCAATTCGAGGGCAATGACTAGATGAGCCACCCCTTTGCCGGTACCCTTGAGCAAAACTTGGCCCGAAATTCCGTAGCGGATGTTGGCGCCCTTGCTCAGAATGTACTGGGCGCCGATATGACGGTAGCCGATATCGGCCTCTGAGAGCAGCCGCTCTAGTGCTTGGTCGACCGAACAGTCCTTGCACGCGGCGGTGACCCGATGATCCTTCAGCAAGTTTGACTTGAACATGACCGGCAGTTCGTAATGACGAATGAGATCGTACATGGCCTGCTCGAGCGGTTGGTCCCGATAATCGAAGCTGATCCGACAGACCACCGGCTGGGCCATGGCGGTGACACCATACAGTAACAGTGCTAGAGCTGGGAGGAGGGTGGTGGATAGCTTCATTGATGGCCATGCGGGGTCGATGTGAAACGCGAGCCTGTCGGTACCGTAAAATAATACGAAATGCTGCCTCAAAACACCCAGAGGAATCTTGTAATAAATTGCAAATAACTGACGAACCCCGATGGCACGCTGGCGATGGCCCAAGTGATTGCGAGCCCAATCCGTCATGCTCGAGCCGGTAGGGACCGATAAATTCAGGTACGGATCGTGCATCAGCTTGTCGGTAGATTGTACCGGGACCCCTCTGAAAGCGCGGCCGGTCCAGCGATCATCACAAAAATTGCGGCACTGGGCAAGTCCGCTAGGCAAAAACCAACCGGGAAATAGCTGCCTCATGGAAAAGCCAAATCTCTCACAGGAAGAAATTGACATGCTGTTGGGCAAGCAGCCCAAGGTGCCGCAAGCTGCTCCTGGGGGAGCTGTCGACCAGTCGGAGATCGACCGCATGATTCAGGCAGCTCAGAAAACTGGTAACAAAGATAACAAGAGGGGAGCTGGCCAAGCGGAGAAAAAGCCCAGTGCTGCTGGCGCAACCATGAGTCAGGCCGAGATCGACGCGCTCATGTCCGACCGCAAGCCTGTGCAAAAAAACACGGCCATGATGGACCAAGCCGAGATCGACGCCATGTTGGCGGCTTCAAAGCAAGGCACAAAAGGAGCGGCTGGCAAGGAGACGCCTGCCCCACCTGCCTCGACGATGAGCCAAGCGGACATCGACGCCCTGCTGGCAAGCACCACCGCCTCCCCAACAACGGAAGCATCCAAAAGCGGGATGATGAGCCAGGCCGAGATCGACGCCATGCTTGGCGCCGCCGCGCCCAAACCGCCCGTACCTGCGCCCGCTCCCGCACCGGCCGGCATGATGACCCAGGCCGAGATCGACGCCATGCTCGCCGGCGCCGCGCCCAAACCGCCCGCACCTGCGCCCGCTCCCGCGCCGGCCGGCATGATGACCCAGGCCGAGATCGACGCCATGCTCGCCGGCGCCGCGCCCAAACCGCCCGCACCTGCGCCCGCTCCCGCGCCGGCCGGCATGATGACCCAGGCCGAGATCGACGCCATGCTCGCCGGCGCCGCGCCCAAACCGCCCGCACCTGCGCCCGCTCC
>CAYRFM010000073.1:9950-38454 GCA_964423555.1 uncultured Holophagae bacterium | reverse complement strand
TGCGCACTGACGAAATGGGTCACGAATAATGCCAGGGCGCACTGCGCACTGACGATATTGGTCACGAATAATGCCAAGGCGCAATGCGCACTGACGAAATGCGTCACGAATTGGAGCAGGGTCGTCTTGACGACACTTTGGCTTGCGCGATGGTCGCGCGGACCAAACGCGTTCTGCGGCTGGCTTGCGCGGTGGCCGCGCGGACCATTTGCGTTGCGTACTATAGGTCCGACCTGATCAAGGTCTACGCGGTCAAGGAAAAGTAGTGATGCTCGCCGCTGTTCCACCAATCAATGGCCGGGTTTCCAGCGGCCCTCAAGGTCGCGACTCGGGCTGTCGGCGACGACGCGCGGCTCTGCTGAACCGTCGACCTTGAGCGCCATCACGGCCAGGTCGCCCTCTGCCTTCTGAACGGTATAGACCAGCCAGTTCCCGTCCGGCGACCAGCGCGGGTACCAATTCTTGCCCGCGGTCAACAGCGTGCGGGTCGTCTTCGTCTCGAGGTTCAGGATCACGAGCTTGGCGTCTTTGGTGTCATCGCCGTAATAGGCCAGCTGTTTGCCATCCGGCGACCAAGCCGGTGAACCACAATAGTCCGGTCCCTCCGTCAAGCGCTCCAGCTGTTTGCCCGTTTGGTCGCAGATCACCAGGTCGGCCGTTTCGCCCGCAAAAATCCGCTCCGTCACAAAGCGGTCGCCCTTGGCCGACCACTGAATGCCGGCCGAGGTATTGAGTGAGGCAAGCAGAAAACGACGCTGCTCCGAGCCGTCCGCGTTCATGCTGTAAATATGGTTCTTGCGCTCGCTATCCCCAGGCTCCTGGCGCCAGCTGGCAAAAAAGATTTTGGTGCCGTCCGGGGACCAACTGCCCAGGTAGTCGTGGTCCTCGTGGTCGGTCAGCCTGCGCTGGTTCGAACCATCCGCGTCCATGACATAAAGGTCGAGCTTGCCGTGCCGCTGGGTCTGGAACAGAATCCGTTTGCCGTCCGGCGACCATTCGGGCCAATTGTCCCCGCCGGGATTGTTCGTGAGGTTGACCCAGGTTTGACCGCCCGCCGCAATCAGGAAGATCTCGCCATTGCCCTCGCGGTTCGATGTGAAGATCACATCGGCTGCATCCGGCGTCCAAGTGGGGTCCCCGGCGCTCGCGCCGAAAAAAGCTGTCACGCCAAGTAGCACCAAGAATGCACGATTCATCGTCTGCCTCCGCACCGATCTCGAGATGGCTTGCCAATTAGGGATACGACCTATCCAGTATAAAACGGATTCCTGCCTCGATCAAGAACTTCACAACCAATTCCGTTTTGTTTTCGAGAGGGAGAGCATTCGATCGTGCCCTGTTCCGGGAAAGGGAGCATGCCGCCCCACTCAGCGAGTCTCCAAGGGGCCGAAAGCTGACTAGGCTTCCTCGTCTGGCTCAGCCGCCGCCGCCGCCGCGGTCTCGGCCTCGTGGAAGATCAACGTAAAGGTGCTGCCCTGGCCGTGTTCGGACTGGATCTCCAGGCTACCACCCGCCATTTCGAGGATGCTGGCCGTGATCGCCAGGCCGAGCCCCGAACCGCGCACGCCCTGCAGGACGGGGTCGTGAACGCGGTAAAAACTCTTGTGGATATGGGCAATCTCATCGGCGGGAATGCCGATGCCGTGGTCGGTAACCGCCACCCTGACCTGGCCGTCCTCCCGCAGGCATGAGAATTCGATCGAGGTCGACGCGCCCCGGTATTTAAAGGCATTGTCCAGCAGGTTGTCGACCGCGTGGCGCAGCAAGTCCGGGTCACCGTCGATCCAGCAGGGCACCGCGTCCAGGCTCAAGCGCAATACCACGCCGTCGGCCTGGGCCTGGGCCTGAAAATAGTCGATCGTCGGCTGCAAGGCGACGCGCAGATCGATGCGGCGCTTGTGGTATTGGATCTGACCCATCTCCATCTTGTTGAAGTTGAGGATCTTCTGGACCAGGTGGTCGAGGCGGTTGACCTCGGTCACCAACATGCCGCGGAAACGGGTCTCGTCCTCGGGTTTCTTGAAGCGTTTGGCCGCGAGGGTCTCGGCCGCCAGCTTCATGATCGCCAGCGGCGTCTTGAACTCGTGGGAAACGGTCGAGACAAAATAAGTCTTCTGGCGGGCCAGGACAATTTTTTGGCGGATCGAGTGGGTCAACAGGGCCGCGCTGAAGACGGCCAGGGCGAACAGCAGCAACAAGCCGCCGAAATTGATCTTGGTGCGGGCCACGGAGTACAGCTGACTGGGGCCAAAGCTGTTGTAAATGATCTGGATGCGGTGACCCTTAAGCGTGCGCTCCATCGAGTAGGTGGCCATGATCTCCTTGCCGACCGGTTGCGTGCCCGAGGTGTAGACGGCGCGACCCGTCAAGTCGATAATGCGGAACCAGTAGACGGGCTGGTGGAAACGCTCGGTGAACAGCGCGCTCAAGCCCTTGCTGGCGACAAAGAAGCGCGGCAAAGTCTGAACCAGTTCATCCTGGCGCAGATAGTAGGGCCGCCCATCCTCGGCGTCTCCCATCCGACCCAGCTCCGCGCTGTTGGGATTCAGGGTCACGAAGTTCTGCTCCCTCACCAGCTCGCCGGCCAACAGTTTGTTCTGCAGGACCTGGGCCTCGAAGGCGATCTCCAGGGCCAGGAAGTCCTGGACCAATTCGTTGGCGTAGTCCAGGTGGAAGCCAACGGATTGACTCAACAGACCGCGCACCATGATCAGGCCGTGGGTGGCGTAGATTAGGAACAATACGGGCGGCACGACAACCAGCAAGCGTACCAAAGTGCGTTTAACCCTGGCTTTGCCGGTTGTTTTCATCCACGCCTGCCCGTCGTGAGGGTTGTGCTGGTGCCGATGCTCGGACTCGAACCGAGATGGGGTCGCCCCCGCTGGATTTTGAATCCAGTGCGTCTACCGATTTCACCACATCGGCACGAGCCAACTTGTATCAGGAAAGTGGCGACCCGGTCAAGCCCTAATCATTGCTTGACCAACGACTTCGCAAAATCGGCCAACAAGCCCACGCCAGGTCCCTCCGAAATGGGTGAATGCTTGAATCTAAATTGTTTCCATGTATCAAGCCCTGTCGAGTTTAACCTATTTGAAGTTTTTTCCCCGACACTCTTGAATTTGCGGGAAAAAGTCGTAAGATATACCATGAGAATTTGGCGGGGTAGATCACTCTTCCACGGGGGGTTCCTTGAAAGGCAAGGCCCTAAGTCTGCTGATGCTCATGGTATCACTGTTGGCGTTGGTGATCCACGAGCGCACTTCGCGCGCACAACACGATCGCGGAGCGGTAGGGCATGCCCCAAAGAAAGAACTGACCCACAGTTCAGTTCCCGCTGAGGGTGTGCGCGTCCGGGGCTTCGTGGGTAACCCCAGTGGCCAAGCCGTCCCCGGCGCGCTGATTTTTCATCAGGACCCCTGCGGTGCTTGGGAACGTCTGGTTCGGCCCTCAGATGCCAAAGGCAGGTTCACGCTGGCCCTCAAAATGCCTGGCATCCACCGTTTCTATGCCCGCGAGGGCGGACGTCTCTCGTTCACTCGCCTGGGCGACCTGGCCAGTCTCGCCCTCGCCCCAGATCAGGTGGCCGACACCACCTTGAACTTGACCATGCGCGATGCCTTGACTTGGCGCATCCATGTGCGCGACGAGGACAGCGGCGCGGGTATCGAGGGTGCCGAGATCAGCCTGCCGCGCCTGCTCGGCGCGAGCCGTTTCACCAACCAGGACGGCGACGCCGATCTGGTCCTCTCTCAAGATGTCTGGGAGCTCCAGTTGCAAGCGGAGGGCTACCAGCCGCGCACCCTGCGTCTCGGCCCGCCCTCGGGCGCCAGCGGCGAGATCGATCTGACGCTCCAGAAGGGTTGCGAGCTAGCTGGCAAAGTGGTCGACGAGCGCGGTCGTCCCCTTGAGGGCGCGACCCTGAATCTAACCCACGACGACTGGTCGCAACACCTGCTGACCGATGCCGGCGGCCGCTACTCGGTCAAAGGCGTGCCCCAGGGTCAGGTCAGCCTGAGAATTACCCATCCCGGCTTCCTGGCCAAACAAGTGATCGACTTCAACTGGCCAGCCAAAAGCCAGAACCTGGTCTTTGCCCTGCAGCCGGACACGCGGGCGCAGACACTGATTGAGGGCCGGGTCCAGGATCTGTTCGCGCGGCCCCTCGCCGGAGCCAGCCTAGCCTTTGTCGACGGTCCGCAACGGGATCTGTTCGAGGCCGCCACCGATGCGGACGGCCGCTTCTCCCTGGCGGTGCCGCCCCTCAACCCCGAGCGCATCTATCGCCTGGTGGTGCGCGCCCCAGGCCATGCCGCGCGCGTCATGCCGTTTCAGTCGGGCCCCGGCAAGGCCAATCTGGTGGCCGTGCTCGACCGCGGCAAGTCGATCAGTGGCCTGGTCCAGGACGCCAAGGGCGATCCCATCGCCGGCGTGACCCTGGAAACCGCGCTCGAGCGCGACGGTTTGGTGCTGCCGCTCAGCGTTGCCCTGAGCGACACCCAGGGCCGCTATTTCTTCGACGGCGTCGATGGCAGGGTTCGGATCCGCGTCTCGGCACCGGGCTTCCTGACCAAGACCGTGTCGACCGAACCCCGCGACGGCGAAGTTCTGAACGTCGCTCTCCAACGCCAGGGCTGGCTGGTGGGCCAGATCCGCGACGCCCGCACCAAGTCGCCGATCCGCCAGTTCAAACTCAGGCTCGAGAGTTCCGACGCCTACAGCGATTCTTGGCTGCCCGACCTACCTGATCACTTTGTGGCCTTCAGCAGCGAAGACGGCCGGTTCCTGATGCCTGGCCCGTCGATTGGTCGTGCCTGTCGCGTGCGCGTCATCGCCTCCGGATACCCCGGCAAGGTCGTGGCACTCACTAGTCGCGCTGAGCTCGACCCCGAGTCGGACCTGATCACCCTGAGCGATCTGGGCCGCTCCTTGTCAGGCAGGGTCTTGGTCAAGGACAAGGGCCTCGCCCAGGTCAGGATCACGGCCCTGGTGCTGAAGGAGCACCGCGACCTGCTCTTCCCCTGGGATGCCTTTTTCCAGGACACGCCCCATCCCTATTTCAAGGAGCGCCGCACCACGCGCAGTGACGGCGCGGGTCGCTTTACCCTCGATGGGCTGCCGGTGCTTGGCGATATCGCCCTGATCTTCGAAGCCGACGGCTACGGCCTGATGATGGAGACGATCGACAGTGCCATGGGGCGAGCGGGTGCCCAGCAAGCGCTGACGGTTTACCTGGAGCCCGAGGGCGGAATCTTCTGCACCTTCTCGCGCAAGCGCCATGCCGACGCGGTTTTCCTGGAACTGCGCGGCGTCAACACGCCGCAGATCCAGCGGCGAATCCTGCTTGGCCCGACGACGGACTATTTCGAATTCGAGCGCCTGCCGATCGGCCCCTACTACCTCGACCTCACCACCAGCGACGATCAAGGCGGTCGCATCGTGCTCTGCAGCCAATTCGTCGAGAGTTTCAGCGGCCAAACCACAAAGATCGACATGGACGAAAGGCCGGCGTACAGTGTTTCCGGTCAGATCGCCTTTGCCGGTGGCGACCGTGCCGCTGCCCGCCTGATCATG
Source organism: uncultured Holophagae bacterium (assembly GCA_964423555.1). GTDB lineage: Bacteria > Acidobacteriota > Holophagae > Acanthopleuribacterales > Acanthopleuribacteraceae > CAYRFM01. The sequence continues at coordinate 32,880 of CAYRFM010000073.1, read as the reverse complement.
GTGCCGCGCGGCAAACAGGATCCCGTGCTGCGCGCGGTCGCCAACGCCCAGGGCGAGTTCCGTTTCGACTTCGTGCCGCGCGGCGAGTACGATCTGCTCGGTCTCTCGCCGGAGCCGGTCCACCCCGAGGACATGCAAAGCCTGCTCGAGGAACACGCCAACCGCATGGCCCTCACGGTCAACGGCAATCTCGAACTGAAACTCCCCTTTGTCGGCATGGGTAGGATTCGCGGCTGTGCCGGGGCCAACGCCAAAAACTGGGAGATCGAAATTCGCGGCAGCGGCGAAAAGGGTCAACCGATCTTCCGCAAGGCCGTCCCCCAGGGCAGCGGCGAATTTGCGGTCGCCCACCTGCCCGCCGGCAAGTACAGCGTGGTCGCCCTGCTCGATGGCGATGCCCTGGTGCTCGTGCCACTGGTCAAGTTGAACCAGGGCCAGGACCTGAATCTTGGCCAACTCAGCTACCAAACGTCAGGCAGGTTGGTCGTCCAGGTGACGGGCGCCGAGTCGGCGAAGGGCGCCATCCAGGTTCAGGTCTTCCCCCAGAGCGAACAGGCGCCAGCGCTCAGCGAGAAGGTCTGGAGCCAAGGTACCAGGGAATTGGCCCTTGAGGGCCTGTCGCCCACACCCGTGACGATGCAGGCCAGTCTGCGCAACGAAGCCGCCGTGCTCTGGCCCGGTCGCCAGGACTGCCGCATTCTGCCAGGCAAGACGGCAACGCTGTCGGTGCGGGTCGTGCCGGTGACGCGGCTGCGGATCAGCTACGACCAGGGCGATGAGGTGCGCGATGTGCGCCTGATCAACCATAAAACCGGCAACGCGCTGCATTGCCAGTGGCGCGACCACCTGCCCAACTATCCCTCGGATCTGGCCGTCGCGGCCCACTACAACAACACCGGCGCCGTCGCCAACAACCTCGACTCGGGCACCTGGCAGGTCGAAGTCTCATTCCGCTCGGGTGCGACCAAAATCAGCCGGGTCCAGCTCTCGCCCGGCGTCGTGACGCAGCTGCAGATGTGATGGCGCGCGCAGACAAAGCCTGCTTTCTCTGATAGAATCCTGCCAGGTATAGAGGTCCAAAGTCCGGTTTTACGGCAGAGGTGAAGCATGAGCACTACCATTGGTCACTACCAGATCATCGGCGAACTGGGTCGTGGCGGGATGGGCGTGGTCTACAAGGCCCACGAGCAGTCCCTGAATCGCTTTGTCGCCATCAAGATGCTCGGCGATCAGGTCGTCAACGACCCCAACTTGCGGGCTCGCTTCCTCCGCGAAGCGCGCAGTGCCGCGGCGCTCAATCACCCGAATATCATTCAGATCTACTTTGTCGGTGAGGACCAGGGCCGCCCGTTCTTCGCCATGGAATATGTCGCCGGCGTCTCCCTGGCCCAGGTCATCCGAGCGGAGCGCCAGCTCAATCCCAAACGCGCGGCCGGCATCCTGCTCCAGGCGGCCTCGGGTCTGGCCCGCGCCCACGATCAGGGCATCATCCATCGCGACATCAAACCTGGCAACATCATGATCGACAACCACGGTCTCGTCAAACTGGCCGATTTTGGCATCGCCCACGTGGTCGAGGCCGGCGACAAACTGACGGCCACCGGCCAGTTCCTCGGGACGCCCGGCTACCTCTCGCCCGAGGTCTGCCTGGGCAGGCCGGTCGAGAAGCGTTCCGACCTCTTCTCGCTGGGCATCGTCTACTACGAGATGCTGACCGGTCAAACGCCCTTCCGCTCCGACAGCCCGCTGCAGATGCTGCGCGAAGTCGTCGAGACCCAGGTGCCAGACCCACGTGGGTTGAACGCGGGTGTCGACATGGAGAGCCATCTGATCCTGATGAAGATGGTCGCCAAGTCGCCCGATCAGCGCTATCCCGACTGCCATCACCTCATCGCCGAGCTGAAGCGCTACCTGGGCAAGGACGCGCTCAACCTGATGGCCCAGCCGATCGAGATGAAGGCCGAGGTCGACGGTGTGCCGACCGTGCCGGCCATGGTCGGTGCCGCGACGGCGGCGGCCGCCAGCGCAAGCGCCAATGCCGAGACCGAGATCATCACCCCCTACGCCGGTCAGACGCCGCCGCCCGTGCCGTCGACGCCGGCCGGCCACAGCGCCCTGCCGCCCCAGGCCAAGACGGAGCTCATCGGACCGCCCCCGCCGCAGAGCGGTTACGATGCCAAGGCGGAAACGCTCAAGGCTCCGCCCGTCGCCCCCCGCGGTGCGGCGCCGACCAAGCGCGGCGGATTTGGTCGCATCGCGGCGGTGGCCCTCCTGCTGCTCTGCCTGGCCGCGGTTGGCGGCTGGTACGCAACCCGACCCGACCAAGGCGCAGGTAGCGCGACCGAGGAACAGACCGCTCAGAACGAGGTAAGCGAGGACCAAGGTCTAGATGGAGCCCAGCCGCCCGCGGAGGAGAGCCAGACCCCGATTGAGGCGAGCAACACGCGCGTCGATGCCGCCGGCGACGAACTCGCCCCGACCGGAACGCCAGCCGCGAGCGCCCTTGAGACGGGCAGTCCGCGCCCGCCCGCGACCACCGAAAGCACCTCCAAACAGCAGAACCTGCCGGTCCCGCCGCCCAACAACCTCCAGCAGACCTCGCTCAAGAAGGGCGCTGCTGACGGCGGCCGCAAAGCGCTGCTGGAGCCCAGCGCCAAGACGGCACCAGCGTCGACCGCTGCGAGCAAAGGCGTCAACCCGCGCGCGCTCTTGGTCGAGGCCGCGGGCGACCCACTGCTGGGGCGGCCCTTGGCCTTTCAGTTGGAGAGCCTGCTGAAGGAAAAGGGCTATCAGCCACTGGACCGCGATGCCTTGGAGTTGGACGGCAGTTCGGCATCGGTGCGGGAACTGGGCGATATCGCCGCGCGCAACCATGCCAGGGCACTGGTGTTGGCCCAAATTACCAGTCTCAGCCAGCGCGAGCTGAACTACATGGGTCAATACTCGACCGCTTACAAGGTGGAAGTCAAAATAAAGTGTTGGTCGCCAGGCACCGCCAACAGGCTGGGCGAGGAGTTCCGCACCACTTTGGAATACACGACCCTGACCGCAGAGCGCGAAGCCGAGAAACTGGCGCTCAAGGCGATTGACCAGCTCGCGGAGAACCTCGAGTGAAAAGGGGGCCGACCGGCGGTCGGCCCCACTTTCGGCCGTCCTTGGGTCCCGTTGAACATCGACCTGAGAGGCCGACCGGCGGTCGGCCCCACTTTCGGCCGTCCATGGGTCCCGTTGAACATCCACCTGAGAGGCCGACCGGCGGTCGGCCCCACTGGGGCCGTCGCCTTTCTAGTCGCTCTTGGTGACGCGGATGACTTCCTCGACCGTCAGCTCGCCTTTGAGAAGTTTCTTGATGGCGGCCATGCGCAAGGTGTCCATGCCGCCCTCGATTGCTTTGTCCCGTAGCTCCGTGACCGTCGCCCCGTAGATGACCATCTCTTTGAGCTCCTGACTCAGGGCCATGACCTCGTAAAGCGCGACCCGTCCCTTGTAGCCCGAGTTGGTGCAGGTGTTGCACCCACTGCCCTTTTGCAGTCTGGCCGTGGCGATCTCGGGGATCGAGAGACCCAACTTCTCCAAAACCTTCTCCGACTCCTGGATGGGGCTCTTGCAAACGCCGCAGACTTTGCGAGCGAGTCGCTGGGCAAGGATCAGGTTAGTGGCAGAGGCGATCAGGAACGGCTCGACGCCCATGTTGACCAGGCGGTTAATCGTCGAGGGCGCGTCGTTGGTGTGCAGAGTCGAAAGTACCAAGTGGCCCGTCAACGCGGCTTTGATGGCGATCTCGCCTGTTTCAAAGTCGCGAATCTCGCCGACGAGAATGATGTCGGGGTCCTGGCGCAGGAAGGAACGCAGCGCGGACGCGAAGTTCAGACCGATGTTTTCGGCCATCTGGACCTGGTTGACGCCGATCAGGTTGTATTCGACCGGGTCCTCGGCGGTCATGATGTTGGTATCCTCGCTGTTGAGTTCGGCCAGGGCCGAGTACAGCGTGGTCGTCTTGCCGCTACCGGTGGGGCCCGTGACCAGAACCATGCCCCAGGGCTGGTGGATGGCGTTTTTAAAGATCGCCAGGGCGGGAGGGTCGAAGCCCAACTTGGTCATATCCAGCTGGAGGTTGCTTTTGTCGAGCAGTCGCAAGACGATTTTTTCGCCGAACAGGGTGGGCAGCGAGGAGACGCGAAAGTCCATCTCGCGGCGCTTGCCGATCTTGAGTTTGATGCGCCCGTCCTGGGGTAGGCGGCGCTCGGCGATGTCGAGGTGGGCCATGATCTTGAGGCGGCTAATGACCGGGTTCTTGATCTGGATCGGCAGGGCCATCATCTTCTTGAGCACGCCGTCGAGGCGGTAGCGTACCCTCACCATGCGCTCGAACGGCTCGATGTGGATGTCGCTGACCTTTAGCTGGATCGCCTTGATCAGCATGCTGTTGACCAATTTGATGATCGGCGCGTCGACGTTGGAGCTGAGCGGGTCGTCGTCATCGGTGTCGACCAGTTCGACATCTTCGACCGCGCCCGAGATCAAATCGTCGAAGTCCTCCAGGTCCATGCCGGTATCCTGGTCCTCCTCGAACGTCAGCTCAGGACCCAGGTCGTCGAGCGTGGGGCCGCCACCGGCTTTCTTGGATTCAGTGATCGCACTGGTGGGGGGCATGCGGCGCACGACGCCGAGCAGGCGCTCGATATCCTCTTTCTTGGCGACCACCAATTCGATGTTGTAGCCGGTGATGAACTTGAGCTCGTCGGCCGCGAAAATATTGGAGGGATCGGATGTCGCGACCGTAATCGTCTGTCCGCGCCGGCTGATCGGAACCACCGTGTGCTTCTTGAGGACCTTGATCGGAATCAGGCTGATCAGCTCCTGATCGATATCACGGGAAGCGAGGTCGATGACCGGAATGATTTCGTGGGACACGATGACTCCTTGGCGGGACGTTGACGGACTTCCGCGCCCGATGCGCCGGTGGAAGTCTGGCTACTTTAGCTTTTTTTCCCAGGATTTTCAAGGCGAGCAGGCCGACGTGTCGGTCGCCTGGCGGTCAGTGGGTCGGCGCGAGCGCCTGAATGATCCGGTTCAGGAATTCGCGTTGAGGTGGGTCTAGCTGGATGAACTCCAACTGAATGGCGAAGGCAATCGCGCCTTCCTTCTTGGAGGCGTGCAAGACCCGGGCAGGGAAGGTCATGCCCTCGTTGCCGGCTTGGAGCAGCAGGTTCCAAGGTAGATCCAGGTCGATCAGGGCCATGCTTTCCAGCAGGATGCCCTTGCTGTCGATCTGGCGGACGCGGGGGAAGCAGGGGTTGCCGATATCCAGGGTCATCGGCGCGTTGGGGCGGATCCGCTGACCACCGCGCCGCTTCTCACCGACGGTGTTTTCGAAGAGCATGTCGATCAGGGCCAGCTCGAGCGGGTTGCGGCTGAGCTGGAACTGGATGCCGTTGAGGTAGCGCGGCAGCGTGCGGCCGTCGACGGTCTCGCTGAGTTCAGCCAGGTTACAGCGGGCGACCAGTCCTTCCATGATAATCGCGTGATCGTGGCTGTGCAGCTGTAACTGGTAGGTCTCCCCCATGGTGAGAGGTCTGTCGGTGTGGACTGCCACCCCGGAGGGGCTGATATTGTGAACCGGCAGCCCCTGAGCGACGAGGACACAAGCGCGAATCCTTGGAGGTTTGAGGTGCGAGCGGTCGGAAGGGCCCATGGATTCCTCGGAAAACCGTGTGCCGTAGGAGAAAAATGTGTGATCCCTAGGGACGGCCTAACGGTAAAATGATCTTGAATCAGTATAACCGGAAAAGGTTTACAAGACTATCCGGCAATTGATCGCACAGCCGGCTCCTGCATTCCGCTTGGACGGGGAATCGGTTATAGTAGTAACGTTGATCATACCAGGGGAGCGTATCATGGCGCAGGCAGATGGTGAACATTTGGTCGAGGGTTCCGAACCCACAAGCGCGTCGGTGTGGGATGCCGCCGCCTCTGGCAATCTCGACGCCTTGCGCAAGGCGATCGTCGCCGGATTCGACCTGGACGGCGGCAACCACGACGGCGTGACGGCGCTGATGGCGGCCAGTCGCGAAGGTCAAGTCGAAGCGGCCCGCCTGCTGCTGATGGCCGAGGCCTCCGTCAACCAGCCCGACAAGAAGGGCATGAGCGCGCTGCTGTGGGCCGCCAAGGCCGGTCAGGGACCTCTGATCGAGCTTCTGCTGGACGCCGGTGCTGCCATTGATCACCGCGATTTCATGGGCATGAATGCCGCCATGTGGGCGGCGCTGGCCCAACAACCGGCGGCGGTCAGTCTGCTGATCGAGCGCCGTATCGACCTCAGTCAACGCAACAAGGACCAGTCGACGCTGTTGATGCTGTGTGCCCGCAACGGCCTCTTGGCCCAGGTCAAGGTGCTGCTCGACGACAAGCAGGACCTGGACGCCTGCGACAAGTGGGGCATGAGCGCCCTGCTCTGGGCCTGCGGCGGCGCTCACCATGCCGTAGTGCGCCTGCTGCTCGACGCCGGCGCCGATCCCAACGCCGCCAACCTGGGCGGCTGGACGGCGTTGATGTGGACGCTCAAGGAATACAAGCACGCAGAGCACCATGAAGTTTTGCTTGCGCTGCTGGCCGCCGGTGCCAACCCCAACATTTTGCGGCCCGACGGCACTTCTGCCGCGATGCTAGCGGCGCGGGCCGGCCTGACGGAAGCCATGCGCCTGCTGGCGGAGCACCCGCCTCGAGCGCGCCGACCTCAACGGCATGACGCCACTGCTCTGGGCCGCGGCCTACGGGCACGCCAGCCTGGTGCGCGAACTGGTCCGCTTAGGCCAGGATGTGCGCGCCAAGACCGCGGGCGGCATCAACGGCTTGATGTTGGCCGCGGCTGGCGGTCATGTCGATTGCGCGACCCTGCTGAGCGGGCGCGGCTGTTCGCTGGAGGACCGCGACCGCGCCGGTCGCTCGGCCCTGATGTGGGCCGCCCGTTGCGGCCAGGCCGAGGCCGTGACTCTGCTGTTGCGACTGGGCGCCGATATCGACGAAGTCGACAACGACCAGCGCCCGGCCCTGACCTACGCCCTGGAGCCGTTGCGACTGGACAGCTCCGAATCCTTCCTCGACCTCCAGCCCGCCGACGAACACCGCCGTGCCGCGACTGTGCGCCTGCTGCTTGAGGCCGGCGCCGACATCGACCAGACCGGGGCCGACGGCCGCACGCCCCTGCACGAGGCAGCCAGGGCCGGCAGCCTGTTCCTGTTGGGCTTGCTGCTGGACAACGGCGCCTCTTTGAGTGCCCGCGACCAGAATGGCTGGACCGCCGCCATGTGGGCGGCCCATGGCGGCCACGTCGACGCACTGCGCCTGCTGTTCGAGCGCGGCGCCTCGGCCCGCGAGTACGACGCCCGCGGCCAGAGCATGCTCAACCTGGCCGTCCAGGCCAATCAGAGCCAGGTGGTCGACGCCCTGCTCGAGTTAGGGCAGGATCCCAACGAGCGCGACCGCAATGGCTGGATCCCGCTGATCTGGGCGGTAGCCCGCGGTAACAGCGCCCTGATGTGCCAACTGCTCGAGCGCGGCGCGGACGTCGACGGCCAGAACGAGGGCGGCAACAGTGCCTTGATGATCTGCGCCATGCGCGGCGAGTTGGACCTGGCCCAGCACCTGCTGGCCACAAAAGCGAACGTCAACCTGACCGACGACATGGGCAAGACCGCGTTGATGTACGCGGCCTTCAACGACCATCAAGCGCTCGTGAAGGCGTTGATCGCCCATGGCGCGGCCCTGGATCTGGTCGAAGCGACCGGCGCCACGGCGCTGATGATCGCCACCGGTCAGAACCACCACGGTGTCGTGGCGACCCTGGCCGCGGCCGGTGCCGACCTGAACGGACGCGACGGTCGCGGTCGCAGCGCCCTGGTGCTGGCGGCTAGCCGCAGCTACCTGCTACCGCTCTACGCGCTCCTGGCCTGGGGTGCCGACCCGGCCCTCTGCGACGAAAACCAATGGACCCCTCTGATGTGGGCCGTAGCGCGCATGGACCTAGCCGCGGTCGTCGCCCTGCTGGCCCATGGCGCCGATGTCGCGTACGTCACGGACCAAGGCGACTCGGTCGCACAGCAAGCGGCCCAAACCAACGACCCCCAACTCCAGGCACTGTTGACGCTGCATAAATCAAGGTAACGAGCTAAGCCCCGCTACTTGTAGGGCAGGCCCTTGATCAGGCTGACATACGGGTTCTCATTGGCGAAGATGCCGTCGACAACCGCCATCAGACTTTTTGGTGCAAGTTGCTTGGAGTGCCAGACGCCATTTTTGTCCAACACGCCCAGTTCACCGGAGTCCAGCCTGAAGCCGCCTTCAGGCAGGAAGCGGAAGCGGATGCGGTAACGCAGCTTGCGCTTGTCCTTGTTGAGCCCGTAATAAGGCTCAAGCTGCATGGCCTTGAGGCCCATGGAGAGCGCGTAGCGGTGCTTTTCATGGTAGTCCTTGACGGCCTTGTCGTCGGGCATCAGGCCCTCGAACAGCACGACCGCCTCGGGACCCTCGTGTTCCAGGCGCCACTGGCGGCTCTCGAAGTAGCTGTAGTGGTCGAAGACCAGCCCGATCGGCGCCAGCGGATTGCTGGCGAGCTCCCCGATCTTGACCTGTCCGATGTAGTCCTTTTTCTGGAAAGCGGTCAACAATAGCAGCAGGTGAATCATGAGACTCCTCGGTTCAGGCCAGCGGGACCCAGCCGAGGGCCAGCAGGGCCAAGAGCGCGGCGACCGCGGTATTGGCGAAGTTGACGGTGTCATTGCTCATCAGGCCGCGGCGCTGCAGGGTCGCGCCCAGCACGGAGTCGATGTAGTTGCCCCAAAACCCGGCGAGGGCGATCAGGCCCCATGAACGCCAGGCGAAGCCGGGGTGGCTGAGGGCGAAGGCGGCGGCCATGATCAGCGCGCCCAGGGCGCCGACGAGGGTGCCTTCGAGGCTGACGACGCCGTCCAGGCCGCGGCGATCGGGTTTGAAGGAGAGGATGTTGACAAAGCGCTTGCCCATCAGCGTGCCCAGCTCGCTGGCGAGGGTGTCGGCGGTGGCCGAGGCCAGCGAGGCGAACAGGGCGACGGTCCAGAGCGCTTGCTGGCCGGGGAACAGCCAGGCCAGCAAGCCGCACAGGCCGGCGACGCCCCCATTGGCCAGGGCGTGTCGGACCGAACGTTTGCCGCCGTGTTCCTGGGCGGCGCCGAGGGCTTCCTTGTCGCGCTTGCGGTAGTGACTGGCCAAGCTGCCGAGCACGAAGAACAGGCCCAGCGCCAGCAGGCCGGCCAGGCCGCAACCGAGGAAGATCAGCCAGGCCAGCAGGCCGCCACAGAGGCCGCCGGGCAGGTCGATTTTGCGCGAGCCGATCGAGAGCACGACCAGCGCCAGCACCACCGCCAGGCCGGTCGGCCAATCGAGCGGCAGGTCCGGCAGACCGTGGAGCTGGTTGACCAGATAGGCCGCGGCGGCGGCGGCGATCGGGACGACCAGATTGTCGTCGACCGTGCCGGGCACGGTTTCGACCAGGGCAGCGACGATCACGCCGACCGCGATTGCCAGCGCCCAGCTGCCCAGGTCGAGGCCCAGACGGCTGGGCTCGGGCAGCAAGCAGACCAGACCGAGCGTCAGCGGGCCGCCGAGGAGGACGAAGGCGAGGCTGCCGATCAGGCCCTTTTGGGGCTGCCAGGGCAGCTTGGGTCCGCCCAGGGCGCGGCCGACCAAACCGGCGAAGCCGTCGCCGAAGGCCATCGCGCCCCAGGCCACGGCGACATAGACCTGTTGGTCGAAGAACAGCAGCGCCAGCAGGCAGAGCACCGCCGGGTAGATCAGCATGCCCAGCGAATAGCCGCGGGCCAACTCGTGCTCGCGTTCGAGGCCGCGTCCGCTGAGGCGCGGCAGGACGAGGAGGTTGAAGCAAAAGGCCGCCACGGTCGCCGCCACGATCAGCAGCGGACTCAAGCGCCCGATCGCCAAGGCGAAGACCACCATGCCGATGTGGACCAGTTTGCGCTTGTGTTCCTGACCCATCAGAAGCGCGCCCCCAGCTCCGAGAGGTTTCTCAGGTTGAGCGTGAACTGCAGGTAGTCCCGCGATTTCTTGGTGCTGGTGTCGTAGGGCGCCTTGATGTAGTTGATCGAGAGGCCGACGCACTGACCCTGGTAGCCATAGAGGATTTCTTGGCTCTTGAAAACATGCTTGTCGAGGTCGTAATCCAGGGCCAGTTTGAAGCGGCTGCGCCATTGGGGCAGGCTCCACTGGGAGATGCCGATGAAGCTCTCGGCATCGGGCTGTTTCTTGACGTAGCCGCCATAGCCGGTCCAGTGTCCGCGGTCGACGCTGCCGTAGACGGACATGGTCTCGAAGTGGCCCGAGTCGGGGTTGACCTGGAACAGGCCGTGGCCGTGGAAGCCCTGGTAGTTGAGCAGGCGGAAGCGCGTCTCGATGGGGCGGTTCTGCTCGTCGCCGAAGACGGCCTCCTGGCGGACCTCGACGTCGAGCAACGGCCGCGACTTGCCGATCGGCCCGGAGAACAGGCGCGAGTTGAGGCGCCAGGCCGTGCGCAGGCCGTTGATCTGCTCGTCGATGCGGATGTCCAGTTCGTCGAACTGGATCGTCGCGGGCAGGACATCCTCGTCCTCGTCGTTTGTGCCGAGCTTGAGGATCAGGCCCAGGTCGACATAGTGGACGAGGCGGCGCTTGCCGGTGTTGTAGACCCGCTGCAGGCGCGGGCCAACGGTCTCGAGGAAGGCGTAGGCGCCGCCGTCGACCGACGAGGTGTCGCGCTCGTCGATGGCGTAGTAACTGCCCTGGTAGCGGGCACCCCAGCGCGAGTGCAGGAACTGCGACCAGTTTTGACCGCGCGAGATTTCCGTGTCGATGCCAAGGCGCAGCAGACTGTCCGTCAGCGGTTCCGTTTGGTCGGACCCATCGCTTTTGGCAACCAGGCCCAGGTCCTCGACGTCGTAGAGCCCGCCGTAGAGGTAATTGCGCAGGTAAAAGCCATGGCCCAGCGGGCGCGGTGGCAGGACCAGGCGCAGGTCCGGCAAGCGGTTGAGCGACTGGACCTGATCGCGGTCTGAGAGAATGCGTTCGAGGCGGTCGATCCGCAGCTGGACCAAGCCGTTGTCGAGGGCGTGATCGTAGCTGGCGCGGTAGTAGTAGTCGCGCAGACGGGTGCGCGCAGCCTCCTGGAGGAAGTCGCGGTCGACGCCAAAATCGCTGCCGGCCTCGACGGCGACCTGGAACTGTCCGTCGAGCACGGCCTGATCGTGCTGCCAGTTAGCGCGGAAGCGATCTTGGTCCAACGGTCTGCCGTCCTCGATCGGCGCGCGGTCGGTGGCGCGCAGGTCGCGCATGACCTGATCGGCGAAGTAGTTGCCGTGGAAATGGCCGTGGGTCGCTGGCGTGGGCGTGTAGCGGGCCTCGAGGTCGAGGCGAAAGCCAGCCTCCTGGTAGACGTAGGGCGCAACCGTCAGGTCCATGTCGCCGCGCGGCGCCCAGTAGAAGGGCTGGCCATAGAAGACGCCGTTGCGCGCGGTGTTGCCGACATCCGGTGTCAGCAGGCCGGAGCGGCGCTCCTGCATAGCCGGCGCGATGATAAAGGGAAAATAAAGGATCGGCACGCCCTTGATGCGGAAACTGGCGCCGTGGATGTAGGCGTAACCCTCGCGCTCGACGGTTGCCTTTGCGATCTTCATCGACCACTCGGGTAGTGCCTGGTTGCAGGCGGTGACGAGGCCGTCCTCGATCAGGTAGCGGTCGCCACCGTCGAGAATCTCGAGCGTGGCGCCCTCAAAGAAAAAGTCTTCCTGGAACTGGGCCGTGACGACGGTGCACAAGCCGCTGCGGCTGTTCTGGTCGTAGGTGATCTCGTGGGCCGTGATCTCGATGATGCCGCCATGGGAGCGATAGTCGATCTTGACGTTGCCGCGAGCGGTGAGGATGCCGGTCTTGTTGTCGGCCGAGGCCTCGTCGGCCGTCAGGCGCAGTTCGGGCAGCTGCAGGGTGAAGTTCTGGTAGGTGAAGATGTCGCCCACGCGGGTGAAGGTGCTGTGCTCCATTTGGGCCTGGTCGTCCTGAGCGATCAGCAAGCTGGCCATGCCCAGCCAAACAAGCATCGCAGCTTTCATAGGGAGACGTACCTGATCCTGTATTCACAGCCGAAGTCGATGGCGTCGACACCGTAGTAAAGGCGGTTGATGACCAGCCGAATCTTGCGCGGGAACCTATCGTCGAGGGAGCGGAAGGCGACCAACCGGCCGATTTTCTGCTGGGGGGCCAGTTCGAAGGTGTCCTGATGGAACAGCGCCGCCATCGCTTCGAGGCGCCTATCGTGATGACCCTGCTCCGCGGCCAGGAAATCGCTGGCCTTGACCTGGGACCCGACCACGCCGTAGGCATTGCGCAACAGGAATTGGTCGGGGTTGACGACCATGCGCTCCTCGCCCAGATTGTAAAAACTGATGCGAAAAACCGCGAAGCGATGCAAGACATCGGAGACCCGAGCGTGGTTCAGGAGGTCGTCCGAAACCTCATGTCCGCGCAGCCAGTCAAAAAATTCGGCGGAGGTCAAGGGCTCGATGCGGATCGCCAAGTACTGGGACTTCCAGCACATGGCATTGCCCTCGATCGTGGCATTCGGAGGCATCAGGGGTTTCGGATCGGTGACCGAGACGCCACTGGCGGCTAAGAACAGCAACAACAGCACCGACAAATGAACGTACCTCACCGCGATTTGTGCCCGCTGGGCACCTCATTATACATGGAACGAGGTGGCCAGGGCTGAGAAGATGCGGGCGCTTACTTGGGCTTTGGCTTGGGTTTGGCGAGGTTGGCCTTGGCCATGCTGAGGATTTCCGAGAGGTTGCGCGGTTCCGCCGTGTAGACGCAGCTGAGCAGGCGCAACGGCCCGTTGGGTCCGTTTTCCGTGCGGATGTTGGCGACCTGCATATTGCACAGCTGACCGTTCATGGCGCCAACCTGGACCAGGGCTTGGAACAGTTTGGTGCCGATCTTGACCTCGACCCCGGACTCATTGGAGAGCACCACGCCAAACTCGGTGACCGACCAGATCGGCATGGCCACGCTGCGTTCGCCGCGGTTGGTGGTCAAGAGCACCTTGGCCGAGCCATTGGGGTAGATCAGGTATTGGACCGGCCGCGATTTCGGCCGCGCAATGCCTTTGGGCATATCGCAGTAGAACATCGCGTTGCCGTTCTTGTCGGAACCCAGGCGGCGCACCTCGGTCTCGAAGGAATAGCCGGTTTCCAGGCACTTGACGGTGATCTCGGCGGAGCGCAGCTTGGAAAAGAAGCCCAGCAGCACGATCGAATCGCGGTAGATCTTCAGCACCTGAGAAACCGTGAAGCTCTCGGCGCCGCGGTAGTAGAGCATCAACTCCGTCCCCTCGGGACAGATTTGATGCAGTTCCTTTTCCATTTTGCTGGCGAACAGATTGGAGAACAAATGGAGGCCTCTTCGCTCGCGGTCCTGAGCCCTCGGCCCGGGCAAGCGCGTTTCGCCGGGTGTGCTGTCGACGGCTCGTTTTATCACCTATCGGTTCTTTTTGGAAGAAGAAAAGCCGTGGGATGCGTTAACCTGGCGGGAAGTCCGGTCGTACACCTTAAAACGAGCGTCCGATCCTCACTTTGTCGCTAGAACGCCCCGCCTGGAGGTTTGCCGTGAAAAAGTACCTGCCCAAAACCGTCGCGCCTACGATCACGCCCGAAGCTGTCTTCTTCGACCGCCGCAGTTTTGTGGCCAGGGCCCTGGCGCTCGGTGCAGGCGGCGCGGCCCTGTTCTGCGGCGGACCGCCCGACCAACTGGCCTCCGCCAGCACCAGCGAGGACAAGGGTGAGCACCCTGCCCTCGCCGTACCCTTCGAGCGACCCGCTGTCTTTCCCGCCCAGCGCAACGACCACTACCCGCTGCCAGCCGCGGTGCGTGGCGTCGCCACCCCACGCCTGGCCGCGGCGACCCACAACAATTACTACGAGTTTCTGGCCGGCCGTGGCGGGCCCGTCTACCGCCACACCCAGGACTTCAAGGTCACCCCTTGGAAGATCGAGATCGGCGGCGCTTGCAATAACCCGATGACCCTCGACCTCGACGCCCTTTTCGCCTTCCCCCATGAGGAGCGGCTGTACCATTTCCGCTGTGTCGAGCGCTGGGCCATGAACATCCCCTGGAGTGGTTTTCCCCTGGCGGCCCTGATCCGCAAGGCCGATCCCAAGAGCAAGGCCAAGTACGTGCGCTTCACTTCCGTCAAAAGGCCCAAGGAAATGCCTGGCATGGCCGAGACCGGCTATTACAATTGGCCCTACGTGGAGGCCCTGCGCCTGGACGAGGCCATGAATGAGTTGGCCCTGTGTGTGACCGGCGTTTACGGCAAACCCTTGCCGATCCAGCACGGCGCGCCGATCCGCATCATCGTACCCTGGAAATACGGCTACAAGAACCCCAAAGCCATCGTCAAAATCGAGTTTCTGGAAGAGCGGCCCAAGACGTTCTGGATGGTCCAGGCCCACGAGTACGGCTTCATCAGCAACGTCAACCCCAATATCCCCCACCCGCGCTGGAGCCAGGAGCGCAGCTACTGGCTGCATCTCGAGGACCAATGGTTTCCCACGGCATTGTTCAACGGCTACGAAAACTACGTCGGCAAACTCTACCCAGACGAACCGCGAACACCGCAGAGACCGCTGCAGGCGGGTCAGGTTGCGCGCTGAATGCCAAAAACTGGGTCCTCTTGAAAATCTCTTGCAGATCAGTTGGTCTGGCACACCGAGGAGGTTGTGACTTCGTGGAAATCCAGCTCCCGACAACTATGCCATCTTAATCCAAATGCTTGGCTAACAAATGAGATCTATGTAAAATGACTTGCACGGGGGAACTTTAAAAATTCACCTGGGCTTGTACCTTTTTTCTGATAAGATGAAAGTGGGTCCAAGATATCTTCGCATGGTAGCAAAAATCGTTTATTTAGAACGAAAAACCAGCCGATGGGGCTGGTAGGCTACCTAGCTCGAGGGGATTCTGATACAATACGGTTGGTCGAAAGCCCACCAAGGTGCTCCATTGATGGTCGATGTTATGGAATGCGTCAACTTAACGGGGATCCTGAGACTGCTGTTCCTCTGGGCGGCGCTCATCAGTTGTTCTCTGTTTGGGCTTGGTGCCGACGTTCTCGTCATGCGACCCGATGAAGCCAATTTCAAAACGGCACTTGACGGCTTGACCTCCGAGTTTGACAACGAGTTCAGTCTCAACGACTTCATCGTCAGCAAGGACACCCAAGTCGCCGATTTGGAGACGCTCTTCAGCACGCAGCAACCCAAGTTAATCGTGCTGATGGAGGGCAAAGCGATCGAGCTTTACCGCGACTGGCAGGGGAGCAAGTCCGCCGATTTCCCTTTCCCGCCGGCGATCGTCCTGATGACGTCCTACGCCGAGGAGCGCATCAAGGAGCTCAAGGGGGCCGCCTGCATTAAATACGAGATCCAGGCGGTCCAGGTCATTAGCTATCTGCGTTCCGTGATCGACCAACCGGTCAATCGAGTTGGCGTGCTTTACAGTTCCAACTTACGCGTGTTTTTCGCAAATCAGAAAAGCGACTGCGAAAAGGAGAAGGCCGAACTGGTCGGCGTCATGATCGACGAGAAGGAGGGCTTCCTTGACCGGGTCATTTCCAAGGAACTGCAAAAGATGGTCAAGGACCCGACCATCGACGCCATCTGGATTTTCAACGACAACGTCCTGCTCAAAGACGTTCTGCTGGAATGGGCCTGGGTGCCCAAGCTGCAGAAATTCAAGAAGCCCGTCGTCGTCAGCCTCGAGCGCCTCCTGAATCCGCTCAAGGTCGGTCAGTTTGCCGTGGTTCCGGACCATTTCAACATGGGCACCCAGGCCGCGCGCTGGATCTTCCAGATCGAGGAGAACGGCTGGAAGTTCGACCCCAAGGAAGAGCGCATCCGCCTGCCCTATTCGGCGCACCCCAAGCTGGACAGCCGCCTGATCCCCAGCGCGGTCAAGACCAACAAGAGCGTCATTCAGGACGAGTGGATCGACTTTTCCGTCGTCGGCACCAAATAAACCTGACTCCACCTGACTCCTCGTTCACTTGACAGGTTCCCGGGTTTCCGTTAGGCTCACATCAGTCTACCTCAAGAGGAAACCATGAAATACCTTGGTTGTGTCCTGCTCTGCTGCCTGGTTACCTGTGCTTTTGCAGAGGATCGGCGCGTGGTCCGCTTTGGCGTTTTGCTCGACGGACCCTCGCCCCAGATCGAGAACGAGTTGCTCGACGTCCTCCGCCAGGAGCTGGGCACCTTGCTGGCCAGCGATTTCGAAGTCGTCTTTGATCCCGCCAAACGCCTGAGTTGCGATTACGCGCTGACCCAGATCAGCACCAAGCTGGACGCGCTCCTGGCCGATCCCCAGGTCGATGTCGTGCTCTGTTTCGGCGTGCTCTCGACCATGGAAGCCGCCAAGCGCGGCACGTTCAACAAGCCCGTCTTCGCGCCTTTTGGCATCGACCCCACCCTGCCGCTTTACCCCCGCAAAGGCGAGGGCTCGGGCATCCACAATTTCAGCTATATGGTCACGCCCAGCAGCGTGCCCCGCGATGTGGCGCTGATGCGCCAGATCAAGCCCGTCAAGCGGGTCGACATCATCGTCCAGGACCTGTTCGCGGAGCAAATCCCCGAACTGCGCGCCTACGTGGAGCAGGCCTTCGCCCAGCATGGCCTGACCACCGGGTTTGTCCTCGCCGGCCAGTCCGCCGCGGCCGTGTTGGCCGCACTGCAAGGTGACGCGGAGATGGTCTATGTCACGCCGCTGATCCGCTTCGAAAAGGCCGAGAAGATCGCGCTCTTTGCCGGGCTGGCCGAGCGCAAGCTGCCCTCCGTCTCACTGCTCGGCCGCGAGGAGGTCGAACAGGGCGTGCTGGCCGGGCTGGCGCCCAAAGGCGATCGCCTGCGCTGGCTGCGGCGTTTCTCGCTCAACATCCAGCGCGCCCTGCTGGGCGAGGACCCCGCCGTCTTACCGGTCATGCTCAAGGAGCACAGCCAGCTCGTCTTCAATATGGAAACCGCGCGCAAGATCGGCTGGTACCCCAGCTGGGACCTGCAGATCAGCGCCGAGCTGATCGGCGAGGAAAAAACCGGCGCGGAGCACCCGCTGCAGCTGGAGGGCGCCGTTCGCAAGGCTTTGGCGACCAACCCCGAACTGGCCGCGGCGGAGCGCGATCTGCGCCTGGCCGAGGAGCGCATCGCCCTGGCACGGGCGAACTTGCTGCCCAGTCTCAACAGCTCCGTCACCGGCACCGTCGTCGACGAGGACAGCGCCGCCGCCTCCTTTGGGCTGCAGCCGGAGACCAGCACCCAGGGCGAGCTCTCCCTGACCCAATTGCTCTACTCCGACGCCGCCCGCGCCGGCGTCACCATCCAACGCCAGCTGTTCCAAGCCCAAGGCTCGGCCTTTCAGACCGCGCGCCTCGACCTGGCGCTCGACGTCGCCGAGGCCTACTTCAGCTACCTCGAGGCACGCAGCTTGGCCCAGGTCCGCCGCGAGAATCTCGACCGCACCAACTCCCACCTCGAGACCGCCCGCACCCGCCAGAACGTCGGCATTGCCAGTGCCGCCGAAGTCTACCGCTGGGAAGCCCAGCTGGCCAACGACAAGCTGGACGCCATTAGCGCCAAGAACACCGCCGACCAGGCCCGCTACGCGCTCAACCGCTTGATCGGCGAACCGCAGGAGAGCGGCGTGGGCGCCGAGGTGCCCGACATGATGGATACCACCCTGCGCACCGGTTTCGGGCGCCTGGCCAAGTATGTCGGCAATGCCCGCGACTTCGAGCGCTTCCGCGACTTCATGGTCGTCGAGGCCCTGCGCGACGCCCCCGAACTGGCCCAGCTCGAGGCCCTGATCGCCGCCCAAACCCGCAAGCTGCGCGCCGACAAACGCGCCTTCTACCTGCCAACCGTCTCCGCGCGCGGCGCCGTCAAGCACCAGTTCCAGCGCAGCGACAGCGACAATCCCCTGGCCGTTATCCTGCCGCCCGGCTCCGCCGCCGCGCTGCCCCAGGCGCCGGATACCGGCTGGAACGTCGCCCTCCAGTTCAGCCTGCCTCTGGCCACTGGCGGCAAGCGCAAGCAGGAACTGCGCATCGACGCCCTGTCGCTCGAGCACCTCGAACTGCAGCGCCAGTCCGCGCGCGAACAGATCGAACTGCGCATCCGCGCCGGTCTCCAGGCCCTGGCCACGACCGTGGTCGGCATGCAGCTGCGCCGCGAGGCCGCCGAGGCCGCCGCCAAGAACCTCAGCCTGCTGGAGGACGCCTACGCCAAGGGCGTCGCCTCGCCGATCGACCTGATCGACGGCCAGAACGCCTCGCTGGTGGCGCAGATCGCCGCCGCCAACGCCGTCCACGAGTACTTCATCGCCTTGATGCGGTTCCAGCGCGCTTCGGGCAATTTCGACTTCTTCATCGCTCCGGACCAGCGCGAGGCCTTCTACCAACGCCTGGACCAGTACTACCGACTCGCCAAATGAGGGGGAACCCATGCGCTCGCTCGCCCTTGCCACGATTCTGATCGGCCTGGTCGCCTGCCAGACCGCCGCGCCGCCGGCGCCGCCGCGGCTGCGGCCCGTCGCTGTCGAGCGGGTCAACGCCAGCGGCGGCAAGCGGCCGCGCACCTTCTCGGGCAGCGCCCGAGCCGGGCTCGCCTCACGCCTCAGCTTCCGCGTCGCGGGCACCATCCTCGAGCTGCCCGCGCGCCTGGGCGACCGGGTCGGCAAGGACCAGGTCATCGCCCGCCTCGACCCCAAAGATTTTCGCCTGCAGGTCGACGACGCCGAGGCCTCCCTGCGCCAGGCCCAGGCCCAGAGCCGCAGCGTCGCCGCCAACTACGAGCGCATCCGCGGCCTCTACGAGAACAACAGCGTCTCGATCAGCGACCTCGACGCCGCCCGCGCCGCCAACGACTCCGCCCAGGCCCAGGTCCAGTCGATCGCCAAGAAGCTGGAACTGGCTAAAAGCCAGCTCAGCTATACCGAGCTGCGCGCGCCCCTGGCCGGCAACATCGCCGAGCTCAAGGCCGAGGTCAACGAGAACATCGCGCCCGGTCAGGCCATCGCCGTCCTCAACGCCGGCTCCCGCCCCGAAGTGACGTTCGCCGTGCCCGAGCAGCTGATCGCCGAGATCAGCGTCGGCGATGCCCTCGTTGTGCGCTTCGGCGCCCTGCCCGACCAGGAGTTCAAGGCGACCGTGACCGAGGTCGGCGTCGCCGCCAACGCCCTGGCCGCGACCTATCCCGTCGTCGCCCGCCTCGACCAGGCCGAAGAAAAAGTCCTGCCCGGCATGGCCGCCGAGACTGCGCTCGTCTTCGGCAAAAGCGACGGTTCCACCCGCCTATGCGTGCGGCCCAAGGCCGCCGTCCAGGATCAGAACGGCCAGACCTTCGTGTTCCTGGCCGTGCCGGCCAAAGACGGGACCGCCACCGTCGCCCGGCGCAATATCACCACCGGCGACCTGACCGCCGAGGGGCTCGAGGTCAGCGACGGCCTCAATGACGGCGACCTGGTCATCATCGCGGGACTCCGCTTTCTCAGCGAGGGTCAGGTGGTGGCCTTACCCCAGCACATCCAGGAGTGAGCCGTGTTCCTGACCCGCTTTTCCCTCGAGAAGACCCGCATCGCCTACATCGTCTTCGCGCTCGTGTTCCTCAGCGGCGCCATGGCCTACCGCAAGATGCCCCGCAGTCAGGACCCCGGCTTCACCGTGCGCACCGCCCTGATCAACACCTACTTCCCCGGCGCTACCCCGGAACGGGTCGAGAATCTCGTCAGCGACCCGCTCGAAAAGGCGATCCAGGAAATGCCCGAGCTCAAGGTCGTGACTTCCGTCTCCAAGACGGGTATCTCGATCATCTACGTCGAGGTCAAGCAATCCTATAAAGTCATGCGGCCGATTTGGGACAGCCTGCGCCGCAAGATCGAGCGCGAACGTCCCAAACTGCCCGAAGGCGTGATCGGCCCCTACGTCAACGACGAGTTTGGCGACGTCTTCGGGATCCTCGTCAGCATCAGCGGCGACGGCTTCAGCAACGCCGAGATCAAGGAAGTTGCCGACCAGGCCCGCGACGAGTTCCTGCTCCTCAAGAACGTCGCCAAAGTCGACCTGGTTGGCGTCCAGGACGAGCGCATCTACCTGGAATTCAACAATGCCCGCCTCGCCGAGCTGGGCGTGACACCGTTCCAGCTGCGCCAGATTCTCTCCAGCCAGAACATCGTCATCCCCGGCGGCAGTTTACGTCTCGACGATGAGCGTATCTTCCTAGAGCCCACAGGCAACTTCGAGGATGTCGACGCCATCGGCGAGACCCTGATCGCCCTGCCGGGCCGGCCCGGTGTGCTGGCCCTCAAGGACCTCGTCACCGTCACCCGCGGCTATGTCGACCCGCCCCAGACGCGCTTGTACAGTTCCGGCCTGCCCGCCCTCGCCCTCGCCCTCTCGCTGCGCGCCGGCGGCAACGTCATCGACCTGGGCCATGAGGTCCAGGCCGCTATCGAGCGCCTGCGCGACCTCTACCCAATCGGCATGGAGTTCGATATCGTCGCCTTCGAGCCGACCCAGGTCGCCCGCACCATTGATGATTTCACCTCCAACCTGATGCAGGCCGTGTTCATCGTCATGTTGACGATGATCCTGTTCCTAGGCCTGCGCACCGGTATGGTCGTCGCGACTTTGATCCCCTCGACGATTCTGGCGACCTTCATGATGATGGGCGTCATCGACCTGGGCCTCGACAAAATTTCCCTGGCCGCGCTGATCATCGCGCTCGGCATGCTCGTCGACAACGCCATCGTCATGGCTGAATCGATCATGGTCCACATGGGCCAAGGCAAAAGTGGCATCCAGGCCGCGCTCGATTCCTCCAGCGAGCTGGCCGTCTCGCTGCTCAACTCCTCGCTCACCACCTCCGCCTCGTTCCTGCCGATCTACCTGGCCAAGTCCAATACCGGCGAGTTCACCGCCTCGCTGTTCCGGGTTGTCACCATTGCCCTGCTCTGTTCCTGGGTGCTCTCGCTGACCCTGATCCCCATGCTTTGCGCCCACTTCCTCAAGGTGCCCAAGGCCGAGGACGAGCTGTACAGCTCCAAGTTCTACGTCGTTTATCGCGGCTTTTTGCAGGGTCTCTTGCGCCGTCCACTCATCTCATTGGCTTGCGTGGTTGCTGCTTTCTTCTTGGCTTTACAAGGCTTCAACTATGTACCCAAGTCGTTTTTCCCGCCCTCCGACCAGCCCATGTTCACCGCCAGCCTGCACCTGGCCTCCGGGACCGCGATCGAGGAGACCGACCGCTACGTGCGCGACCTGGACCGCTTCATCCACGAGCAGTTGATGGCATCCGCCGACCAGGCCGGCATCGTCAACTGGAGCTCCTACGTTGGCGAGGGCGCGCCGCGCTTCTATCTGTCCTACGCGCCCGAGCCGCCGACACCGGAGTTCGCCTTCTTGCTGTTCAACGTCTCCGATTACCGGGCCACGCCTGAGCTCAGTGCCAAGATCGAGGCCTATGTGGCCGAACATATCCCCGACGCCAAGATCGACTGCAAGCCCCTGCCCAACGGGCCGCCCGTGACCGACCCCATCGAGGTCCGCCTCTCCGGCCACGGTGACGAACTGTTCGAGGTCGCGGCCCAGATCAAGCACCGGCTGGCCGAGCTGAAAGGTACCGAGCGCATCGACGACGACTGGGGTTTGCGCACCAAGAAGATCGTCGTCAAAGTCGACCAGGCCCGCGCCAAGCGCGCGGCCTTGACGAGCCAGGACATCGCCGTCAGCCTGCAGACCGTGCTGTCCGGCCTGGAGACCACGCAGTTCCGCGAGGACGACAAGATCATTCCGATCATGCTGCGCAGCGTCGTTGCGGACCGCCAGGACTTGACCAAGCTGGAGCAGCTCAGCGTCTACAGCATGGCTTCCGGCGCCTCCGTGCCGCTGCGCCAGGTGGCGGATCTCGAGGTCGTCTGGGAGCCGCCCAAGGTCAAGCGCCGCAACCGGCTGCGCACGGTCACGATCTCCTCGGGCCTGGCCGCCGGCGCCAACGCCACCCAGGTCGAGGCCGCGCTGGTGCCCTGGTTGCAGGAGCAGAGCAAGTCCTGGCCGCCCGGCTTCCGCTTCGAAATGGGTGGCGAGAGCGAGTCCTCGGGCGAGAGCCAGGCCTCGATCGTCGAGCAGTTGCCGATCGCCGGCATGATCCTGGTGCTGTTGTTGGTCGGCCAGTTCAACTCGATCCGACGGCCGACGATCATTCTCGCGACTTTGCCGTTGGCCGTGATCGGCGTCGTCATCGGCCTGCTGATCACCCAGGCCGATCTCGGCTTCATGTCGTTCTTGGGCATCATTTCGCTGTTCGGCATCGTGGTCAACAACGCGATCATCCTCATCGACCGGATCGACCTGGAGATCAATGTTTTGGGTCGCTCGCCCCAGGAGGCGGTGATCGAGGCGGGCCAGCGCCGCCTGCGGCCGATCCTGCTGACCACGATCACGACTTTGGCGGGTTTGATCCCGCTATGGACGGGCGGCGGCCCGATGTTCGCGCCGATGGCGATCACGATCATCTTTGGGCTGATGTTCGCGACCCTCCTGACCCTGGGCGTAGTGCCGGTGCTATACGCGCTGTTCTTCCGCGTGAAGTATTGATTCCGGTGCTGTGGGCCTATAGGGATGGAAGTTCAACGGGACCCAAAGAAGGCGATGGCCGAAAGTGGGGCCGACCGCTGGTCGGCCTCTCAGGTGGAAGTTCACTGTGCACCATGCTGGAACATGACATGGTGAATGGGCACTCTTAAAAGCGAAGACCTAGGCCGACCGGCGGTCGGCCCCACCTAGGGCCGTCTCCTTTTTTGGGTCCCGTTG
>CAYRFM010000073.1:0-9850 GCA_964423555.1 uncultured Holophagae bacterium | reverse complement strand
CCCGTTGGACTTCCAGCTGAGAGGCCGACCGGCGGTCGGCCCCACCTAGGGCCGTCTCCTTTTTTGGGTCCCGTTGGACTTCCAGCTGAGAGGCCGACCGGCGGTCGGCCCCACCTAGGGCCGTCTCCTTTTTTGGGTCCCGTTGGACTTCCAGCTGAGAGGCCGACCGGCGGTCGGCCCCACCTAGGGTCGTCTCCTTTTTTGGGTCCCGTTGAATTTCCAGGTGAGAGGCCGACCGGCGGTCGGCCCCACCCAGTGCCGCCGGTGGTTAAAACGTTTTGAAATCGCAGCGCGAAAGCCTGAAGGTTTAGGGTCTGTGGTACACTGTGGCTGGCAGAGGCGGTGGTGTAGGGTTGGGGGCATGGACCAGCGCAAGATCATCCACATCGACATGGATGCGTTTTTTAGTTCCGTGGAACAGCGCGACTTTCCCGAACTGCGGGGTCGACCCGTCGTCGTCGGTGGTTTGCCCGGTAAGCGAGGTGTCGTCGCCGCAGCTAGTTACGAAGCGAGGCGGTTTGGTGTGCGCTCGGCCATGCCCTCCACGCAGGCCCAGCAGCGCTGTCCCGAGGCCATCTTCGTTCGCCCCCGTTTCGAAGTTTACCGCGCCGTGTCGCGCCAGATCCGCTCGATCTTCCACGATTACACCGACCTGGTCGAACCGCTTTCACTGGACGAGGCCTACCTGGACGTGACCGTCAACCTCGTCGACAACCCCTCCGCCACCCGCATCGCCAGGGAAATTCGCAGGCGCATTTTTGACGAGACCCAGCTGACCGCCTCGGCCGGCGTGGCACCCAACAAGTTTCTGGCGAAAATGGCCTCCGAGGTCAACAAACCCAACGGCCTGTTCGTGATCACACCCGACCGCGCCGTCGCCTTCATCGCCGCCCTGCCGGTCGGCAAGTTCCACGGCATCGGCAAGGCCACCGAAAAACGCCTCCACGAGATGGGCATCTTTACCGGCCAGGATCTGGCCGCCCGCGACGAGCTCGACCTGGTGCGCGCCTTTGGCAAGGCCGGCAGCTGGTACCGCGGCATCGCTTGCGGCATTGACCCGCGCGAGGTCACGCCTCACCGCATCGCCAAGTCCGTCGGTGTCGAGGAAACCTTCGACCACGATCTGACCACACTTGCGGAAATGGAGAAAGTCCTGCGCGAGATCGCCGAGGAACTGCAGAACCGCCTCGTCCGCGCCAATCTCTCGGGTAAGACGGTCACGCTTAAATTGCGCTACGCCAACTTCGAGACCATCACCCGCAGTAAGAGCTCGCCCATCTACCTGCGCGAGGCGCCCGATCTGTACCGCATCGCCCTCAGTCATCTTCAGCATGTAGAGGCACTCGACAAGAAAGTCCGACTGCTCGGCATCACCGTCAGCAACCTCGACAACCAGGAGGATCCCCTGCAGGAAATCCAGCTGTCGTTGCCGTTTATGAGCTCCTGGCCCTGACGGTTTCGAGTCATAACCCTGCGGAAGTTCGTATACCTTGACATGGACAGCCAGTCTCGCCATGATGGGACCGGTGAGGAGGATCCCTATGAAATGGATGTTTCGCCTGAGCCTTTTACTGCTGATCCTGGTCGGCTCGATTTATGTCATGGGTAATTATCAGATCGTGCGCACCAAGGAAGGCTACGAGTTCATTGAGAAAGAAAACTTCAAAATGGGCGAGATGGTGGTCGATACCCGCGATTGGGGACCGATCGAATGGCTCAAACACCGCGACCTTTTTGCCGCCATGACCCGCAAGAAACTCAAAAACCTCGAGAAAACGCTCTCCGAAAGCTGGTCGTCGTTCTCCGCCAAATTCGAAAAACAAGTGGACGAGATGGACCTGGACAAAAAGTCCGACAAGGTCGAGAAACAGCTCGAGGACCTGCGCAAGCAGGCCAAGCAAAAGTACGACGACCTGGGCCGTCGCCTCGCTAAGCAGGAAATCACCTGGGACGGCTTCGTCAAGCGCATGGATGAACTGAAACAGTGGACAGAAAATGAGATCCGCGACATCAAGAAGCGCGCTTCCTGAACCCTACTGGCCGCCCTCGTTGGCGGCTCTACTCGCCCTGACGGAGCGCCAGAGCGGCGCCCGCATGGCACGTGAGGCGCGCCTGGCGCCCCACCTGGCCGCGCTCCAACCCCTGCCCTTCGCCATCATCAAGGTCGCCGGCACCAACGGCAAGGGCTCCGTCTGCGCGCTGCTCGAGGCCGCCCTACGCAGTACGGGCGCGTGTACGGGCACCTTCACCTCGCCCCACCTGTATCAGGTTGCGGAACGCTTCCGTCTCGACGGACGGCCGATCGATGCGGACCCGCTCGAGGCGGTCGCCTTCGATTGGCGCAGCCGCCTGGAACCCCTGACCAGCGCGGCGCTGCCGACCTATTTCGAGATCCTGATGCTGGTTGCACTTGACCTGTTTAAGCGCAGCCGCGTGAACTTTGCGATCTTTGAAGCGGGGATTGGCGGGCGTGACGACGGGACTCGGGTGCTTGTCGAACAGCTGGCCGCGATCACCTCCGTCGGTCTGGACCACGCCCTCCAACTGGGTTCGACCCTGGCGTCGGTTGCCGCGCACAAGGTGGCCATCTGCCGCGACGGCGGCCAGCTCATTATCGGTCCCGGCGTCGGCCCCGAGGCCAGCGCCGTCATCGCCGCCGACTGCGCCGCGCGCGGCATCGCGCTCCACCGCGCCGCCTCGGGGCAGCGCTACCGCAGCGCCGAGGGTGGCTGGGCCAGCGAGGTCCAGCTCGAAACGGATGGCCCGCCCGTCCGGCTGCCCCTGGCCGGCCCCTTCCAGCGGGATAATCTGGCCACCGTTTACGCCATGCTCCAACGCCTCGTCGCGCAGGGGTTGCTGGCCGACTCCGGCGCGATCGCCGGCGTGGCCGCTGCCCGCTGGCCCGGGCGCCTGCAGCGCCTGGCGGGCCAGCCCGAATGGATTTTTGACGTCGCCCACAACCCGGAAGGACTCGCGGCCCTGGTCGCCGCGCTGGCCGAGCTGGGCGTTCCCTACGGGGAGCGGGTGCTCGTCTACGGTGGGGCCGCCGACAAGGACCTGGAGGCCCGCATTCCCTGGTTGGCCCAGCTGGCGCCGCGGGTCGTCGTCGTATCGGGCTTCTATCGCGCCGCATCGGCCGATGAGCTGGCGCGCCAGCTACCTGCCGGCAGGGAGCTGATCGCCCTGTGCGAGCGGCCCGAGCAGGCGTTCGACCTACTCGTGGCGCAGCCGTGGAGCCGGCGCATCATCGTCACCGGCTCGGTTTTTCTGGTTGGCGCGATGCTGGCCCTGCACGGCGCGCTCTAAGGGTCAGAGCTCGGCCAGCTCCAACCGCGCGATGCCCTGCAACTTGGTCGAGTCGAAGCCGGGACAGATCTCCAAGCCCAACAGGTGGCGCCGCAACATGTCCAGCGCCAGGGTCGCGGCGATCAGGCGAATCGAGGTGCGACCCCAATCGGGCAGGCGCAGGAACTGGGCCCAGGTCTTGGTAGGGGAGGAGAGGGCGAAGGCGACGGTACCGACCGGTTTGGCGTCCGAGCCACCGCCGGGACCGGCGATACCGCTGATCGCCAGCGCGTGACTTGCCCCGCTGCGTTGACGAGCCCCGCGGGCCATGGCGACGACGACCTCCAGCGAGACCGCGCCGACGGTTTCGAACAGCGCCTCTGGCACGTTGAGCAGATCCTGCTTGGCCTCGTTGGTGTAGGTCACATAGCCGACCCGGAAGTAATCGGAACTACCGGGTACATCCACTAGGCTGCTGGCCAGCAGCCCACCCGTGCAGCTTTCCGCGACCGCCAGGCTCAGACCGCGTTCTAGCATCAGGCGCTGCACCACGGTAGCGAGCGTGTCGTCGTCCTCGGCCAGGATATTGGCGCCGAGAATGGCGCGGATCTGAGCGGCCACGGCCGCCATCTCCGCATCCAGCGCGGCGGCATCCTCGCCCAGGCCCATGACCTTGATCTCGACCAGCGGCAAATGGGCGCGATAGCCTAAGCTGACCCCAGTCGGCAGCGGGATCGGCCGCAACAGCCCGTCCAGGCGCGACTCGGCAATGCCAAAACAGTGCAGGCGCCGCAACAGGCTCACGCTGCGCATGTTGAAGCGCCGCACCAGGTCGGGCAGGATTTGCTCGCTGACCATGCGCTTGAACTCGGAGGGCACGCCGGGTGTGAAGTACAGCTGAGCACCGGAGAGTTCGATGCGGAAACCGCAGGCCGTGCCGATGGGGTTGTCGATGATCGCGGCCGATTGCGGCAGTCGCGCCTGCTTGAGGTTTTCCGGCGACATCTGGCGGTTACTGCGCGCAAATTTAGCCGTCATGACGTCGACCCACTCGCTGAACATGGTCAGCGGCTCGTCCTTGGCTGCGGCGGCGGCTTCGGCCGACAGGTCGTCGCTGGTGGGGCCAAGCCCGCCATTGACAATGATCACATCGGCCTCGCGAGCGCGTTCGCGGAAGATGTGGACCAGATCCTCAATCCGGTCACCGACGGTGTTGCGGCGCCGCACCGGAAAGCCGTGGCGGGCCAGCTCGGCGCTCAGCCAGCTGGCGTTGGTGTCGATGATTTGCCCAGAAAGGACTTCCTCGCCGGTGGAAATGATCTCGATGTTCATGCCTGACGCTCCAACTCACTGCGGTTCAGATCGCTCAAAAAGGGGTGCTGCTGATCCTTGTCGCTGAGCAGCACGCCATCGCGCAGGGGCCAGTCGATGGCCAACTCGGGATCGTCCCA
This sequence comes from uncultured Holophagae bacterium, assembly GCA_964423555.1. Taxonomy (GTDB): domain Bacteria; phylum Acidobacteriota; class Holophagae; order Acanthopleuribacterales; family Acanthopleuribacteraceae; genus CAYRFM01. Next base: position 5,114 of record CAYRFM010000073.1, on the reverse strand, counting down.
GCGGATGCCGCGCTCGCCGGGCGGCGAATAGAAGTCGCTGCACTTGTAGACGACCTCGGCCGTCTCGCTCAGCACCTGGAAGCCGTGGGCGAAACCGGCCGGCACCAGCAATTGGTGTTTGTTGTCCTCGTCGAGCAGCTCGCCGACCCATTGACCCCAGGTGGGTGATCCCGGTCGAATGTCAACAGCGACATCATAAATGCTGCCGCGCACGCAGCGCACCAATTTGGCCTGAGGTCGATCGATCTGGTAGTGGAGCCCGCGCAGAGTGCCGCGATGGGAGCGCGAGTGGTTGTCCTGAACGAACGCCAGGGCGATGCCGGCCTCGGCGAAGGCGCGCTGGTGATAGGTTTCCATGAAAAAGCCGCGATGATCGCCAAACACTTTGGGCACGATCAGGACCAGCCCCTTGATGCTGTATCTGCGAAATTCCAAATTGACCTCCTCCGCTATTCACCGGCATTATAACGTGACCAGCGCTGGGCCCCCAATCATATACGTGGTGAAGGAGAGGGCGCATCGGAGAAGGAGTGGCCAGATGACGCAGCGAGCGGAAAAAAGAGCCTTGCGGCAGCAGATCATGGCGGAGCGCGCGCGCTGGGATGCCGCCTACCGCGCGGCAGCGGCGGCAGCGATCGGCGCGGCCCTTTACGCGGACGCCGCTTATCAGCGGGCCGCCCAGGTCATGGCCTTCGACGCCATGGCCGACGAGTTGGCCACGCGTCCGCTGTTGGCGCAGATCCTAGCCGCCGGCAAGACGCTGCTGTTGCCGCGCTGCTTCGCTGACCGGTCCGGCTTCGAGGCCGTGGCGGTGACCGATCTGGCACACGATCTGGTCCCGGGCCTGCTGCCTGGCTTACGCGACCCGCGCCCCGAGCTGCCCGCCTGGCAGGGTCCGATCGCCTTGATCCTGGTGCCCGGCCTGGCCTTCGATGCAAGCGGCCACCGCCTCGGCTACGGCAAGGGCATGTACGACCGCTTCCTTGCCGCCCGACCGGGTGCAGCCACCGTCGGCCTGGCCTTTTCGGGCCAGCTGCTCGAGCGTGTTCCCGCCGACGCCCACGACGTGCCCATGGCGCGCCTACTCAGCGAGCGCGGTTGGGTCGAGTGCCGCTAAGCTTCAGTTGTCTTTGGCGCCCTGGAGAATCCAGCTGCGTATCAGGTTCAGCTGCTCGTCGCCCAGGAACGGGCCGCCGTCGGGCATGCGCTTGCCGGCATAGAACACGCCGTTGCCGACCGCTTGCAGCTTGCGGAACAGGTAGCTGTCATCGGCGTCGCTGGGTATGATCAGCGTCTCGCTGGAGATCACCGTCGATTTGACGTTGACCATATGGCCATAGGCCTGGCCTGCGTCCAGGATCAACCCCTTCTCGCGGCCACCATTGAGGTGACAGCTACTGCCGGACCCGCCACAGCTAGCCGTCAGGATCGGCTGGATCTGGGTGGCGAAGCTGACCTCGGCCTGGCTGTCGGGCTCCTCGGGTAGGTTGGCCAGCGGCGTGGCGTTGGCCATCGCCGGCTCGAGCAAGGCGTTGAAAAGGAATGCGGAGCCCAGCAACTGCCCACCCTCAGCGTGGGCGACCATGTAGTACTCGCCGGTGAGGGTTGGGAAGAGGTTGGCGGCCACATCCGCAAAGGGCGCGCCGGGTTGGACCGTGAACTGCGTCTCGGCCACACGGGCCCCGCCCTGATAGGCATAGAGCGTGACGACCGCGGCGGTGTTGCCGAGGTTGATCACCACCGGCGCCGAAAAGCCATCGCCGTTATAGAGGTAGCTGAAGAGCCAGGTATCGGCCACCTCCGAGGCGCGGAAGACGTTGGTCTGCGAGGGCGACGAGCCGGAGGCCGACTGGGTGCCGACATTGACGAAGGCACCGGCCAGGTTGTTGGCCGTCGAGGTCAGTCGCACCATGAAGGCGCTGCCGTCGCCCATTTGGTCGAAGGCGGTGCCGGCGTCGATCACCCACTGCTCGAGGGCGGCCAGCGTGACCGTGATCGTCTGGGACTTGACCGCATCGGTCGCGTCCAGCTCGCGCTGGGCGCTGAGGGTCAGGTCGACCGCAGTGGCGTTGAGGTTGTCGACGACGAGCGTGCCGCGGAACGAGGCATTGTTCGTGACCCAGGGAAAGATCAGATCCGTTTGGGCCAGGGCGGGCAGGGCGAGCAGGATCAGGGGTAGGATGCGTCGGGCGATCATGGGTTCCTCCTCTCGAATGGTGCGGCGAGCGGTTGTGCGTCGGGGGACTCCGGGTTATAAAGGTGAAAGCTTGGCAACGACAAGGAGGGCGGCGACATGAGCGAGGACACTACGGCATCCAGCCATCCTTGGGTCGAGCGCTTCTGCGCCTTTCTCGAGCACGAGAAGCGCGCCTCGCCCCACACCGTGGCAGCGTATCGGCGCGACCTGACCGATCTCGTCGATTTTCTCCAGGAAAAGCTGGGTCTTGCGGATTTGACCAAGGTCTTGACGCCTCATCTTTCGGCCTTCGTGCGCAGCCTGCGCGCCCTGCAGGCGTCCAGTGTCGCGCGCAAGGTGGCTGCCATCAAGTCATTCTTCAAATACTTGTTGCGGGAGCGCTTGATCGCCCGCAACCCGGCCAGCATCCTTCAACCCCCAAAGGTGCCGAAGCGCTTGCCAACCTTCATGACCATCGACGACGTCCTGCGGTTGATGAGCCCGATCACAGAATCCGACCCTTTTCCCCTGGCGCGCGATTCGATGATCCTGCGCCTGTTCTACGCGACGGGGATGCGCATCAGCGAATTGTGCGGGCTCAACCTGGACGACCTAGACCTGGACGACTGCCTGGTGCGCGTTTTTGGCAAGGGCCGCAAGGAGCGGGTCGTGCCCTTTGGCGAGCGCACCTTGCCGCTGTTGCAGACCTATCTGCGCATCCGTGCCGCCTTCGTCGCGGGCCAGGCCCCACAGCCGGCGCTGTTCCTCGACGCCAAGGGCACGCGCATGGACCGGTTGCAGGTCTACGAGCGGGTACGGGCGCGGGTCGAGGAGCTCGCGCTGACCTACCATGTTACCCCCCACACCTTGCGCCACACCTTCGCCACGCACCTGCTCGAGGGCGGCGCCGACGTGCGTTCCATCCAGGAATTGCTGGGCCATGCCTCCCTGGCCACGACCCAGAAGTACACCCACCTCAACGCCGACTACCTGATGAAGATCTACGATAATTGCCACCCGCGCAAATAGCGATTTCGCGGATTTCGAGCTTTTCGTGGATCACCTCGACGGCTTCCCCACGTATGATGATGTGTTCAAGGGTGGCGCACTGGGCAACGACGGCGCGACCACCCCTTTTCATTGATTAGGAGCAGACCATGACACGAGTTTTTTGGGTAGTGCTGCTGGTTTCCAGCTGCCTGCTGGCGGAAGACAAGCCCAAGGCTTGGAGCAATCAAATCGACCTGGGTGGCGTCTGGACCTCGGGCAATAGCGAGGCCAGCAACCTCAGCCTCAAAGAGGCCTTCACCTGGAAGAACGACCATTCCGACTTCGGTCTCAACCTGGCCGCCGTGCGCGCCGAGAACGCGCGCATCAGCCGCAGCGCCATTGGTACGCCCGACGACTACGACGTTGTCGAAGATCGCAACAACGAACTGAGTGCCGAGAACTACGCCTTCGGCATGCGCTACGGTCGCAAAATCAGCGCGCGCACGTCCTGGTTTGTCAGCACCGATTGGGCCCGTGACGAGATCGCCGGCATCGAGAACCGCTACGGCTTGGCGCTTGGGCTGGCCAACGTGATCGCCGATTCCGACCACCACAAGCTCAAGACCAGCTATGGCGCCAAATGGGTCGACGAACAGAATATCTTCGAACCTGCCGGTTTTGACGGCAGCTACCCGGCCGTGGCGCTGGTCCTCGACGAGTGGGTCAAGGTCACCAAGAGCTCTGAGTACAGCCAGCGCTTGGCCATCGACGTCAATACCGACGAAAGCCAGGACTGGCGCGCCAACTGGAACCACGGATTTGGCGTGGCCGTCAACGGCTCGATCGCGATCAAGCTGAGCCTGACGTTACAGTACGACAACCAGCCGGCCTTCGTGGCGGTACCGCTGGTGGGCACGACGCAAGTCATCGCTTACGAACTGGATGAACTGGACACGATCTTCACGACCGCGCTGGTCATCAAGCTCTAACGGGCCCTGGGCGGCACGGACCCTCGTGCCGCCTCGCCGGACCTCAGAACTGAGCGACCGCGGCACTCTGAGCGCGGACCCGCACCGGCGCGGCGGAGCGGTCGGCAAAATGCATGTCGATGTAGTGAGAAAACTGCTGGGGCCTCATGTCGAGGATATGGTCGAAGGCCAAGCCACACAGATAGTAGGGGCCCTTGCGGCGAATGTGGCGGACGGGCCCACGCAAGGTCACCATGGCATAGTGTTTGGGGAACTCGAGCGCGAGTTCTAGCATTTGGTCGAGATCGTGCTGGTCACCGCTGAGAAAATAGGCCCCGCCGGCGCTGATGTTTTGCACCTCGACCAGCTGGTATTCCTCTTCCGGTTTGCGGAGTGGACGAACCCACAACGGATGCTCGCAGCGATAGCGAACGTATTGGCGCAAGTTCTCCATGCGTTCCTCCTGGCAATGGTTGCTATCACATACATAAATAGGTGGGCCAAGCGGGGGCCTACACGATGACCAAACGAGAGACCCGGTGCGCCATGGCGACAACAAGACCTCGGACGGGCATGACTATAACCCTACGGAAGCTAATAAATCCAGTGAAAAAGTTAAGAATGCGACAAAAACAACAAGATTTTACGCGAGTGCGGTGGTCATTTTCCCCGAATATATGGAAGATGTGAACACAGCAACCGCCGAGGAACGGAGCAGCGTTAAATCCTGCCTGGCCCGCGGAGCATAGGAAATCTTGGCCTTGACAACCCGATCGCGAAGCTTTAGCGGAGTCGCTCCGCGGACCGGACGCGCTCCCTGCGACCAAGGCAAAGCGGCGGGGGCGCCGACGCCTGAGTGCTGGGCTCTCCATCCTGACAATGTCGAACTAGTTCACCTGAACAAGCCGTCCGAAAAAAATCGCGCGGCCAAGTTCACCTGAACAAGCCGTCAATTAAAAATCGCGAGGCCAAGTTCACCT
>CAYRFM010000072.1:17647-40877 GCA_964423555.1 uncultured Holophagae bacterium | reverse complement strand
GTGGCGTTAGTTCCCGCAAGTGCCGTGATGCCCCATCGCGGTTGGGAGCTGCGACCAAGGTAGGTCGGCGGGTTATCACCAACCTGACAAAGTCGTACTAGGCCGGCCTTGTGGGTCGCAGGCGGGGACGCGCAGTCCGTCCCGGCCGCGGCCTGTCTCAGACCCCTGCCAAGGCCGCGCGCGTGAGTCCTTTGAGGCGGGAAAAAGAGCCCCCTCCCTGGCTAGAGAAAGGAGGCTCTAAGAGCGCTTAGAAGCGGTTGACTCAGTCGGCCAGATCGGCGGCCAAAGCGGCGCGCTGAGCCGAGTTGAGCGTTGTTTCGAGCTCAAGGTCGGGATGGTCGGCACCGAACGCGACAGGGACCTGCCCCCTGGTGTTGAATTTGAGGTACTGCACCGAGCTGAGCCGAGTCTCGCCGACCTGGCGATCGTCGTACTTAGCGCGCACCTTATCCCCATTTTCAAGCAGGGCGTAAAGGTGACGCGGCAGGTCCAGCCACTGAACCAGCAGGCGATTGCGTTCCTCGGGGGTGAGGATCTCGATCAACAGGGTACAGCCCAGCTCGCCCTCGCCGCCCAAAAGCTCGTTGTAGGTGTCCAGCTCGTGGCGAATATCGGCCTCGCGCACGATGCGCTCGACCCTCATCATCTCCTGGACCTGGTAGTGAACCGTGGTGGGGTTCTCGAACAAAAAGGTCAGGTGTTCGCCGACATGGATGCGGCGTGGCTGCTTGTGGGCCAAGGCACGGACGCGGAACTCCTCGCGTCGCTCCTCATAGGTCTGATAGTCGAGAATCGTCTCGCGCGAAACGGGTCTCATCAGCGTTCCTCCTCGTCCTTGCGGGCCTCGATCTTGGTGGGAAAGCCATCCGCGCGATAGGCGCGGGCCAGGATCGACATGGGGTGCATGGGTTTGATCCCGGCATGCTGGGCGAACTGCAGGGCTGCCAGGGGGCAGTCGGTGGCCCAGACCTCGGTCTCATGGCTCTTCATGCCCTCGAAACTGTTGGCACCGGCGCGCTGAGACGGTTCAAAACCCTCGACCTTCATGGCATAGGTGCCGTCGTGGCCGCAGCACTCCATCACCGTCTTGGGCTTGACGCCGGGGATCTTGCGCAACATGTCGCGACCCTTGAAACCGACCGCCTGGGCCCGCAGGTGACAGGGCGCGTGGTAGGCGACGGCCTCGCCGGGCGTCGACTTGAAATCGGTGTTGAAGCGCACCTGGTCGCGCAGGCTCCACAGATACTCGCCCGGGTCCTGGACCGCGGCGGCCAAGCGCTCGGCTTCGGCGCGCTGTGGGGTCGGCACCAGCTCCGGGTACTCGCGGCGCATCATCATGGCACAGGTGGGATTGATCGCCAGCACCTTGGCGCCAGCATCGACGAACGGTTTGAGCACGGCCATGTTGTGGGCGGCATTCTCGCGCAGGGTCTTGAGGTCGCCGCTCTCCCAGGCCGGCATGCCGCAGCATTTGAGGCCCGGCACACAGGCGCAGCTAACCTGGTTCTGGTCCAGCACGGTCATGGTGTCGATCCCGATTTGGGGCTCGTTGTTCTGGACGTAGCAGGTCTGGAACAGGACCGCCTCCTGCGGCGGATCGCTGACTTCAGCGGTGAGCACGCCCTGCTCGCTGGCCCAGCTCTCAAAGGTCTGTTGGCTGAACTCCGGCAGCAGCTTGTCGCGGTGGATACCCAGGAACTTCTCCATGAAGAAACGGTGGGCGCGGCTGCGGTTGAGCAGGTTGGCCAAACCGAGACTGGCGCGAGCCGCTTTGCCGGCGGCATCGGGATTGGCCAGCACGCGGTCGCGCAGTTTGCGGCGGACCTTTTTGGCGCGCTGGGCCTTGTAGCGGTGCACCAGGCGCGGGAAGTCGACCTGGAACTCGTGCTTGTCACGGGGCGTGTAAGGGCACTGGACTTCGCAGAGCTTGCACTGAAAACAGGCGTCCATGACCTCGTCGATCTTTTGGTCGGAGAGTTTGCGGACATCGCCGTCACAGGCGCCATCAATGGCGGAAAACAGAATCGGGAAACTGTCGCAAAACTTGAAACACATGCGGCAGCCGTGACAGACTTCAAATATTCGCTGGACCTCTTGATGGAGACCGTCGACATTCCAATAGGTTGGCTCGTTCGGATCGTAGCACAGACCGGCGGTCGGCTGATAGGAAATGGGCTTGTCGCTCATTTAGATGGTCCCCTACCCTCTGCCCTGTGGGCATCTGATTGGCAAAATACCTGGGTTGACCCTACCCGCTGGGGCGGGAAGCGTGCCGCCTGGGCACGCTTCCGCGGAACTTAGAAGTGCGCGTTCAGCAGGGACTGGAAACGACCCGCATGGGACTTCTCCGCTTTGGCGAGGGTTTCGAACCAATCGGCGATCTCGCTAAAACCTTCTTCCCGAGCGGTTTTGGCCATGCCGGGGTACATGTCGGTGTACTCGTGGGTCTCACCGGCAACGGAGGCCTTGAGGTTGGTCTCGGTGTCGCCCAGGGGCAGACCGGTGGCGGGGTCGCCGACTTTCTTGATGTAGTCCAGGTGACCGTGCGCGTGGCCGGTTTCACCCTCGGCGGTCTCGCGGAAGTTAGAGGCGATTTCAGGGTAGCCCTCGACGTCCGCGACCTTGGCGAAATACAGGTAACGGCGGTTGGCCTGGGACTCGCCGGCAAAGGCTTCTTTGAGGTTGCCCAGGGTTTTACTGTCTTTCAACTGAACCATTTCTCACTCCTTGAATCCGATTTGATCAGGGCGGCACTGCGAACAGATGCCGCTGAAATTGACGGAGAAATCCCTGATGGTAAATCCGGAGACGGAGGTATCCGGCATCGGAATCGATCCCACCTGCTGGGGAGGCAAATCCAGCAGCGAGCCACAGCGATCGCAGAGCAGATGGTGATGGCGTTCGGTATTGGGATCGAATCGGACCACGGCAGCCTCGTGTGCCACCTTGCGGGCGGCGCCCAGTTGCACGAGGGTGTCGAGGACGCGATAAACCGTGGTGCGGGATAAACCCGGGACTCGGTCCTTGACGGCATCGTAGATCATGTCGGCACTGGGGTGGTCGCAGCGACTCAACAGCTCCTGCAGGATGGTGCGGCGCTGTACGGTCAGAGCGAGACCCTGTTCCCTACATTTTCGTTCGAACTCTTCAATACTCCGTTTTTGCATCAGGGACTCCAGAACATGTTACTGTTTGAAACTTTATACCAAACAAGACAGAACGTCAATCACAAGCGCGCAAGTTTTTTGTCATTCGACGCGGGCGATGGGATAGAGCCGATGACGCTGGTCGGTGTAGGGACTGCGTCGGTAGAAGTACTCCAGCCTGGCGCGCGGACTGCTGGCGAACTCGGGATCCGTGCCAAGTTTCTCGCGGAACGCCTGCTCGAGCTTGGGATCGGCAGCCGCCATGGCCGCGGCCAGCGGCTCCAGGGCGTAGATCTCGAAGTACTCGGTGCTCTGCATGATCTCGAGAAAGTAGCCCCATTGCCAAAACGAATCCTCGGAGACCGGTTCGAGCAGCAGGACGACCAGGTCGCCGAGCGGCTGGTCGGTGCTGACCCAGGTCGAACCGGGCGGAAAGGTGGCCTGACCGCGCTCCTCGACGGCTTTGCCACCGACGCGGATGCGGCCCTCGAAGGGCGCCTTGTCATAGCTGACGTCCTCCATGCGGTACTGCACCACATCGACGGACCTGGCGGTGCTCGTGGTTTCGGTCTGCACGCCGTGCAGTCGCAGTTTCTCGGCGATTTCCGGCCAGTCGGCTGAGATCCAATAACCCTTGGGGCGACGCACCAAGCCGCTGGGCTGATTGAGCTCGAGCATGGGCACCTCGATCGTCTCGGGCTTGCCGAGCCAGCGCGTCACGGGTCCGCCGGAATAGGGGCCAGTCACGACCTCACGGGCGATCGCCAGGAACGTCTCTTTGTGGGGACCTGCGGGATCCGCGCCGAAGGCCGTCGGCAGCGAGGCCGGACGCAGCTTGCGGTCGGCCTCGATCGCCGCGCGCAGGGCGCCGCCCTCGGTGCCCAGGACCTCGAGCGTATGCGCCAGTAGCAGGTAAGTGCCCAACACGCGCTGGTCGTAGGGCTTGAGCGAGTGGTTCTCGACCAGCACGGTCGGCAGGTGGCGCAGGTCGCCATAGCCGTTGGAGAAGCGCGGCGAGGGCGTCCAACCGACCAGACCCTGATCCAAGTCGGCATTGTCGACGGTGAAAATCAGATTGCCGGGCACATGGCCCTTGGCGCGCAGCGCGGTGTCGACCTGGGGCCGCAGGCGCTCGCCCATCCACTTGGCGCTGTTGGGCGAAAAGCCGTGTGGGCCGGTGAAGCCGTAGGTAATGTCGTACTGATAGTCGATGCCGTCGGTGACGTGGATGTCGAAGTAGAGTTGGGGGTCCCACTGGGTCAGGAACGGGATCAGCGCCTGCAGCTCGCGCGTCTCCAGCTTGGTGAAGTCGCGATTGAGGTTGAGGTTGCGGCCGTTGGTGCGCCAGCCCATGACCTCGGGCCCGCGTTGATTGATGCGGTTGTAGCGCGAGGCTCGTTCGTGGCCGTCGGCGTTGAGCACCGGCACGAACAGAAAATTGGCCTTGTCCAGGAGCGTGCCGAGCTTGCCGGTCACGGTCAGGTCGCGCAGCAACATCATGCCTGCGTCCTTGCCGTCGATCTCGCCGGCATGGATGCCCGCATGGGCAAACAGGGTGGGCTTGCCATTGGCCTTGAGGGCCGTCACGTCCGCGGCACCGCCGCGCGCAGCCACGACCACGTAGAGCGTGCGGCCCTCGAGCGTATGGCCAAGCGGCAGCATCTTCAGGTCCTTGGAGGCAGCGACCAGGCGCTCCAACCAGGCGATCGTGTCGGCATAGTTGGGCGATTGGCTCAGACCCGATTTTTCGAACGGGGTGGCCCAAGGGTCGTCGGCGGCTAGGGCCAAGGCCTTGCTGGCGCCGGACCAGGGCGCGCGCGGCGGCAGAATCGACTCGTTGGCGTTCTGGGCGAAGGCAATGCTCGAGAGCAGACTCGAGAGCAAGAGCAGGCGGGGGAACGGCCTCATGGGGCACCTCGCGGAAGTCTTCGGACCCCCCAGCTTAGCGACCCGAGTCCGCGCCGTCAAGCCTGAGCGCGCCACTTGATCAGCATCGCAGGCCCCAGCTGCGGTACACATGACACAGGCACCAAGCGGGCCCGATCAACAGGAACTGCAGGTCCCGGAAAAACGACGGCTTGCGACCCTCGATATGGTGGCCGATGAACTGGCCGATCCAGGCGATTACAAAGATTGCGAGACTGGCCTGCCACAGGGGCAGCAAACGGCCGAGCCAGTGATTGCCGATCAGGGTCAGGGTCGAAACGATCAGCATGCCCACAAACAAGCTCCGCGACAGCATCCAGTAGTAGAGACACGCCAGTAGCAAGGCCAGACTCCCCCAGTTGAGATAGCCGTCAAAGCCCCGCAACGGCGTCGGCAGCGAGGCCAATAAGCCAACCAGACTGAAGACGATGGCAGGTACGCAAATCCAGTGGATGCGCTTGTTGAGCGGATGTCGGTGACTCTGGCCGTACTCGTCGAGCCATTGATTGAGGGTCATGGGATGCCTCCCATCAGGCCGCATCACCGAGACAGCAAAGCGCGTTGGCCGCAACCGAGAACTGTTGAGTGACCTTTCACTGACCTCAACCTATTGTGTTTGCCAAACTGCTCGGTCAACTCATTCTAACCGAAGCCGCGTTTAAAATTGGAAAAGATCTGGGCTGATCGTGGTTTGAACAGTGTGGCGTGACGAGCTCGGAGGCTGGATCAGACGGAGGGCTCGCATAGCCAGGTTTCAACCTCGTCGGCAAGGGATTCAATTTCGCGGTTCTCCCAGAACAGGGCCCGCTCGCGCAGGGAATCGATATATTCGAGCAGGGCCTGTTTCTCAACTTCCTCTTCGGCGCTGCGCGTTGCCATCGCGAGGATGACCCGTTTAGATTCGTCCAGATATTGGACATCGGTCAGGTCGCCACTTTCCCTGCGGCACATCAGGCGTTCGATACCATCTACATTCATAGGTTGGGCCTCCGAAATGGTAAAAGTCTCCGATCAGGACGACGTCTCCTGGGGTTGTCAAAAGGTTCTGGCTTGGACCTTTATTACCTGTCGCGAACCCCTAGCTTGGTCAGCAAAGGGTGTATCGGTTGTCACTCTTTATTTCATGAACTCAAATCTTCTGTTTCGCTTAAATAGTTGGAACCAGCTTTCAGGCGTCGAAAAATTCCCCAAGCGCCTGGGGAAAGAACAGTGAAAACGGACCGATCTGCATGGTGAAACCCCAGCATTTACAGACTTAAAAAAAAATTCACCGCACGTCTTCATTGAACTTTTCGGTAATTTTAGCGAGAATTTAAATACCGTACCATGGTGCACTTAAGACCGGGGACAATTCCGACTCGGGGGAAAGGCCAAACGGTCGATAAGTTTACTGGTGCCATGGGAAACACTCAGTTTTTCGCCACTTTTTCACAACTCGCGGAGCGCCCCTTGAAACACATCCTGGTAGTCGACGATGACCCCTTCGTTTGCGAGTTGGTGTCGCGCACCCTAGAAAACCATTTCCAGCTCTGGGTCGTTCGCAGCGGTGAAGCCGCCCTCGAACAGCTCAGCGCAAATCGCTTCCACCTGATTTTACTGGATATCGTCATGCCACCGCCCGACGGTTGGGAGGTCCTGCGCCAGATCCGCGCCAATCCCCGCACCACGCTCTTGCCAGTCATGTTTCTGACGGGTCGCAAGCAACTGGAAGATCGCTTACAGGGTTTTCGCATGGGCGTCGACGATTACCTGGAAAAACCCTTCTCCGCTGAAGAGTTGCGCTTGCGAGTCGCGCGCTTGCTGGAGCGGGCCGCGGCCCTGGGTCGCCCCGAGTTGGGCGAGGCCGGTTTCCAGGGCAGCTTGACGGACTTCGGCCTGGCGCCGGTGCTGACCTTGCTGGCAATGGAGAACAAGACCGGCCATTTCTACCTCGAGGACGGCAAGACCCAAATCCGGATCTACTTCCGCGGGGGCCAGGTCATCAAGGCCCGCCGCGACGACGAGGAAGGCGACGGCTACGAAGCGATTACCCGCGCCCTGACCCTGAAGACGGGCACCTTCCAATTCGCGCCCTGCCTGGTCGAGGACGAAGACGAGTTCTGTCAGTCGACCTCGCAATTGCTGCTGGAAGTGGCGCGTGCCATGGACGAAAAACGCGGCGAGGGGATCTGGCAGGAACCGCCCGAATTCAAAAAGTGATTGACAGACTGGGTCGAACCCCTATAATTCTAGCCTAACGCCACGTCGTGAGACGCCGCGGTACAAGACAACCAATCATCGCGCATTGAGAAAGGTGGAGGGATCAGGCCCTGTGAAGCCTTAGCAACCGATAGCTGAACGCTATGACAGGTGCTAAATCCTGCCCGCAAGGGAAAGATGAGACGAGATGAAGTGGAAACCAGCTGGTTCAAGCTCTTTCACGTCTTTATCTGAAAGAGCTTTTTCATTTTAGGAGCCATCCTTGAAACCAGCCAAGCCCAGCATCTCGCAAGAGCGATCGATCAGCCCGAACCAAGCAGGGCCGAGCGTGGGCATCGCCGGGCAGACGCTGGTCGCAAGGACCCAGGGCCGCAAAACCGCTGTCGACTTCCCCCCAGTCCGGCAGCTCTCGTGGCGAGGCGCTCGGGACCGGAGCCCAGAAATGAAACGAGGAGAAGCCATTCCCCCCAGGCTTCTCCTCATTTCCCCCAAAAAGTCACCCCCACAACATGAACCATGCTGCAGGAGGCGAACATGACCAGCCCAGTATAGCGAAGTTCGTTTTAAAAAACAACACCTGGGATTTCAATTTAAGTTCTAGTGGAATTTCTGGGGCCGTTCGGCCGCCGTCGAACAGCCTAGCTCGGTTTCCTTGCCGCGCGCCCTTAATTTCGAACCCAGCGAATCCCTCCCACTTGACCCCTGCGCAGCAAATCGCGCTTAGGGCACGACATTCCGTTCCGAGGTAGATCCCATGAGTCAGCGCATTCCCGTAGGAATCCTCGGCGCCACCGGCGCCGTCGGACAACGTTTCGTTCAATTGTTGGCGAACCACCCTCAATTCGAGGTTCGCCGCCTGTATGCTTCAGAGGTCTCCGCGGGAAAATCCTACGCGGAGGCCGTCACCTGGCGGGTACCCGCGGTGATGCCCGAGAACCTGGCCGCAATGCCGGTCACCCTGCCCGACCCCGATGACGACCTGGCCCTTGTCTTCAGCGCCCTCCACAAAGACCAGGCCGAAGAGCTGGAACCGCGCTTCGCCGCCGCCGGCAAGGCCGTTGTCTCCAACGCCAGCACCTTTCGCATGACGCCCGATGTACCGCTCTTGATCCCGGAGATCAACGCCGACCATACCGCCTTGATCGACCTGCAGCAAAAGAACCGCGGCTGGTCCGGCTACATCGTCACCAACCCCAACTGCGCCTCGATTGGCCTGGTCCTGCCACTCAAGCCGCTGCACGACGCCTTTGGCATCGCCGAGTGCCATGTGGTCACCATGCAGGCCCGTTCCGGCGCCGGCTATCCTGGCCCCTCCGAGGAAGTTATCTACGACAACGTCGTGCCCTTCATCGGCGGTGAGGAGGACAAGCTGGAAACCGAACCCAACAAGATCCTCGGCACCTTCGCCGCTGGCGCCATCGAGAGTGCCGGTCTGCGGCTCTCCGCCGCCTGCCACCGGGTCAATGTCATCGACGGCCACCTCAAGGCCGTCTCCCTGCGCTTCAAGCGCAAGCCCGCCTCGGTCGAAGAGCTCCACGCCGCCGTCTACGCCTTCAACCAGAAGAACCGCAGTCTTGGCCTGCCTTCCCTGCCCGAGGAAACCGTGGTCGTCCACACCGAACAGGACCGCCCTCAACCCAAGCTCGACCGGGATGCCGGCGCGGGCCAGAGCGTGCACCTGGGCCGGGTCCGCCCCTGCCCGATTCTCGACTATAAAATGATCATCCTCTCCCACAACACCATTCGCGGTGCCGCCGGCGCGGCACTGCTCAACGCCGAGCTGCTGTTGGCCCAGGGTCGCCTGAACTGACCCGCGCCCACGCGGCAAAAACCTAACCGCCTACCAAGGGCGCGAGCTCATCCCCCCAGCCGGGTTCGCCCCCTTCACCCTGCCCGACATTACTCTGCCCACACGCGCGTTCTTCCCCCGGAGGCGACTATGACCGAACTCTATGTCTTCAAACTCGGCGGCTCCTCGGTGTCCAGTATCGGCGCCCTGGAACACTTCGCCAAACGCCTGACCCGCTTCAGCGACAAAAGCATCTTCATTGTCGTCAGCGCGCTCAGCGGCGTCACCGACCAGCTCGTCAGGTTGGCCGACTTCACGGCGCTCAACCTAGAAACCGAGCGCACTACCCTGCTCGAGAGCCTGCGCACCCGCCACCTGACGATGCTGCTGCAGCTGCTGCCCCCTAGTCAAGCGCCACAAGTCGCCGAAGAGCTGGTTCAGCAACTGGAGCAATTGGCCGACCTCTGCGCCCAGCGCGCGGGCGAAGGCTTCCAACCCCGTGACCGCGACCGTATCCTCACCTACGGCGAAGCGCTCAGCTCGATCCTGGTCCGCGCCTACCTGGCCGACAAGGGTTGCGATATCCAGAGAATCGATGCCGCCGACATCCTCGTCACCGACGATCGCCACGGCCAAGCCGAACCCTTGCGCGAACCGACCTTGGTGCGCCTCGACGCGATCGTGCGCCCGTTGCTGCGTGCGGGCAAAGCCATCATCACCCAAGGCTTTTGCGGCGCCACCCGCCAAGGCGAACGCACGACCCTCGGCCGCGGTGGTTCCGATTTTAGCGCCACCTACTTGGGTGCCCTGTTGGGTGCGACCGAGATCGAGATTCGCACCGACACGCCCGGCGTGCTCACGGCCGATCCCCGCCTCGTCGCCAACACCCGCGTCGTCCGCGCCATCAGCCATCGGCGCGCCTCGACCCTCGCCCATTTTGGCGCCAAGGTCCTACACCAGCGCTGCATCGAGCCCGTCATCGAACCCGCCATCCCGGTGCGAGTACTCTCGAGCTTCGAGCCTGAAGATCCCGGCACGCTGATCGGCGGCGAGGACCAGGGCGACGGCTTCTCGGTGACGGGTTGCCGCGGCAGCTTGGGCCGGATCATGCGCCCGCTCGAGGTGCGGCCGGAGGACTTCTCCGCCCAACTGCAAGCCATCGCCGCCAGCCCGGGCTACCTGGCTGGCTGCATCGACGAACATGAGGGGCTCTTCGCCTGGTCCACCTGTCCCCAGCCCGACGCGCTGCCAGAAGCGCTGCGCGAGCGCATCGCGCTCTGGCCGACGGGCTGGCTCTACCTGATGCTGCAGCGGGCCGACACCACCCAGCTGGTGACCTACAGCGACGCCTTGCGCGAGGAGGGTTTCGCCATCAGCGCGGCCTTCGTCGATCCCATCGGTCAGGGTCTGGTCTTCGCCATCGCGGAGGACCAGATCAGCGCCGCCTGTAAGCATGCCCACCAGCACTGGAGCCGACAAGCGGCCCCAGCGTTGGTCTAAAGAGGGCCGGGTCGCACCCGGCCTCCGTGTCTCAGTTGGCGGGGTTCTCGGCGACGTAGCGCTCGGCGCGGTCGCGAATATCGTCGAGTAACCGCGCCAGATGGCCGACCGTCGTCAGCGGATTGACGAGAATCGCGCGGAAGTTGAGCGCGCCCTTGAGCGGCGCCATGTTGAACAGGGCAATGCCCTCGCGCTTACAGCTCTCGCGCACGTGGCGGTGGAGAGCGTCCAAATAGGCGCCATCGGCATCGCGCAGCGCGGCTGGTCGATAGCGCCAGCACACGATCGGCGAGCGCGGTTCGAAGCTGAGCTCAAAATGTTCGCTGTCCTGGATCATCTGGGCGAACTGCCGGGTGACGACCATGCGCTCCTCGGCCAGATCACAGAAGTAGCGCTCGCCGTAGGACTTGAACAACAACCACAGGCGCAAGGCCTCGAAGCGCTTGCCACACAGGACGGTGAAGTGGCCCAAGTCTTCGGCCAGATCCAATTCCTCGTCCTGTCGGTGGAAGAGGTAGTTGGCGTTGGTCGCAAAGACCTCGCGCAGGACGCGGGGATTGGGCGTCAACAGCACCGAGGAGGTCAGTGGCACGTGCAGCCATTTGTGGGCATCCCAGATGACCGTGTCGGCGTATTCGATACCTTCGAGCGCTTGACGGCCCGAGGCACTGAGCGCCACGCCGCCGCCAAAGGCCGCGTCGACATGGAGGTGAATGCCGCGTTCACGGCAGACGGGTCCCAACTTGGCCAGCGGATCAAAGCCGCCGGTGACGGTAATGCCCATCGTCGCTACCACCGCAAACGGCTTCAGGCCGCGGGCCGCGCAGTCGTCGAGCGCGGCGAGGAACGCCTCGAAGTCCATCTCGTTGCGATGGTTGGTGGCGACCTTGACCACCTGCTCGGCGCCGATGCCTAGAATGTTGGCGGCATTGGCAATCGAGTAGTGACAGGCCTCCGAACACAGGATCGCGCCGCGCTCTTCCAGGCGCGCCAAACCAACCCGACCCGTCTCGGGGGCCAAGCGGGCGTTGCGGGCAACCGTCAGGGCCATCAGGTTGGAGATCGAGCCGCCAGGTAGGAAAATGCCCGTCGAGCCCAATGGCATGCCCAGCAGATGAGCCATCCATTGCGCGACACTGCGTTCGATCACCGTCCCGGCCGGCGACATTTCCCAGGTCGCCAAGGTGGGGTTCATCATCGAGATCAACAGGTCGCCGACAATGGCGGGCAAGCTCGAGCCGGCAAACATCTGATTGAGGAACAGCGGGTGCCAGGTCTTGACCGAAGCCGGAAGCACCCGCGCACGAAAGTCGTTTAGTGCATTCTCGAGACCCACGCCCAATTGTGGCGGTTCCGCTTCGAAGAATGCGTCAATCATTTCCTGTTTGGTGTGGTAGGGCAACACCGGGTCCTTCTCCGGATCCACGTAGGTGTCCTTGAGTATCTCGACCAGGAGTGCCGCGACCTTGTCTATTTCTTCTTCACTATGATTGACAATCACCTAGAACCACCTTATTTCACAGCAGAATGCCGTCCAAAGCGGCGAGCGGCTCAATGTTAGCGCAGCTGACCATGCAATACAACGCCGGTGCGATCAGAACCCGGAGCCAGGCTGCGCCAGGTAATCCAGCTCCGCGGGCGTGCTGGTGCGGCCCAAGATCTGGTTGCGATGGGGGAAGCGCCCAAAGCGCGCGATCACCTCGCGGTGCCGCACCGCGTAGTCGAGAAAACCTTCGGCGTGGGGTCGAAAATCGGCATCGGCCTCGGCCAGCAAACGCTCGAAGGCGGCCACGCTGCGGTCCTGGTGCTCGAGTGATTCGGAATGCTCGAGGGGCAAGTAGAGGAACACCCGCTCGATCAGGGCCAGCTCGCGGTCCTCGTCGCGGTCCAGGGCGGCCAGAACCAAGGGCACCGTCAGCGCATCGCCGGCGAAGGCCGCCGGCGTCTCGCGATAGATGTTGCGGGAGAACTGATCTAGCAGTACGACCAGGGCCAAGGCCGTGCGCGGCGTCGACGCCCAGTCGCGCAACTCGTCCCGCTGGGCGCGGGCGACCAAGGCGCCAAAGCGTTCGCGGATCAGATCATCGGTTGCCTGTGATTTCTTGAACCACAGGGGCGCCTTGTCGGCGGGATACGCTTGGGGCCCGGCCAGGCGCCCAAACCAGAACGTGAGAATCAGCTCGGCATCGTGCATGTGCCACCTCAACAGGTCAGATCGGGTCGGGTTGCAGGCTCGACAGGCGCAACAGCTCGTAACCCTGTTCGAGATAAGGGGCGATGTGGGTTTCCTGGAGCGGCTGGGCCAGCGCCAGTTGCCCGGCCATGTCCTCCCAGGTCTGAACCGAGACCATGCCGGCCGACGTCAACACCGCCCAGCCTTGGGCCGTGCCGGCCCGGAGAAAATGACCGGTCAGCAGCGAGAGCGCGGCTTCGAAGTGCGGGCAGGCATCGAGGATCAGCAACCTGGGGTTGACCGGTTCCAGCTGGGTCAGATCCTTGCGGATCACCGGCTGATCGCTCAGGGTCGACTTCTTCCAGTGAATCAGGCGCACATCTTCACCCGGTCGGTAGGTGTCCAGATAGACAAAATCGTCGTTGCTGCGGGGGACGAGGCTCTGAACCTCGCGCACGGCCTCGAGCGCTTCACCGTGCCGGGCGGCTGGGCAGGGGTAGACCAACAGGCGTTCGTTGAGCGGCAGACGCCGCACTTCTTCGATCAGGCCAAAGGGATAGGCCAGGCGCAGGGTGCAGCGATCCAGGGTCAGCCAGCCGCGCTGCTTCGGACGGATGGCCACTACGACTTCGCAATCGCCGTCGCTCAGCCGTGCCACGGTCGCGGTCAGCGAATCCATAGCGGCACTTTCAAGCCGCACCTGCAGGTGCCTAGGACGGCGCCAGCGCCGGCCGTGGGCCAAAAGCAGGGTGACCTCGCTCGGCTGGCTGGCGAAGGCATCGCTGGCGCCGCGAATGCTTATCCGCACGCCGCCTAGACAGCCCACGACGCAGAGCCAATTGTACAACAGCAACGAGAGCAGCACGGCGGCCATCAGGTACAGGAGCGCAACGCTGAGCCAATAGGCGGGCAATAACAGCAGCAGAATCATGAGGATCAGCCACCAACCGACACGGGTCAGTCGGAGGCCGCGTGGCTCGCGTGCCTTAAAAAATCGCGCAATCGCCAATGAGGAACTCCCTGTGACAACAGGCTAAAAACACAAAAAGCACCCGAGCCAGGTGCTCCAGGTGCTTTTCAGAACAGCATCAGGTGGGCTTAAAGCCTCAATCCTCGTACTCGTACAGCTGTTCTTTCCAGAACTCGTCGCGAAACCAGATGCCAAAGAAGCCGGCACCAGCCAAGATGAAGGGCGAAGCAAAGATCAGAACCGAGACGATCGAGTAGATTGCGTGCATTCGAGTGATTCCTGGATGAAGAAGTCGGCACAGGCCTATGCCTCTTCCAAACATAGACCGAGCAGGCTCGCAAGTCAAGGATTTATCTACCTTTAGCCCGCTTGCGGGCTGCTTGACGCCGGGCGATCTACTGGGCAAATTCTCCTAATCGATGGTAAACTGGGCTGTCCGTCCGCAGGCCCTCCGGAGTTGCCATGGATACCCTCAGTCCCCAGGATCTGGCCGAAACTATCGCGCTTAGCGTCCAGCACTTCAACGAGTTTCGCAAACGCCATCCCCTCTGGATTCCCAACCTTGCTGGCACGCGCCTGGACGGCGTCAACCTCACCTGGGTCAATTTGGTTCGGGCCAACCTGGGCGGCATCGATTGGCGCAACTGCAACCTCTATCGCGCCAACCTGACCGAGGCCCAGCTCGAGCACGGCAAACTCCAGCGCTGCAACCTCCAGCAGGCCGATCTGACCGAAGCCGTCCTGCGCGAGGCCGACCTGACCGAAACGGATCTCCGCGGCGCCGACCTCTGCCACGGCGATCTGCGCCACTGCCAGTTGCGCGGCGCCAACCTCGAGGGCGCCAACCTCAGCGAGGCCGACCTGACCTCCGCCGGTCTGACCCGCGCTCGCCTGGCACAGGCCACCTTGATCCACAGTCACCTGAGCCGCGCCGACCTGTCCGAGGCCATGCTGCGGGACGCCCATCTCAACCGCGCTGTCCTCGACGGTGCGACCCTTAACCTGGCCGACCTGACCGGCGCCGACCTACAGCGCGCCCAAATCAATGAGGCAACCCTGATCGAGACCAACCTCAACCGCGCCAATCTCTGCAAGGCCCAACTGCGCGAGTCCCGACTCAGCGAAGCCAATCTCACCGGCGCGAACCTGATCCTCGCCGATATGACCCGCATCAATTTGACCCAAGCCGACCTCAGTGGCGCCTGCTTGAGCGGCACCAACCTGTTAGGTGCGACCCTCGCCAATACGGCCCTGACTGGCGCCTATCTGGGCGGTGCCGATCTGCGCGGCGCCGAGCTGACCGGCGCCAACCTCGCCAACGCCGATCTGACCATGGCCGACCTGGGCGGCGCGCACCTCTACCGCGCCTGCCTGCGCCGCGCGGATTTGACCGGCGCCAATCTTTCCTTCTCCGCAGATTGGGAGCGACTCGCCGAGATCACGGGCGCCAACATCCGCGATATTCGCAACGCGCCCGACAACTTTCGCAACTGGGCCCTAGCACGCGGCTGCGTGGAAATGGCCTATGCGGATTGGCAAGCCCACATCGCCGCCCAAACCTGACCTAGAGGGCGCTCATCTGCGCAGTTGTTCGAAGACGTCGAGCAGTCGCGCCTCTTCGCCGAAGCTGGTCATCAGGTAGACACCGCCGGAGAGCGGACTCAGCTCACGCACAAGCTCACATGCGATTTCGACACCCAGTTTCTCCTGGTCCGCCTCGCTGGTGACGCGGAAGCGCTCCAGGTGCTGATCGCGGATGTGAATGCCTGGGTACTCGTTGATCAGGAAGCGCGCGTTGCGGTAGTCGCGGATCAGCATGACCCCAAACAGGACCGGGACCCGAAACGGTTCGATCGCCTTGAGGAAGGGCGTCAGTTTGCCCGGGTCAAAGATCGGCTGGGTCTGAATGAAGGTCGCGCCGCGGCGCAGTTTGGTCTCCAAGCGTTCCAACTCGGCGCTGAGATTGCTGGACAAGGGATTGGCGGCGACGCCGATCGTGAAGCGAGTCGAAGCGCCCAACTCGTTCATGCCGAAGTCCTTGCCGCTGTTCATGCGGCTGAGGATCTCGACCAGGCCCAGGCTGTCGACGTCGAAGTTCGAGGTCGCCGTGGGGTAGTCGCCGACCCCTGCCGGATCGCCCGTCAGAGCGAGGATATTGTGGATGCCCAACATGTGGGCGCCCAGCAGTTCTGCCTGCAAGCTGATCAGGTTGCGGTCGCGACAGGTGACGTGGGCGATCGACTCCAGCCCCGTTCGCTCGCGAATAACCTTGGCCAACGAGATCGAGGAAATACGCGCCCGTGCCAGCGGGTTCTCGGGAATGTTGACCGCATCCACGCCAAAGGGTTTCAGGCGTTCCAGCAGCTGCACGATGTGTTCGACCGCCAGGCCGTGGGGCGGCTCCAATTCGACGGAAACGACGGGTTTTTTGCCGAGCTTGTCGCGCAGGCTGAGTTCCGGCGCCTTGTCGCTCTGCGCTTGGACCCGACTGGTCACGGCAATGATCTGTGTCTGTGGGGAACGCTGCGATTCCGGCTCGACCGGGAACTGACCGTGCATGCGCTCGGCCACCGCCTTGATGTGGGCCGGGGTGAAGCCGGCAGCACCGCCGACCACCGACACGCCCTTTCTGCGGAAGACATCGGCGAACTCGGCCACGTAATCGGGCGAGCTGTTGTAGATCTGGATGTTGCCGACCCGCGTCGGATAGCCGGCGTTGGGGCGCACGCACAGCGGGAAACCCGGCTGTAGGCGGTCGAGGAAGCCGTCGATCTCGACCGGACCGAGCGTGCCATGGATGCCGACCACGTCCGCACCGTGCTGGCGCAGGGCCGTGAAGCAGTCGACGATCGCGTCACCGAACTTGGTGCATCCGTCCTCGAGCACGGTCATGGTGGCAATCACCGGCAGCGAACACAGCTCGCGCAGGCCAAGAACACACTGCTCGGCCTCGATCAAACTGGAGAAGCCCTCGAGCACAAAGCCATCGACACCGGCCTTGATCAGGCTGCGCGCCTGCTGCTGAAAGATCTCGCGGTAGTCCTGTTCGGTCAGACGCCCGTAAGGTTTGAGCAGCGCACCGGTCGTGCCGAGACTGCCGAATACGAGCGTTTCCGGGAGACAGGCCTGCTTGCACAGCCGTACCGCATCCTCGTTGATGCGCTCTAGGTGACTCTGCAAGGCCTTGGTCTGCAGCATTTCCGCGTTGGCCTCGGCGGTGCCGGTCAGCAGGATGTGGGCACCCGCCTGGGCATAATCCCGTTGAATCTCCTGGATGAGGTCGGCGTGCTCCAGGATGTAGCTCGGCGCAAAGGGGAACGCCTGTTTGGTGCGGCGCTCGATTTCAGCCCCGAGGGACCCGCTGATGACAAGGATCTTCTGTTTGAGCATGAACTCGAAATCAGAGCGCTGCATGGAGGTTCACAGATCCTGGACGGTGTTTTGATAGGCCGTTATCTTGAGTATCTCGTAGTGTTTTTGGCCCGTGGGAATATCGATCGTGACCTCGTCGCCTTCCTTGCGGCCCATCAGCGCTTTGCCGATGGGCGAGCTCAGCGAAATCCGGCCCAACTTGACGTCCGATGCTTCGGGCAGGGTCAGCTGATAGGTCAGTTCCTTGTCTTCGTCCATATCGAACAGCTCGATAATGCTGCCGTAACCCACCTTGTCCTCGGGCAGGCGCTGCAGGTCGATCTGGGCGACCTCGTTGATTCGCGCTTGCAGGGAGCGGTACTTGCTCTGCATCAGACGCTGGCGCTCAAGGGCGGCCTCGTATTCGGCATTCTCGCTGAGATCACCCAGGGAAGCGGCGCGGTGAATCTCCTCCGGCAACGTCGTCTTAAGTTCGTGTTCGACTTCTTTGAATTCGGCATTCAATTTCTGGAGAAGTTTTTTGGTCATGGAGCCACCTTGTTCACTCGGTCGATGACGCATGTCATCAAATCCCCGGACCGCATGGAAAGAATGAGCGGGAGGGAACATAGGAGTATATCAGAATCTGGGCTTTGTTCAAGCTTCACGGCGTCTTTTTCGGTCGTGAGGAGGTGGCGGACCCCCGCTCTGCGCATGGCCTCAAACAATTTATTCCGAGCAACTTGGCTCAAAATCCCATGATCCGGAAAGCTTTCCCAGACGACGACGTCGAAGCCGGCCTGCTTGAGACTATTGCGAAACTTTTCCGGCTGCGCGATTGCCGCGTAGGCCGCCACCCGACGGCCGGGAATCGTGTCGAGGTCCAGGCTTTCGCCACTGGCCAATAGGCGCGCTGGACCGGTCCGAAAGCTACTTTCAAGCACAGGTACCCCCGTCACCGCAGCGACTTGGTGGCGCCATGCCGTCTGCGGCCCGCCCTCGCAGCGGGTCAACAGCACCAGGTCGGCGCGCCGCAGGGCCGACCAGGCCTCGCGAAAGAGGCCGCGCGGGAACAGCCGCGGCGCTGGCTGACCCGTGTCCAGCAAGACCAAATCCAGATCCCGCGCCAATTGGCGATGCTGAAAACCGTCATCGACGACAAAGACATCGGGCCAATCGTCGGCCAGCAGCTGGGCCGCCTCATAGCGGCTGGGCCCGACGCAGACGCGCACACCTGGGCAGGCCCGCGCCAGCATCGTCGGTTCGTCGCCGTACAGCGACCAGTCGCCACTCGGGTCGACCAATCGGCAGCGCTTGGCTTCGCGCCGACCGTAACCGCGACTGAGCACGGCGACACGCAGGCCTCGCACCTGCAAGCCCGCCACCAGGTGCTGGACCACAGGCGATTTGCCGGTCCCGCCCATGGCCAGATTGCCGACGCTGATCACTGGCCGCGGCAAGCGCTGAACCCTCAACCAGCCACGGTCGTAGCAGAGGTTCTTGAGGGCGACCAAGGCGCCGAACAACCATGACAGGGGCATCAGCAAGACATCTTTCAAGCGGGTCTCCAGACGAGCATTTTGGCCTTGGCGGCGCTGTCGTGATTCTAACTCGATTCCCCGTACCCTTGCCGGCAAATCCAGCTTCCCTTTTGTCGGGAAACGACCTATAAATGGACACGCTCAGCAAGGAGGCTCCTCATGCAAGATAGTTTGCTAAAGATGGCTTGGACCTGTCGTGACCATGCCTACGCCCCGTATTCCCATTTCAAGGTCGGTGCCGCCATCGAGACCGTCGATGGCCAGCGCTTCGACGGCTGCAATGTCGAGGTCGCCAATTATGGCTGCACGCTTTGCGCCGAACGGACCGCCATCGTCAAGGCCGTCAGCGCCGGCGCGCTGCGCCCCGGCGGCCTGATCAAAGTCCTCGTCGCCACCGAGACCGACCACCCGACCGCACCTTGCGGCAGTTGCCGCCAAATGATCGAGGAGTTCGCCGACCGCGAGGCTTGTCGCATCTATTTGAGCAACGCGCCCGACAGCATAGCCATGGAGTTGCGGCACGCCGAGCTGCTCCCCTACTCCTTTAATGGTTCGGCCCTGCGTTGAGGCCGAAGTTCCCCCCCGTTTTATCCAGGAGAATCACTGTCATGCGGAAATCTCTGTTTCTTTTTCTATGGCTCGGGCTCTGTGCGCTGGCCCAAGAGACCGACCCCAGCAAATTGAGTCTCGAGCGTATCTTTGCCGGCCGCGAATTCCGCGGCAAGGCCCCCCATTCCGGCACCTGGGTCGAAGGCCAGGAGAGTCTGTTCGCCACCGAGGACTCCACCACCCTCGAGGAAGGCCAAGACCTGGTGCGTTACGATGTGCAGAGCAATAAGCGCGAAATGGTGTTGGAGGCCGCCAAATTACTGGTCGGCGAACCCGCCAAACCGATGTCGATCGAGGACTTCAGTTTCTCGCCCGATCAAAGCAAGCTGCTGATTTTCACCAACACCCAGCGCGTTTGGCGGCTCAACACCAAGGGCGACTACTGGGTCGTCGACCTCAAGACTGGCGAAAAGCACCAAATCGGTGCCGGCTTCCCCGCCTCGACCCTGATGTTCGCCAAGTTCTCGCCCGACAGCAGCCAGGTCGCCTACGTCCAGGCGCACAATATCTACACCGAAAACGTCGCCAGCGGCGAGCGCCGCCAACTGACGAAGGACGGCAGCGAGAGCCTGATCAACGGCACGTTCGACTGGGTCTACGAGGAGGAGTTCGGCCTGCGCGACGGCTTCCGCTGGTCGCCCGACGGCAAGTCGATCGCCTACTGGCAGCTCGACGCCTCCAAGGTCGGCATTTTCAACCTGATCAACAACACCGACGAGCTCTACTCGCGCATCATTCCCCTGCAGTACCCAAAGGCCGGCACTGCCAACAGCAGCTGTCGCGCCGGCGTCGTCTCCCTGGCGAGCGGCCAGACCCAGTGGCTTCAGCTCGAGGGCGATCCCACCCAGAACTACATCGCCGACCTCGAGTGGGTCGATGCGTCCGGCCTGCTGCTGCAATACCTCAATCGCAAGCAGAACCACCTGCAGCTGATGTACGCCGAGGCCGCCAGTGGCAAGACCCGCGTCGTCATCGACGAGCACGACGACGCCTGGGTCGAGGTCGTCGAAGATCTGGTTTTCCTGGACAACGGCAAGAAGTTCACCTGGTCAAGCGAGCGCGAGGGTTTCAAACGCATCTACCTCTATGACCTGCAGGGCAAACAGCTGGCCGCCCTGACGCCGCCCGACTACGACGTCGTCAAAGTCGAAAGCATCGTCGAGAAGGCCGGCTTCCTCTACTATACCGCCGCACCCGAGAATCCGCTGCAGCGCTATCTGTTCCGAGTCCCGCTCGAGGGCGGCAAACCCGAGCGGGTGACGCCCGCCCAGTTCAGCGGCTGGAACGGGTACGAGATCTCGCCCGACCAGAAATGGGCCTTCCACACCTATAGCAACTTCGCGACGCCGCCGGTCTACCGCATCGTCGCCCTGCCCAGCCACAAGGAAGTCCGCCTGCTCGAAGACAACAAGGCACTGGCCGAAAAGCTGGCACAGGTCACCTTGGGCAGCCACGAGTTCCTCAAGGTCGACATCGGCGAGATCACCTTGGACGCCTTCATGATCAAGCCACCCGGCTTCGATCCCGCCAAGCAGTACCCGATCCTGTTCGAGGTTTACGGCGAGCCGGCAGGCCAGACCGTGACCGACCGCTTTTCCTCGAAAATCCTGTTCGATTACTTCCTCGCTCAGGAAGGTTACATCGTCTGCTCCGTCGATAACCGCGGTACCGCTTCGCCCCGTGGCCACGACTGGCGCAAATCGATCTACCAAAAGATCGGCGTGCTGACCTCGGCCGACCAGGCCGCCGCGGCCAAGGCGATCATGGACGCGCGCCCCTACATCGACCAAAACGCGGTCGCGATCTGGGGCTGGTCCGGCGGCGGCAGCCAAACCCTCAACGCCATGTTCCGTTACCCGGACCTCTACAGGACCGGCATGGCCGTCGCGCCCGTGCCCGACATGCGCTACTACGACACCATCTACCAGGAGCGCTATACCGGCCTGCCCGAGGAAGGCGATGCCTACAAGACCGGTTCGCCGATCACCTATGCGGAGAACCTCAAGGGCAACCTGCTGCTGGTCCACGGGACCGGTGACGACAACGTCCACTATCAGGGTACCGAGGCCCTGATCAACAAGCTGGTCGCCAACAACAAGGTCTTCGACATGATGGCCTATCCCAACCGCACGCACGGCATCTACGAGGGCAAGGGCACGACGCTCCACCTCTACAGCCTGCTGACCCGCTACCTCCAGGCCCACCACCGGCCCGGGCCCTACTGATCCCACCGGCGCGGGGCACGACCCCGCGCCACTTCCCTCCCCTTCGGACCGGCGATGATCGAACTGCCCACCGGCTATTACCTGGCCAACTTCCGCACCCTGCTCGACTTCGTGCGCCTGCACTACGCCGACATCCTATCCCCGACCGAGCGGGCCTATGCCGACATCTTCGCAACCCTCGACGAAAGCGCCGCCCGGCTCTATGTCCGCCTGATCTCGCGCAAGGGACCGCACTTCCTGGCCAACGGCCTGCACTACGGGGAAATCCCCGACCTGCACGGCGCCGCCGTCCGCCTCGCCGAGTTGGGCTACTTGGCCATCGACCCAACGGCCGAGCCGGCCGAACTGCTGGCCCTGCTCAATCGGGCCGAGCTGGAGGCGCTGATCCGGGCGCTCGGCGAGCCGGGTCGCTCGCTCAAGCAGCTGAAAAAGCCCGAACTGCTGGCCCACGCCCTAACCCTGGCCGAGCCGGACAACCTGCGCCTGGCCTTTCGCACCCGCCACCCGGTCTACAGCCCACGCCACACCGAACTGCTCCTCATTTACCGCCTGTTGTTCTTTGGCAACATGAGCCAGGACTTGAGCGAGTTCGTCTTGCTGGACCTCGGCCTGCTGGCCTACGAGCGGGTCCCGCTGCGCGCCGAGGATCGCCTCTTTCGCAACCGCGCCCTGCTGGACCACAGCCTGACCCTGTTGCGCCTGCGCGAACTCAGCTGGCAAGCCAGCCAGCTCCAGGATACCGCCCTGCTGGCGCAGATCTGCGCGGCCCTGCCAGAAACACTTGGCGAGCCCAGCCTGGAACGCCGTGCCGGCGCCATCCTCGTCGAGGCCGCCCGCTGTTTCGAACGGGCTGGCGACCTGGACCTGGCGCTGACAACTTACGCCCGCACCGCGCGCCCTCCCTCCCGCGAACGCCAGGCGCGCATCCACGAGAAGCGCGGCCAGTTGGCGACCGCGGAGGCCTTGTGCCAGGACATCGCCCGCCAACCGCAGGAAGAGGCCGAACTGGAGTTTGCCGCCTTTTTCAGCGCTAAGCTGGCCAAGAAGAGTGGGCTGAGCGCCAAAGCTGCAGCGAAGCTACGCCACCCAGGGGAGCTCCTCACCTTGCCCCGCATCCCAGAACAGAGGGTCGAGGAGGCCGTTCTGGCCGATTACGCCCGTCGTGGTGTCGCGGGTTTCTATGGGGAAAACCAGCTGTGGTCGACCCTGTTTGGTCTGCTCTTCTGGGACATCGTTTTCATGCCCGTGCGCGGCGCGTTCTTCAACCACTACCAGCGCGCCCCCAAGGACCTCCACAGCGCCGACTTCCGCACGGCCCGCGCCGAGGCGATCGCGCAACGCCTTGCGGAGATCCGCAAAGGCCAGGACTTACAGGCACGCCTTCGGCGGACCATGATCGCCAAGGAGGGCATCGCCAACCCCTTCGTCCCCTGGCGCCAATTCGAGCCCGACCAACTCGACGCCGTAGTGTCCGCCGTGCCTCCGACCCATCTGGCCGCCATTTGCGACCGCCTCGCCACAAATCCAGGCGAGTTCCGCAGCGGCCTGCCCGACCTGATCGTCTTCCCCGATAACGGCTACCAACTGGTCGAAGTCAAGGGCCTCGGTGATCAGCTCCAACCCAACCAGTCCCGCTGGCTTCTGTATTTCCAACGGCAGGGCATTCCCTACCAGGTCACAAAGGTCAAGTGGCTGGCAATGTAGCCAAACACCATCTTGCGCCGACCGGCTGTAGCCCAAGCTGCAATCTTGCGCCGACCGGCTGTAGCCCAAGCTGCAATCTTGCGCCGACCGGCTGTAG
>CAYRFM010000072.1:0-17547 GCA_964423555.1 uncultured Holophagae bacterium | reverse complement strand
CGCAAGATGCAATCTTGCGCCGGACTGATGCAGCGCAAGATGCAATCTTGCGCCGCCCGGCGGTAGCGCAAGATGCAATCTTGCGCCGTATCTGTGGACGAAGCCGGCCCCATGTGGCGACGGGACCGGCCGAGGATCAATCGCGCTTGACCACGCGATCATTCAGCTTTTGCACGGGGCGGCGGTTGCCGTCGGGGAACTCCTCACCGGAGAAGATCGCCTTGATCGCCTGAAGCTGTTCGGCGCTGGCTTCCTGGTTCTGGATCATCACATGCCAGGCGACCCCTTGCGAACACTTGGGCGTCGTCAACGAGCCATCGTAGCGGAATGTGTCGTGGGTCTGGGGAAGCAAAAAGTTGAGATCCAACTCGCCCAGCGGTTTGGATTGGCCCTCCTTCGCAGGTGGCGCCGCAAATAGCGCGGCCAGTTCCTTATTCTCCGCGCCCTCGGCAAAGAAGACGCCGACCACGGCCAGCTCTTGCTGCTCGTTGCGATGGACCAAGTGCAGCTCCAGCGGATAGGCCTTGCCGTCGACCAGATGCTCGCTGGGTGTGTGGATGTGGAACTGCAGCAGCCCATAGGCGCGGTCGCCGATCAGGAGCGTACCCTTGCCGGTCGGGACCTCGGCCTGCAAGGTGTGGCCGTTGTTCTTCCAGACCAGCTCGGCGCTGCCGTAAGTGAAGGTCAAGGCCGGAAGGTTGGGGTCTTTGGGTGTGCTACTGGCCAGATCGATCGGCGACTGGCGATCGCCCTCGGCGCAAGCAATGTAGTCAGGGTTCAACTCGCCCCAGTAGGCAGGCCCGGTTTTACCGTGATAGCTCCAATCGGAACCGGCCAACAGCCCAGTCGACAGGAGACCCAAAACGAGGGACAGGATCAAACAGCGAAACTTGCTCATGAATTTTTCCTCGATAGCGTAAGATTGCGCGGGCAAGCGCCCAGCCTAAACGAAAGGATAATTCAGAGTATAAGGGATGCGCTGCGCTGGCAGGGACTTTTTTGCTGACAGGGCCGTCAGTCCGGTTCTGGCGGCGCGTCATAATGGTGGACATTCCCTCGGGACTCTCTTAAGATGGTGTATCGCCCACCGCTTAATGCTACTTCAGGGACCCGACTCACCGATGCGCTCACCACACTTCACGCCGAGGCGTCCTGCCGCCGGCGAGTCCGCAGAAAAATCGCCAACAAGCGAACCGCCCGCGGGGTTTTTGCCCACCTATCAAGGCCTGCCGTCCCAGGGCATCCCGCGCGAACGGCTGGTCCTGGCCATCGAGCGCGGCGTCGCCCAGCGCAGCCGCCGTGGTCAGGGCCCTCCGATTCAGCGCACCATCTCCGACGAGGTTGAACCGAGCGACGAAGACTGGACGAGCGAACGGGCGCTTGCCTACTTCAACCACCACGGTCTGCTTGACTCGGTCATGGTTGGTCTGGACCTCAAGGGTTCCAAGGCGGACTTCCTCAAACCTCTGATTCTGGCCAAAATTGTCGAATTGGGCAAAGCGGAGGAGGCCTACGACCAGGCGGGTGTCGCGGCGGCGGCCCGCACCGCCGCCCAATATATGGCTGATCAGATGAAACCGATTAAGGAGGCTCATACCTTCGATAGCGCCGAGCCCCAAGTGGACTTCTGGATGTATAGCCACGATGACAGCATGCAGGAAGCCTGGGGAAAGCTGATGCTGGGCCGCCTCAAACATCTGATCCACCAGCCCGTCGAGAGCGCGCTGCCAGAGATAAAAGACCTGATCCGGCGCACAACCTCGTTCGACCAGGAGCACGAACATTTCTCAATCCTGCGCCAGATGGCCCTGATGCTCAAGGATTATGAGGCAAAAGACCAGCTGGTCGATGAATTTGAGTTCGCCCTAGGATCTTCCTTCATCGCCACGCCTGGCGCAGATGAGAACCGCCATCGCACCGAGGCGATGGTCGAAGTCGGCGATGCCGTGGTCACAGGTCCCAAAAAGAACGCCTTCGCCCAAAAGATCATGGCTGAGGTTCGGCACCTGACCAAGGGCAAGCCCGACCTGCACGCCCTTTCACTCAAACTGCAGGTGACCCTGCTCAAGGTCCGTAAACACCTCATCAAACTCGGCTTTACCACCGGCAATGTCCAGGCAAAGAGTCTCGAGCTCGGCTTTGCAGCCGCCGATGAACTCCTGCTTGATCGAGTTCTGGCCCTGGACCCGGAGGCCTTTCTCGTCGAGCGCTTTCTCAAGGATCGTGATGACACAGCTGAATTCAAGCGCATCGCCGCAGTCCTGCAGGTCGAGGGCCTCGATGCCATCACCAGTCCCTCCGACCTAACCGCAGAGCAGGTCAAAGCACTCAAAAACGCCATTGCCGTGGAGGAAACCGACCGCAACGCGCAAATCGACCAGGCCGTCGAGGCCGATGCAGGTGTCGTCAAAGCGAACTATACGCTACTCATCCAAAAGATCCTTGCGGTCCAAGAGGCTGATGAGGTTTTGGACCCCCTGTTCCAACAACAAAGCATTGCCAATCACTTGAACCAAGTCAGTTACTATGCGACAGAAACCTTGTACAGCGACGTACCGCCCGCCAAGGAACGGTTGCTAGCGATCAAGCAGGGCCTTCTCCTCAAGCCGGATATCGCCGATGCAGCCGACCACGTCAAGGATGCCTGGCTCGGTAAAGCCAAACTGCGCACCAATTACACCGAATTATTGGATTCGATCCGTACCTTGGACCTAAATCCGGACCACCTGGTGGACGCCCTGCCGGCGATTGAGCCCGACCAACTGCAGGAAGTAGGGATTGCTCTCGACAAGCATTTTTTTGCCTCTGTCATGGGTGGGATCGTCGATGCCGAGGTCAATCTCAGCGCTGGCTACCTGCCCGCGCTCCAGGCCGCCGAGGGCGATCAGCTGGTGCGGCTCGCCTACTTCATGCGCTTCGTGCCCAAAGCCGAGCTGCTGGCCGAATACAAGACTTTGCTCGCCGCACACCCCGATCAAATCGAGGCGCTCAACCAAAAGCTGTTCAGCGTCACCAAAATCGACCTCAACGCCGGCGGCGGCATCACCGCGTTGTCCGCACCGATAACCCGCGTGTTGTTGGAGACCGTCTCGTTCCCAGGCCATCCCGACAAATGGAAAGCCTCTGCCGTGGCGATCAAGGGCAAGCTGGCGGAAGACCACCACCTTGAGGCCCTGGACGAGGAGTATCAGGAGTTGTTCGACCATGTCCACGAAAAAACCCTAGGCACCGATGTTTTCACCCTGGGCCGCACGGTGATCTTTCCCCAGGGCGGCAACGCGATCGCGGTGAAATTGCTGAAGGCCGGCGAGTCGGTCAGCGAGTTCCATAAAGAGCTGGCCATGCAAAAGTACCTGGCGGCTAAAAAGGAGGAGCTGGGACTGAAATCCGACTACCCGACCGCGATCGGTACCTTTACGGTTGACGAGACCACGTTCGGCCGCCTGCAACAGCGGATCCTGACCGGCATGACCGCCACCAAAGAAAAGGCAGTCCAGGACGAAGAACCCAAGGTCAAGGACATCGCCTTAGAGGCAGGCGCCCACAAATGCACCGTCATGCTCTACAAGGCCCCCAAAAACTACTTCCTCTATCAGAACCAGGCCGGCCTGTCCTCCGTGGCTTTCCGCGGTGCCCTGCCGGCGCCGGACGAGGAGAGCTTGACCGCCGGTCGGGCTAATTTCTTCGAGGATGCGATGATCCTGCTGCGCGAGGGGGTCGGCTTCCCGCAACTGATCGATCTCAACCACAATAGCGAGCGCATCTACAACTGGATGATCGATGTCTCGCGCGTCTTCGAGACCTCGTTGCAGGGCATGGGCAAGATCTCCAACTGGAAAACCGCCGCGCGCTACCCCAACATGCGCGCCAGTGGCCTGGCCGATCTGGGCGACATGGCCCTGCTCGACGAGGTCGAGGTCGACTACACCAGCGAGGACAGTACCAACGAACAGGAGTCTTCGAGCGGCAAGATCTGGTCACTGCAGGACCAGCAGAAGCAGAAGATGTTCACCGCCCAATACCTGGGAACCTATGTGCTCAGCTCGATCCTGACCGAGGCCCACGGCTTCTTTGTCACCGAAAAGAAGCAGATGGTGGGCAGCCATGCGATCGAGGAGCAGGCCATGACCGAGGCGCGGCCGACCCTGATCGCCAGACTTTCGGACGTGCTCAAGACGGCCTTCAAAACCTTCACCAAGACCTTCAGAGACGTGGACAACACCGAAGCGCTGTATGGCAGCATCATCAAGGCAAAGGATGTCGAAGAGCTGGCGGATCAAATGATTTTCATCATGAGCGGTCAGTACGTCAAACACCTACAGGAGGACATGCTGACCGGTGACGCCGCGGATTACACGCTGGCCGATGATCCCGGCACCAGCTTTAAGGACAAACTTGACAGCTTGAGCCCAGCCAAGGCAATTGAGGCCATGAAACCGCTCAAGGACCAACAGGCCTCCGCCAGTACGGCCCGTCAGGCCCTCGGCGATCACGGCATCTACTCGATCCCCATCGACCGCGACGGCGACAGTTGGGTCAAAAAGGGAGACATCGAGCACGACACCCAAGCCGATCCCTCTCATCCCTTCGCCGTCGACCTAGGCTTCGTCAATGGTCCCCAGCCGATTCCCAAGCTACAAGACATCCTCTACAAGCTCGTCACCTACGCCATGCTCAATGTCAGCAAGTAACCAGAGCAGCTGCACCTCAATCGGTCACCGCACGAGCCAGTCGCGTTGCCCGACTGACAGGCGCGGATTCAGTGCGACTCAGTCGTGCAACGATTCCGTCACAATCGGTCACCGCGCGAGCCAGCTGCGTTGCTCGGCTGACAGGCCCGGTTTCAGGGCGACTCAGTCGTGCAACGATTCCGTCACAATCGGTCACCGCGCGAGCCAGCTGCGTTGCTCGGCTGGCAGGCGCAGTGCCAGAAGCACGCTGGACCGTCTGTGGACTCGAACACTGCGGGAAGGCAAGCCATACCGCCAAATGATGTCTTTGGGTGAATTCGCCATTGTTAATCTTTCATCTGATAAATCGCCGTCAACGGAAAATCACTTGACCGCTAGGCCATGCGACGCTTATATTGCCCTTGGATAAAAATTACCCGCAGATCGTGCGGTCGTTTTTGTAATTTATCTGAGACAGGGCGTCCTTATCATCTGAGCCGCTCTTTTCATGCCACGCAGTATCCCTTCATCCTCGCGGGCTAGACTCGCGCAACCATCACTCGAGACCTGCGCTCAACCTTATTCATACACGCACCAAATTCATACACGCACCAATCGGCTTCATTGAGCTACGTGGCCTTGCGGACGGGCTTGACTCGTTCCTTCTGGAGTTGTCATGATCGCATCGGCACTGATTCTGTTCTCGCTGTGCGCCCACGCGGGTGGCACCGACGCGCTTTCCCAGGCCAAATTCACGCTGGAGCGTCAGGGGTTTTACGTCGAACCCGCAAAGCAGGCGATCACGATCGACCCCCAAGGGCCCGATCTTGTCTTCAAGCTCGTCACCAGCGCCCAGCTCGACGGTGAGACCCGCGTCCAGGCCAGTCTGATCGGGCCCGCCCTGGCAACCCCTCTCGCTGTCGATCAGGCGGCCAGCAACGGCAAGATCGTACTGGATCGCCAATGGTTCGATCAGGAAGGCATTTACCAGTTGACCCAGATCCGCCTGGTCCGCAATGAACAGGTCCTCGAGCTGGCCAACCCGGCCAGCGCGGAAATTCAGGTCGCCGAAAAATTTATCGTGACCGACGTAGTGGTGCGCGAGCTCACCCAGGCCGAACTCGCCGAAAAAGGCTACGTCTTCAACGAGAGCGATTATATCAGCGTCAATTTCAGTTTGAAGTTTCAGGTCGAGTCCCAAAGGGAAGTCGTCGCCATCGATATCCCCGTGGTCTTCCCCCGCTTCGAGAACTCGCTCTTTGTGCCGCGCGTCATCGAAGACCCCTTTCACCCGTTCGTGATTGCGATCCCCACCTTCCCCTCGAAAACGCGCGATAAGAGCGGCAGTTTTTTGGGTGACCTGGGCGGTGCCGGGGGCAACCCCAGCAAACGCATCCCTGGCCTGATCCTGATTCCCGGCAATTTCAAGTATCTCAAGAGCCACTTCGACGTCACCGTCCTCACCCTCAATGCCGCGCCCTCCGGCTTCGATGTCAGGGTCAACGACCTCCAGGCACAGCTGGTCCTGCCAGGTCCCGTCAGTTCCGGGGAATTGCCCATTACCATCGCCGAGCCCACCCAGAAGTTGATGGTTAACTTAGGTGAAGACGGTGAGCCCGGCACCGCCGACGACCGCGGCTATATCCTGCCCGGTGAACGCGCCAACACGGATTACGTGGTGACCGGCAACCTCCCCGGCATCCACGACATCGAAATCCTCATCAGCGGCAATGTCGATTTGCCCCAAGGGCGGGAAAAGGTATACAGCTCGGCCAAGAGTACGATATATGTGCGCAGCCCGGAATTTGCCGTGACGTTCGAACATCCGGATGTGGTGGTCGAGGACGAGCCCTTCGATCTGGTCGTCCACATTCAAAACAAGGGCGAAGTCGACCTGGCGGACTTCACCATGACGCTCGACCCGGACCGCTTGGTTGGCGTGGCCCTTGCGGGCACCCACCCGGTCCAAAACGCGGGCACCATTCCGCGGGGCGGCGAGGGCACGGTCACCTATCACCTCCGCTCACTGCAGACGGGTGCGGTCAAAAGCGGCTTCTTCAAGGCCGCCCACAGCATCGATAACAGCATTCAGATGCGGGTGGGCGTCGGGAAAATCGGCGAACGCCTGTCGCCCTACGTGCTGGAATTCCCCGAGATCTTTCGCACGCGTTTTCCCGCGCCTCTGGTCCAAATGCTGGAGGGCTATGCCAAGCGTGCGCTGGACGTCGCGCTCTCGGGCGAGGAAGAACTCCCCGCCGACCTGAGTGCGGTTTCGCCCGCGGCGGTTCGCGAATTCAACCGATCCATGGCCCTGATCGCGGCCTCCGACGACTACGGAAACCCCCTGCCACAGCGCCTGCTCCAGCTCTTTTCCCAGTGGGCGCGCTCCCTCAAGGACTACGGCCCGCTCGATCAAGTGCGCCGGAAAATCATCCGCGAGCATGTGCTCGAACTCGAGCAGGCCTTCGGCGCTGAACTCGCCCAGGCCTTTCCGAGTACTTCGAGCGAGAGCTTGCTGACCCAACTTGCGCAGGAAAACGAGGGCACGCCGGGTCTCTTCGCCTACCTGGTCGAGGCCGATGGCCCGCTGGAACTGACCGTGCGCGACGGCCTCGAACTGGCCACGACCAGCGCTGGCCAGCGCGACATCCCCTTTTCCAGCATCGTGCCCTTGGGCTCGAACAAAACCTTGATTTGGCTCTCGGCCCAGAAGACGGTGCCCAACCTCGAGCTGACGGCCGCGGGCACGCGCCAGGTCACCCTCCATGCACTGTTTCCGGCCAGCCGGCGACAGTGGTTGGCGACCACTCAACTGGAACTCGTCTCGTCGCTGTCCATCGCGCTCGATCCAGCAGCCGCGACACTCACCGTGCGGGTGCCCGGTCAGCCCAATCGCTTGGTCCCAGCCGCTGCGGTGCCCGTCAAGCCCCTGGAACTGCTGACCATCAAACAGGCCGACCCAGCCAGCACCGCATCGGCCGACGTTTTGGGCCGCTCGCAGATCCTCTACTTCTCCAAGCCGATCGACCTGACCAGCATTGTGCCGCTTTCCGATCACCTCACCATCGGCGGCCTGCCGGTCGTCGAGGGCATCCTGCAGAAGGATGGCCGCACCCTGATCGTTTCCTCGAAAATACCGTTGGGACCGTACCGACCCATCGCTTATAGCATCAGCGGCCTCAAATCGCTCGATGGCGAGGTCCTGCCCGACAGCGCGGGCACCTATGAGGGCAATCCCTACTTCGTGGGCGTCACGGTGCGCGGCCGGGTGGTCGATCGCAACGGTCGGGACCTGACTCAGGCCAAGGTCTTTCTGTGGATCCGCGAACGCGAGGAGAACCCGGAATTGCGGCGCCGGGCAGCCCGCGGCGAGCTGGTCGAGGAGAACTCAGAAGTCATCTTTCGCATCCTCAGCCAGAAGACCCTCACGGCCGAGGACAGCTACCTGTTCGAGTACGCGCCCTTCGTGCCATTCGAGGTTGGGACGGAACTGGCCGAGCGCTTCCATCAATTCAAGGTCGGCATCCTCATGCCCGACGGCCTCTACGAGGAACGCACGATCACCCCCCTAGGCGCGGGCCAGGACATCGTCGTCGACTTCAGCTTCCTGGCCCAGGGCTCGGTCCAAGGCTACGTTCGCCATGCCGACGGCACGCCCGTGCCGTTCGCGCAGGTGGTTGCGATCAGCCAACACAACGCGCAATCGGGGGGCCTCACCCAAGCCGACGGCAATGGTTACTACCGCGTGGACCATGTGGAAGTGGGCCAAGTGGTGGTCAAGTCCGCCGAGCACGGCACGATCGGCTATGGTTCCGGCTACCTGACCAGCGAGCTCAGTCCGCTGCAAATCGACGTCGTCATCGACCGTCCGACGGCAAGATTGGTCGGCACGGTCACTACGGACGTCGACGGCAGCGTCGTCCCGGTCGAGGGCGCACACGTCGGCTTCGCGACCCAAGGCACGGTCGTCAATTACATCCTCCTCGACCAACACCCAGTAGCCTATTCGAACTATACGACCACCGACGCCCAGGGCCATTATGTCCTCGACCAGGTGCCGGCGGGCGATGGCGAGTTATGGTTCTATCATCCCCACTTCGATCTTGCCAACCGCCCGCTGATTCTCCCACCCGGCAGCACGACCAGCGCCGATCACAACTTCCCGGAAGTCATCGAACCGATTGGGGTGATCACCGGCGTCGTTCACGACATGCGCGGCCAGCCGATCGCCGGAGCCGAGCTGGCGATTTCCCTGCCCGAGCAGTATGCAAGCAGCGACGCCACGGGCCATTTCACCCTACGCTACCTGCAAATGGGCCGCAGCCTGACGCTGAGAATCAGCCATCCGGATTACCGCAACACGAAACTCCAGGTTTTTCTCTCGACCGAGCATTTGGACAATCTGGTCATCGTCATGCCGGACCCCTTGACGGTGACGGGCGAGTACCTGACCGCCTCCGGCGATCCGGTTCCCTACGCCATGGTCTACCTAGAGGGCGCCTATCTCGGCGGCGGCTTCGCCCAATCGAAAATAGTGGCCCAGACCCGCTATGACGGCACCTGGACGGCGGAGCTCGAGTCCGATGGTGAGCTCCACTTCTCCGGCTATCGTCCGCCGGCCGTGGCCAGCACGCGGCTCACGGTCCATGGCGGCGAACACGTCATTTTGGCCGAGCTACCGACCCGTGATCTGCGCGTGCGCCTGCTCGACAGCCACGGCCAAGGTGTCGTTGCCAAGGTCTTCCTGAAGTCCACGGGTCCTATCTCGAATCCTATCGGGCTTGGCGAAGCGGGACTCTTGGAGCGCGCGCCGGTGTTCACCGACGAGCACGGTTACGCCACCTTCCCCCATCAGAACGTCGGCCCGTTCGAGGTCTACGGCAAACTGAACGACTTGGGCCAGACGCCGGTCCTCAGCTCCGTTCTCGAAACCACGCCCGACGGTTCGCCCTTGGAAGTCTCGTTGCGCTTCCCGATCGCGGAAGAGGAGGCTAACCTGTTCGGCACGATTTTCGAGGCCGACGGCACCCCCGCACCACCCGGAACCGTAGTCAAGGTCCAGGTCGGTGGCCAGACCGGGATCCGCATCTGCGATGCCCTGGGCAACTTCCGCTTCGACGAATTGGTCACCACCTCGGAACCACAACGGGTCGCGGTGCTCGCCTACAACCCGGTTACCAGTCACTACGAGAACACCTACATCGACCTTCACCAGGACCTCAACTTCCGCCTGGACCTGACCCTGCGGCGCAAGGGTACCCTGCACGTCAGGGTCATTCAGGGCGATGGCGAGCCGGCGGATTTCGCGGCCGTCGCGGTGGACTTCGCCAACATCGAGTACACGCCGCCGGTCGGTGGCGAGGACCCCGACCCAGCGCTCGCCACGACCCGCAAGGAAGGCCAGATCACCCCCAGCAATTCCGAATTCGTGGTCGCCGACATGCCGACCGGCCCCTTCATCATCCGAGCGTCCAGCGGCAATGGTTTCAGAGGTCTGCGCGCCTACGCCATGCCACTCGAAGGCGGTGATCTGGAAGTGGTCGTGCGTCTCGAGGCCAGCTCTCAGATCTCCGGTATCTTCCTCGACCCCAGCGAGGTGCCGATCGCCGACGCTGAAATTCAACTCTACGGCACCGACGGCCTGCTGGGCCAGCGACTGAGTTCCAGACTAGCCGGCGAAGAGGGCCATTTCACCTTCCCCGACCTGCCGATGCGCACCTACACCCTGCGCGGCACCGATCCCAGTACCAATCTCAAGGCCCATCTCGAGGTCACCACCTCCCCGTTCCTGCCCGATCCGTTCGTCGAGCTGAGACTGGATCCCGTCGCCCATCTGGAGGGCGTGGTCTACCAGGAAGACCAGGTCGTCCCCGGTGCCCTGGTGACCCTCGTCAGCGGCGGCATCAAAGTCCTGACCGGCACCGATGCTGAGGGCCGCTACCGCTTCGCCAACCTGCCGCTGCGCACCTACAAGATCACCGCCACCAAACCTGTCATCCCAGGCAGCGTTACCGGCACCGCGCAGCTGAGCGAGAGCGGCGCCACCGTCACCCGCGATCTCCACTATGCGCCCACGATCGATCTCGACCTCTATGTGGAGGCCTCCGACGGCACGCCCGCCCAGAACGTCCTGGTCAGCGTCTACAACGCGGCCTACTCGCAGCACATCGCCAATTCGGCCTTCACCGACGAACAGGGCCACGCCCTGATCCAGCAGCTGTTGCCAGGCGCCTACGCCATGTCTGCCGAGCATCCCGCCGAATTGGCGCCGATCTACAAGCACCTGGTGCTCAGCGCCAGCGAAGGCAGTCAGATTCAGCGCCAGATCGCCTTCCCCGGCTGGGGTACGATCAGCGGCACCGTGAGCGATGCAGAGGGCCATCCGCTGACCCAGTCGATCACGGTCCATCTGGACCTCTCCGGTACCGCCACCGCCGTCGCCACCGACGCCGCGGGCCAGTTCCGCATCGGCAAAGTCCCGCTCGAGCGGCCCATTCACCTGACCGCACTCAACCCGGCCACGCGCGAGGTCGCCACCGCCACCGTCCGGCTCGACCACCACGGCGAAGAGGCCGAAACCGCCCTGCGTTTCCACGGCAGCACGAACGTGAGCGGGACCGTAACCCTGCAGAACGGCCAGCCCGCCTCCCTGGTAACCGTGCGTCTGACCGGCGACTACGCCCTGACCAGCCAGACCGACCTCTATGGCCATTACCGTTTCGAACCCGTCCTCGAGGGCAGTTACACCGTCATCGCCAGCGATCCGCGCTCGCCGCGCAAAGCCGCGCGCGACCTCGTCGTCCATGCCGAGCCCGGCCAATTGCCCGAACCCGTCGAAAACGTCGACATGGTGATGAGCGGCGTAGGTCAGGTCCTCGGTCGGGTCCTGTACAGCGATGGCAGCATCGTGCCCTACGCCACCATCAAGCTGGTCAACAGCAGGCTACGGGCAACCTTGACCGCCACCCTCCAGGGTGACGGCAGTTTTGTTTTTGCCCAGGTTCCGGCCGGCAGTTGGAACCTCTCCGCCTATGACGATACTTACGCCCTGGCCTCCCCCAACACGACCGTCCTGCTCGAGCAAGACGGTCAGGTCCTCCAGCAAGACGTCGTCTTCCCGCCCAGCTTCGCGCTCTCAGGCCTCTTAATCGGGCCCGACAGGCTGACCCCTGTCGCGGGTGGCCGGGTCAAACTGTGGCGACCCAACGATGCCAACCCCCAACAGTACGATCTGATTTACAGCGCGCTCAGCGACGATCAGGGCGCCTACCATCTGGACCATGTCTACCCCGGCACGTATCTGATCGAGGGCGACGACCCCGAGCTCCTGATGAACTACAAAGCCCCGCTGCTGATGCCCAATCAGAACACCCAACGCGACGTTTTCCTGGAAAACGAGACCTGGGTCCAGGGCACGCTCACCGACGCCACGGGCAAATTGTTCCGCCATGGCACGATCACGCTGACCCAGTTAGGCCGAACCTATTACGCGGCTCTCCAGAACACTGGCAGCTTCAGCTTCCGCGGCTTGTCAGCTGGTCCCTGCGTGCTGGCCTGGGAGGTCGCCGGTGGCTGGGTCCAAGGCAGCCGCAACGAGTTGCTGGGCACGGGCATCAACCGCCCGGCGATCGTCACCGGCGATACCGTGACGCTCTCGGGCCGGGCCATCCTGGCCAAACTGCCGCCCAGCCATCCGGGCGTCTCGATGACCGTGGCCGGCATCGCAAAATCGCTGCAGCTCAACGCCTCGGGCGATTGGTTGGTCGACGAAGTGCCCGCCGGGGCCGCCGCCAAACTGAACCTCCACTACGGCTCAGCCAAACGCAGCTACAGCCTTGGCAGTTTCACGAGCAGTCAGGACCTCGGCACCTTCTGGCTCGACGCCACCGGCCCCGCGCTCCAATTCGCCGATGCCGGCGCGACCGTCACCACCTCGCCCTATCGCCTCAGTTTCCAGGTCGGCGAGGGCGATCCCGAGTCACTGCTCGTCCCGGCCAAAACCACGGTCTGGCTCAACGGCGCGGAGGTCTCCTCGGCGTTCACCACGACCCAGACCGAGATCTTCGCGGACTTCGCCTATTTCGACGGGCGCTTCCTGTTGGGCAACAACACGGTCGTCGTCGAGGCGGCCAACAACAGCAACCTCCTGACCCGCAAAACCTTCTCGTTCAATCTCCAGCTCCAGGGCACGACCTTGGCGGTGCGCTTGCGCAACAACGGCGTACCCGTCGTCGGCGAGTTCAAGCTGGGCGACAGCGACTATGTGGCCAGCGACGCCGAAGGCATTCTCGTCATCGCCGACGTCGCGCCGGGTACCTACCTACTCAAAGCGCGCGCCCCCTCTCTCGGCCTGCGCGATCAATTGACCGTCACCCGCGCGGTTCAACAGAACCTCGACCTGGCGCTCGGCTTTGTGGGCGAGTACCGCGGTCGCGTGCTCGGCCTGGACGGCAACCCCGCCGCCGGCGTCACGGTCCAATTGGGCAGCGCGGAGGCCACCAGTGACGCCGAAGGCAACTACAGCGTCGACCTGTTGCCACTGGGCGAATACACCGCTACCGCCAGCGCGCAGGGCACCTTTGCCTACCGCGTGCTGCCGGAGTTGAACCTGCCCGGCCAGGTGCGCCTGGCCACCGATATTCAGCTGGAAGGCAGCGGTGCCGTCGAGGGACTGGTGCGCGACGACGATGGCACGCGCACCATTGCCGGCGCCACGGTCGAACTGAGTTTCGCCAGCCTGCCGGATAGCTACAAGCGTCAGTTGACCGCAAACGCCGAGGGCCGCTTCCGCTTCGAAGGCGTGCCGATGCGCGCGCTCACGCTCGCCGCCTTCGACCCCGCCAGCAAGCGCGGTGGCCTGGCTCAGGGCCTGATCCCCGAGGCCGGCGCGACCCTCGAACTCGACGTCGCGCTCTCGCCCTCCGGCGATATC
This sequence comes from uncultured Holophagae bacterium, assembly GCA_964423555.1. GTDB lineage: Bacteria > Acidobacteriota > Holophagae > Acanthopleuribacterales > Acanthopleuribacteraceae > CAYRFM01. The sequence goes on along the minus strand of CAYRFM010000072.1, from coordinate 3,945 downwards.
ACGGCTCAGGTACTCGATCTGCAGGGCGACCCGGTTCCCAATCTGTTTGTCACCGCCAGCGGCAATGGCCTGACCTTTACCGCCACCACGGCCGCCGACGGCCGCTTCAGCATGACCGAGCTCCCCTATCGCACCTACAGTTTCAGCGCGGATCGCATCGAAACCTCCGAGTACCTCCTCAGCAGTCAGCAAGTCGATCAGGCATCCCAGGACCTTGGCACCCTGACAATGCGCCTCGACCAGGCACCCACGGTGCTTTCCACCACCATCCCCAACCCCTACGATCCCCTGGTGAACGCGACGCTGGCGCTCAAGTTCAACGACGACCGACAGCTCGACCGCTACACCCTAGTCACCACCGGTGCCTTTGCCAAAACGCTCAACGGCGACCTTTCCAGCACCACGGCCTCCGCCTTCCCGCGCCTGGGTACGACCGCGGCCACGCCCGACGGTCACGTCGACTACACCCTCACCGTCACCGACAAGCGGGGTCACTCGAGCCAAAAAACGGGCGGCTTCGAGATCCTCAGGGATACCGTCGCCCCGCAGCTCTCGATCAGCAAACCGCTGGAGGGTGCTGCGGTCGCCGAGTCCACGAACTTCAGCTTCGAGGTCGATGCCAGCGACCCCAGCGGTATCGAGCGGCTGACCTTCCTGATGGATGGCGCCGTGCTGGGCAGCAGCACGCAAGCGCCGTTCAAGCGCACCGTCCGCGCGCCAGCGGTCACAGCGGACCGCCAAGTCCTACTGCGCGCCGAGGCTCGCGACAACCGCGGCAACCTCGCCATCGATGAGCGCACCTTGACCGTGCGCGCCGTCCAGACCAGTGGTGCGCCCAACCTGAGCCTGACCTGCCCGATCGACGGCCTGCGCCTGCCCCTGGACCTGCCACAGGGTCTTGACCTGCAGGTCCAGGCCGAGCTCGACGACGTCGATGGCCTGGCCGAAGTCACGATTCTACTGGACGGCCAGGCGCTCTATACGGGCGCCCTCAGCGGCACGCACCAGACGCTCGACCAAAGCCTGACCGTGCCGGAAGCACTGCGCGGGGCCGCAACCCTGGTCCTCGAGGTTCGTGCCAGCGACATCGGTGGCAACACCGCCAGCACCAGCGTGACCCTCCTGCGCCTAGACACGCCCTACCAAGTCTTTGCCGCCGACCACCCCCTCCGCCTCGTCGGCTATGACCTCTCGCTCCAGGACCAGTCCCTGGTCTTGGCGGGCGGCAGCCACACCATCGACGGCAAGCACCGCTTCCGCGACCTGATCCTGGTCAACGGCGCCAGCCTCTCGCAGACCACCACCTCGACCGACCAGGCCTATGTGGCCCATACCGATGTGACGACCACCGCCAGCTGTGTCATCGATCTGCACAGTGTCATCAACGTCGACGGCAAGGGCTATGCGGGTCTGCCCGATGAGCTCGGCCTCGGCTACGGTGCCCCCAGCCATGGCGGTCTCGGCCGCGGCACCAGCGACCTGCGCCAAATCTACGACTCACCGTTCCAGCCGACCCTGCCGGGCGCGCGCCGCGGCGGCGGCGCCGTCAAATTGGCGGCCGCGGAAATCTGGTTGCTCGGCCAAGTCCGCGCCAACGCCGGCAGCGATGGCGCGGGCGGCTCGATCTGGCTGGAGGCGCTGCGCTTCGAGGGACATGGCAAAGTCACCGCCAACGGGTACCGCGACGCTTATGCGGACACGACCTACGGCGGTGGCGGTGGCCGCATCGCCATCTACGGCACCTTCGCCGGAACCGTCGAGGCTTACGGCGGCAAGGACTGTGGCGCCGGCACCATCTTTACCCGCGTGCCCGACCCCAGCCAGCCAGATGGCAGCTTTGACCGCCTGCTGGTCAAGGCCCATGCCGACGCGCAACCCAACGCCGTCAACCTCACCGCCCTGCCGGTCTTGGAGGACTTGGTCGTCGGCACCGACCTCGTGTTCTCCACCCAATACCGCGCCAACCAGGCCTACCAGGTCGCCGACATGTACCAGACCCAGCGCCTCGGCGCCTTCGTGGGCATGCGCTTCTTCGACGCCAACGGCCCCAGCGCCAGTGTCGTCGCCAGCCAGGAGGCCACCCGCTTCTGGTCCGCGCCCGAAGCGAGCTTCGGCACCTATGCCAATGGCACCCACCTGGCGCTCAGCTATCTCGTCGACGAACTGGCCATCACCCAGGGCGCGCGCTTCAGCCTCGAGGGCGTCAGCCCCCGCAGTCCCCTGAGCGTCGACCACGCCACCGTGCTGGGCGGCAGTCAGCCGGTCCAGCTGGTCACGGCCACCACGCAACTCGGCCCGGACTCCGTGTTGCAAGGCGACTTCAGCCTGTCGGAGCTGCCCTTGCCCCAGACGGGTTCGGTAACGCTGATCGGCTCGGCCAGCCTTGACCGCCTCAGCCTGGCAGGCCAGACCCTGTTCCTCGACGGCCGCCTGAGCGCGGCCACTTCGATCGCCGTCGCCGCCGACGCGGCGATTGTGGCGCCCGCCGATGGCACCTCGGCCCATCTCGTCCTCCAGGCCCCAACCCTGACGATTGCCGGTGACATCCTGGCCAAGAGCGCGGGTGAAGGTCTCACCGGCGCCTATGCTCTGGCCCACGGCGGCCTGGGCGGCGGCTCCTTCTCCGGCAAAAAGACCTACGACAGCCTCTACCATCCCAGCCATGGCGGGTCGGTCAACGCTGCCGGGGGATCGATCCAGCTGGCGTTCACCGACTGTACCCTCGACGGGCACCTGGACGTCAGCCCCACCAACGACGGCAGCGGCGGCGCGATTCTGCTGCAGGGCCAAACCCTGCAGGGCTCCGGCACCCTCGCCGCCAACGGTCAAAACCATTCCTATTATTGCGGGGCCGGCGGTCGCATCGCCCTCCTCGTCGATCACGTCGAGGGCTTCAGCGGTTCCGCCAGTGCCTACGGCGGCGCCAACAACCAGCTCGATCGCGCCGGCGCGGCCGGCACGGTCTACTGGCGCACCGCCGCCTGGCCCAACGGCAAGCTGGTCGTCGACAACGCCGGCGTGTCCACCAAAGCCGGTTCGACCCTGCTGCCCGGACTCGGCAGCCGCACGGTCGCGGCCGCTACCGGTGGCCCAACCCTGGCCGGCACGGGCTTCCCCGAGCTCGACAGCCTAGTCGGTCTCTACGTCGACATCCCCGGTTCGCCGCTGGTGCGCATCGCCAGCCATACCACCAGCGCGTTGCAGGGCGAAACGCCGTTCCCGGCGCTGGCGGCCGGCGACAGTTACCGCGGTCGCCATATCCTCGATGTCCTCGAGGTTCGCGGTCACGCCAACCTCAAGAGCATCGACACCGTCGAAGTCCTCCAGGACGTCGTCATCGACCAGGCCGCCATCGACATCCCCGATTTCATCATCCCTGACACCACCGTCTTCCGCGACGGCAGCCTCGAGCTCTTCAGCGATCCCGGCATCGAGAATCTCGAGCTCGACAACTTCGCACTGACCACCCACTTCCCCCTGCGCCTCGGACATCTGCAACTGATCAACGGCGCCGTCCTGCGCTACGATGAGCCGATCACCGTGACCGGCCCGGTGACCCTCGATCACGCCAGCCTCTACGCCCAGGTCGAGGGCCCGGCCCTTGGCCTGACCGCCAACGCCGTGACCCTGACCAACGGCAGCGGCTGGTATGTGGCCGACCGCAAGAGCACCGGCGAGGCCTTCCCGATCCTGGCTCGGATCGACGGCGATTTTATCCTTGATGCTACTTCCGTCGTCTCCACCTCGGGCGCCGCCAAGGTCGACACCCGGGCCACCACCTGGGCCGGCACCACCTGGTCGAGCGGTAGCCACGGCGGTTTCAGCGGACTCGGCGGTTCGCCCAACGAACGGCCGGTCCTGGACTCCTTCGCCAATCCCAAGCTCTACGGCGGCGTCAACGGCGGCGGCGTGATCCGCATCGCCGCCGCCAGCATGGCGCTCGAT
>CAYRFM010000071.1:21610-41021 GCA_964423555.1 uncultured Holophagae bacterium | reverse complement strand
TTCGTCAGTGCGCAGTGCGCTCTGCCATTATTCGTGACTAGAGCTTAGCCGAAAAAGGTCTTCTCCATTCGACGTTTGGAAAAAGCAGAATCATTTCAGAGGGACGCTCCCGGAGTTACGCTCTACTGAAAAGACCGCTTTAATACTCACCCGCCGCCCGGCGCAAGATTGCATCTTGCGCTACAGCAGCTACAGCGCAAGCGCTCAGGCGTCCAGCCACGTCGTAGTTGCGGGGAACGCGTATGGTCCGCGGAGCCGGGAAAAGTGAGGTAAAGCGCCAGCTTTGCGTTTGGATGGCAGGGAAAGCGAGGTGAAGCATCCGCCGCGATAGGTAACACCTATGGTCCCGCGGAGCATGGGGGAAATATCGACCCTCCGCCCGGCGCAAGACTGCGTCTAAAGCAATTCGATTGACCCAGGGTCGAACTGAAGCTGATAGATGCTCCCTAAGCGCAGCAATTGCCCCGAAACCCGGATCGGTTCGGCCACCCAATCGAGAACGCGCTCGTTGACGGCCCTGCCCTCCTGATCGGTCAACAGCAGATAAAACGCGCGCCCCTGTTCATCGCGCACCAGCAGCACGGGCGGGACACCGCCGCTGATACAGCGAATCGCGCAGGCCTTATGGGTCTTGAGATTGCCGGGCTTCATCACGCCCAGAAAGCATTTGCTGTCGACAATCTCGCCACAGACCTGGATCTGACCCAGATCCTGTTGCGGCTCGAGGTCGCCGAGGCCTAAATCCTCAGGCCGCTCGCCGGCGATCTCGATCATGACCTGGTCATCGCGATAAATCAGAGCCCCCTGCAAGCGCACCCGATGGCCGCCCAGGCCGGCGACCAGCGCATCGGCCCCATGCTTGCCAAACACGCCCAGTAGGTACAGCGACTTCGCCGACGTCTCGCCATTGTGACCTGGCCGCGTGACCTGAAGCATGGGATAGGGCAAGTCCTGCAATACGCCCTCAAACGACTGCACAACCCCGAACTCGAACGTCCCCGGCCCGATCGGCCGCTGGGTCCAGGCGACCGCCAAGGCAAGCAGCGGAAAGACCAGCAGCAACAGCACCACCCGCAGCCGCAAAAACCGCCGCAAGCCGTTTGGCATGCCCAGGTAGCCAACATAGAATTCGGAATCAGCGGCACACTTGACTTCAGCCATGGCTGGCCTCCGCGGGGGCGGGTTGGACGTAGGTGCCCGGTGGGTTGGGAACGGGTTTGACCCGAACCCGGCCGGCGACGACCTCGATCGGAAAGGTCGGCACCTTTTCGGTGAACGGCGCGGGCGAGGCGCCGTCCTGGGGGCGGTACTGGTAGCCGTGCCAGGGACAGGTAATACAGCCGTCGATGATGCGGCCCTCGCCCAGGGGGCCATTCTGGTGCTGGCAGACGTTGGAGACGGCCGAAAAACCTTCGGCGTGGCGGAAGACGGCGACCCGTTCGCCGGCCAGGCAGACGATGATCGCCCGGTCCATCGGCACCTCGCCAACCGCGCAGACATCGACCCAATCCTCGCCCGCGAAGGTCGGCACCCGCGCGCGCCATGCCGCGGCCAGGTGCAGGCCCAAAACCAGGACCAGGCCTAAACCCAGCAGGAGCGCCGGCAAGGGATGCTGCTCCACCTGTAGCGACCCCAGCGCCACATGGCCGATCAGCAGCGCATAAGCCAGGTAAACCAACATGTGCAGCGTTTTCCAGACCGGGGCGGTCAGCTGCGTCAGCCAGAAGTCGTGGCTGGTGGCCGCCATCAAAAACAGAATCAGCAGCGCGATGAAGCCCAGCGGCTGGAACGGCAACGTGCTCAGACCCTGGGCGGAACCATTGCTGAGGAACAGGCTGAGGAACGGGTTCAGGTTGCCAAAGGCATGGAATTGCAGGATCGAAAAACCGCCGTGGACCAGCGCCAGCAGAAACATGGTCACACCCATGTGGCGGCGATTGTAAAGCAGTGGCAGGAAGCGGCGATCCAGCCGACAAAGCGGCCCGATGGCGAGGATCAGGTGCAGCAGGACCAGGGCCGCGCTGCCAAAAGCGCGGATCAGGATCGTCTCTGCCGTGGCGTCCGGCCGTGCCACCAGACTGACGCCGGTGAACGTGGCCAGGTACAGGCCGACACCGCCGACAAGGCAAAGATCGTAGGCTTTCTTCTGGCCATTCCAACCGACCGCCTGGTAACTCGCACTCATGGCGCGCCTCCCGGCAGGGTCAGCTGCAGCAAGACTTGACCGCGGATCGGCGAGTAGAGGCAGATCACGCCGCTGCCCTGCCGCGCCGCCTCGGGTAGCCGCAGCACACAGCTGCCCTCGCTGGCCAGACTGCCCAGCAGGACCGCATCGTTGCCAGGCACATCCTCGCTGAAGGCGGCGTAAGACCAGTAGAGCAAGGGATCGGGAATGGCGGGGTCGCGCTGCACGCGCACGACCAGGAGACCCGGATGGCCCTCGTATAGCTCGAAGCATAGGCCGTTGGCCGTTTCCGTCCAGCGGATCGCACCGCTGGGCAGGGCATCCAGGGCAAGCGCCTCCGGCAGAGGGGTCGGCGCAGGCAGGGGCCTGCGTGTGGCCAGCACGGCCAGATAGAACGTCGGCAGTACCAGGGCCAAGATCGTGAAGATCCAGCGGTGGCGTAGACGCAGGTGTCGGATCATGGGCTCGCCACCTTTGAAGCACGATCGCGATGGGCGTTGCGCTCCAGTACAGGCAGACCACCGCGTCTGACGCGGATCAGTAGCAGCGGCCAGAGCGCGACCGCGCCGGGAAAAATCAGAAGGCGGAATCCCAGCGTGCCGCTTTTGGCAAGCGGATCCACCTTACCGGCGCCACGCGCGCAGAAGTAGAGGCTGAACAAGATGCCAAGGAGAGTGTAGGTCGCTGCCGCATAAAGCAGAGATTCGAGGAGAAGACGCACAATCGCTCCGAGCTGAAAAGCGTAACAACCAAACCATTGTAGGCGCATCACCCCGACTGTTTCAAGTGGCGCTCAGCCGATCATCCGCAGATTCAGGGGATAACGGTAGGCCACGCCCTCGCTGGCCCTGATCGCCCCGATGATGCCGAAGATCCACTGACAGAGAACCAAGGCGATCATCGCCAAAATGCCGAGAGGCACCAAAAACAGCGTCGATGCCGCACCGAGCCCCAAGATCAAGACCCCGCAGAACAAGACGATGCCCAGGGAGCACACGATCAGACTGAGCTGAAAGTTGACAACCTCTCGACCTTGGTCGTTCACGCACTCGGACTGATCGCGCTTGATCAACCAGAGCACGAGTGGGATCAGCAACCCGCCTAAAACGATGGCAAAGCTGCCAAGCAGGCCGGTGAGGTGGATCATCAAAATCCAATTCTTTTCTTCCTGTTCCGTCATCATCGGCTCCTTTTCCAACGAAATCAAACTATGGATATAAGCGGAAAAAGGACGTGTTTAGGCCCCGATTGACCCTAAGATTTTCGCCTTCCCCTTGTTTGGGCAGCACAGAGACCTCATTTGGCCACGGCCCAGCGGAACGGCGCGGCCTGTGCTGCCGTGGCAAAGCGCGGCAGCGCCGCGTCGGGCGCATCGAAGGCCAGGCGAAACGTGCCAAAGTGCGCGGGAATGACCAGCTCCGCGCCCAGGTCGATGCCGGCCTGAACCGCTTCCTCCGGGTCGAGGTGGTGCGGACCGAGGGCGAAGTGGGGCGCGTAGGCGCCGATCGGCAGGATCGCGATTTTTGGGTGGAAGCGCTCGCCAATCGCGCGGAACTGGGGGCCATAGCCGCTGTCGCCGGCAAAGTAGAGATTCGTCTCGCCGTCGCCGATGACGTAGCCGAGTGCCTGAAAGCGGCTGGGCAAGGGATGGCTGCGACCACCGCGGTGACGGGCCTCGACCGCGGTGATCCGCAGGGCGCCCAAGTACAGGATCTCGCCTGGGCGCATGCCCTCGAAATCGAGCCGGCTGGCCAGTTCATCGTCGAGGTACTGGCCCAGGCCGCGCGGCGCGATCAAGGTCCGCAACGAGCCCATGCGTCGCAGGGTGGACAGGTCGAAGTGGTCGTAGTGGGCGTGACTGATCAGCGCGGTAATGGGCTCCTGTCGCAGCGCCTCCGGCGCGACCAGCCGCGGCACGGGGAAACAGCTCTCCGAGAGGTTCGGATCGAGGGCCAGGCATTGCCCGTGCCAATTGATCAGGAAACCCGCATGGCCCAACCAGTAGATTTGCGGTCCAGCGCCCGCGTGGTACATGGGCACCTGGCCCATGCGATCTGCGCCGCTGACCTCGCGCCACGGCCGCATGGGCGAGAACCAGCCGGTCAAGGCCGCAAACGCCAGTCCTAGCACGACAAGCGTTGCGACCGCCCAAGCCAGGCGGCGCACCCGGCGATTCATAGCGCCTGGCGACGCTGCAGTTCGCGCACGTAGGCGGCCAAACCCAGGACGTCGCCATCGTCGAGATACTCGTGGCCAGGCATACTGGTGCCGAGCACGCCAAATTTGATCAGCCGCGCCAGGGCATCGGCGTCGGCACCGGTTGCGTCCGCATAGCGCAGCGCTTCGCGCTCCAGATCGCGCGGCTTTGGGCTCAGGCCACGGGCCGCAGCACCGCCCCCCAGCGCCGTGGTGCGGTGGCAGCCCGCGCACAGCTCGGCAAACAGAGTCAGCGCCCGCGTCGGCGCGCAGGCTTGTGCGCTCGGTTGCGGATGCCAGGCCTGCACCGTCGCCAGGCGCTCGGCAAAGGTGTCGCTGCCCAGCGTGTCCAGATAGGCCAGCAGATCGGCCCCACGCCGGTCGGTGAACAAGTGGGCATAGCTGGGCATGGTCGAATGGCGCGTGACGGCCCGCGGGTCCCGCAGGTGGAGTTCCTGCCAGTCGCGACTGCGGCGATTGGCCACATTCGTCAAATCCGGACCGAGGCGGCGATTGCCGTAGAGCGGCGGCGCGCCCCCTCGGGCGGTGCCCACGGGACCCCACAGCAACTCGTCGCCAGTGCCCGGCCGAACGTACTGCGAGTGGCAGTTGATGCAGCCCTCGGCGATGTAAACCCTGCGCCCCAGCGCCGCCGGCAGTCCCTTCTCGGGCATGTCTACGCAGCCCACGGTCAGCAAACACAGGGCCACGGCGAGCGCCTTGCCGAGTCTGCCGACCAACCATGTCGCCGCAATGATCGCAGCGCCGGCGACCACCAGGAAGGCGATGGGAATGCGCTCCAAGTCGCGAGCCATGCCGATGCCGAGCCCGGAGCCGACCCAGCCGGCAATGCCGAACAGCCAGGCTGCCCGCCAGGCGCGGCCGACCAGGTCTTCGGCCTCGGCCCAGAGCGAGGGATAAGCGATCAGAGCCACGGAATAGATGGACACGCCGCCCACATAGAGCGGCGAGGCCAGGCCCAGCGCCTCGTGGCCGGCGATCAACACCAACGAGCCGCCGCACAGCAGCGCGTACGCCAACAACGGCAACGGGCGGAACCAGCCGCGATCCATTGCAATGCCCGCCATAACCGCGAAGCCGGCGTGGATCGGGCCATTGACCCACAGGCGCACACTGCTCCAGGTGGCGGATTTGTATTCGGGATTCTGTTGGATGATATAAAACAGCGCCGAATCCATCCAGATCAGGGCCAGAAAACACAGCACCACCAGCGCGAGGCCTTTGCGCCCGAAGAGCGCGCGCGACCAGCGCGGCGCCCGGAAATGCGGTGTGCAGGCGGGCGGCGCTGCCGCCATCGCCGCCGCGAGGCCCAGGGCCGCGAAGCCACTCGCCATCCAACAGCGCCAAGCGGCCGGCGCCTGGAAGACCAGCGGCAGGTTGCACAGAAAGTAGGCCAAGCCTACGCCCATACCCAATTGCAAGCCAAAGCGACGGGTACCGGTCAGACGCGTCAGCGAGGTCGCCAAGGCGACCGTCAGGGCCCCCAGACTGGCGCCGATCACCGCCGCCAGCGGTACCAGCCAGAAGCGATTTGCCCAGGGCGCCACCGCCGCAGTCAGGGCGCAGGCCAAGAAGGCCGCGCGCAACAGCACCATCAGGTCGCGACCGCGCATCAGCCAGGCCGTGCCCAGACTGGCGCCGAGACCGCCCAGCGCCATCGCGCCCATGGTCGGCTCCAGCGCGGCGCCCGCCGCCTGCACCAGTTCAAGGAAGGCGAACTGCGCGAAGATCAGGAAGAAGAAGTAGGTGCCACAGACGGCCGTCACACTGCGCAGCATCAGCCCAGCTCCCGCAACAGCCACAGCTGCGCCGCGGCGCAGCCAAAATCCGCCACCGCCACCAAGGTCCAACCTGGCACCAAGCGATCCTGCAGGACGGCGACACAGACAAAGACGCCTACCAAGATCCGGATCAGGGTCGTGAACAGCAACGTTGCGCGCAGGCGCGAAACGCGCTCCGCGCCCGTCGCCAAGAACGGCAGCCCGTAGCTCGCGCCGACCGCACCGACAAAGACGCCGATCCAGCTCAGGTAGACCGGTTCGGCCGGCAGGGCATCGATGCCCACTAAGCGCAAAGTCAGCGCGGGCGCAAACACCAGGAGGAGGCCGGTGCTGAAATCCATCGCGCCGACCGCCAACAGGAACAACTTACGCCAGTCCATCGACCACCTCCGCCGTTGGCGGGCGCCTTGACCGCAGCCCTTGCCAAAACCATAGCACAGAAACCGCCAACATCACGCCGCCTGCCAGCAACCGCAAGCCCATCAGGGCGCTTGCCAGCGCGTCGCGGTTGAAAAGCGCCAGCGGCTGGCGCGCCTCCAACTCGGAGAGCGCCATCAGCGCGAACAGGTGCACGGCCAGCCCGCCCTGCCAGAGTCCGGCCAAGGTCCGGCAGCGCAGGATCGCCAAGCGCGGCGCCAACACCAGCAGGATCAACACGACGAAACTGGTCAACAGCCCCGCCATCGCCAGGTGCGCATGGGCGACCAGCGCGTGAGAGAACTTCCAACGGTCCAGCACGCCCGGTAAAAAGGCGATCCAGCCACTGACCGTCAACAGCGCACCCCAGGCGATGGCACCCGTCAGCCAGACGGCCGAACCCGCCACCCAGTCGAAGCGCCGGTAGTGGCGCCACAGTAGCGGCACCCAGATCAGCAGGCTGCCGAGCGCGGCGATCTGCGGCCATTCGTCGTTGCGGCGATCGCCGTGACCCGCCAGCCCGAAGCCGATCAAGTGCAGCAACCACAGCCCCCAGAGCCAGCGCCCCCCGTCATAAGCTGGCTGTCGGGCCGCGACCAGGTAGGGCGTCAACAGGAACAGGCTGACGATGCCGAGCGTCGAACCCAGCAGGCTGGAACCCGTCGCGCCACCGCTGTTGGGATTGATCGGGGGATAGACATCGATCCCAACGGAAATATAGAACACCACCGGGACCGCGGCCAAAAGCATCAGGCCCAGTGGCCGCAGCCAGTCTCCTCGGTGCAGCGCGCGCGTTTGGTAGTAGCCGTTGGCCAGGGCCAGCCAAAGCAGCACCATGGCGACCGTCATCAACTTGCGGTCATAGGGCGACCACTCCAGGAACAACTTGCCGCTGGATTGGCCCATCAGCCAATGCGCGCCGCCAAAGACCAGCGCGTTCGACCAGGCCCAGACCGCGGCGCCTTCCCAGCGCGAAGACCCCCGTCCGTAGGCCTGGAACAGCAGCGCGATCAGGGGGAAACTGAGCCAGCCGTACAAGTGAAAATCGAGATGCAGCGGCACAAAACGACCAAACGTCAGCGGCGCCAACAGATCGTTGAGCTCTGGCAGCAGTAGCAGCAATGCCATCCAGACGCCGACCGCATTGGCGGCCACCAGCCAGAACAGGGCATGCAGGCCGGCCGCCTCACGCGCGTCGGAAGGTGACGTCATGCCGCCTCGGCCAGGCGCACCAGTCGCGCCTGCTCCAGGCGCAGCTTCTCCTGCAGAACCCCCAGAAACCGCCAACCGTGGGACAACTCGCGGAGCTGCTCCAGATCCGCTTCACAGGCGCTGAGCAGCTGTTGCACTTCCAGCCCGGCTCGATCGACGCCAAGGCAGACGGCCAGGTTGGGATGGTCCAGCAGCTGGTCGCGGCCGGCGGTCTTGCCGGAGCTGACGTCGTAGAGGTCCTTCAGGTCGTCCAGGGTTTGGTAGGCCAGGCCCCAGCGTCGCGCCAGTGCCTCCAGCAGTTGCTGCGTCGGCGGCGCCATGCCGAGCATGACGCTGGGCAGCAGCAGGGCCAGGCGGATCATCGCACCTGTTTTGCCCTCGGCAATTTCCGCGACCCGGCTGGCGTCGCGCGGCCCTTCGGCGAAATGCACGTCCAGGCTCTGACCCTGGATCACGCCCATCACGCCCAGGCAGTCCTCGACCAGCCGCGCTGCCTCTTGGCCGCGCTCGCTGGGCAGACGCCCAAACACCGACCACATCAGGCCATAGGCGCGGTTGATGAAGGCCAGTGCGCCTAGGATCGCGGCCGCCTCGCCGTAGCGGCGGTGAGGGCAGGTCTGACCGCGGCGCACCAGGGCATCGTCCATGCAGGGCAGATCGTCCAAGAGCAGCGAGGCGGTGTGGAAGTACTCAATCGCGATCGCGGTCGGCAAGGAATCCTCAATCGGTGCGCCAAAGTTGCGCAGCATGCGGAAAATCAGCTGCGCCCGCGTCAGATTGCCGGGGTGGGCCAGCGTGTCGCTGAGCACACCGGCCAAACGCGGCTCGCAGTTGGCGGGCACGCGCAAACTATCGCTGTAGGCCCGCGCCACCAGCTGGAGTTCGTCGAGATCCATCATGGCGCAGCCTCCTTGCCGACCATGGTGAAGGAGATCGCGACCTCGGGCTTGACGGTCAGAAAGGCCATCTTGCGGATGATCGGCAAATTGAACTTGGTGGTGTCGATCGTGACGTCGCCAGCCAGCTCTACCTTGCCGTCCTGGTTGCGGTAACGAACCGGAATCTGCAGGTCCACAGAGACATTGTGGAGCGTCAAGGTGCCGACCATCATCTGTTTGCCTTGAACTTCGCGCAGGGCCTTCATCTTGAAGACGACCTGGCCAAACTTCTCGGACTCCAGCCAGTGGTACATCTCCGTATCGCGGCCGTCCTTGCCGGTCTTGAGCGACAGCACAGAGCAGCTGAACTCGGCGCCGACCAATTGGTGGGCTTCGTCGGTCGTCAGCACACAGCGGTAATCGCCGGTCTGGGTCGTGAAACTATGGCCGGTGGCCCTGGCGACCGCTTTGATCGAGGAGCTCTTGAGATCCAGCGCCACCTCGCCGGCCAGGCCGGCCTGGCCGGCCAACAGTGCCAAAGCGAGTAAGACTACCGCGCGCCGCCGCGCTAAGCTTGAAAACCCAGGTGTTTGCTGCCAATATGTCATGTGGACCATCCTTAGATTGTACGGCATTCGAACCGACGCTCGCGCGGGTTCCCTGGAGAGGATTATAGTGATCCCCGATGATGCCACCATGATCATCGCATTACAACTCGCTGACGCTTGAATGACTTATTGGTAATTTTTCCACTTCAGCCCTTCTCTGGGTTCCTTGCACTTAGTATAGTGATGCCCAGTTCCAGAGTGGAACCCAAAAATGTCCCGCGAGGGCCCTTATGACCTTCCTGATGACCTTGGCGCTGTTCTTTGGCGATCCGACCTTGGCGGTCGGTCAGCGTTTTCCCGGCTTCAAGTTACCCGATCAATACGGCACGGTCCACGAGTTCGCCCCTGGCCGGCACTGGATCATCCTCTCCTGGGAGAAAAAGACCTCCGAACAGGCCAACTCCTGGCTCAAGACCAAACCAACCGGCTTCCTCGACGAGCACCGCATCGATTACCTGATCGAGATCAGCCCCATGCCGCGCATCATCGCCGAGAAACTGGCCAAGCCCAAGATGCGCAAATACCCCCACCGCGTGCTGATCGCCGATGACGCCGGCCTGCGCAAGGTCTACCCGCTCCAGGATAAGAAACTGACCGTGCTGGAGCTCAAGCCCGACGCCACCGTGGCGGCGATCCACTTCATCAACGACATGGCCGCGCTCGAGAAGCTGGTCACCGCGCCATGAGCCTGCCCGCCGCGCGCTTGGCCGCCTTCGCCACCCGCCGCCCCGCGATCGTATTGGCCGCGGCGCTGGTGCTCGTCGGCCTAGCCTTATGGCGCGCGCCGGCGATCGAGATGCGCACCTCCAACCTCGACCTGATCGACCAGGACCTACCCGAGGTCCATCACTTTCTTGAGTTCGCCCAGGCCTTCGGCACGCCCAACGCACTGGTGGTGGTGCTGGAGGGCGGCGATGAGACCGCACGCCAGGCTGCCGTCATGGGCCTGGCCCCGAAGCTGCGGGCCCTGCCCGAGGTGCGGGTCGTGCTCGACCGCCCGCCCTACAGCGACGAGGTCTTGGCCGAAAACGGCTTGGACCCCTTTCTGGCCAATGACGACCGCAGCATGTACTTTCTCTTCGTCCAGCCCCGCGACGAACGCTCCAGCACGGCCGCTCTGGCCCCCTTCGTCAAGAACGTCCGCGCGGCGATCCAGGCCAGCTCCCTGGGCGCGGTGCGCGCCGGCCTGACCGGCATCCCCACCTACGCGCTCGACGACCAGGAAATCATCCAGAGCGACATCACCCGGCTCTCCCTGATCTCGCTGGTCCTGATCCTCGGCCTGTTCGCCCTGGGCTTCCCCTCCTTTTCCGGCCCGATCACCGCTTGCCTGACCCTGCTCGCCAGCCTGGCCGTCTGCCTGGGCTTCGTCAGCTTCTACCCAGGTCACCTGACCATTCTTTCGGCGATGTTTGCCTCGATGCTGTTCGGCCTCGGCATCGACTACGGCATCCACATCGTCCACCATGTCGAGGTCCTGCGCGGCCAGGGCGCCGACAAGGCCGAGGCCGTCACCCGCGCCTACGAGGACCTGCAGAGCCCGCTCAATACCGCCGTGCTGACCACCGCCGGCGTCTTTTTCGCCCTGATCTTCTCCGGCTTCAAGGGCTTCGCCGAACTCGGCCTGATCGCCGGCACCAGCCTGCTGATCTGCTACCTGGCCATGGTCACCGTGTTGCCGGCCCTGTGGATGGTCATGCCCAGCCGCGGCACCCGCAGCCGCAATCACGACGGCACCGGTCGCCTGCTGTTCCACTTGCAGCGGCCCTGGAGCGGCGCGCTAATGCTGCTACTGACTTTGGGCTTGTTGCTGGTCGGCTGGCCCCACTTCGACAACAATTACCTGAACCTGCAGCCCGCCGACTCGCAGGCGGCCCAGCTGGAGCGCCGCATGCGCGAGCACTCCGACTACTCCCCCTATTTCGCCGCCTTCATCGCGCCCGACCGCGACGCCGCCATCCGCCTCAGCGATCGCCTGCGCATGGAAGCGTCCGTCTCGGATGTGCGCTCCCTCGCCGACCTGGATGAGGAGGGTACTGACCAGGCCCACCAGGCGCCTGCCGAGTTCCGCGATGTCTTTGTCGATGCCAAGGGTCGCTACGCCGTCTACGCCTATCCCGGCATCGATATCTGGGACGAGCAGGCCAACCGCACCTTCATCCAAGCCATGCGCGCGATCGACCCCCAATGCACGGGCATGCCGTTCCTGGCCGACTTCATGATCGCGCGAGCCAAGCGCGCCCTAGAAATCACAGCCCTGCTCTCCATGGGCCTACTGCTGGTGATCACCTATCTCGGTTTCCGCAACATCAGGGACACGCTGCTGGCGGTGGCGATCCCGGTCGGTTCGATGATCTGGCTGGGCGGCTGCCTGAAGCTGCTGGGCGTGCCGTTCACGCCGCTCAATGTGATGGCGATCCCGATCGTGCTGGGCATCGCCGTCGACGACGCCGTTCACATCACCCACCGCTTCCGCGCCAACCGTGGCGACCTGCGCGCGACCCTGATCCAGGCCGGCCACGGCGTCGTCCTGACCTCGGCCACGACCCTGGCGGCCTTCGGTACAGTCGTCTTCACCCGTCACCGCGGTCTGCGCGGCTTCTCCCTGGCCCTCAGCATCGGCGTCGCCGCGGCCCTGCTTTTGGCGGTGATGCTGCTGCCGGCGATGCTCCAAAAACTAGGTGGCACACCCAAGGATCCCGAACCGCACTAATCCCATGAAACGTGCCAGGGGCATACAACTCACACATCCGCAGTGCCGCGTGCCAGCTCGCCGAGCTCCGCCGGCCTGGGCTATACGACCGATCATTGGCGCCCATCCCTGCGATTTCATGCGAAAATTGCATATCACGGTCATATTGGGGTCGCTTTTTCGCTTTTATAAATGATGATCGGCCTCGTACCGATGGACGACCTTGCGTGAGGATTGCTATGTTGAAGAAATGGTTCTGGGTCCTGTTGCTCGTACCCGCGTTCGCGCAATGGCACGAAGTACAATCGCCTCATTTCAAAGTCATCACCAATGCAGGTGTGGCATCGGGCCGGACCGTCGCCCGGAACTTTGAACAGGTTCACTTTTTGTTCGAACAATTGTTCCAGGGCTTGAACAACTCCGCCAACAAGGATCTGGTCATCATCGCCCTCAGCGGCAAGACGGTGAACGATCTAATGACCCAAGCAGGCCACCCCCCCACTCGCCCCTTGCCTGCCACCTTCATAAGCTCCTCGTTCCGCAACTACATCATCTTGGCCGTGGACGAGCTGGAGGAAGCCCAGCGGTCGATCTTTCACGAATATACCCATATGATCGTCGACAGCAACCTCGCGCTACCCTGCTGGCTCAACGAGGGTCTTGCGAACGTCATCATGCAAACCGAAATTCAAGACAATCAGATCCATCTCGGCAAGGTGGAGCGCAATGCGCGCATCTTGCTGGTGCAAGACATGGTGCCCCTACAGACCTTGGTGGACGTCGACCACGGTTCCCCTCTGTACGATGAGGCCAATACCTCAGGCATTTTTTACGCCCAGGCCTGGTTGTTGACCCACTATGCATTGATGTCACCGGCTGGTCGCGAGAAGAAGATGTTCCAACAACTGATTCTGCTCAACCATCAGGGCGCCACGCCGCTGGCCGCGCTCCAACAGGCGGCCGGTGATTTGACAGCCTTGCAAGAGGAACTGCAAACCTACCTCGAGAACAATCGCTTCCCATATATCACCCTTCCCGCCAGCGGGGCAGTCAGCGCCGAAGCCTTTGCCGTAAACCCGCTCAGTCACAGCCAGATCACTTCCTATATGGCAGTGCTCAAACAAGGGCGGCCGGACGCCATCATCGAGCGAGACACGCTTGTCGATTTAGAAGCGCACCAGAGCGAGCCAGGGGTCGCCATCAACCTCGCGCTGATCTACGTTCAGCAAGGGCAGCCAGTGGAGGCCATGCGTGTTCTCCAGCGCAACAAGAAGGACCTGGCAAAGGACTGGTTGTTCAACTACCTGCTTACCTACGATTACAAGATGGAGCCGCGGCGCCAACGCTATTTCCTGGAGAAGGTCCTGGAAGAAAAGCCAAACTTTGCCCAAGCCGCCTATCGCCTAGCCCTGCTTTTGAAATTCAAGGATGCCAAAACCTCGCTTAAATTCGCCCGCCAGGCCGTCAAGGCCGATCCCTCCTCATCCGGCTACCGCCTACTCTTGGGTGAAATGATGCTCAAGTTGGGGAATGTCGATCAGGTAGAGGCGCTGGCAGAACAATCACAGGTTTTCGCCCGTGCCTGGGACGAATTGACAGACGCAGAGTACGGCATCTCACAATACGAGCTACCCCGAACCATTGTGGATGAACCCCAGCAGATCATCATAGCGATCCAGCCCCCTAGCCTCCCTAACCTCTCTATGCCGCCCGCCTATCGGCGCGATTTACTCTACCTCACGCCCCTGCTCAAGGCTATCTGGCAGAAGCGCACCGACCAGGACCTTGCCGCGCTCTTAACCCAGGCACCACAGGAGCGCAGCCTGTACGGCGAGTCAGCCCTGCACTTGGCTGCTGAACTGGGCCGTACGTCAGTGGTAGGAAAGCTGCTTGCGGCCGGCTGCGATAAGAACGGCCTGGATGCTGGCAAATGGTCGCCGCTGATGCTGGCAGCCGCCCATGACAACCCCAAACTCGCGCTCAGCCTCGTCGAAGCGGGCGCAAAACTGGACAGCACCAACGAGTTTGGACAGACGTCGCTGATGTGGGCCTGCTTCCACGGGCATATAGAGCTGGTCAAACGGCTAATCGCCAAGGGCGCCAAGCGCGACCTCCAGGACAAGGATGGCCACACGGCCATCGACTATGTGGACCACAGGAAAAACCAGCCACTCTATCGCTTGTTGCGGGATCTCAACATCAAAACAAGCAAAGCTGGCGCCCTCAATGCGCGCCAGCGGAAGGAGCTGCCGCAGGCACGGGCGCAAGCCATGCAAGGCCTCTATCGCCAGCAGCATCAAGGCGGAAACTAAAGCCCGAAGAGCTCACTCGAACAAACGCCAGAGTTCGGCCAGCTCAGCCGTCGCCTGGGCCTCGGCGAGGTCGACCCGTTGCTGGGCCAGCTCACGCAAGCCAAGCACCAGCTCGCGGTACTCCCCGTGCAAGGCCAGCGCCCCTGCCGGCCAATTGAATTGCCCGTAGACCAGCTCGTGTTCGGGTGCGGCCGGTTCGTCTTCGCCGCGAACGCGCGACGTGGCAAAGCCAGCGCCGACCAGGAGCGCCACAAACGGCGCCAGGCAGTCGGCCAGGGCCCAGGCGTAGCGCTGGCGCAAGCGCGGCTCGCGCGGGTAAGCCTCTTCCAGGTCTTGGGTCAGCAGTGCGGGCAACGCCGTCTCCCCTCTGGCATCGTTGGTGGGGCGATAGCCGCCCTCAGGATGCAGGTGTCCCCAGACTGTTGGCACCAAGAGGGCCTTGGCACAGGCATCGGCCATACCGTCCTGCAGCGCTTGGACCTCGGCCCGCAACTTCGCCATGCCCTCTTGGCCCAAGGCCAGGGTCGCAGCCGGCTGACCCAGTCCCAGCTTGCGCGCCATGGCGGGCAAGTCGCGACGCAACTGAGCGGCGACCTCCACGATAAAGGCGCGCGCCAATTCGTCCAGCTCCGCCACCAACGCCGCTTCGCGTTCGCGTAACTCAGCCAACTTGCCTTCGTGTGTCATGGATTGCCCTCGCTTTCCCGACATTATAACCCCTGCCCCGACCCTCTGCTCCGCGTTTTCACTCATTTTTGGCGCGCAGACTGAAGTTTTACGCTATAAGGATGACGAGCCGGCTCGGCCGGTATATGTTCAAGAGGTATTTATATGTTCAAACGAATGCTCTGGCTATTATTTTTGCTCCCCGCAAGTGCGGGCTGGGACGAGATCCGTTCGCCCCACTTCACCGTGCTCACCAACGACGGCGTCCGCAGTGGGCGCGAGGTCGCCTATTATTTCGAACAGGTCGACCACGTCTTTGAAAACATTTTTCCCGGTATCCAGAACGAACCCAACCGCGATCTACTGATCATCGCTGTCAGCGGCAAGAACGGCGTCAACGAACTGATCGAAGAGGTCGGCATCGGCAAGACGAAGAACCTTGCCGGCGTCTTCATCCCAGGCAGGTACCGCCATACCATCGTCGTCAGCCTCGATGCCCTGCGCGAGGGCCGACAGACGATCATCCACGAATACACCCACATGATCGTCAACGGCAACTTCATCTTGCCCGTCTGGATGAATGAGGGTCTGGCCTGCTTCTTCATGCAAATGGAGTTCCACAGTGACAGAGTTAACATCGGCAAGGCCAATGACGACTCGATCGTCCTCAACCGCGAACCAATGCTCCCATTGGCGCAGCTCGTCGAAGTCGACAGGTCATCGCCCCTCTACAACGAGCGCAACCTGGCTTCGGTGTTCTATGCCCAGTCTTGGCTACTGACCCACTATGCCCTGATGTCTGAGGACAGTCGCGACAAGAAGCGATTCTCCCAGCTCATGTCGCTCAGCAATCAAGGCGTGGCCCCCCAAGAAGCGCTGGTCAAGGTCTTTGGCGACTTGAAAGCGCTGGAGAAGACGCTCAGGGATTACCTCAGAAAAAATCGTTTCCCATACTATAGCATTAAGACCGAGCTCAAGCTCCACCGCGAGAAGTACCCCACCACCAGTCTCAGTCCCGAACAGGCGCTCTCCTACAAGGAAGTGATCCGCGCGGGCGTCAAACAGGGCGCCATCGACGAGAACACCATCGCCCAGTTGCTGAACCATCAGGACGAGCCCGGCATCGCCCTCAACCTGGCGTTGATCCTGGCCGAGGCCAACAAGCCGGATGAGGCGACCCAACTGATCAAGCGCCACCAGCAAGTCCTGGAGAAGGATTGGCTGGCCACCTACCTGCGGAGCCTCGAGCCGCAGCTGCAGCCCCAGCAGAAACGCCAACTCCTCGAACAAGCGCTGACCCAAAAGGCGAACTTCGCGCCGGCCGCCTACGACCTCGCCTGGCTGCTCAAGGAAAACGAGCCCGAGGTCGCCCTGACCTACGCGCTTCGCGCCACCAAGGCCCAACCCGATTTTATGCCCTACCGCATTCTCCACGGCAACCTGCTGCTCCATCTCAACCATATCGAGGAGTCGAAAGCACTGGCGGCTCAAGCCCTGCTCTATGCCGACGATGAAGAGGAAGCCGCGATCAAGGACCAATGGGCCGCCAAGATCGGTCAGCCAGGCAACAAGGCCATCACCCTGACCTACAACCCCTTCGATCGCACCTCGCACATGATCCTCCGCGAGGACACCGGCTATCGCCGTCGCCGTCTTTACCAGACGCCCTTGCTGACCGCGGTCTGGACCTTGGCCGCCAAGGAGGAGCTGGCCAAACTGATCGCAGCGGGTAAAGAGGAGCGCAGCATGTTCGGCGAGTCTGCCCTGCACCTGGCCGCGGAGCTGGGCGAGGACGAACTCACGGACCAGCTACTGGCTGCCGGCTACGACCCCAACGCCGTGGATTTGGACGGATGGTCGCCCTTGCTGGTGGCACTGGCGGAGGACAACCCGAGTCAGGCCCAGAAATTGATCGCGGCGGGCGCGCAAGGGGAGGCCGCCAACGAGCAGGGCCAGACGCCGCTGATGTGGGCCTGCTATCGCGGCCGTACCGAGCTGGTCAAAAGCCTGCTGACCAAGGGTGCCCGCCGCGATGCCCTGGACAAGCAGGGCCACAATGCCTACGACTACCTCGACGGCGCGGCCCACAAAGACCTGCAGAAACTCCTGCGCGATTTAAAGTTCAGCGCCAGTGCCGCCGGTCCCTTGGATGAGGGGGCGCGCCGCGAGCTGGTCCGCGCACGCAGTTTGGCCATGCGCATCGTCTATAGCGAGAAGACCGGAACCGACGCAGAGTTCAACCCAGACGGCAATCTTCAGGAGGACCGACCCTTCACCTCGTCCAATAAGGAGCTCAATGATCTCTACCGCAAGGCGACCGATGCCACAATGGACAACGAGCACGAGAAATCCCTACGCCTGCTGGACAAGATCATCGCCACGGAGGAAGGCTATGAGCCCGCCCATGACTTGCGCGTGCACGTGCTCAGCGTCCTCGGCGACAAGGCCGAAGCCCTGGCGGCGGTCGACCGCTACGCCAAGGTCGCCGGCAACCGCCAGAACCTGGGCGAGCGCTATTTCCAAGTAGGTAAGCTGCTGATGGGCGGCGAGTTGACCGGCGAGTTGGGCCGAAGCGCCGAGCGCTGCTTCAAAACAGCCCTGACCCTGACCGCCGGCAAAACCCCGATGATCCATTACTACCTGGGCGACCTCTACTTCCAATTCGGCGCCGACCCTCAGGCCCTGGCAGCCTTCAAGGCTTACCTCGCCACGGACGACCGCTCCAATTGGCGCTCGATCGCAGAGGATAATGTCAAAGCGCTTGAACGCGAGCTGGCCAAGAAAAAGAAGTGAGCAAGGCTGGCGCCGGCGTGTCGACCGCTACTTGCGCCAGTTGCCGAGCCAGGTGATCAGACCGTAGCCCCACTGGCCGAGGCGGCCACCCAGCTCCTCGGCCTCGGCGGGGTCGGCAAAAAAGCCCAGGTAGCGCTTCTCGCGCGGGGGTTCTGGCGCGGGCTCGGCCGCAGCGGCCTTCTCCTTGGCGGCGCGGGCAGCGGGCTTAGCGACCGGCTTCGCGGCGGGCGCCTCGGGCTCGGCGACAGGCGCCTCGGCCTCGGCCGGGTCCGTCGCCGCTTTGGCCGGCTCGGACAGCGAGTGCAGGACCAGGATCGCAAAGACGCCGGCGCCCAGCTTGTCGAGCAGCAGATGGTCGACCCGCTCGCGCGGCAAGACCTCCCACTGCTTGCTGAACGGCAGCTTGAGCCGCACGCAGTCGGGCTCAAAGATCGCCTTGCCGCGCAGAGGCCACAGAGGCCAGAACACGCCGCGCAACAAGAGCTCGATGCGCTTTTCCTCTTTTTTCCAATAGTGGATCTGGATTGACTTGACCTGGCTCATCCGACCGCCTCCAAAGGACTCCCATTATGCAACAGACGCACAAAAAATGAAAACCAGCACTGTGGGGCCGACCGCCGGTCGGCCTCTCAAGCCAAAGTTCAACGGGACCCACACTTGGTCGTCTCCCTGTGGGGCCGACCGCCGGTCGGCCTCTCAAGCCAAACTTCAACGGGACCCACACTCGGTCGTGTCCCAGTAGGGCCGACCGCCGGTCGGCCTCTCACGCCAAAGTTCAACGGGACCCAAGCTCGGTCGTGTCCCTGTGGGGCCGACCGCCGGTCGGCCTCTCAAGCCAAAGTCCAACGGGACCAAGATCAAGTTAGCCAATAAATTCCAATTCCCGACCTAGACAAAAAGCGCGCAATCCATCAAACTTAGAAAAATGCCCCACGATAGGATGACCTGTGACCCAACAACCCTCCTCCAAGGTCTTTTATCGCCGACGCCTGCCTCATTTGGTTCCTGCTAAGGCCTGCCTCTTTGTCACCTTTCATCTTCACGGCGCACTACCCAAGGCCTTTTTAGAGAAATGGGATCGTCACCAAAAAGAAGAAGGCGAACCCTATTCTCGGTGGCTTCTTTTCCTGGAACAAGGCTTGCGGCAGGGTGAACAGGGCGCACGCTGGCTTGCCAATCCGGCCATTGCACAACTGGTCTTCGACGCGATCCTCCATCGACAAGGTCGCGAATATCAACTCGAATGCTTCACGATCATGAGTAATCACGTGCACATGCTTTTCACACTCATGGAAAAACCCTTAGCTGACTTAATGAAATCACTCAAAACCTACACAGGAAGAATGGCCAACCAAGTGTTGGCGAGAACTGGCGCCTTTTGGCAACATGAAAGCTTTGATCATGTGGTTCGATCTCGTACTGAGTGGGAGAAAATCGTAAAGTATATCGTTGAGAACCCCATCCGAGCCAATCTTGTAGCCACAGGCGAAACCTGGCCCTGGACGTGGTGTTCGGATGCAGCGCGAGCGGTGCTTTGACTCACTTGGGGGCGTCCAAGGGTCCCGTTGACTCCTTCCATGGGTCCCGTTGAACTTCCATGTGAGAGGCCGACCGGCGGTCGGCCTCACTTTTGGCTGTCTCCTTCCTTGG
>CAYRFM010000071.1:0-21510 GCA_964423555.1 uncultured Holophagae bacterium | reverse complement strand
GTCCCGTTGAACTTCCAGTCCTACAGGCCGACCGGCGGTCGGCCCCACTTTTGGTTGTCTCCTTCCTTGGGTCCCGTTAAACTTCCAGTCCTACAGGCCGACCGGCGGTCGGCCCCACTTTTGGTTCTCCTTCCTTGGGTCCCGTTGAACTTCCAGTCCTACAGGCCGACCGGCGGTCGGCCCCACTTTTGGTCCTCTCCTTCCTTGGGTCCCGTTAAACTTCCAGCACTACTGGCCGACCGGCGGTCGGCCCCACATGGTGGTTTGCACCTTGGCCCAGAAAGATTTGGAAGGCGGGGTTGTCTGTTTCCTCTATATGATGGTAGCCCAGCGTTTCCAGGAAGCGCGCGAAGTCGACAGCCTCCTCCTGGGGCACGCGGAAGCCGGCCAGGACCCGGCCGTGGCTGGCGTCGTGGTTGCGGTAATGGAAAATGCTGATGCTCCAGCGGCCCGCCAGTTTGGCCAAAAAGTGTTCCAATGCGCCCGGTCGCTCGGGGAACTGGAAGCGGATCAGACGCTCGTCGTCCAGCTCCGGCGCGTGCCCGCCGACCATGTAGCGCAGGTGCAGCTTGGCGATCTCGTTGTCGCTCAGGTCGGTCACCTCGTAGTGCTGGCCGCGCAGCGAGACGGCCAGGGCAGTACGCTCGTCGGCGTCGCGGACTCTGACGCCGACAAAGACATGGGCCTGGTCGGGATCGGCGTAGCGGTAATTGAACTCGGTCACGACCCGCTTGCCGAGTGCGGTGCAGAAGCGATGGAAGCTGCCGGGCCGCTCGGGGATGATGACGGCGTAGATCGCTTCCCTGCCCTCGCCCAGCTCGGCCCGTTCGGAGACGTAGCGCAGACCGTGGAAGTTGACGTTGGCACCGCTGAGCACAGCCAAATGCGTCTCGCCGCGGGCGCCGTGTTCCCGTTGGTACTTTTTGAGGCCCGCTAAGGCCAGGGCACCCGCTGGCTCGGCAACGGTGCGGGTCGCGCCGAAAATGTCCTTGATGGCGGCACAGATCTCGTCGGCCTCGACGGTAATGACCTGATCGACGTAGCGGCGGATGACCCGGAACGGCTCGGCACCGATGCGGGCGACGGCGACGCCGTCGGCGAACAGGCCGACCTGTGGCAGGGTGACCCGGCGGCCAGCGCGGATCGCGGCGGCCAGGCAGGCGGACTCGCTGAACTCGACGCCGATCACGCGGACCTCGGGCCGCAACTCGCCCAGACAGGCGGCGATGCCGGCCAGCAGGCCGCCGCCGCCGACGGGCACGAAAACGGCGTCCAGCTCGGGCTCCTGGCGCAACAGCTCGAGGCCAATGGTGCCCTGGCCGGCAATGACATCGGCGTCGTCGTAGGGGTGAATAAAGGTCAGGCCTTGCTGGCGAGCCAGCTCGAGGGCGTGGGCGCAAGCGTCGTCGAAGGTCGGGCCGTGGAGGATGACCTGGGCGCCGCGCTCGCTGACGGCCTGGTGCTTGATCTCCGGCGTAGTCAGGGGCATGACGATCGTCGCCGGAATGCCCAGGCGCGCCGCCGCCAGTGCCACGCCTTGGGCGTGGTTGCCAGCGCTGGCGGCGATCACGCCGCGGGCGCGCGCCTGGGGGTCCAGCTGGGCGATCTTGTTGTAGGCGCCGCGCAGCTTGAAGCTGAAGACGGGCTGCAAGTCCTCGCGCTTGAGCAGGACGCGGTTGCCGTAGCGGCGGCTGAGGGCGGCGACCTCGTGGACGGGCGTCGTCTGGGCGACGTCGTAGACGGGCGCGGTCAGGATGCGCTTGAGATAGGTCATGGGGGTTCCTCTTGGGGGATTCGGACTTGGAGATGGACATCGGGCATACCGGTCGCGCGCGGAGGCTAGAGGCCGGGGGGATATGTTGCCGGACCGGCGCGGGGCACGCCGATGCACCATCTCCAAGCCCGTTCACCGGGCCGATCAGGGGGCGAGCGCGGGCCGCGGGGGGAGCGGACCCGCGCTCTGATTCAGACCGCGATTTCCAGGCTTTCGGACGGCAGCGGCAGGTGGATGCCGCCTTCGACCGGCATGGGCGCGGCCAGGGTGAACAGTCGGACCAGGTGGACGTCGATCAACTTCTCCAACTGGCGTTTGAGGTTATCGCCGGTGCGCTCGCCCTGGACCTTGAGGGTCACGACCAGGTACTGCTCGCCGGGCGGGGTGTGGGCGTTCATCTCCATCAGGCGGAAACCGCGAAAGCGGACCACCCCGAGAATCCGTTCCAGCACCGATTCAGTGCGTCGCGTCTGCATCTCCATGAAAAACTGCATTACCTCGCTCCTTCCAACATTTCCGCGTTGGATTTGCCAGGTGGCACCAGCGGCCACACATTGTCTGCGGCATCGATTCGGACATGAAGCAGAAAGGAACCGGGTGCGGTCAGCAGCTGGCGCTGCGCGTCCGCGACCTCGTCCCTGTGGCTGATTTTCAGGCCTGGAACCCCGAAGGACTCGAAGACCTGCACGAACTCGGGGTTGTCGGAGAGGTCCACCTCGCTGAAGCGTTCCTGATAGAACAGCTGCTGCCATTGGCGCACCATTCCGAGTCGCTGATTGTCGAAAAGCACGATCTTGACGGGGATCCCGTAGCGCTTGAGGGTGGCAAGCTCCTGGATGTTCATCATGATCGAGCCGTCGCCGGTGACGAGGATGACTTCGTGGTCGGGCCGGCCGAGCGAAGCGCCCAGCGCGGCCGGCAAACCGTAGCCCATGGTGCCCAACCCGCCACTGGAGAGGTGCTGGTAGGGCGCGTGGAACTCGAAGTGCTGGGCGACCCACATCTGGTGCTGGCCGACATCGCAGCTGACGATGGTGCGCGGACCGACCTGAGCGGAGAGGTCGCGCAGGAAGGCCGGGGCATAGATGCCCGGCACCGGCGCGTCGTAGTCCCAGGCCCACTTGATCGACTGGGTGTGACACCAGTCGCGCCAGGAGTCCAGTCCCGCCGGGAAGCTCAGCGCCCGCATGCAGGTGCGGATATCGCCGCGCAGGGCCACATGGGGCCGGCGCAACTTGCCGAGCTCGGCGGCGTCGACGTCCATGTGGATCACGGCGGCGTGGGGCGCGAAGGTCTCCAGTTTGCCGGTGGCGCGGTCGTCGAAACGGGCGCCAATGACGATCAAGAGGTCGCACTCCTGGACGGCCATGTTGGCGGCCTTGAGACCGTGCATGCCCAGCATGCCCAGGTTGCGCGGGTGGCGCGTGGGCAGGCTGCCGATACCCTTGAGCGTCGTCACGACCGGTAGGCCGCTGGCCTCGACGAAGGCGCGGAACTCCTCGACCGCCTCGGCCATGCCGATCCCACCGCCGGCGTAGATGACCGGCTTCTGGCTGGCCCGCAAGAGGTTGGCGGCCGCGCGCAGATGGTAGGGATCGGGCTGCTCGGGCGCGGTTGCGCCGGCGCCCCGATAGGCCGTCGTGCGCACCTCCGCCAAGGAGACGTCCTTGGGCAGGTCGACCAGGACCGGACCGGGCCGGCCCGAACGGGCCAGGCGGAAGGCCTCGGGGATGACTTCGACCAGCTCCTCGGCCGTGGTCGGCAGGAAGCTGTGCTTGACGACCGGCAACGACATACCGAGGATATCGACCTCCTGGAAGGCATCGGTGCCCAGCACCTGGGTCGAGACCTGACCGGTGATGGCGACCACCGGCACGGAATCGAGGTAGGCGTTGGCGATGCCGGTCAGGAGGTTGGTGGCACCCGGTCCCGAGGTGGCCAGGCACACGCCGACCTTGCCGGTGGCGCGCGCGTAGCCGTCCGCGGCCAGGGCCGCTCCCTGTTCGTGGCGCACCAGCACATGCTTGAACGGCGCATCCACGAGCGCGTCGTAGAGGGGCATGATGGCGCCGCCGGGATACCCGAAGACGACCTCTACCCCCTCTCGCGCCAATGCTTGGACCAGGTAGTCGCACGCTCTCATGAGGCGGGCTCCAAACTGGGTTTCAACCAGGACATCGAGTCGCGCAGGCGCTTGCCGACGACCTCGATGGGGTGGGACACGTCCTCGGCCAGCAGGCGGCGGTAGCTGCCCAGACCGGCGCGGTTCTCCTGATGCCACTCGCGGGCGAAGGTGCCGTCCTGGACCTCGCGCAGGACTTCCTTCATGCGCTCCTTGACGGAGCCGTCGATGATGCGCGGACCGCGGGTCAGGTCGCCGAACTTGGCGGTATCGCTGACGAACTGGTGCATCTTGGCGAAGCCGCCCTCGTAGATCAGGTCGACGATCAGCTTGAGCTCGTGGAGGCACTCGAAGTAGGCGACCTCGGGCTGGTAGCCGGCCTCGACGAGGGTCTCGAAGCCGCACTTGATCAGCTCGGTCGCGCCGCCGCAGAGCACGGCCTGCTCGCCGAACAGGTCGGTCTCGGTCTCTTCGGAGAAGGTCGTCTCCAGCACGCCGGCACGGGTGCCGCCGATGGCGTGGGCGTAGGCCAGCGCCTTGGTGCGGGCGGCGCCGCTGTAGTCGTGGTCGACGGCGATCAGGCAGGGCACGCCGCGGCCCAGTTCGTACTGGCGGCGCACCAGGTCACCGGGGCTCTTTGGGGCGACCATGATCACGTCGGCGGTCTCGGGCGCCTGGATGTGGCCGTACTGGATGTTGAAGCCATGGGCAAACAGCAGGGCGGCGCCGGGCTTGAGGTTGGGCTCGACGGAGGTCTGGTAGAGCTCGGCTTGAGCCAGGTCGGGCACCAGCATGGCGACCAGGTCGGCATTGAAAACGGCCTCGCCGGGCGTCATCGGCGACCAGCCCTCGGCCTCGGCGCGCTGCCAGGTCGCGCCGTCCGGGCGCAGGCCCAGGTTAACGTGCCAGCCGCTGTCGCGCAAGTTGAGGGCATGGGCGCGACCCTGGCTGCCGTAGCCGAGGACGGCGACGACCTTGTCTTTGAAGCAGTCGGGGATCTGGATATCGTTTTCGTGGTACATCTTGGTCATGTGCTTAACTCCTTTTTGGGTACTGACGTCGTGGGGAAGCGTGAAGGACCACCTGGGCTCAGGTGGTCACGGCTCCGCGGGAAGCGGAGGAAACCAGGCGCGCGTATTTCGCGAATACGCCGCTCGTGGGGGGGGAATGCGGCGCTCCGGCGGGGCGTCTGCCATGCAGATCGGCCTCCACCTCGAGCGCGCGCCTGGCTAAGTCGATGACGACGGCATCGCCGTCCTGGATCAGGGCGATGGGACCGCCATCGGCGGCCTCGGGCGCCACGTGGCCGACCATGAAACCGTGGGTCGCGCCGCTGAAGCGGCCGTCGGTGATCAGGGCGACCTCGTCGCCCAGACCGGCGCCGATCAGGGCGGCGGTGACGGCCAGCATTTCGGGCATGCCGGGCCCGCCCTTGGGACCGACGTGGCGAATCACGAGCACGTCGCCCTCGCGGATCGTGCCGGCCTCGACGGCGGCGAAGGCGGCGGCCTCGCTGTCGAAGACGCGGGCCGGGCCGCGGTGATTAGTACGGCCATGGCCGCAGAGCTTGACGACGCAGCCGTCAGGGGCGAGGTTCCCGCGCAGGATGGCAAAGCCACCGCGAGCTTTCAGGGGGTCGTCGTTGCGGCGCACGACCAGCTGGCCGGGCGCTTCCTCGGCGCGGTCGGCCTCCTCGAACAGGCTGCGACCGGTGACGGTGGGCGCGTCCTGCAGCAGGCCGGCGTGGCGCAGGCGAGCGGCCAGCAGGCGGGCGCCGCCGACGCGCTCCATGTCGGGCGCGGCGAAGCGGCCGCCGGGCTTGAGGTCGACGATCGTCGGCGTGGCGGCGGCGATGCGGTCGAAGTCCTCAAGGTGGACGGCGATGCCGGCCTCGTGGGCGATCGCCAGAAAGTGCAGAACGGCGTTGGTCGAACCGCCGGTGGCGGCGACGGAGGTGACGGCGTTCTCGATGGCGGCGCGGGTGATCAGCTGGCTGGGCCGACGCCCTGCGCGCAGGTTCTCCATGACCAGCTCGCCGACCCTAAAGGCGGCCTGGGCCTTGCGGGGATCGGTGGCGGGGATCTCGGACAGGCCCATGGGCGAGATGCCCAGGAAGGCCAGGGCCGTGGCCATGGTGTTGGCGGTGAACTGGCCGCCGCAGGAGCCGGCGCCGGGGCAGGCCTCGTTCTCCAGTTCGGTCAGGGTTTCGCGGCTGATCTTGCCGGCAGCACAGGCGCCGACGGCCTCGAAGACGTCCTGGATGGTGACGTCGCGGCCCTGGAAGCGGCCGGGCATGATGCTGCCGCCGTAGAACATCAGGGATGGCAGGTCGAGCCGAGCCAGGGCCATGACCGTGCCGGGCAGGGTCTTGTCGCAGCCGGAGATGGCGACCAGGCCGTCCAGTTGGTGACCGCGGGTGAAGAGTTCGATCGAGTCGGCGATCAGCTCGCGGGAGACGAGCGAGGCCTTCATGCCCTCCGTGCCCATGGTGATGCCGTCGGAGATGGCGATGGTGTTGAATTCGATCGGCGTCCCACCGGCGGCGCGGACACCGGCTTTGACGTGTTCAGCCAGGGTGCGCAAGTGGAGGTTGCAGGGGGTGACCTCCGTCCAGGTGTTGGCAATGCCGATCAGGGGCTTTTGCAGGTCGTCGTCGCTGAGGCCGGTAGCTTTCAGCATGCTGCGTGCGGGGGCTCGGGCGTCGCCGCGAAGAACCGCATCGGAGGGCAGCGGTCCCCACGGCGACCTTCGTGTGCCGTCGGTCGCTTCGTTGGGCTGGGGTTCGTGTGTCATGATACCTTCCTTGTGAATTTGGGGGTTAGGGGTTCTGGGGAGGGGTTTCAGGGGGGACTTGCACACGGACAAAAAAAAAGCCCCGCTACCGGTCTCGGTTGCGGGGCCCCTCGTTCCGTGCGTCCTGCACCTAGAGCGGGGGCCCCTTGGTAATAATAAGGACGACAAGGACGACGACGGAAAGGAGGACGGGAAGGTTCAGTTGGTGCTGGGCAACGTACTGGGTCATATTCCGTATCTCCTTTGAAGTATGGGTCCTAAAAGCAGAAAAGCCCGCGTCCTTGGCGCGGGCTTTTCGTTCCGTAGGGGAGCTGCTCGCGCCTGGTCAGGTCACGCCGATGACGACGATGATAAGGACGAGTACAAGCGCTACGATCTCGAGCATGGGGTTCTACCTCCTACCTGCCCCAAAGCTTACGGTCGCAACCAAACGGCTGTCAAGCACTTTTTTTCAGTTCGTCAGAAACCCACACGAAGAACCCGGCCACAGGCTCCGCGGAGCCAGCGTACGACACGAACTGGGCGGTTGTGGCGCGATTTCCAAAATCGCGTGGTGGCAGTCCCGACCAGCTTGCCGCCAGGGGAGCAGGTCGCGACTTCTAACTAACCAGCATTTTAATTTAACCACGGAAAACACGGAGCACACGAAAGGCTTCTGGTCTTATTCCGTGTGCTCCGTGTTTTCCGTGGTTAAAAAAAATCTTTGACGCCGTGTGATCCAAGTCTTTCGATGTTCAAATGGCGGTTTACCAGGGATGCCATGATCGAGCAAAATCCTTCTTACCAACAAACTGGGGATGTCAGTACCCGATGAAGCCTCGATGCGCCATCCTGGTCGGAAGCTCCCAACCAAACCGACAGCTCTCTCACACACGAAGGTAGTGCTTTTTAGGCCATTGACCAGAGACTTAATTTTTTAGGGCGACCATCCTGCTGTAACCTTAAGATTATTTCCGCAGCTCAACAAGGCAGGAGGGCAAGCTTCATTCAATGACTGTGTAGAAATTTTGTTACACCGATATAGCTTCCCAAGAACACCAAAGTGATTAAACCAATTCACCCACGCCGTGAAATGATTTGGAGAGCCAGTAGAGGCGCCATGATTAACAACCCCTATGACAGCATTATTAGGCCTGACAAGCTTAAAGACAGTACTTCCATTTTGGATCATTTCAAAATCGCCAGGCACCTGAAGATCGACCGCAAATGCCCGGGCGACTGGCCGCCTTACAAGAGTTCCTGGCCAGCCACAATACATATCAGGCTTTCCAGGAATCGCAGGGTTTTTCCATCCCTCCAACGACCAACATCTAACCGTGCCGCCTTTAATCGAAAATTCCGCCCTATGATTAGGCGGATTTAAATTTGGGTCTTGCAAAAAGTCACCTGGCCGCGCCAACCAGTGCAATCTTCGCCGATTCACCGGATCAGTTTTTCCATAATCCATCCCAGACATTTCATTCACTAGGCTGCCGGAGGTTCCACCAAATTCATAAGAACCTTTCAGATCAAATCTATAGAAATCATGAACCCGAGCACCACCAGGATTTACATAATCTTTATGAACATAAATACTCGGATCATGAAGTGAATTATCTTCCACATAAACAATGTCACAAGCAGAATCAACCACTAGCCCTACCAATCCGAAAAACACAACTTGAACGTTGCATTGATTAGACAAGTCATATGGAACTTTGGGCAATTCAGTTTTAATAAATTCATCCAGTGCCGCAGCCCTTTGTTCTTTTGTTAGCCCCCCATGACCATTATGGGCGCCACCTCCATGTCCATCGTGTACGGTTTCTCCATGATTCGTAGTACTACTCATCTCTCCCCTCCTCTGCTCTACCCCCAGACCTGGAACGCTGCCAGGGTGCCTAGGGTGGTGGTTGTTTCTTTCGCGATCTGCGCGAGGATCGCCTGGCGCAGTGCTTCCGGCGCCTCCATGCCTGCTTGGTAGGCTTTGTAGAATTCCAAAATCAAGTCGCGGGTTTGGCGGTCGTCGACTTGCCACAAGCTGCCAACAACGGCAGGGGTGCCCATGGCCAGAAAGGGCATGGCCAACGCCTGGGGTGCTTCGCTGTGACGGATACCACCACTAATTGTACCACAGGCGGAAAGAACGACCAACTCGGGCGCGCCTTCGGCCCTCGCTAAATGCTCCACCCCCAGCCGGCCGTTGTCGCGGTCGCCTGGGCTCAGCAGGAGCTGGCCCTGGCCGGAACGGGTGGTCACCGCGTGGCCCGCGTAGTGCAGGATATCCGCCCGGGCTAGGGCGCTGAGGAAACTCTGCGGCTGGACCTGGTCCTGCAGGACGAGTTCGCCGCCGAAGAGTTGCGCCACCTCGCGCGCTTCGTCTTCGCAGGCGCGTAGTGGGGCCTCACGGATGGATGAGCCGTAGCCAAAGGCCACCAGCAGCGGGTGCGCCTTGCGGACCCGGCGGTTCAGGCGCTCGTAAGCGCTCAGGCTAGGCGCCACCACGAGGTTGCGCTTGTCCACCAGGCGGGTTTTGAGCTGCGGATCTGTCATCAGAAAGCCAAACGGCAGCCCCCACAAGTCCTGGTGCGGCACGATCACCAGCCGTCCCAGGGGATCGGCGACCGGGTCACCGGCCACGAACAGCTGCCGGTAAAGTGCCGCGGCCTGCTTCTCGTCCGCGCCGCGGTGGGCGCGCAACGCGCGTCGCCACAGGCCGATGCGGCGCGCCAGTTCGACCTTGCCAACCTTGACGACCCAGCCCTCCAAGTTCTTGCGGCGCAGGGACCAACACAACAGGCGCTGCTCCTGCTGATGAAAAATGAGGACCTGGTCGTGGGCGCCCAGCCCAGCCTGCAACGCGTCCAGAGAGGGTCGGTTGCCGTTGCGCAAGGCCTCGCGCAGTGCCTGGGCGCGGTAGCGTTCCAGCACTTCCAGGCCCTTGCGGTCGGGGCCGTGCAGTCCGATCCACAGGTCGAAAAAGCGCGCGGCCACCTCCTGAAAGGCGATGCGCAGCTCGCCGTCCCCGATCCGGCCGCGCACGATCTCGTAGAAGGCCGCGCCGCGTTCGAAGTTTTCCTCGGCTTCCTGGACGCGCTGCAGTGCGATCAGGCTGCGGGCGCGTGCCTCGAAGACCTGCATCAATAGGTGGTCGGACTGGCGCTGGACGCTGGCCTGCTCGACCTCGTCCAAGAGTTGCAGCGCCTGGAGTGGGTCGCGATGGCTGGCGACCGAAGCCGCCACGACCTTGATGTCGCGAACCACGCCCGCACCGGTCTGGTCATCGGGGATCAGCGCCGCATGGCGAAAGGCCACGGCCAGGTCCTGCTCTGCTTGCGGGTAGCGGGCGAGCTCGAGGTAGGAGCGCGCCCGTTGGTACTGGGTAATGGCGATCAGCAGGTGGTTATTGGCGGCATTGGCTTCGATCACAGCGGCGGCGGAAAGCTCTAAGCCCGCCAGCCGCGCACCCATGCGCACCATGCCGACGCTGGTCGTGGTCAGCAGATTGACCTTGCGGCGCGGGTCCATCCAGGGGACCTGGGCCATGGCCTCGACCCGCGCCGACCAAGCCAGATCGAAGGCCTCGAAACTGTCGCGGGTCTGGGCCGTCATCGTCAGAATCGCGCCCAGGTTACCCCACTCGCCCAGATGGCGGAATAGGGTCGCGGCAGCGTCCAGGTCGGCCAGGGCCTCGGACGCCATTTCCAGACGGTTATGGGCAAGGGCGCGCAACCACAGCAAGCGACCGGTCAGGCTGGGCATGCGCTGGGGGTCGACCTCGGCCATCAACTCGCTAATGGCTTCGATGACCCAGCGGTTCTGACCTTCGTGGTAGCGGCAGACGATCTGGCGATAGCGACCGTGAAAGCGGAAATCCGAGCGCAGGGCGGTCAGGACCGGCAGCGCCAGTTGGAGACAAGCGCGCGTCCGCGCCAGGTCCTGAACGGTATAGGCGCGTTCGCTCTCGAGGAATTGGCGCAGGGCCTGGGCCAGGCGCGGGCGCTCGGCTGGGGGGAGTTGCTGGTGGCGGGCCAGGTGCTGGGCCAGGGCCTGATCCTCGCCGCGATCGGTCAGGACAGCGGCCACCCGCGCCACCGCCGCGGTGCTGGCCGCGGTGTCTTTGCCAGCTAGCACCGAAGCGGCCCAAGTGTCGGCCAGGTCGGCTTCCGCCCACTCTCGGCCCACCTGTGGGGCATCGCTCATCATTTGCGACAGGGTCGACAGGTCCGCGGCGTCGTAGCAGCGCTGGAGCTCGGTTTTCTCAGGTCGCTGCGCCTCGGTGTCCAGCTCTGCCCCCAAGAGCGCGCCGCGCTGGGACAGCTCCTGGTCCTGTTGGGGGTCGCCGGTGCTGAGGTCGGTTAGGATCTCGAGTGCCCCGCGTTTGAGCTGAAGGCGCGCCAGGGCCAGGGCGCGGTTGAAGCGCGCGGCCACCAAGGTGGGGTTCCTGGCCAGAGCCTGGTTGGCCTCCTCCAGCGCCCAGACCAGGTCCTGGGGTTGGTCGAGCATGCGGGCGCGGTACAGATAGGCACAGGCCAGGTCCGCGTGGTTCTCGGCGCTATCGTCGAGTAGCACCGCATCGCGGCCCCGTTCCACCGCCTCGACCGGTTGGCCCCAGATCATGGCGATCAAGGTCGCACCACAGCCTGGCGCCTTGGTCAAGGCCGCCTCCAGCGCGACTAGGTCAGCCACCCGCATGGGGTCCAGCTTGAAGTTCGGGTCGAAGGGTCCGAGCATCGGACAGCAGACCCAGCCCTCGAAGGGCCGAGCCGAGGCCAGCATGCGACACAGGGCGTGACTGGGCTCCTCGACGCGGGGCGCGCTGCCACAGCTGCCGGCCCCAAAAAACAGCAGCACGCTGGCGAAGGCGCATTGCACGAGCGCACGCTGACTCATGGTTCGCTCCGGGGTGGAACGGCGGCTTGCCATCCGCCATGGAAATTTGTTTAAATGATTGGGGCTCAAGAATGAAGGCGAGTAACTGTGATGCGTTCTATTATATCCGTTTTCTGGATTCATGTCTCAACTGCCCTCGCGGCGAAAGATTATCGCAGGCTCGTCGAAGACAACCTGGAGCTGATCGATCAGGTCGTCGGCTTTGTGGCTAAGGCTCAGGGCTTACGCGCGGACGAACGGGACAGCCTGAACGCCAGGGTGAAACTGAAGCTGGTGGAGCGGGACTATGAGATCCTGCGCCGCTACGAGGGGCGGGCCAGCCTGAAGACCTACCTGGTCGTCGTCGCCCAATCGGTGTGCCTGGACTACCGCAACCAGCGCTGGGGCAAGTGGCGTCCGTCCTGCACGGCCCGCCGGCTCGGCGAAACGGCGATACGCCTCGAGGCGGCCATGACCCGCGACGGGCTGAGCCAGGCCGAGGCGGTGGCTCGCCTGAAGGACGACCCGAGCGTTGCTCTGAGCGCGGTCGAGCTGATACACCTGGCCGAGCAGTTGCCGCAGCGCAATCGCCGCCGCCATGTGGATGATGCGGGCCTCGACAGCCTGCCTGGCACAGAGCCCGACGGCGAGCGCCAGCTACTCGACGGCCATCGCCGCGAGCTCCTGGCGCAGGTCGAGACGACCATGACCCAGGCCTTGGCGGAGCACAGCACGGAAGACCAGTTGATCGTGAAGATGCACTATTTCGAGAGCCTGAAAATCTCGCAGATTGCCCATCTGCTGGGGCTGGACCAGAAACACTTGTACCGCCGCGTCGAGCGGCTTTTGAACCAACTGCGCGCGAGCCTCGAGGCCGCGGGCCATAGCTCGCCCCTGGTGCGCGGTCTATTGCGCGATGGCTAACGAGAAAGGAAGGACCACGATGGAGAGCGAACACCATCTCGACATGGAAACCCTGGCCTTGGTCGTCGAGGGCCAATGCCCACCGGAACGCCGGGCCGAGGTCAACGAACACCTCAACAGCTGTCCCGACTGCTACGAGCTGGTGATAGCCAGCAGCCGCTTCCTGGAGCAGGAGCCGCAGGCCCGGCCATCCGCCCGGCGCCGCTGGCTGTGGCTGATCGCGCCAGCACTGGCGGCAGCCGCCGCGCTGGTGGTGCTGTTCTGGCCGGCGCCGGGCCAGGGCCTGCCCCGCCAACTGTATGCGGACCTGGCCGCGGAAGTCGCCCTGGAACAGGGCTACGCGACGGTGCGCTTCCGCCTGCCGCTGGCGGTGCCGGACGAGGTCGTGGCGGCGCGCCGCACGGTCCGTTCGCCGGAACAGAGCCCCTTCGAGAGCCCGACCTTCGAGCAACTGCAGGAAGCCTTGAGCGAGGCCGAGACCCGCGCGGCGGATCGACCCGAGGCCCGCCGTGCCAAGATCTCCACCCTGCTGTTGACCGGTCACTACAGCGAGGCGCTGGACGCCGCCAACCAGGCGTTGGCGCGCGAGCCAGGCAAGACGGACCTGCAGGGCATCCAGCTGGTGGCCCAGTACGCGCTGCTGCGGGCCAGAGGCCTGGACCAGCAAGCGGCCCAGTCGGCCCAGGAGCTGATCCAGTTGGCCCAAGCCCACCCCGACGACGCCGACCTGGCCTATAACGCCGCGATCGCGGCCATGGAACTGGGCGCCCCCGAAGCCGAGGCGCTGATCCAAGCCTACCTGAAACGCTGGGGCAAGGGCCCGCATGCCGATTTCCTCGCCCATCGCTGAACCTCCCCCATAGAAGGCGCCGCCCTTGCGGTGCCGCGCTGTTTTAGGTTTTGCACACCAAGGGCTACTGAATGTGAGTCAGACGAGCGTCACGTTCAATCCACTAAGGATGTTGGATAACGGGCAGGCGAGCGCATAGTCGCTGGTGTTTTGATCATCTTCACCCGCGATGTTCAACCCAACCCCCTCGAGTGTGTTTGGGTCATACCAAAGCGCCCCCGAATCGCCCCCGTCGGAAATTTCTTTGAATCCGTCATTGGGAATGGGCACCAGGCGGAAACAATCGATCAGCTGTCTTTTTGCTCCGAAAGCCATGGAATAAGTGAAGTTCAGCCCGTCGACTTTGGCACGTGTCTTACCGGTCTTAGCACCCACCTTTACTAGGATATCGCCCTTCTTCACAGCCCTACTTCTGGTGATAGTCGCGCCGCTGATGTACTGTGTGGAAATGACATGCTGGGTGGTGGTCAGTTTGGCGATTGCCGCATCTAGCCCGAGGTTCATGGCATGTTCCTCATACTCGGCGATTTTAATGTCGGGATCGGGTTGTAAAATGCGGCCCCCGCGCGGTGTGTTGGAACTCAGTGCCAGAACATGCCAGCAGCTAAGCAAATAGCGAACGTTTTCCCGCTCCACGATGGCTCCTAAAGTCCCAAACGCTGAATTAGGTCGGGAAATTTTGGTTCCTGGTTGGAGAAGCCCATTGAGGGGAGGCCTTGCACTTTGAACTTCGATCACATCCGTAGGGATCCCTTTGATCGCCGACTGAATGCATGCAGACGGAGCAAGCTGACCTTCGGGAAGCTTGTGGGCAACGTGGAAACGGATGGCCATGCGATTCGTCATTTTGCCACCCGTGTATTTGTAGCCATAGTCCATGGCTAGTATGTTGCCGTATTGCGAGTGGTAGTCTTGCAAATCTTTCAGAACTTTTTTGGCTTTTTGGTTCATCACACACCTACTTTCCCAAATCGACTTTGAGACCCAGATAGAAACCCGTTTTGAATTCCTTGTCCAACTTCAAATCAGTGTCTTTATCGAGCACCTGATCGACTGCCAAGTTGACCCCCAAGACCTCGACCTGCTGGGCGATGATGCCCATCCCGATACTTGCTCTACGCAGGAAAGAGACTGAGCCCCCCAGGACGGCGCCCAATTTGTCGTCATAGGCAAAACCCATATCGATCGATGCCGAAAGATCATCACCGTCCCAAGCTTTGGGGTTGACTTGCCAAAGTGCTCCCAGCGCGAACTTATTATAGTCGGATTCCGTATGAGTGACTTTGTACTTAATCACATCGTCCTGAGCGAAAGGCTTTGCTTCGTAGGCATCCGTATTGATAAAACTGTAAACAACCGTAGGATTGATTTTGAAGTTAAAGCGTTCACGCGGGATGACAATGATGGTTAGAGTCCCTGTCCAGTGTGGATCTTCCTGCTTTATGGGGTTGGTAATGGTGAGTGTCATGACCTGCTTTTCTTTGGCGTTATAGGCGATAGGTTTCGATGGGTCCAATTCAGCCGCCGTTGCGACCTGTTTTTGGAAGGTCTCCAAGAGTTTGAAAGCATTGTCGATCTCAGATCGTTTGCTGTTGAGCAGGTTCAGGGCTTGGGTGGTAGGATAGGCCTCGAAAAAGAAGGCGTTGAGTTTTTCATTTTTCTCACGGATGACTTCACGCTCACGTTCGTTAATTTTGTTCAGATCTTCCAATTTGGCTTTCTCCTCAGCAGTGAGGCTTTTCTTGCTCCCCAAGGAATCAATCTCTTTATTATTCTCACCAATCTGAGCAAGTTCACTCTTGGTATTCAACTCATCGGGTATAGGCTCTGAATTGGACTTTCCCAGTTCCTCTGTCAGTTCAGCAAACCATTTTTTCAGAGCTACCAAATCCCAGTCTTTGACTTTCCCCTGGACCTCCTTCATATTATTATTGGAGTCCATGGTAAGTGTCTCGATACTTGCAACCATGACGCTAAGACACTTCAGTTTTTTTTGTAACTCACTCATAACATCTATTGATTCGCTTTCAGATGATTGTGACTTCGGGGTTAACTTGATATCGAACTTAGTAAGTGCCTTGATCAATTCGTCCACAGCTTTCGCGTTGTCGGTTGGTTCTGATTTGACTTCTGAGAATACATAGGAATACAGTAATTTATTGGCACCTTTTATTTGGATGGTAAAGGTATCACCTCGCTTGAGTTCTACTTCAATAGTGGGTGATTTGGAGTTTGGCCAGACATGCTTGCGGTTCGTGTAATCCGGACTCAGCGTCACGCCATCAAAGGGGCTCTGGGTGTGGTCCATGGTTAGAACCACCTGATCGGCGGCGGTTGCCGTTGTGATCATGCACATCAAGATAGCCAGATAAATCGTGGTCTTCATTTACGCCTCCCATTTTTTGTTGAGCCTGCCCAATGAGGGTGACTCGAGGTCTGAGTTAGGTTTTCCGTGCGGAAAGACAGGCCCGCTCTTAAATATTTCCCCGCGGGGATTTGATTGCGCTACTGCAGCTTCCCTGCCACTGCTGCGCGCTTGTGAAAGCGCTGAAAATCATGGCGAAGACCGAAATGTGTCACCTGCACGTTCCGTCAATGCCCTGACTTTAAACCGTCACGAACCGTCACTGACGCTGCGCTGACGCATGGAATCAGGTCCCTGACCCGATCACAGCTGCGCTATACTGGCGGAAGCACCGATCGTACGAACCAGGATGCTCATGACGCGCAACCCCTTGACTGAGAACACTCGCGACCCCCTCGCCCAACGAGCACAAGCACCGACCGCACCGGTGCGCCTGATGCCGGCGCTGACCGTGATCGCGCATCCGGATCCCCGCCTGATCGGCAGGGTCGCCCATCTCGAGGCGCTGACCCGCACCCAGGCCGTCCCGCTCTCGCGGGTCGAGCCCCTGTTCGCGGCGCCCGATGGCACGACCGCGCCGCTGCTCGACACCTTTCTCAGCCGCAAACCGCTGTTTCTGCTGCCGGACCTGGACGGCGGCGTGGCGCTGGACCGCCATCTCTGGCCCAGCGAGCTCTGCGTGGCCGGCGGCCCGCTCGACTCGCCGCGGCACTTTTCCCTAGGCGAGCTCGAGGCCGGCGTGACCCTGACCCTGGCCAACCGCGTCGTGCTGCTGCTTCACCTCAGCGACGGCCGCTTGGCCGGCGACGAGTCCGCGCTTGGTATGATCGGCGCCGGTCGCGCCATGATCGCCGTCCGCGAGCAGATCCGCAAGCTCGCCGACCAAGAGCTGGCCGTGCTGATCCGCGGCGAGACCGGCACGGGCAAGGAGCTGGTGGCCCAGGCGCTGCATCGCCACAGCCCGCGCGCCCGCGGCGTCATGGTCAGCGTCAACCTGGGCGCGTTGCCGGCCAGCCTGGCCCACAGCGAGTTCTTTGGCGCCTCTTCCGGCGCCTTTACCGGCGCCAAACAGGCGCAGCCCGGCTATTTCCTGGCCGCCCAGGACGGTACCCTGTTCCTCGACGAGTTGGGCGAGGCCGGCCCCGAGGTCCAAGCCCTGCTGCTGCGCGTGCTGGAGACCGGCATCGTCTACCCCCTCGGTACCCAGCGCGCCATCAAGGTCAACCCGCGCCTGATCGCCGCCACCGATGCCGATCTGGAGGCGATGATCCAGGCCGGCCAGTTCCGCCAGGCCCTGCTGCAACGACTCAATGCTTACGAAATTCGCCTCGCACCCCTGCGCCATCGCCGCGAGGACATCGGCCGCCTGGTCCGCCACTTTTTAGCGGAAGCTTACACCAGCCAGGGCGATCCTACCTGGCTGGCCCGTCGCGATCCGGAGGGCTCGCCCTTCTGGCCCACGGACCTGGCGGAATTGCTGTGTCGCTTCGACTGGCCTGGCAACCTGCGCCAGCTGCGTCATTTCATTCAGCGCTTGGTCCTGGACAGCGACGGCCGGCCACAACTGGCAGCCGACCCTGCAACCCTGGCGCTGTTGACGCCCCCTGCTGCGGCAGACGATGGGGAAGCGCCCACCGCGCCAACCCGACCACGCCCGCGGGAGATTCCCCGTGCGCGCTTGGAGGAAGCGCTGGCAGAGACGGCTTACGAGCCCGCCGCAGCAGCGCGCTTGCTCGGCATCAGCCGCGCCTCCATCTATAATATGATTCGCCGCCACCCGGACTTGTCGATCGCGGCGGACCTGCCCGCATCGCGCATTCGCGAGGAACTGGCGCGCACCGGCGATATCGACCGGTGCGCCCAGTCTTTGAGGGTTTCACGCAAGGCCCTGCAGGCACGCATTCACGAGCTGGGCGAGTGCTAGGTACCGACGAGTGGGCACAGCTCCGCCCGCGGACCCTGCGGGTCTTGACTCATTTTAGGATTCCGTCAGGGCCAGTGAGACTGGATCACTGGTCCGATTCGGAAGTGTGAGGGGGCAAAGCGCCCGGGTTGGCAAGACTGCCAATAGGATCTTCAATGATTTCTTCGCCGCTGGTGTCCTCGATATCGATCAGCGGCGGCACGCCCTCGCCGAACAGGCCGTCGCGCGGCTCGCCCCGCTCATCGAGCTCGATGCCCGCGCCGCCGTCCTCCTCGCTGGGCTCCAGCGCGAAACCCTCCTCGAATAGGCGAACCGTGGTGCGATAGTCGAGGTCGGCCAAGAGCGCCCGTTCGCCCGAAGCGCGCAGCACCAGACAGTACGGGCGTTGCTGTCCGGCCAGGGCGCGATCGCCCCAGAGCAAACGCCCACTGAACACGCCAACGACTACGACGGTGCCCAGGCTATTGACGACCGCCTGGTCGACGGTGAGCTCGCCCGCACAGACCAGCTCCACGCCAAGGCTGCCCAATTCGATTTGTGCTCGCGTCACCACGGCTGGGTCGGCCGCGCTGAAGTTTTTGATTTGGTTGAGATGGACCACAGGATCCCGGTCGCGACCAAAGCCCGCATACAGGGGAACAGTCCAAGCCAGAACGACCAACGCCAAACGCCAGAAAGCTTCAAACATGTCATCCTCCGAAGAGTGAATACCACTGGCGGAGAGAGTGTCTCACCCGCACATCGTGTGGTTGCCCTGTGGACGGACATGTTTGGAAAATTCCCAATCTTTTTTAAAAAAACTTGGCGCGGCCGCCACGCCCCTAATCGCAGCTGGGATCGCCGTTGGGGAAATGCTGGTGATAGAGCGCGAGCACGTCGTGGGCCTGGGGGTCGCGGGCCAGGGCCGCGCGGGTCACGACCCGCAGCAGGCCCTTGCCCTGATCGGGTTGAAAGGAAATGGCCATGTGGGCGTAGATCGCCTCGACCTGAGCCTGCAGCTCGCCTTCGCCAGGCATAGCGCTCAACCTGGCCAGTGCGGTGGCGACCAGATCCAAGGCCGGAGCGCGTTCGCCCAGGTCGAAGAGCGCCTCGGCCTCGGTGACGCGAGCCAGCAGGTTCGAGCGCTGGGCGGGGAGCGCGGCGTCGGCGGCGACTGCGGGCAGGCGGTCGAGCTCCTCCAGGGCGCGCAGCGGTTGCTTGGCGACGACCAGGTAGTTGGCCAGGTTCTGACGAGCCCGCAGCGTTTGGGCGTCTCCGGGCGGTGCCCCGGCGGGCGCCTGGTTCAACAGCTCGCCCAGCAGTTGGATGACCAACTCTGGCTGACCGAGGTCGTCGTAAACCCGGGCCAGCAAGTTGTAGGGTTGAGTCACGGCACCGCGCTCGCCCTGCCAACGGGGCGCCAGCTCGAGCAGGAGGTCGCGGGCTTGTTCCAGCTCACCCAGCTGGTGCAGGGCGCGGGCTAGACTGTAGCCGGCGTTGAGCGTGCGTTCGGCATCAGCGCCCAGCAAGGCGGTGCGATCGCGATAGACGCCACCAAAAATTTCGGCGGCGGCCGCGTATTCGCCGCGCCGCATCAAGCAGTTGCCCAGGTTGATGCGGATCGCCATGGTTTCCGGGTGCCTAGGTCCGAGCAGGCGCAGCTCCTGGGCGAGCGCGGCCTGGTAGAGCGCGAGCGACTCGTCGAGACGCTTGGGCTCGTTGGCGCTTTGGGCAAAGACGGCGTTGCCCAAGCCGACCAGACTCTGTACGGTCAGGGGATCGTCGGTGCCGAAGGCCGCCAGCTGGGTCTCGTAGAGCTTGCGAAAGCTGGTTTCGGAGGCGTCGCGTTGACCGCGGTCCCAGTCGAGAAATGCTTGCTCGGTCAGGCTTTCCTGGGTTTCATGGTGCTGCTCGCCGAGGCCCTTGCGCTGTTGTGCGATAACGGCGGCCAGGAGGTCGCCGGCCCGCTGGTAATCCCGCTGACGGCGAAAGGTGCGGGCCAGCAACATGCCGTTGCGCCAGGTGATCGGGGCCTGGCCGTAGTTGGTATGAGCCAAGGTGTAGGCAACCCGGAACTGGGTGGCGGCCTCCTCGTGATTGCCGAGACCCAACCAGGTCTGACCGAGCAGGTCGCGCATTTCGATCTCGAAGGCAGGATCGTCCTGAAGGCCCTGGAACAGCGTGTCGGCCTCCTTCAGCACCGAGACCAGGCGCACCTCAACCCCCTCCTGATTGGGGTTGGGCCGGGTCAGTAGCTGCTTGAGGAAGGCCGAGACCCGCTCGGCATGGGTGCGGGCGCGGTGCTCCGCAAGGGTGGCGCGCGCGGTCAGGCCCAGGCCGACGAAGAGGGTCAGCAGGACGAGCCCGCTCATGCCGACCATCAGGCGATGGCGCTGGAGGAACTTCTGGGCGAGGTAGGACCAGGATTTGGGCCGGGCCGAGACCGGCCGGCGGTCGAGAAAGTCCAGTAGGTCCTGGCGCAGCTCGCCGACGGCGCCATAGCGCCGTTCGGGCTCGTAGGCCAGGGCCTTGGCGATAATCCAATCGAGGTCCAGACGCAGGCCCGGCACCAGGTCGCGCAGATAGGCATCCTCTGGCAGGTGGGCCTCGAAGCGCGCCGAGGGCAGGACCAGCGCGCGCCGCGCGTCATCGTCGCTGTCGGCGGCGAAAGGCCGCAGCCCGGTCAGCAGCTCGCAGAGC
This sequence comes from uncultured Holophagae bacterium, assembly GCA_964423555.1. Taxonomy (GTDB): domain Bacteria; phylum Acidobacteriota; class Holophagae; order Acanthopleuribacterales; family Acanthopleuribacteraceae; genus CAYRFM01. The sequence continues at coordinate 1,228 of CAYRFM010000071.1, read as the reverse complement.
ACCACCCCGAGACTGTAGATGTCGGAGCGCACATCGCCCTGCACGCCGCGCAGCTGTTCGGGACTCATGTAGCCCGGCGTGCCGGCCTGGGGCTCCGGTTGCGCGGGCTCCGGATCGAGAATCGAGCGGGCGATGCCGAAGTCGATGACCTTGCAGATCGGGCGATCGCCCTGCAGGGTGACGAGGAGATTGTCCGGTTTGAGATCGCCGTGGAGGATGGCCCGTTGGTGGGCGTGCTGCATGCCCTCGCAAATCTGCAGGAAGAGCTTGATGCGCTGGCCCAGACTGGGCTTGGTGCGCTGACAATAGCGGGTCAGGGACTCGCCCTCGATGTATTCGATGGTGAAATAGGGTCGGCCATCGCGGGTCAGGCCGGCCTGGTAGACGGATGCGATGTGATTGTGGCTCATGCGGGCGAGGGCCTGAACCTCCTGGCGCAGGCGCTGGCGCAAAAAGGGCGTGACCTGCGCCGCGCTGAGCAGCTTGAGCGCGACCAGGCGATCGGGCTCGTGCTGGCGAGCCAGGTAGACGGCGCCCATGCCGCCCTGGCCCAGCTTGCGCAACAGCTCGTAACCTGGGACCTTGAGCGCGCCGGGGGGGTCTCCGCCCGTAGAGGTCAAGGGCTCGCGCGTCTGGTCTTCATGAGGGTTGTCGCTCAAGCTGGCATGCCGTCCTGTCTGATTCGGGTTGAAGCGTCGGAGAACACCAGGACATTTTACCATGACGTGAAAAAACCTGAAGGCTCCGCCACACGCGAACACACGCGCATGCGTGGCCTGTCAGCAGCTGCGATCGACTTGGATCCGATCGCACTCGTCACAAAGTAGACCAGCTAGAGCCTAGTACGACTTTGTCAGGTTGGTGATGACCCGCCGACTTACCCTGGTCGCAGGGAACACAACTGGTCCGCGAAGCCAGGAAAAGTGCGGTAAGCCGCCGGCTTGCCTTCTCCGAATGAAACACGAATGTAGGGCGGAGCCGGCGTAAAAGTGTTGGCCTAGCCAACCTGACAAAGTCGTACTAGTACGACTTTGTCAGGTTGGTAATAAGGCTCCCAAGCGGTCCCACAGGGCGTGCCCGCGGGGAACGCGTATGGTCCGCGGAGCCGGGAAAAGTGAGGTAAAGCGGCTAGTACGGTCAGGCACCCAGGCGGACCCGCCCGGTCGTAGTTGTGGGGAACGCATAGTGTTCGCGGAGAGAGTTCGTCACAGCTGCACAAGCCCGTTTA
>CAYRFM010000070.1:0-45774 GCA_964423555.1 uncultured Holophagae bacterium | reverse complement strand
CGGAGCCGGCGTAAAAGTGTTGGCCTAGCCAACCTGACAAAGTCGTACTAGGCTCGGGCCAGAGCGCCGCCCGAAAAGTGCGGGAGCGCTGGGCTCAGGGCCAATTGAGTAAAGTTGCAGTCTCGATGCCTGTTTACTTAGTTTTTTCTTTGATTTGACATTTGTAACGCACAAAATAGACGATAATGCATTTGTGACCTAATTCATACGTTTTCGCTTCATATACCATGTATGGGCGGTGTTGTACCATCTCGACATCCGCTCAGGAATTATTCCTATAGTATCTCCTGTTCCGCAATCTCTAGAGCACCTTACATAACTACCTATAATGATGGGTTTGGGGGCGTTGCCATGTATGTTTGGCAACCTCCCATACCCACTACCTAAGCATAGGAGATCACCATGGCTAAGCATGCCACGGGTTTGCCCGAAGATCCTTCATTGGCCTGGGCCAAAGCATCTGAGCCCAGTCCCCTGGAACGCCGTCGCTTTCGCATGTCCCTTTGCGTGGCCTTGTGGTTCGCCCTCGGCCTCATCTGGGTGCCAGGCATCGAAGGCAAGCCGCTGCTCGACCGCACTCAGGCGCTTGTCGCCGACCCTGTCCACCATGTTCTCAAACTCGACCCAGTCAGACCGGACAAACAGGTGATGACCCAGAGAAACCAACGCGCGGTGCCCTTTCCCGATCAGAACCCGGGCGATCCGGAGCCGGTGATCGAACCAGCGCCGTCGCTTGACGAGACCCCTGCTCGGCCATTTGACGATGCGTGGGTCGTTTCGCCCCCAGACGCACCGGAACCCTTACAGGACCTGATCCGACTCAACGAACAAACGCCCGGTGTCGTGACGCCGGTCATCACCCAACGGGTTCAACCCGAATATCCCGAGCGCGGTCGCCAAGTGCGCATTCAGGGCTACGTGATCCTGGACGCAGTTCTGTGCGCCGACGGCACCGTTGGCGCGGTGACGGTACTTCAAAGCTTGGGCAAAGGACGCTTTGGCTTTGAGGAAAAGGCGATCGAGGCAGTGCGTCAATGGCGCTTCACGCCCGGCAGTTATCGGGGCAAACCCGCAGATATCCACCTGACCCTAAAAATCACTTTTCGTCTCCAATGAGAGGCTCTGGACGTCGCACCGCGGGCGGCGTCCCCCTCGTCCCTGATTGCACTGTTCCCGGCGCGCGCCATCCTAGAGATGGGCGCGCCGATCAATTCAGCCTATTTAGGGCACATGCAACTCGTAGCCATAAGCCTCGGTGATGTCGCCAAAACGCTTGTTGAAGGCGCGGTGCAGGTCGTCGCTGAAGACTTCTCGCCACACGCCGATCTGGCCGCGGTTAAAGGTGAAGGTATTGGGGTTGAACAGGTCCTCGGCAACCGCGCTGGGCTCCAAATCGCAGTCGAGATGTTTCAAAATGCGAGCGACCGCCTGTTCGCGCTGCGTGTCGCAGCCCCCACCACGGGCCCCCACCAGTTCCTCAAAGGAAACCTTGCAGATCTTGGGGTGCTGATACATCCACAGCGATTCCTCGAAGTCACGATGACCTGGGAAATGGGGATCGAGGATCGCCAGCTTGAGTCTACTTTCCATGTCCGGTAGCTGTTCGAGGATCCCATTGTAAACGTAGTATTCAGCAAAGTTGCCAAATGTCTTTTGGGCCGTCTGCCGGGTGAGGTAGTTGACAAAAGAGATGAGGATGTCACGTGGATCACGGTAGTTGAAGATCACACGCGGTTCCCCGGTCCTGGCCCAGGAAGAGATGAATTGGCCATCGCAGCGGCTCAACGGCAACTCGTGCTTGACCCAGCAGATCCCGTGCGGGAGAGCGTCGAAGGGCAGCATCATGACCTTTATGGGATCCTTTGCGTTGTGCAGTGTATGGTTGGCGCACATCGTGTGGCGTGAAGCGAGCGGAGAGCCTGTGCGTAGGCTCCAGGACGACAGCAACCAGCCGAAGGCCAGCTGCAATTTTGCTTTGCGATTCTCCTCGCTGCCTTCGGCAATCTCCTTCATTTCGTCTTCCGAGTAGAAGAAGGACATTACTCGTAGCTCTTCAGATTCTGGAATGACAGGCTCCTTGCCTACTACGGTACCTGCTACTTGGTAACCAATTTTTTCAGCCAGGCCGGAAAGCAGATGTGTTCCGGATTTTTGCAAGGAGACCAGCATCGTATTTGGTAAGGTCATTTCATGCTCCAATCAAATTATCGGCTTGGCCCCCACGGAAATGTGCCAAGCACCAGACATTCCTCATAAATTCCCCGTTGAGGCATATATCCGGATCAAGTCTACTTGAATTTGCAGGTTTCTCATAGGACTTCCTTCGTCTCTCTATCAGTATAAGAGCTCGGGCGGCGTGTCCCAGGTCGATTGGCGCAAGTTTCGTCCATTATGGTTTTTCCCCACTTTCAGACCTTGAGCATCCTGGTGGTACCGACCAACCAATCTGGGCCTCTCTATGGCTCACAGTCGCAGCTTGTCGTGGCATTAGGTGTTGAATTCTGCTACTTTGGTTCTTGAAACCAGGAGGGCCTCATGATGACTGCCGTGTTGATGTTGATGCTGGCCGACGCTGGGCTCGCTCGTTTACAGGCCGACTTGCAGGCTCTGATCGAGGATCAGCCGGCACGCATTGCCATTGCATTTCACGATCAAGCCAGCGGCGAGGAAGTAATGATCGCGGCAGATGTCGAGATGCATGCCGCCAGCACCATCAAGGTCGCCATCATGTTGCGGCTGTTCCAGTTGATCGAGATCGGCAAACTGGAACTGGATCAACGCCTAGAGGTACGCAATGCCTTTAAGAGTATCGTCGACGGTTCGCCCTACAGCCTCGATGTCACGCTGCAGGAGGAGCCAGAGCTTCATGCCGTGATCGGTCAAACGCTACCCCTGCGCCGTTTGATTGAAACGATGATGATCCATTCTTCCAACCTGGCCACCAACCTGCTGCTCGAACTGGCCGGCCCCGCCGCCACCACGGCGGCGATGCGGGCGCTGGGCGCCTGTCACGTCCAATGCCTGCGCGGCGTCCAGGATCTGCGCGCCTTCGAGGCTGGTCGCAACAACACCTGTACCGCCGCCGATATGTTGGTCCTGATGCGCGCCGCCGCTGACGGGCCCGCCTTCACGCCGGATTCCCACGCGACCATGCTCGCCATCATGAGACGCTGCGCTCACCGCGAGATGATTGCCGCCGGTATCCCCGCCTCGGCCCATGCGGTTGTGGCCAACAAGACGGGCCGCATCTCCAGCGTGGAACACGATGCGGCCATCGTTGAATTGACAGACGGCAGGCGCTACGGCCTGGTCATTTACTGCGACGGAATCCAAACCGAGGAAGCTCGCGCCAAAGTACTGGAAACAGGGCGTAAGCTCTCCAAACGCGTTTTCGATTACGCCACCAGCCGCTGAACGGCGTTTTGTTGAAGATTTTTTTAAAAAGTGGCTAACCCCAGATATGGGTGATCGTCAAACATTGCCACAAGATATCGCGGTGCCTATTTTGGCTTCCGGCAAAAGCCTGTAAAACGCGCATAACCTCGGGCCCTTCGACGACCTCGGCACATTTTCTTTTGGTTGATCAGGCACCGCAATGCCTCTTATAATCCTATAAATGTCAGCTAGTTAGCCTAGGCGCCAAACAAAACGCCGTGTATGGCATCCCTTCCCTGGGCTCTCTGACGACGCAAACTTTCGCTATTCGTGAAAAAACAAACACCAACAACCGTCTCCGACGGTTTTGTCGCCACGCAGCCCCTGGATGCTGGCAGCCATGCCATGAAGAGGGAGGGAGGTTTTCCTGATGATCAAGATCGATATCGCCGAGCAAATTTCGGAACGGGTAGAAATTCCAAGAGTTACCGCACTCCATGCGGTCGACACCATCCTCAACGAAATGAAGGACTCTCTTGTGCGGGGCGACCGCATCGAGATTCGGGGCTTCGGCGTTTTCCAAAAGAAGCTTCGCAAGAAAAGCGTGGGCCGCGATATTCAGCGCAAAAAAACGATCGAGATTCCCGAGACGCATACGGTCAAGTTCAAGCCGGGCATCGAGATGAAAGTATTGACCTGACCGATTCTGCTTGGAAGAAAAGGCGCGGCTTCAGTTCCGGAGGAAGTCGCGCTTTTTAATTTTAGGCCTGCGATCGCTGCATGGCGTCGTACATCAACACATGGGCGGCTCCGGCGACATTCAGGCTCTCTACCCCTGCCGCCATGGGGATCCGCACCAACTGCGCCAAATGCGCGCGCAGCGCTGGATCCAAGCCCTGACCTTCATGGCCCATGGCCAAGATGAAGGAACGCGGCCACTCAAAGGATGCCAGCGAAACGGCGCTCGCCTCGCCGGCCGCACCGATCAGCGGCAGCGCGGGCGCGAAAGGCTCGCCGGCCAGCCATTGGGGCAGGTGAAAGACACAGCCCGCCGAGGCGCGGATCGCGGCGTGGTGGTAGGGGTAGACACAGGGCCGTCGCCAAATCACGCCGGAGAAGCCAAAGGCCGCCGCGGCACGCACCAAGGCGCCGCCGTTACCTGGGTCCTGGATGCGGTCCAACAACAGGAATCGCCCTTCTTTCAAGGTGTCTTCGTCCGTATCCCGCAAGCTTGGCGCAGCGAAAACCGCCAAGGGCGACTGACCGGCACGCGTCGGCGACAGGGTGCTGTACATCTCGGCGCTTAGCTCGTAGCTGGGACAGGGCAGCTTGCGCCGTGTCGGACCAGCCGACCAGAGCGAAAGGACCGACAGACCATGGCGCAACGCTTCGTCGATCAGCGTGTCACCCTCGACGAGAATCGCCTCGGCGCCAAAGCCGACCTGGAGGCCGCGCACGGCCTTGTAGGTCTCGTTGGCGCGGCTGGTGATTTGAAGCGGTGCTATTCTTCGCCCTCGGGAAACCATTGCGAGAGCACGTCGACAATCTGGCGAGCCTGCTTGCCGGAGCTGATATTGAACTTGCTCTGGCTGCTGTATCGACCTTTTTGCTTGCGGTAACGCTGAACGCGAACTTTAGCCTCTGACCAACCATCGCCCTTGCGCTCGCGGTATTTGAACATGATCGTGGCCCAGGCACCTCGGGTCAGGATGTGCTTGTCCAACTGCTCGACGGTCGTGACGCCATCCTCTTCCCATTCACAACTGAGGTCGTCGACCGACATTTCGTGTTCCATTTTCTCTACTCCTCGTGGCTTATCCAAGATCGCGGATCAGTGAAAGAGCATAAAGCATTTTTTTTAGTCAGGCAATCAGGAATTGGTTCAGGCAGTCCGAGGTCAGGACCGTCATGCTGTCTCTCGATCACCGAACAAGAGGGTCTGAGCCCGTCGCTTCGGTGGCTAGGGAAGGAGGGAAGACAGCGTCTTCCCCCCTTTTAAAAGCGCTTACTCGCAGATATTCTCAAGATCTGCAACGTAGTCTAGGACGCTCGTGCCGTTAGCCCAATCACCAGCCCCGGCGCTGTCCAAGATCGCTTGGATCGCTTCGCCGATCGTGGCGAAGCAGCTGAGACAAATATCGGGTTCAGCGGTCAGGGTGTCAAACATCGGCGTGGCCAGGGTCGTGAAACCCAGGTCGTCGAGCCACCAGCCGAGGGCACCGGTGTTGTCGTCGGAGGCCGCGCGCCAGCGGACCTGTACGGTTTGCCCAGCATAAGTCGACCCGAGGTTGACCGTGACGGTCGTGAAGCTGGGATAACCCGGGTTCGTGCCGACATAGGCTTGACGGTTCGCGATCGGGCTATTGGCATTCGAGGCGATCGTGCCGTTGTAGGTGGGCGAAGCGGAGCCGCCGATGTCCACCCAACTGCTACCGCCGTTGTTGGAGAGCTCGAGCACGCCACCGTCCCAGTACGCGGTAGGACCGGAACTGGTTTCGAAGCTGTGCTTCATCTTGAAGGTGAATGAGAAGGTCCCGTTGTTGACCAGGAAGGGAGGGGTCACCAGCGAGCTGTCTGAACCGACGATCTCGTCAGGCATGAACCAGGCGTGCGTCGGGCTGGGGAAGCCGGTATCCTCGACAATCGACCAGGCGGTCGGCCCGTCGTCTACTTGCGTGTCCCAGACGTTGATGCCATGCTCGACATTGTCGGTCGCAGCATTGTTGTGAATGATGTCGAAGTTGACTTCGACACTGCCAGAGGCCATCTGCGGCGAGACTTCGCTATTGCTATCGTCATAGACGATGTCAAAGTCGACGATCCCATCGCCGGGCGCGCTGTTCAGGGTCACTTCGATCGTGGCTACGAATACTTCGCCAGGCTGAGCGCCAGGGAAGGACATGGCGCCACCATTGGCGATGGTCACATCATCACTTGAGGTCACCGTGGCGGTCGTGCCACTCAGAGCCAGGAAGCCGGTGTTGGCCAAACGAATGTGGAGCAGCCCCGTCTCGCCGACATCGAGAACGCCATCGTTGTCGCAATTAAGCACGCTGTCGTCCATTTCGACACTGTCGTAGCCCAGGCGGTGACCGTAGACAGGCACAAAACTCTCGACAACACCCGACAGGTTCGTGCTGGCACGATCCGGAGAGACTGCGGTCTGTCCGCAACCACGGGTAGCGAAGGCGTTGGCGAAGACGGTGAAATGATTGGGATCCACAGTGGAGGCAGCGAGCAAGAGGGCGTCACGGGCTTCTGTGTAGGTGGTTCCAGCGGGTGAAAGCATCATCGAAGAGACCAGGTAGTCTTGCATCTGGCGCTTGACGTCATCGAAACTGGTACCTCTCTTGGTGACTTCGCTCTCAATCAAATCGTGGTAGCACTCCCACCACATCGTGCACCAAACCTCACCGGCATTGTGAACCTCGGACAGGGTCGGCGAAAGTACGGCGGACAAGGGGGAGATAGGGGTCGAAGGCAGGGGCCCGACACTGATGTGTTTGAAGGTCAGACCGTTCTTGGAGAAGTCGGTCGAGTAGGGGAAACGGCGGATACCGAAGTAGAAGTTATCCACATAGGCAGACACACCGAAGCCTTGATAGGTGGCATAGGCGCCGGTCGCATAAGCGCCTTCGTAGTTGTCGCCGTCTTCAACAGAGAGCATCAAGGCGATAATGTCACCCCAGCCCTCGGACATGGCGCCAGACTGTTGGGTACCGGCATTGACCAGGCGGTGGTGAATATAGTGGCCCCACTCGTGACCGGAAATGCCGTTGTCGATGGTGCCGTCACGGTCAGGATTAGAACCGGTGAAGATGTACATCTGCATCCGTGGCGAAGCGCCATCTGCCGGTGTACTCATGTTGGCGTTGTTGGTTCCGCTGCCGTCCTGACCCTCTGCATGGATGGGGTCGCCGCCTACACCGCCGCGTCCGAGGTTGTCTTGTTGCGCGTTGCCAGCGGCTTCGTTGAAGCCGGAGACGTAGTAGCGGTCGTGAAGGTAGTTGTTAATGTAGAACAATTGAACTACCGCTGCTTGCTGGGAAGCATTGGAGCTTTGGGGATTGGTGTTGTGGTCGAAGGTGTGGTCGAAGGTGCTGCCGCTAGTAGTGCCGGCGCGGAAGTCGCCCGAACCGGGTTGGTAGCCGTCGCCGCCAAAGCGGTCGATGTAGGCATCTACGTTATTGCCAACCGTTTGCGTGGAGGCGGGCGGAAGCCAAGGGTCGGTGCCAAAGGCCGCTTCCAAGGTGCGCAATTGCGGCGTTTGGAAGGGCTGCTGGAAGCCATTGGGCGTGCCGGTCGGATGCGGGGACCCGGCGTTGCCTTGGGGGCCGTCCCAGGGCAGCCACAGGCCAGCGGCGTCGTTGGCCCAGACGCGGTAGGTGTAGCTGTCGTAAATGGTCAGGTTGCGGCGCATCAGGACCCGGCCATCTTCGGCCGAGATCATGTAGGCTAGGGCGTCGGAGTCACTGACGTTTTTATCGCCAATGTTAAGCTCGACATAATAAGCGGGGATGAAACGATCGGCCATGCCGTAAATCATGCGGCGAACGCGCGCGGGCGTGACCAAGTCCCGTTGGCTGAGCTGACTGCCGCTCAACTTGAAGTTTTGGTACTCGCCCTGCCAATCAAGCGGCACGATCGTGGCCAGGTCGAGAGGCAGTCCTTCCATGTCGTTATAGGCGAAAGCCATGGCGTCCTGGTAGTCGAGCGCAAACGTCGAAACGGCGCTGTCGGTAGCATGGGGGAAGAGGTAACCGGTCAAGCCATGCACGCGCAATTGGCGGTCCATGGCCACGTTCATGGCGGTGCCATAAACTTCGTAGCCATCAATGACTTGCTTGAATTTGACGATGATCGGCCCGCGGCCGATGTCGTGGATGAACTTGACGTCTGCGGATTGCAGCTGCTCACGGTGGAGCCGGTAAATCGGCGCATACAGCGAGAGCGCGTCGCGTGCGACGTCTTCGGCCGTGCGAGAGGCGGCGCGATTAAGCGGGAGGTTGGCGCTAGTCCAGAGGATCGTCGGCACTCCGAGTCGGGTCTCCATCTGGATCTGGTCCTGATTGACGACGAGTGATTCGAGTCCTGGAGGGATTACCGGGCGCTGATGAACGGGTTGCGCTTCTTCCAAAAAGGCATTGTAGTTAGCGATATCTTTGTGTTGCGCCCACAGACTCGCGACATGGCACAAGGCCAGGGTTAAACCGAGGGTCCTCATGATCTTCGACATTTACATTCTCCTTAGGCTGGAACATTGGGTAGCCAGTTCCGTGGAACGCCGAAACTAGTCACCTTACGGGATTCTGTCGTTGCCCCTAAATAATCGATTAATCAATAACGACGACCTAGCATAGCACACGTGATGGGGAAACGAACCCGCTATGTGCCCGTGCTGCACCTAAAAACCTTTGGCCTGGGCTCCCGGCCGGCGCGGGTCGGCGGCACCCTGCAACAGCCCGTCCGCGAACATAATGGACTGGGTGCTGCCCATTGAGGGGCTGGGTTTGAGGTCATGGCCCCAACTCTGGAGCAAGCGCCAGGTGTCCATTCCCACCCCCTGCTCGAGGAAGACAATGTCGGGGTACCATTGATGGTGCATGCGCGGCATGGTGGTGGCGCTGGCGATGTTCAGTTGGTGGTCGACGACGTTGAGGATGATCTGCAGCACGGCGGTGATGATGCGGCTGCCCCCCGGCGAGCCGGTGATCAGGAAGGGCTTGCCGTCCTTGAATACGAGGGTCGGCGTCATTGAGGACAGCGGTCGCTTGCCGGGCTCGATGGCGTTGGCCTCGTCGCCGAGCAAGCCGTAAGCATTGGGCACGCCGGCTTTGGCCGAGAAATCGTCCATTTCGTTGTTGAGTAGGATGCCGGTGCCTTCCGCGACCAGCCCCGAGCCGAAACTGAAATTCAGGGTGTAGGTTAGGGCCACCATGTTGCCCTTGCCGTCGGCAACGGAGAAATGGGTGGTGTCGGGGCTCTCGTAGCCCGGCACAGCACCCGGCACAACCTCGCTTGAGGGTCTGGCCTTGTGCGGGTCGATGCTAGCGCGCAGCTGATTGGCGTAGTCTTTGGAGAGCAAACCGGCCACGGGTACCTTGAAAAATGCAGGGTCGCCCAGGTACTTGCTGCGGTCCGCATACGCCAGGCGCATCGCCTCGGTCATCAGGTGCAGGGTCAGCGCGCTGTTAGCGCCGTAGTCCCGCAGCGGGTAGCCCTCGAGAATGTTGAGCATCTGGATCACGTGCACGCCGCCGGAGGAGGGCGGCGGCATACTGACGATCTCATAGCCGCGGTAGGTGCCCCGTACGGGCTCGCGCTCAACTACCTGGTAACCGGCCAGATCCTCGAGCGAGACGCCGCCGCCACCGGCCTGAATGGCCGCGACCAATCGTTTGGCTAGAGGCCCTTTGTAGAAGCCGTCGCGGCCATGGGCCGCGATCTGCTCCAGCGACCAAGCGAGGTCCTTTTGGATCAAGGTCGTGCCCACGGCCGGCGCCTTGCCGTCCGGGCAGAAGATCGCCCGTGCCGCGGGGTGCGCGGACAGTTGCTCGCGACTGACGGTAAAATCGTAATTGAGCCCGTAATCGACGGTGAAGCCCTTGCGGGCAAGGGCGATGGCGGGCGCGATAAGTTTGGTCAACGGCATGGTCCCATATTTCTCGAGGGCGTAGGTCAGGCCGGCAGGGGTAGCGGGCACGGCCACCGACTGAAAACTGAAGCGCGCCTTGGCCGTGTCGACGTTGCCCGCGGCGTCGAGGTACATGTCGCGCGAAGCCTTGGCTGGCGCAGTCTCGCGAAAGTCGATGGCGACGGTCTTGCCCGACTCGGCCAAGTGCACCAACATGAAACCGCCGCCACCCAGGTTGCCGGCCTTGGGCAAGGTCACCGCCAGGGCGAAGCCGACGGCAACCGCGGCGTCAACCGCATTGCCGCCCTGGCGCAGAACCTCGACGCCGATCGCGCTGGCTTGCGCCTCCTGGCTCGAAACCATGCCATCTCTGCCGAACACGGGCTGGAAGCGCTGGTCGTAGTCGATGAGCGGCGCTTTTTCCTGCCAAGCCCAGAGGTTAGGAGCCAACAATAGGGGGAGGGCGGAAATCAGGATGCGACGGGTCAAAAACATTGTCAACTCCAGTACCGAAGCTATGCGTCAGGGTCATTTTAACCGCAATGGTGCGTCGGCGAAACCCCAGGGATACCACACTCAAGCCCAAAACCCTGTTGACGGACCGGCAAGGCAGGGCGAAAATCTGCTCCAACCGACGCCCCAAGGGTTGGCAGCGAGGTATCGAGTGCGCATCACAGAGGCAGACAACCCCCTGACCCGTACGATTGATCAGGTCGACACGCTCACCGCGCTCCAGCGTTTGTGGGCCGCGGAGGGTCAGTTGTTTGGCTCACCCGCATGGGGGCCTGGCCTGCTGGAGCCGGACTTCCTGGTGCGCTTGAGCGCCTTGCGCGTGGCGGTCCAAGCCTGTCTCGCGGCCGGTGGTCGCCTGGTGATCGGTGGCGCCGGCACAAGCGGACGCCTGGCCCTACAGACACAGGCCCGCTACCCAGGCCAGGTGGTCGGGCTTCTCGCGGGTGGCGTGGGCGCTTTCTTTCGCGCCCGCGAAGGCGCCGAGGACTCGGCAGAGCTGGGTCAATCCGACCTGGCCCAGGTCGACGCTGCGGGTCCGATGGTTTATTTGGGCGTAAGCTGCGGATTGTCCGCCGCGTACGTCGCCGGCCAGGCCCTTGCGCTGCTCGCTCGGGACAACGCGACCGTCGCCCTCCTCGGTTTCAATCCAGCAAGCGCGGCGAACCGCCGCCCCCTGCCGGGCTTGCCCGGCGGGTTTGCGGAGCTGCTGGAGCGCCTGGCCGAAACGCCCGGCGCTGTCCTGCTCAACCCCATTGTCGGTCCCGAGGCCATTAGCGGTTCGACCCGTCTCAAAGGCGGCAGCGCAACCCGCGCCGTGATTGACTACCTGCTCAACGACGAAACGGACGCAAGCACCTGGTTCCAGACCGCGGCGCGCTTGCATGGCAGTTTGTTCGAAGCGCTGCCTCGCCTGGCGGAACAGGTCAATGCCTGCCAGTCGGCGCTCTTGGCAGGCACCGGCGCTACTTACGTGGCTGGCGTCCAGACGGGTCTGCTCGCGCTGCTCGACGCCACCGAGTTACCGCCGACCTTTGGCGTGCCGCCGGACCTGGTGCGCTGTATCGTGCCCGCGGAGATGGCCGCGCTTCTGCCCGGATTGCCGCTCGAAGCCATGAGCCCGGCCCGTCTGGAACGGGTAGAAGCGGACGAGCTGTTGCTGGCGCTCGACGAAGACGGACTCGCGCTGATCCCGCCAGCCCTGCGATCTAGGGCACGCGCCCTTGAACTGCCCTCGGCCTGCAGGCGAGCCTTGGCTGAGCTTCCCTCAGCGCAGCGACCCGTCCTTGCCGACCTGATGGGCAAATGGTGGTTGAACCTGTTCTCCACGGCCGTCTTTTTGGGCTGTGGTAAAGTCTTCGGCAACCGCATGATCGATCTGCGGATCAGCAATCTCAAGCTGTGGGAGCGGGCGGCGCGCACGGTTGCCGAATTGGGCGGCGTTGACCTCGAGCAGGCTGAGCGCGCGCTCTGCGAGGTGGTGCCGGGTGCGGCCCTGGCCACACCTGAGGATCGGGTTCGCTTGGCAGTTGCGCGCGAGCGTGTCGTGCCGGCCGCCATCCTCGTTTGCCGCAGCGGCTGCAGCGCCGCCGAAGCCCAGGCTCGGTTGGCTCGCCTGCCCAAACTGGCCGATGCCCTACGGGGCTTTGACCTATGAAAAGCTTTGCCCTTGGACCGCAGCGGCCCTAAGCCCCGCCCAGACATTCTTGGAGATGCGCTTGCTATTCAAAAGCGCTGTGGGTTGCTTCGGCCTCAGTCCAGCTTCTCGTCCATGCGGCGGGAGAACTCCATGAGCAGTTGAATGGTGTTCTTCTCGATTTCGACCGCGCCTGTGACTCGCTCCGCCTTGAAATGGAAACTGCCATCCGTCCAGCCCAAGCAGTCGTAGACCACCTCTTCGTCACGCAGGCCACCGCTGTTGCGGCGGGTGCGGATGACATTGCCATCTTTGATGTAGAGGATGCACTTGCTTTCCTCGCGAGCCAAGCGGAGCAGGCCGCTCTTGCCCTCCATCTCGATCAAGGTCAGCAGCGGACCCAGGCCAATTTCGCTCAATGCACCTTGCAGCGAAGCGGACAGTCCTGGTTTCTCACGCCGTTGGGGCGATCGCTTGAGTACGGTGGCCACACGCAGGACCAGTTCGTCGATATGGAAGGGTTTGGGCAAATAATCGTCAGCCCCCAATTTGAAGCCCATGACCCGGTCGCGTTCCTGATTCTGACTGGTCAAAAAAATAACGGGAACCAGGGCCGTCTCCGGTTGCGAACGCAGGGCCCGCAACAATTGGAAGCCGTCCATTTCGGGCATGACAATATCCAAAATGATCAGGTCGAAGGGGAAGATCCGCACCAGGTCAAAAGCCGCCTTGCCATTGGGGACAGCCTTGACGATATAGTGGGCCGCCTCCAGGCCGGCACCGACAATTTTGCAAATCAGAGGATCGTCGTCGACGACAAGGACGCGCTTCACACGGCACTCCGGGGGGCGTTTCGCAGGATTGCCTGCGCTCGCGGGGGCAGTAAATCCATCCTACAAGCTCGGCTGCCCAGACGCAAGAGAGACGAAGGTGCAACCACCCACAAGAAGGTACAGAACACATGACGGCACAACCGTTGGAGAAGTTGAATCGCAGAGGGCCGGACCTTCGCCTGTGTCGGAGAAATGGCACACGGGCAGCATGGGTTTCCTGCTATACTGAAGCCGTGTCTCCAAGCAGTGGCGCCGTTTCTTGCCTGGTCGTCGCCCGTCCGACACCTGGGGCAAACGGCGAAATGTGCCGGCGAAATAATCGCGGCAACCGAGGATTTCTTGACGCAACAGACCACGCCTCATATCTTGATCGTCGACGACAACGCTTACAATCTCGAGGTGCTCTCGCGCCGCCTGGAGCGCCGCGGGTACCAGATCACCTGTGTCGAGAATGGTACGGATGCCCTGACCCTGATCAACGAGGGCAAGCTGGACCTAGTCCTGTTGGATATCATGATGCCAGGCATCAGTGGGCTCGAGGTATTGGCGGAGGTCCGCCGCACGCTCTCGAAAATGGCGCTGCCGATCATCATGGTGACCTCCAAAGGCGAAAGTGAGGATGTCGTGCAGGCGCTCAACCAGGGTGCCAACGACTACATCATGAAGCCCATCGATTTTCCTGTGGCGCTGGCGCGGATCCAAGCCCAGATCTCGCAGAAACAGGAAGTTACCCGCTACGCCAAGACGAAGATCACCTACTCGCTCAACCAAGGCGATGATTTTGGCGACTATACGCTGCGTGAAAAGATCGGCCAGGGGGGCATGGGCGCGGTCTACAAGGCCTACGACGCTGGCTTGGACCGAGTCGTGGCGCTCAAGGTGATCCTGCCAGGTAACGAGCTGACCAAGGCTCAGATCGAGCGCTTCACGCGCGAGGCACGCGCGATCGCCAAAATTCGCCACCCTAATATCGTGACGGTTTACGATATAGGCGAAACGCCTCAATACTACTTCACAATGGACTTCATCGAGGGTGAAAACCTTTCGCAGCGAATCAAGGCCGGTGCCCTGGCTGTCCAGGCGAGTGTCGAGGTCACGGCGAAAATGGCCTCCGCCCTGGACGCGGCCCACGCCAAGGGCATCATCCATCGCGATCTCAAGCCCTCCAACATCATGCTCGACCGAGTGGGCGAGCCACATCTGATGGATTTTGGCCTTGCCAAACTCGAAAGCGAGGAAGAGCAGATCACGCGCACGGGCGATCTGCTGGGCACGCCCGAATACATGGCGCCCGAGCAGGTGGACCCCAGTTTCGGCGAGGTCAACCACCGCAGCGATATCTACGCGCTGGGCTCGATCCTCTACGAGATGCTGACAGGTAAGCCACCGTTCGTGGGCACGCCCATTCGCGTCTTGTGGCAGAAGCTCAACGAGTCGCCCCAGCGGCCGAGCGCGATCAACCCCGAGGTGCCAGCGGAGCTAGACGAGATCTGTCTGCGCGCCATGGCGCGGGATCCGGAAGACCGCTTCCTCACGGCGCTCGACATGAAGGAAGCCCTGGAGTCGACCTTGCCCTGATGCTCGATTTCTGGGCGGCCAATAAACCTCTTTGCCGTCGGCGCGTTTCACCGACGGTACGCAAGGAGGGATGCCGATGGCCTGGATCGCACAGTTCGAACTTTTTCACCGCTGGACCAGAGGCCAGCGCTGGATTGGACACTTCGCGTGGTTCACGCGTATCTTACTGGCTCTGGGTTTCACGCCCTCGGGTTGGACCAAGTTGGCGGGTAACCGCTTTACCAGTTTGCCACTCGACAACCCGGTAGGGTTTTTCTTCGAGGCGCTGTTCCGCACGGGCTTCTACTGGAACTTCCTGGGCTTTGCGCAACTGTGCTGCGCCGCGTTGCTCCTGTTTCCGCGCACGGCCCTGATGGGGGCGATTTGCTACTTTCCGATCATCCTCAACATCTTTTTAATCACAGTCTCCATGAATTTCAGGGGCACACCGCTGATTACTGGGGCCATGCTGCTGGCCAATCTCTTCCTGCTGCTCTGGGACTATGACCGGCTCAAGTGCGCGGCAATCGCCCTCTTTGGTGCGCGCACCCAAGCACCGTCATGCGCTTGAGTTCACTCGGCCTCTTGATCCGGCTCAAGCTCACGGCTCGCCTGGGGTGGGTCGTCGAGCATCGGGGTGACGAGTGAGATCGCTTCGTCGATGGCCTTGAAAAACGAAAGCGGGCGGAATGGCTCGACGCACCAGTAATCCATGGCACCGCGCGCGATCGCGTTGGAGCGGAGCTCGAGACTTTCAGTGGCGCCGAGCAGAATCATGGGCGGCGCGTCCGGGTGTTGTTCGGTGATCGTGCTGACCAGATCGAAGCCCGAAATGGTGTCGAGCGTCTCGGCGACGAGCACTAGATCGGGGTGATACTCCTCGAGAAGGATCTTGACGTTGCGGTAGCGGCCCTTGCTGATCAGCACGCCGTACTTGCGTTTGATGGCTTTCTCGACCCGGCCGATCATATTGGGGTCGCGAGATAGCAATAGCACTTTAGGGCTGCCTGGGTGGAGAACGGTCTTGTAGTCGTCGCGTAGAACCGGCCCGCGTTCGACTTGTTCCTCTGGCTGTTTGCCCTTGCCTGCCATGAGATTGCGCAACCACGCGTTGTCGCGGTTGATTTTCTCGATCTTCTTTTCGGCGATCCACTGCTCGATCGCGCCTTTGGTGCGCGCGTCCATACCCTCGAATTTGAGACCCACCACATGGTCGCCGACCTCCATGATGTAGAGGACTGTGGCTTTGCAGTAAATCTTCAAATCGTCGAGGTTGAAGGCGACATCACAATCGCGGTCCACGGCCAGCAGCTCTTTGATGGGCGTTGACTCCTTGTTAATCAGGTCCACGCCCTCTACCCCGATATTGACTGTCCAGCCCGAACAGAACTGCTTGAACATGTTGGTGAAGGTAGCCTCAATTCGGGGGTTGGTGTGGTAAGTAGTCAAACCAAAATCGTCGCGGATGTGCAAGGCTTCCGGTATCTGCAGGCGAATCGCCTCCTGGCGATCGAACCGGCCGACGCCGACAACCTTCATACCGCCATAGTATTCCTTGCCTTCATGGTAGAACACGACCGGCAGCGAAATATTGGTTTTAATATGGAAGCGCTCCACATCCTCGAGTTTGAAGGCAGAAAAGATCGTGCTCTGCTCCTCGGCCAAGACCCGCGAACGCAGCACTTCGCTGCCCAAGCGAACCTTGATGGAGGCTCCTGTATGGGCCAGGCGAGCGAAGGTCACGCGCAATTGCTGCTGGTCAATGATCTTGGGATGCGGCTTCTTCTTAAAGACCATCGGTGCGGATGACCCTCCCTCGACACAAAAAAAACATTTCCTGGATCCAGTATTCCATAGATTCGGTCAACGACCAATAAAAAAGCGACGGCGCGCAGAAGAGCGAGGGGAACTTGGCGACGAGCTCTCAAAGCGCTGTAAAACCACTTTGGACGCAAATACTTAGCGCATGGGAAAGGCTGCGAAACGGCGACCTCTCAAGCGCCGGCTCGGCCCTCCGAGCCATGGGCATTGGCCAGGGCTGTTGCTTCTAACCGGTTCGACTGACGCAGCAATCGCTCCAGGTGAGGATCATCGCCAAGCGCATCGGCAGCGGGTGTGAGACGCAGCAGGCGCTCATTCTCCAGGGCCGCCAGGAAGTGACCATCCTGGCACAGCAGGCGCGACTCGAATTGGCGCGACACGGTCTCACCTGGGGTCAGGATTCCGGCCAGGTTCAGGGGGTCGAAGCCATTGAGCAGATAGATTTGCCCATCCCCAGCCTCATCGCGGGCTGCGCGCAGTGGGGCGATCGCTTCAGGAAGCGCGAACTGCTCGCCGGAAAAACCATCGACAAAGCGACCGCCGCGGACCTCGCCCCTCGCCTCTAGGCGGCGATAGATAGCCAATAAGTCGCGCCAGCGCGGCGCACTGGGCTCGCGCTCGAGCAATTTGCGGAAGACGACGCCCCAGCGCCGCAGCAAGACCCGGGCCCGGATTTCCAATACATCCTCGGTCCAGGCCTCCTGCTCGCCCTCGTCGGGTCGCTCGACGGTAAGGACCGACCATCGGCCGGCGGCACGGACATCGGGCGCGGTGGCGAACCGTCGACGCGAAGGCGTGGTCAGTTTTGGTTTGCGGGCCGCGGGCACGAGCAAGGCGCGCAGCCCGGCGAAGCTGTCGGCATGGACCAGCCCGAGTGCGACCAGCTCGGCCAAGCCCATTTCGACCTGGGTCGGCAGCAAGCGGGCCTGTTCGGCGATCTGGAAAAAGAACAGGGCGCCACGACTGTTGAGGATTTCGAAGACCTGGGCGGCATAGCCCTTGAGCGGGACCGCCTCGTCCTCTCGAGAGCACCAGACGTCGGCGTTCTCTCGCAAAAAGAGGCAGACGGGGGTGGTCCGGATCGGTCCAGAACCACCGCTGCGTTTGCCGCGCGGCGGGTTCAACCGGCCCCAACCGACCTCGCCGCTCATGCACAGTTCGTCCAACCAGTGGTTCATATAGCCTTGGCAGCGAACGCGCAGCAGCTCGCTTTCCCAGGCGCCGGCGGCGGCTTCGAAGCCCTCGAGCTGTTCGATGACCGCATGCAGACCGTCGACGCCGCGGACCCGCGCCTTGGGCGCGACGTGCTGCCAAGCCAGCAGGAAACGGATGAAGGCTGCGGGCGGCACAGGTTTGATGCGGGCGCGCAGGCGGCCGATGGTGAGCTGGTGGATGCGCGCCAGCAGGCGGCGATCGCAGAACTGCAGGGCCTTGCCACTCTCGTCCAGACGAGGATCGAACTGGCCGCGCATGAGCACGCCTTCGGTCTCGAGGCCGTAGCAGACGAGCTCGACGTCGGCGGGGTCAAAGCCGAAGAGGTCGGCCATGACCCGAATATTCGTCGGTCCACAGATCTCGAGCCGCCGCCGCAGCAGCGCCAGGCGAGCCGCCTCGGGCGACCAGTCGACCTGGCGTTCTCGGGCGGGTGGCGTCAGCTTGGGCAGATCGAGGACACGGACCAGGGCCGCCTTCCAACAGGGCAAGTTCTCGGCCGCGATATACAGGCTGCGCTCGCCCAGGTGCCCGCGATGCCGCAGCACGCCGGCGCGGCCGCTGGCGACCAGGGCAGCGAAGGCGGCTTGCCATTCGGGCTGGCCGCACTCCTCATCCGCCTCGGTCATGGCGCCCAACAGCTGCAGCGCCTCATGCACTTCATCCGCAGTGCCGCCATCCGGCCGAGCTTGAGCGCGCACAAGATCGATGACATCCACATCCAAATAGCCGGCACCCTGGTAGTGGGCGGGGTCGAGGCCGCGGCGCAGGGTCACGGCCTGCGTGCGGCGCTCCTCGAGCGGCGCGTCGTCGAGGAAGGCGTAAGGCTTGGCGGAGAGGATCTCGTGGGCCAGGGGCGAGGGCTCGGGCAGATCGACGGCGAGCGTGCGCACGCGGCCTGCCTGGATGGCTTGCAAAAGGCGGATCAGGCCTTCCAGGTCCATGAACTCGTGCAGGCAGTCGTCGATGGTCTGATGGACGAGCAGGTGGTCGGGAACCTCGCGGTCACCGGCGATGTTCTCGAGGCAGGCTTGTTGGTCGGGGAAAATCACTGCCAAGAGATCGTCGGCATCCATGCGCTGGAACGCGGGCGGCACGCGCTTGCCGCCGCGACTGCGCAGCATGGCGAGCGCGCGGGTGGCGTTCCAGCGCCAGCGGGTCTGGAACATGGGGGCGTCGAGCAGGGCCTGGACGAGCACGTCGCGCACGGTCTTGGCGTTGAGGAAGGCATAGACGTCTTCGAGGGGGAAGGAGTGCTTGGGTCCGAGCGAGAGCACGATGGCGTCGTCGTTGGCGGCGGCCTGGAGCTCGAAGTTGAAGGAGCGGCAGAAGCGCTTGCGCAGGGATAGACCCCAGGCGCGGTTGAGGCGGGCGCCGAAGGGCGAGTGGATGACCATCTGCATGCCGCCGGTCTCGTCGAAAAAGCGCTCGATCACTAGCGTGCGCTGGCTGGGCAGGTGGCCAAGCGCGCGCTGGCTGGCCTCGAGATAGGTGCCGAGCAGCTCGGCGCCGGCCGGGGCAAGGCGGTACTCGCGGGCCAGGTAAGCGGAAGCCGAGTCGCCGCGCTCGAGCACTTCGTCGACCTCGTCGCGCATGCGTGCCAGAGCGGCCGAGAGGGCCTCGGAGCGGGCGGGCGCCTCGCCCAGCCAGAACGGGATAGTGGGCGGCTGACCCTCGGCATCGGCGACGAGTACGCGGCCCAGTTCGACCTTGGTAATGCGCCAGCTGTGGTTGCCCAGCTGGAAGATGTCGCCTGGGGTGCTCTCGACGGCGAAGTCCTCGTTGATGGTGCCAATGAAAGTGCCCTCTGGCTGGAGCAGCACGCTGTAATCGGCATTGTCGGGGATGGCGCCGCCGTTGGTGATGGCCGCCATGCGGGCGCCTTTGCGGGCGCGGAGGATGCGGTTGACGCCGTCGTAGTGGAGGTGGGCACCGCGGCGGCCGCGGCGGGTATCGAAGCCATCGGCGAGCATATAGACGACTTCGGTGAAGGTGGCCAGGTCGAGCTCGCGGTAGAGCCAGGCACCGCGCATGAGCTGGTAGAGGGAATCGAGCGACCAGTCCTCGCAAGCGACGGCGGCGACGACCTGTTGGCAGAGCACGTCGAGCGGCTGACGCTGGAAGAGCAGCTCGTCCAACTCGCCGCGGCGGGTGCAGTGGACGAGCGCGGCGCACTCGGCCAGCTCGTCGCGGGTGAGTGGGAACAGGCGGCCCTTGGGGACGCCGCCGTGGTAGTGACCGGAGCGGCCGATGCGCTGCAGGAAGGTGGAGACGGAGCGGGGCGAGCCGAGTTGGCAGACGAGGTCGATGTGGCCGATATCGATGCCGAGCTCGAGCGAGGCGGTGGCGACGACGGCGCGCAGACGGCCCTCCTTGAGGCCGCGCTCGGTGCGGTGGCGGTTGCGCAGGGAGAGGCTGCCGTGGTGGGAGGTGACGGCATCGTCGCCGAGCTTGGCGGCGAGGTGGAAACTGATGCGCTCGGCCAGGCGGCGGGTGTTGGTGAAAATCAGGGTGGTGCGGTGGCTCTCGATCAGGTCGACCAGACGGCGGTAGACTTCCTCCCAGACCTCGTTGCTCATGACGGCCTCGAGCGGGGCGTCGGGGAACTCTAGATCCAGGTCGAGCTCGCGCAGGTGGCCCTCGTCGATGATGGTGCAGTCGGGTCGGTCGTTGGCGTCGAGGTGGTGGGTGCCGACGAGGAAGCGGGCGACCTGCTCGATCGGTTTCTGGGTGGCGGAGAGGCCGATGCGCTGTAGCGGCTTGCCGACCAGTGCGCGCAGGCGCTCGATCGAGAGGGCCAGGTGGGCGCCGCGGCGGTTGCCGACAAGGGCGTGGATCTCGTCGACAATGACGGTCTCGACGGTGCTCAAGACTTGGCGGCCGCCGACGGAAGTCAGCATGAGGTAGAAGGATTCGGGCGTGGTGACAAGGATGTGAGGCGGGTTGCGGCCAATGCGCTGGCGTTCGCTGGCGGAGGTGTCGCCGGTGCGGACGGCGGCGGTGACCTCAATGCGGCCGTAGCCCATGGCCTGGAACTGGTCGCGAATGCCAGCGAGCGGCTCCTCGAGATTGCGGTGGATGTCATTGCTGAGTGCTTTCAGCGGCGAGACATAGAGCACCCGAGTATGCTGGCCCAAGTCCCCGGCGAGGGCGGCGCGGAAGAGGCGATCGAGTGCGGCCAGGAAGGCGGCAAGCGTTTTGCCGGAACCGGTGGGCGCGGCGATCAGGGCGTGGCCGCCGGCGGCGATGACGGGCCAACCGCGGCGCTGAGGCAGGGACGGCTGGCCAAAACGGGCGTCAAACCAGGCGCTGACGGCGGGGTGAAACAGATCGAGCATGGGACCTCCGCGTTTGGTCGGACGTTGATGCGCTTTAGATTCTACGCCGATGGGAGGTTGTAATGAAGGTGTTAATTGCGGAGGTGCCAAATAAAGTTGCCGAGTTCGTGAGGCGCTCCTGCATGAGAGGCGCGAGCTTTCGGTGTTTGGGCGTTAGCGTCGTTCTTTTAGCAGGAGGAGATTTTCCATCGGCAAATTGACATGGTGCATGATGGTTTCCAGATCAAAGCCGCTGGCCAGCATCTTTTTAGCGACCAACATAAGGGCTTCCTCGCGGCCTTCTTCGCGGCCTTTTTCGATCAGTTGTTGGGCTATGGTCATGACCTTACCTTTTTACTGTCGTTCTTTTAGCAGTAGGAGATCTTCCATCGGCAAATCAACATGCTGCATGATGGTTTCCAGGTCAAAGCCGCTGACCAACATCTTTTCAGCGACCATCATCAGGGCTTCTTCGCGGCCCTCCTCGCGGCCTTCCTCACGACCTTCTTCGCGGCCTTCCTCACGCCCTTTTTCGATCAGTTGTTGGGCTATAGTCATGACCCCCTCCTTTGTTTCCTGACCCAGGTAATTGCTCACAACGTCTATCAATGCCTCGCGATCGACATTGTTACCTGTCGTTATTATATAAGAAAATAGAGCCACCGCATATCCAAGTCGCCGCTTGGGGTCCTTGAAAAGGGCCACCATTTTGAACACGTGATCGGCTGGGATTTCGTCATAGGCGTGCTTCATCGCGATCAACGCGGCACCTAAGTGGGCGTTCTCCGCCAGTTGAGTGTCGTGTATCTCGTTGAGCGCAAGCAAGGTCGGCGCACAAAACAGGTATTTCGCGACCAACTCTGGGGGGCCCTCAATCAAATCCTTGAACTCGAGACTGTAGGGATAGGGGCCCTTGCCGTTGTAAACCAGCACGGGGATGATGAGCGGTAACTTGCCCTTGTTCTGACGCAACTCCATGTCCCAGGCGCTGACCTTGTACTGCTGGAAGCGAAATGAGATATGGGGATCACCCGTGCTCTGGTGTTCGACCAACAGGTAAATCCGCACCTCGCCGCCGATTTTCAAACGGCCCGCCAAGACGCAGTCGGAGTACAAATGACGCAGTCGATCTTCGATGAAATGGGCGTTGATCGGCTGTACCGAGTCCTGGTCGATGCATTCGCGCAGGTCCGCAGGGAGGCAGTTTATGAGCTCCCGCGCTGCCAGAGCATCACTCATGATGCGCTGAAACAGGGCGTCGTGGGGGCGATGAATGAAATCGCGGTGATCGTTGTCGTCACTCATGGTACACCTCGGCATAAGTAAGAAATCAGGTTGCGCGCGGGCGTGAACGTAACAGCGCAAGGGGCCAACAACAAAAGCTCATGCCCCCGCGCCTGCGAGGCTTGCGGCACTTGTCATTACTGCCACGGGTTGAGGCCATATTCAGGGTGACTGAGCCCTCGTTGGTGCCGCCTCTATCACTTCGCGGTAGCGGGCAATCTGGCTCGCTTGGCCGTAGGTCTGGGTCAGGGTCGTGCGGGCGTGGCCCAGCAACTGGTCGAGCTCTGTGAGTCCAAGCGCTGCGAGGCGACGCAGCGCGGCAGCTAGGGCGTCGGCATCGTCGGCGGCGAAGGTTAGTCCGTTGTGGCCGTCTTGGACGATTTCGCTAGGTCCGCCGCGGTCGGGCACGACGACGGGGATGCCGGCGGCCATAGCTTCGAGCAGGACCATGCCAAAGGGTTCGCGGCCGTTGAGGTGGAGCAGGAAGTCGTAGGCGTGGAGCCGCTGCTGGACATCAGCGGCGAAGCCGTGGAAGTGGACGGGTAGGTTCGATTCGGCTGCACGCTGGCGCAGTGTTTCGAGCTGGCCGCCGGTGCCAAAGACGTCGAAGCTGAAGCTGCGGAGGTCGGGATGGCGGGCGAGCGCCTCGAGCAGGAGGTCGACCCTTTTGTCGGGCACGAGTCGGGAGACGAGCACACCGCGGCGGCGCGGTGGCGGCCCCCAATGGTCATGTGGCGGAATGGCGGCGAGGGTCGCGGCCGAGAGGAAGTTGCCGACAACCTGGATGCGGTCGGGTCGCACGCCGTAGTGGATGAGTCGTTCGCGCACGAAGCCGGAGACGGCGACCTGGACGAGGGGTAGGCGGTTGAGCAGGTACTTGCGGCTGTAGCTGTCGCGTTCGTCGGCGCCACCGTGGACGAGATGGAGATGGGTCAGGCTGCGGCGAAAGCAGAGATTCGCGAGCACGATCCAGAGCACCTGGGTGAGCGAGGTGGAGAGGCAGATCAGGCGGCGGTTTCGGCGAAATAGCCGGAAAATAGCCCCAGCCCAAGCAAGTCGGGAGGTGCAGAGCAGCGTCTCGATGCCACGTTCAGCGGTGAGGGTTTGGAGCGGGCCGGGCGGGCAGACGACGACGGGTCGATATTCGGGCAGCGCGGCCAGGGTTTCCAGGGCCATGCGCTCGGTCCCGAAGAGGTTGCCGGAGTGGAGGAGGTAGACCATGGGCGTGCGAGCGTCGCAGGCTGGCTTCATGGTCGCTCTCCCCTCCGGTTGGTGATCAGGCATCGGGACCTGCGAAGTCGACCCGCAGCGTCTGGTCGATGCCGAGTTGGTCGCAGCGCAGCTGGAGGATGTCGCCGGAGGCAACGGTGCCGACGCCCTCTGGGGTGCCGGTATAGATGAGGTCGCCCTCCTCAAGGGGGATGGTGCGGTTGATGAAGCGCAGCATGGCATCAAAGCTGTGGATCATCAGGCTACTGTCGCCGACCTGCCTGGCTTCGCCATTGATGTGGAGGCTGAAGTGGAAGGCCTGCTCGAGATCGAAGGCCTCGGTGAAGTTGGTGACGTAGCAGCCGTCGGCGAAGTTTTTGCCGAGATGCCAGGGCAGGCCTTTGTGTTTGAGCGCGGTCTGCACGTCGCGAGCGGTGAAGTCGAGGCCGAGTGCCATGTGCGAGATGCAGCTCAGGTTGACATAGTGACCGACGGGCAGGGCGCGTCCGAGTCGAAGCACCAGCTCCAATTCGTGGTGGATGGGTCCGAGCAGGCTTGGCAGGAGGACCTGATCGCCGGTGGCGAGGCAGCTGGGACTCTTGGCGAAGAGCACCTGCTGGTCGGGCATGGCATTGCCGAGTTCGAGGATGTGTTTGACATAGTTGCGGCCGATGGCGTGGATGTTGCGGACCGAGTTCAAGATCGTCATGAGGCTCCCTTTTTGCCGATGGCGCGGGCCAATCGTTCGAATTCCAGATTGAGTTGTTGGGTAAAGGCGGGGTCCCCGCCGAGGTCGGGGTGGTGGAGTTTGACCAGGAAGCGGTAGCGGGCCTTGATCTGTTCCCAATCCATCAGGACATGGACGCCCAGCAGCTCCGAGCTGAGACCTGCGCCCTTGTTCTTGATGACCCTGACCCTTTGGGCGGAGCCGAAGCGGCTCTGTGCGTCGTGGTTGCCGAGCAGATCCAGCTGCTGGGTTTCCGTCATGCTGTGGAGTTGGAGCAGGCGTTCGAAGCGGGCGAAGTCGCGGTCCCAGCGCTCGAGCTCGGCGCCCTGGAAGCGAGCGCGGAGGAAGTGGAACTTGCGGCGGAAGGTCTCGCTGAAGAAGGCCTGCAGGAAGGCCCAAGAGCGGGCGCGTTTCTCGGCAATCTCCTCGACCAGGTCGGGATTGAAGTAGGTCCACTGGATGCGCAGGAGGAGTTTCTCGCGCAATTCGGTCGGCAGCGCCCAAGCCTCCGGGAGGCCAGGGAAGCCAGTGTCGAGCGCGAGTTTGAAGTGCTCCCATTGTTCCGGGGAGACGCGGTCCGCAATCAGTTCGTAGCACGTGTCCATGGCGGGATTCTATCATGGTCACACCTCCCTGCCGCAAGCGAACAGCGCACCGACACGGGGGTGATGGAAGGCATGGGCGAGGGCCGCGGTGCGGGTCGAGAGCTGGTGATAGAGCGCGTCGTCGAGGGCGTGAAGGCTGTTGGCGAAGCGCAGCTGTTGTTGGACTTGGTCGAGCAGGTAGCGCAGGCGCAGTAGCCCGGCCGGGTCGGCGTGTCGGACCTTGCGCAGGCCGGAGCGGGCGGCTTGGCAGAGTTGGCCGGTGCAGTCCTTGAGTCCGTCGAGCAGGAGGCGGCGTTGGCGGTTGGCGGTGAGATTGGCGATGGCGAAGCAGTCAAAGGCCAGTTCGGCCACATGGTGCCAAAGTAGTTGATCTAGCGGTTGCATGATGGGCCTCCTAGTCGCAGTCCAGCAGGTAGAAGTCGAAGGTTGACGAGGTCAAGCGCAGTAGCCGCAGCTGGGGCCAATCCTCGTGGTCGGTAGCGGAGAGCGTGAGCAGCCGGGCGTCCAGGTCACCATCGGCGTCGCGCCACTGGCGGTAGGAGCAGTCCTCGTCGGCGATCGTGAGCGTGCCGCGGCTCTCCTCGGGTGGCGAGGCCAACACTTCGGCGGTGAGCTGGTCCAGCCATTGGCGACGGTGGCCTTCTGCCTCGCGGAATCCCAGTGCGCGGCGCGGCACGAGGGTCGCTTGGAACTGGGCGAGGATGATCAGCGCAAGGCCGGTGACGGCGACGAGCGCGATCAGCGAGAAGTGGCCGCGTTGATTAGAACTCGAGCGTGCCATGGGCCACCTCGCGGCTGAAGACCTGACCGGCGATCACGAGGGGTTCGGGATCGAAAGGGGCTTCCGGAATCCGACCGACAAACACGAGTCGATCGGTTTGCTCGGCCTCGCAGGGCAGGAACAGCAGCTGTAGCAGCCCGCCTTGTAGGGTGCCGCGTCGACCGGCACGCCAGCCTCGAGCGTCGAGCGTCCAGGGCTCGAGCACGAGGTCGCGCCCTTCCTCATCCGCCGTGTCGAGGTAGAGGTGGCGGACCGTGAGGGCGCCCAGGCCGACAACGCGCGTGTTCGGAGCGAGCGTGTCGGGCAGGGCCCAGGGCTGGTCCCGGCCGGGGGCGAGCTCGATTTGATCGACCAGCACCTCGGTCACAAGTGCGCAGAAGCTGTCGGTCTCGGCTGTAAAGTAGAGCACATCGCCTGCCCGAACCGACAGTTCGTCGCCGGTATAGCCGTTCAGCGGTGCCAAGCGAAGGAGGCGGGGGTAGTCGTCGGCGACGATCGTGTAGAGCGTGGGTGCTTCGCGGCGTGGGACGATGTCGAAACTGGTCAGGCAGGCGCTGTCGGGGTGTTGCGGGCATTGCTCCGAGAACTGCAGTGCGCCATGGAGGTGGTCGACCGGATGGACGAGCGGGAGGCTGCGCGGGAACTCGATCCAGAAGCCGTGGTCGAGCGCGCGGGTCGACTCGCGGACCTGAGCGATGGCGAGGTTGAGCGCCGTATCGGCGCGCTCTTGGCGGCCGAGTTGTTTTTGCTGGCGGGAAGCAACGATTTGGCATTGGCAGAGGGCGCCGAGTACGAGCAAACCGATCGCGGCGGCGACCGTGATTTCGACCAGGCTATAGGCTCGATGGTTCATAGGGATACCACTCCTCGCGGCTGAACCGCAGGGCGAAGGGCTGGCCGTGCAGGGACCAGCTGAGAGTGCCTTCGAGGACGAGGATATCGCCCTGGAAGACGTGGGAGACCTGAAGGTCGAAGAAGCCCTCGTCAGCGGCAGGTTGGCCGCGCGCATCGAAGACGCGATGCTCTAAATGGGCCAGGCGTTCGACGGGCAGGCGGGCGACCGACTCGAGTAGCCGCCAGGCGCGGAGGGTGACCTGAGCGTCGGCGCGATGGCGGGCGATGGCGTGTTGGGCCGTGGTCAGTCCAGCAAGTGCGGTAAGGGCGATGAGCATCGCGACCAGGGCATCGATCAGGCTGAAAGCGGGAACTCTCATGGCGGTCACCTCCTGCCTCTCGAAGGGCAAGCGCTGTGCCACCAAGACCGTCTCCCGTTCACTTTAAGTGACTGTAAATAATGCGCTTTTACGCGTCATCGCCGCCCTGCTGGCGAGGGGGTGACACCCGCAGTTGATGCCGGCGGCGAAACGGTCATGGGTAAATCGCGTGCGGCGAGCACCTTAGCCCGAAAAGCGCGGCTCGGAGTCCGCGGTTGACAGGTTGTCAGCCCCTGTGAAACTGCAATTTAGGCGAGGGCGAGGTTGAGCAACCAGAGCGAGGCCATGCCGGAGATGATGGTCCAGAACAGGCTTTTGCTGAACCAGGCGACCACGCCCGCGACCGCGGCGGCGATCAGGCGCTGAAGGCCGCCGGAGGCGATGGTGCAGCCGTGATCGACAAGGTTGGCAACCACGATCGTCGACAGCATCGCTGGCGCGACATAGCGCAGAGCCTGGGTGAAGAGCGGGCTCTGCTGTTTGTCGTGGAGGAACAAGACGAAGCTGGCGCGCATCAGGAAGGTGCCAAGTCCGACGATGAGGACCACGATCCAGATCAGGGTGTCATTCATGCGCTCCTCCGTTCGAGCCAGACGCCGGTGGCGATGCCGATGGCACTGGCGGCGATGATGCCGGAATGGAGTGGCAGGTTGCGGGTCAGGAAGTAGGCGAGTGCGGCGGCGAGTGCGGCGCCCAGAGCGGGTTTGGTGCGCACGGCCGGCACGAGCAGGGCCAGAAAGGAGATGGGCACGGTGAAGTCGAGGGCCCAGGCGGGCGGAACGCCGTGGCCGAGTAGGACACCCGCCAGGGTGCCGAGCTGCCAGGTCAGCCACAGCGCCAATGCGACCCCGAGGTAGTACTGCAGGCGATGAGCGAGGCTGGGCTGCTCTTCGTGAACGTACTGGCCCGTGATCATGAAGGCCTGGTCGGTCATGAGGTAGGCGATCAGCGCGCGAGGTCCGCGTTTGAGCTCGGTGAACCAAGGTGTCAGCACGGCGCTGTAGAGCATCATGCGCAGGTTGATGGCGAGCGCGGTCAGGACCATGACGAAGGCGGGCGCGCCCTCGTGGGCGAGGGTCAGGATCGTCAGCTGACTGGCGCCGGCGAAGATCAGCACCGAAAAGCCAAGCGCCTGGAGCAGGCCATGGCCCTGTTCGATGACCATGGCGCCGGTCACCATGGCAAAAGGCAGCACCCCAGGCAATAGCGGCGCGGCGGAGCGAGCCCCCCGCCAAAACGGCGACTTGTCTTGCACGGCCACCTCCTTTGCCCTGGCTGGACCTGGCGACGTGAAAGACCGATTTTAGCCGGAGCAGTCGCGCGGGACAAGGCTCAAGCGACTGCGGAGCGCATTAGCCCGCCTCAGCCACGATGCAGGTGAACGCTGCGGGTTGGGTTTGGCTTGCATAGCCCTTGCAGGACAAGCCGTTATACAGGGCGTCCGCAAAGCTCTCAAGTGATGGATCTGCCTCGTTCAGCGAGCCCTTCTGACTGGTAAAGGCACCGGTCAGCGGGTATTTGGAGCATCTGGCTTGCCAGGAGGCCAAGCGGCTCTGCGCTTGGGATGGCGTCAGGTAGCCGAGTTCACTGGGGTTGACGGTAAAGCCAGGGACGATGGGCACGGGTGTTTCAAAACGCTGCGTCCACTGCACGGGGTCGCAGACGATCCCCATGGCGTAGCAGGGCAAATTGAGCCAGGCGACGACACCGTGATGGGACGTGACAAAGTTGCACCACTGCTGCCAATGATCGCTGTAGAGCCGAGGCGCAGCGGTCAGAGCAAGGCCAGCTTGGATGGCGGCCTGGGTGACCTTGGTGACCGAGCTGCTCATGGGGCCGAGTTGATGGCAATCCAAATCGACGCCCCCGATGCCGTTATCCTTGAGCCACGACATACAGCTGGCCAGAGCCGCGGGCGTCATACCGGCAAGGACGACGGTCGCACTGTCGCTCAGTGAAACCAGGATTCTGGTTGGTTCGATGCCGGTCTGGGCAGTGAGGGCGGCCAAACTGTGGGACCAGTGGTCGTCGCCCACATAGGTGCCATGAATATCGAACATGAGGTTGCGGGGATGCGTGTAGACGATGCCTTGGCCCGGAACACCGCTCAGGCCCGCGATGATCAACGTATTGACCTTGGTATTGCGATAATTTTTGATCGAGGAAACGACACTGGCCGAAGGGTAGGCATCCTGCGAGTAGACCGCAATGATCTGATCCGATAGGGCATGAACGCACATGGGTGCCTCCGGTGTGAAGCGTCAAGCGACAGGGTCGACTTTGCAGAAGGTATGCCAAAGGTCGCAGGTTCGGAAGCACCGCGAACTGCGCCAATCGGCCTGCATCCCTCCCTCGCCGCGATCGAAACCCACGGCTGGACACGTCCATGGACGCGTCCAGCGCTGACTGCCGTGTTCGCGTGGACGCTTTCAGTAGCCATACGAGCCTGCTAGCGGTTAAGCTAGAAAGAGCCGAATGTCCTTGCTTCCAAGGACCTTGATCGCGTGCAGAGGGTCATTGCGCCATGGAGAATATCTTTGAACACCTGCCGACCTTGGAACCGCCCCTGGAGTCCTTCGACGGCTCCACTGAGCGAGGCCGTTGTCCGGTGCTGACGCTGCTGACGCACGTCCAATTTCACCGCATCGGCGAGCGCTACGTGCTGAGTCCAGGTCGAAAGATGTTAGAGCTGAGCCGTATCAGTCCCGAGTTTTGTCGACCAGGTCAGTATTTAGGGCAGCCGCTCAACGATCCCTTCATTAGCCGCTCCGCGATCAAGCTCCAGGTGACGGAAACGGAGCTCACGCTCGACCCGCAACAGTCGGCGACGCTATTGAAAGTGAACGGCGTGGAAATCAGGTCCGCTACCACCTTCCCGCTCACCCACCTCGAGCAAGGCCTTGTCCTTGACCTGGCCAACCGGGTGGCCCTGTTACTGGCCTGGGGGACCGACGAGGTGAGCGAGGAAGGGGCGATGGGTCTGGTCGGCCACGCCGCTTGCCTGGAAGCCATTCGAGAAGAGGTCAAACGCCTGGCAATGTTGGATGTCCCCGTTTTGATCCGCGGCGAAACCGGGACGGGGAAGGAGTTGGTGGCCCAGGCGATCGTGGCCCATTCCATGCGCCGCGGTAAGCCCTTTGTGGCCCTCAACATGGCCTCCCTGGCGCCTAGCTTGGCTGCTGCGGAACTGTTTGGCGCCGTAAAAGGCGCCTTCACCGGTGCGGTCGGGCAGCAGACGGGCTATTTCCGCAGCGCCCACGGAGGCACCCTGTTCATGGACGAAGTGGGCGAGACGATCGGCGAGATCCAAACCATGCTCCTGCGCGCTCTGGAGACCGGTGTGATCTATCCGGTCGGCAGCCAGGCACCTGTTCGGGTGGACGTCCGAGTGCTGTCCGCCACAGACGCAAACCTTGAGCAGGCCTCGGAAAAGGGCGGTTTCAAGGCGCCCTTGCTGCACCGCTTGGCCGGTGCCGTACTACACCTCCCACCGCTGCGATCCCGTCCCGAGGATATCTGTAGGCTGCTGGCGGCCTTTGCCATCGACGACCACCCCCAATCCCTGGATGGCACTGCGCCGCCTTGGCTACCCGTGTCGCTGGTGAATGACCTGCTGCGCTACCATTGGCCCGGCAATGTTCGCCAGTTGCGCAATATCGTGCGGCAATTGGTGATCGCCAGTCAGGGCCAGCGGCAGTTGAAGCTGACCGACGGGTTGCGCGCCTTGTTGCGGCAGCCCCAGATGCTTGCTGGAAACGAACGGCCCAGTCCGACCGATCCACCGGCCCCATCGACCCGCAAGCCCAGCGAGATCACCTATGATGAGTTGTTGAACGCCTTGAGCGAGGGCGCATGGTGCCTCAAAAACGCCGCCGAGCAGCTGGGCATTGCCCGGCCGTCGATCTATCGCCTGCTCGACACCCACGCCGGCAAGCGCGACGCGGCAGGCTTGAGCCCCGTAGAAGTCCGCGTCTGTCGCGAGGCCTGCAAGGGCGATCTGGAAGCAATGGCGCGGCGCCTGCTGGTCGATCCGGAGGCGCTCAGGCGCAGGATGACCCTGGAGGGTTGATTCCTGCGTGGTCGCGGCCTGTCATGGCCGTGGCGCATAATTTGCTTGCCGACCCTGGCAGGTTCGATTTGTACCCAACCCAAAACAGGAGCGACATCATGTGCAACCCTATCCTCATTGGACTCCAAGCTGATCAAAAAACGGTGCCAGGCGTGCCCGCCTACGTGACGATCTGTGCCGTGAACAACAGCGGCGAAGACCTTACCGTTACGATTAAATACCCAGAAGCCGTCGCGATCCTATGTAACGGCCCTCAGACCAAGAACGTAGCGTTCCCCATGACGCCCATGGACATCCTGAAGCTCACGCCGAGTAATGCCACGGATACCACCAAGCAACTCCAAATCGTTTACAGTCAGGATGATGATGCCGATTTGGGCGACATGAAAGTTATACTGGACATCACCGCAGGTCAAGGCAGCGAGATTATCGACTGAGCACCTTTGCCCGCAGGGCGCGCGCGGCAACCCAGCGCGTAGCCGCGGCTGAAGCGGGGCTCGAGGTGGCTGGCAACAGCGCTTCGAGTTCCGCCCTCAAGAGCGGGGCATCGAAGGCATCGACAAAGCCGCGCATGGGTTCCAAACTGCTTTTTGCGGCACTGATGGCATCGTCACCAGGTTTTCCGGCGGCGCTGAGCAAGCGCGCTTTCCAGAGATAGGTCTCGGCGGCGGCCAGGCGCCAATGGGCTGAATGTCTGTCGGCGTCAGGGAACTGAAAAAGGAACTGGAGCGCTTGGTCGAGCTTGGGCATGGGGTCGCCGCCCGAGGTAAAAGCGAGCAACGCCGCTTGAAGGTGGAGGCGATGGCGCGCCAGGCGCGCCTCGAAATGCCGTGGGTTCAGGGCCAAGGCCTGATGGATGAAGCCCAGGGCGCGCTGGTGATAGTCTGAAGGATCGCGATGCCTGTAGAGCTGGTACTCGGCTTGTAGCAGTTGGACGAGCGCCCGGTTGACCAGCGGAATGGGGTGGCCTGGATCGAGGGCATGGGCGCGCTCGAAGGCCGCATCGGCCTCGCTCGCCTGACGGCCGGCGTCGCGGCCAAGGGCCAGGCGGAATCGGGCCGAGTCGAGCAGCAACGTGCCGAGATTGTTGGGGATCAGACTGTTTTGGGGGGCCAGCGCCATGGCTTGCCGAAACGAGCTCAAGCCCTTGTCCAACCAGGGCTGCGCGTCCTTGCCGGCCTGCCAGGCGACCATGGCTTTAAGGCGATAGAGCCGGCCGATCTCGGTGGGGAAATGGGGGAGCTGGGGCTTGATCCTGGCGGCCTCTTCGAGTTCGACCAAGGCCTGATCGAAATAGGCGCCCGCCTCCTCGAGGTTCGAGGCCACGGCCTCACCTAGCTGGCAGTAAGCCTGGGCCAGGTAGAAATGGGCGCCCACGTGCTCTGGAAATTGGGTTCTGGCTTTGACCAGGGTCGTCTCAGCGCGGCGCAGATCGAGGGCGGGGTCGGCCGCCCGACTGGCGCGATCGAGCGTGACCCGGCCCAGGTTGACCAGTGCCTCGACCCGTTTAGGGTCCAGGCTCACCGCCTCCTCGAAGGCGCGCAGGGCGGGCGCCTCGGCTTCGCGGGGGTCGAGCCCCTGTTCGAGATTGGCATCGACCAATTTCCACCAAGCAAGTCCTAGGTTGTTGAGATAGACATAGTCGCGATCCTGCGGCGAAACACGGTCATAGGCCGCCGTGGCGGCAGTCAGCAACGCGCTGTAGGAGCCGCCGGTCTCCATGGCGATTTTAGCCTTCAAAAACAGAATCAAACCCAACTCTTTGTTGGCGCGACTGGCAAAGGGGCCGGTGGTGACCTTGGCCACAGCGACCTCCGCCTCAGCCAAAAAGGGACCGGCGTCACCGCCTCGGTTGACCATGCTCTCTGCCTGGGCGCGATAGAAGCCGGCCTGCAGCAGGCTGACCTCGTCGTTGTCTGGGTCGATGCGCGAGGCATCGGCCAGCACTTGCTGGGCCTCTTCAAAGACAGGCGCCGTGTCGCCCTTGCCGTAGAGAGCGGCATTCATCTTGGAGTACATCAGGTCGGCGATGTCCACCATCAGGCTGGGTTCGCTGCGCGCAATGGCTAGGGCGGCACCGTAGGCGCGCAAAGTCGCGTCGTAGTTCACCTGCATTTCTGCTCTGTTGTCGCTGAACCTGGCCTGGCCGTAGAGCTCGCGATAGACATGACCCTCCAGTTCGGGCGCCTCGTAACACCAGGAGGCGACGTCCACGCCCTCCAAGAGCCTTAGTGCTTCAGCCAGGTTACCTTCGTAATAGGCCACCAGCGCCTCGTGAAAGCGACCGCTGGGCAGTGCCGGGTCGCCAGCGGCCTGGCCAAGTAGCGCCAGAATCGGCTGTCGGTATTGAGTGACCAACTCATCGCGCCGGGCTTGGCGAGCGCTGGCTTCGGGCATTAAATCGGCAAGGTGCAACTGGCGGCGGAAATCTTCGCCGAGGATCAAGCCTCGCAACCAGGCGACACGGGGCGAGCGATAGCCCCCGACCCAGGCCTGATCCAACAACCGCCGAGCGGCGCTGTGGTCCCCACATGCATAGCGCGCGCGGCCCAGGGTACCCTGCCAATGCGGCTGGTCCAGCATGCGGGCTTCTCCGAGTTGCCGCTCCAAGTCGTCCGCGAGTTTGACCAACATCAGGCGGTCCTTGCGGATATCGTGAGCGGGCGCCATGGCGGACTGACGGGCAAGGGCCTCGATCTGCTCGACCCTCGCCGTATTGTCGCGGGCAAATTGGGCGCGTTCGGCGCTGAGGGCTCGCTGGCGAAGCGCCTCGGCCGCCAGGCCCGTGATCGCGAGCAGCGACAGCGCCGCGGCCACGAACAGGCCGCGGTGTTTGCGCATTTTCTTGCCAAACCAGTAGAAGAAACCGCCGGGGTAACTGGCGACCGGCTCCTCGGCCAGAAAGCGCTTGAGATCGCTGGCAAAGGCCTGAGCATCGGCAAAGCGACGGGCGGGATCGTCCTGCAGGCAGCAGATGAGGATCGCCTCGAGGTCAGGGGAAAGCGTGCCCTGCCAGCGAGGTAGCGCGTCCTGGAGCGGCTCGGGCATCGTGCCGATCAAAATCCGGCACAGCATCACGCCGAGCGAATAGACATCAATGCGGCGATCGATGGGGGCGGAGCCCGCTTGCAGGAGCTCGGGCGCGATATAGCCGGGCGAACCACCACCGGGCACGGGGCCTTGAGCGACCGCATGGGCCAGACTGAAGTCCATCAGGTACGGCTTCAATTCGCCGTCGGCACCCGTTTCGACCATGATGTTCTCGGGCTTGATATCGCGATGAAGCAGGCCGCCCTCATGGGCCAAGTGCAGCGCCTCCGCGATCCGCATCGTGACCTGCAGTTTCTCTCGGGTCGTAAGGGTGCCATGGCATTCGGCCAGGGTCCGGCCCTCCAGGTACTCCATGACGATGAAGACCACGCCGCGTTCTTCGCCGACCTCGTGAATTTTGCAGATGCAATCGTGGCGAATGGCGGCCTGGGCCCGGGCCTCTTCGACCAGGCGACGGGCCCGAGCGGGGCTGCGCTCCTTGACGACCTTGACCGCGACCTGGCGATGGATGCGAGGGTCATAAGCGAGAAACACGCGCCCCATGCCGCCCTCGCCCAGGAAGGCGAGGATCTGGTAGCGCTCCCATTGGGGGATCGGAAAGGCATGCGTGGCGTCGTTAGCGGCTGGCGGGTTGGAAGCGAGCCCGTGGTGATCGCTGTCGGCACCGGAATGATCGGGTGGTAAAGTGCGGCCAATGTCTGACTCTGAGTGCGCAGGGATCATCCTAGTCCTCGTCCTCTGATCATGCGGATTATATACTGCGTCCTGCGGGAGAGCAATCGGCGCAGGAGCCACCCGCAGGCTGCCAGGCGACAGCGAGGCGACGCGACTGCTTGCGCTGGGCTGGCGTTCTGTGTGAGAATGTACGGTTGCTCGCTGGCGACCTCGTTTGGGTCCATGGCACAGAGTTTGGCATCTCGGCGGGCACCATTGTTGAACGGAAGACGCGGTGGCTGGCTTTCGTTGGAGGCATCATGACCACTGAAGACCAGAATCTTCCCCTTAATTTCGAAGGCCTGGGGCTAGCGCCCTTTATCCTTGAAGGCCTGAAAGACGTCGGCTACGAGACGCCCTCGCCGATCCAGGCTCAGACCATTCCGCTGCTGCTCGCGGGCCGCGACGTGCTGGGCCAGGCCCAGACCGGTACCGGCAAGACGGCCGCCTTTGCGCTGCCGCTGCTGAGCCGCATCGACCTCAAGAAAACTACGCCGCAGGTCCTGGTGCTGGCGCCGACCCGCGAACTCGCGATTCAGGTCTCCGAGGCCTTTCATCGCTACGCCCACCACCTCAAGGGCTTCCACGTCATGCCGATCTACGGTGGCGCCGGCTACGACGGCCAGTTCCGCCAGCTCAAGCGCGGCGTCCACGTCGTCGTCGGCACCCCTGGCCGGATCATGGATCACATGCGCCGCGGCTCCCTGGACCTGACCCACCTGCAGTGCCTGGTCCTGGACGAGGCCGACGAAATGCTGCGCATGGGCTTCATCGACGACGTCGAGTGGATCCTCGAACAAACACCCTCCGAGCGCCAGATCGCGCTGTTCTCGGCGACCATGCCGGACGTCATCCGCCGCATCGCCAACCGCCATCTCAAAAACCCCGCCAACGTCACCATCAAGGTGCGCACCGCCACCGCCGAAACGATTCATCAGCGCTGCTGGATCGTCGCTGGCCTACAGAAGCTGGACGCCCTGACGCGCCTGCTCGAGACGGAGACCTTCGACGGCATGATCGTCTTCGTGCGCACGCGCACGGCGACCGAAGAGCTGGCCGAGAAACTGGAGGCCCGTGGCTTCGCCTCGGCGGCCCTCAACGGCGATATCCCCCAGGCCAAGCGCGAGCGCACGATTGAACTGCTCAAGACGGGCAAGATCGACATCCTGGTCGCCACCGACGTCGCCGCTCGCGGCCTCGACGTCGAGCGCATCAGCCACGTCGTCAACTACGACGTGCCCCACGACACGGAAGCCTACATCCACCGCATCGGCCGCACCGGTCGCGCCGGTCGCAGCGGCGAGGCGATCCTGTTCGTCGCCCCGCGCGAGCAGCGCATGCTGCGCGCCATCGAACGCGCCACCAACCAGCGGGTCGAGATGATGACGATCCCCACCAGCGCGGCGGTCAACACCCAGCGCATCGCCCGCTTCAAACAGAAAATCACCGACGTCCTGGAAGCCGGCGAACTGGAGTTCTTCATCAAGCTGATGGAAGAGTACCAGGCCGAGTCAGAGGTTACCGCGATCGAGATCGCCGCGGCTCTGGCCTCCCTGAACCAGGGCGACCAGCCGCTGCTGCTGCCCGACGACCCCAAGCCTCGGGCCCGTCCCAAGGAGAGCGACCGCGAGGAGCGCCGCCCACTGTCGGACGTGCCCAGCGACTCCGAGATGGAGCGTTTCCGCATCGAAGTCGGCCACATCCACGGCGTCAAGCCGGGCAACATCGTCGGCGCGATCGCCAACGAGGTCGGTCTGGACAGCCGCTACATTGGCCGCATCGAGATCGGCGATGATTTCAGCACCGTCGACCTGCCGGCCGGTATCCCCGACGACGCCCTGCAGATCCTCAAAAAGGTGCGCGTCGCCGGTCAACTGCTGCGCATGACGCCGCTCGGCAGCGGTGAGGGCGTGGGCGCCAAAGGCAAGAAGCGCTTCAAGCACGCACCGCCCGCTAAGCACGGCGGCTTCAAGAAACACAAAAAGGCTGGCAATAGCCGCTAAGCGCGGAGCGCTACAGCGGCCACCGGTCGACTTTTGGCACCGTCACCGCTTCAAGCGGGACGGTGCGCTGAGGCCGGCTAGGCCGTCGATGGCGCCGCCGGGGCGGGTGCCGCCGCCGCAGAGGAGTAAGCCTTCGATGGGCGTCGTGTAGTCCGTGCAAACCAGCGCGGGTCGCACGAGCAGCTGATCGATGGCTTGTTCGCCCTGGAGCAGGTGGCCGCCGCTGAGGCCGTATTCGCGCACACCTCAGATGGTCGCAACGCGTCTCCTTTTTGAGTTCGGAACCAGGTAGCGTGTCATGGCAAGAGTGGGGAAGCGGGACAAAGTGGACCAATGTTGTGTTATTTGGCTTTATTTAGCTTGACAGGTCTTACTTTGGAGACTATATTTCTGGGTGGCTGGAAGCTCCGACCTCATCGGTGCGTTGAAATTGATTTTCATCTGGCTAACCTAAGACAGGCCACGTCGACGTGGCCTGTTTTGCTTTTTGGGTGTTCCTTGCATTTGCTTTACCTCGATGAGTCGGGGTCACTGGCCGACCCAAACCAAAATTTCTTCGTGCTAGCAGGGGTTTCCGTTTTTGAGCGAAGAACCCACTGGGTGGAGCAAGAGCTGAACAAGGTAGTCGAAAGATTTGACAGTGCAGAGCCTCACCAGCTCGAACTGCACGGGTCGCCAATGCGTTCGGGGCGTGAAAACTGGAAACGGTTTGGCAAAACAGAGCGCTGGACAGCGATCAAAGAGGCCCTTGATGTTGGCGTGCGGAAACAAAAAAATGGAGTTCGTTTGTTTGGTGCTGTCGTAAAGAAGCGTGCCTTATCGGGGGTGGATGCGCACTCGGTTGCTTTTGAAGAGCTTTGCAGCCGCTTCGATTTGTATTTAAAACGTCTCTTTCAGCAAACTGGAGAAGCTCAAAGGGGGCTCATGCTCTTTGATAAATCAAATATGGAAGGTTGGGTCCAAAGTAAGGCTCGCCAATTTAAATATGAAGGACATTCATGGGGGAGGATTAAGAATTTCGCGGAGGTTCCGGTATTCCTGGATTCAAAGGCCTCTCGCTTGGTTCAATTAGCTGATTTGGTTGCGTTTTCAATATTTAGGAAGTACGAATATTCTGACAGTGAGTTCTTTGATGTGATCAAAGATTGCTTTTTTTGTGATGGCTCCGTTCAGCACGGGTTTGTTGAAGTTGGTATGGAATGTTCGCCTTGATTTGGCTGTAACAGTCCATCAATGATGTGTTTCGTTTGACAAGCGGCGTCTTGCGACCCAGTGTTGACCTTTCCTCCGCCTCACGTACCCAGCCTTTGCGTTCCCTGTGACGAGGGAACGCTGACGGGGCCGCTTAGGCGTCACCGCTTCAGGCGGGACGGTGCGCTGAGGCCGGCTAGGCCGTCGATGGCGCCGCCGGGGCGAGTGCCGCCGCCGCAGAGGAGTAAGCCTTCGATGGGCGTCGTGTAGTCCGTGCATACCAGCGCGGGTCGCACGAGTAGCTGGTCGATGGCTTGTTCGCCCTGGAGCAGGTGGCCGCCGCTGAGGCCGTATTCGCGCTCCAGGTCGACGGGGGTCAGGACCTGGCTGGCGACCAGCTGATTCTTCAGCTCGGGGGCGTGGGGCGCCAGGGTTTCTAGGGCCGCGGCCAGCAAGCGGCCACGCGCTTCCTCGGTCCAGCCGCCGACCAGATCGTAGGGCGCATAGTGGACCAGCATCGTCACCACATCGCCGCCCTTGGGGGCGAAGCTTGGGTCCTCGACCGCGGGCCGATAGATTTCCAACAGCGGTTCGCTCGACATCTGCCGGTACTTGACGGGGTCGAAGGCGCGCTCCATTTGGTCCAAGTTGGCGACGACGCGGATGCGCGCGGGGTTGGCGTCCGGCCGGCAGCGCAGGCGCAGCGGGGCCCGCAGGGCCAGGTTGACGATCGCGGTCGTGCCGCGGGTGCGGTATTGACGGATGCCCTCCTCGAGCGGGAAGGGCAGCTGCTCGGGCGCGATCAGGTCATAGCAGACATGGGTCGGGTGGCAAGCGGCCAGGACGGTTGTGCTTTCCAGGCGCTCGCCGTTGGCCAGGGCCACGCCAGTGACGCGGTTGGCGGCGACGTCGATACGCGTCACCCTGGCGCCGCTGCGCAGCTCGACGCCGGCCGCCTTGGCGGCGCGGGTCAGGGCCGCGATCAGGGCGGCCGGCCCGCCGACGACGCTGCTGCCGCTGTCACAGCGGCTCAGCAGGAGGTTGATGGTCGTGCCAGGTGACCAAGGTCCCGTGAACGAGGCCAGGTGCGCGGGAAAGGCCAGGACGGCCTTGACCAGATCGCCGCGGAAGTACTCGTTGAGCCAGTCGGCGCTGCACATCAGGCCGATGCGCAGCATTTCCAGCATGTCGTCCTTGCCCAGGCGGCGCAGGCCCAGGCCCTTTTTGGCCAGCTCCCAAAGGTC
Organism: uncultured Holophagae bacterium; assembly: GCA_964423555.1. GTDB lineage: Bacteria > Acidobacteriota > Holophagae > Acanthopleuribacterales > Acanthopleuribacteraceae > CAYRFM01. Next base: position 6,787 of record CAYRFM010000070.1, on the reverse strand, counting down.
GCCGGAGCCCAGCTCCTGGACCCGGCCAGGCAGGTTGACCAAGAGCTGGCGGACGATTGGCGCGACCCGCTGCAGAAAAGCGATGAAGGCGCGGTACTGGGCGCCGTCGCCGGGACTGAGTCGGTCGACTTCGGCGGCGGTCGCCTCGAGCTCGCGGCCGAGCCATAGGCCCTGTTTGTCGTCGGGCACGAAGACCTCATGGCTGCCGGGCCGCCGCACCAGACCGTGGCGCTCCAAGTCCAGCGCGCGCACGACCTCGTCGCGCAGGCCGCCGGTGTCGAACAAATAGCCACCGCTGCGGTAGCCTGGGTGAAACTCGCTCGCGCCCGCCAGGCCGCCCAACTGGTCGCGACCCTCCAGCAGGACGACCTTGTGTCCATTCTTGGCCAATTGGGTCGCGGCGATCAGGCCGTTGTGGCCGCCGCCAATCACGATCGTTTGCTTGCTCATACGGCCCTCGTCTCCAGCATTCGTTTGGCGCACAGCTCACCGGGCGAACCCATGATGCCGCCACCTGGGTGGGCGCCCGAGCCGCACAGCCAGAGGCCGTCGACCGGGGTTTTGTAGCGCGCCCAGCCGGCGGCCGGTCGCAGGAACAGCAGCTGCTCGAGGCTGAGCTCGCCGTGGAAGATATTGCCTTCCGTCAGGCCGATCTGCTGCTCCAAATCCCAGGGCGTCAGCACCTGGCGATGGAGGATGCTGTCCCGCAGCCCCGGCGCGTATTCCTCGAGCGTGTCGACGACCGTGTCGCCGAAGGCCTCGCGGTACTTGGGCCACTGGTCGGCGCCCTCCTTGAGGTTGTAGGGCGCGTACTGCACGAAGATGCTCATGACGTGCTTGCCGGCGGGCGCGACGGAGGGATCCGAGAGGCTGGGGATGACGACATTGAGGTAGGGCCGGCTCGAGAAGTGGCCGTACTTGGCCTCGTCGTAGGCGCGCTCCAGGTACTCGAGGTTGGGCGCGATGGCGATGTCGCCGCGCAGGTGCGCGCCCTCGCCGGGTCGGCAGGTGAAGTTGGGCAGGCGGTCGAGGGCCAGGTTGACCTTGCCGGAGCTGCCGCGCATCTTGAAGCGGCGGATGCTCTTGACGAACTCGCCGTCCAGCTGGTCCTCGCCGACCATGCGCAGGAAGGTGCGGTGGGGGTCGAGGTTGCTGACGACGGTCTTGGCGTAAATTTCGTCGCCATTCTCCAGCACGACGCCGCGGGCGCGGCCGTCCTTGATCAGGAACTTGGCGACCGGCGCCTCGGTGCGGATCTCGGCGCCATAGGCCTCGGCGGCGCGGGCGCAGGCCATGCTGATGCCGCCGGTGCCGCCCTTGGAGAAGCCCCAGGAGCGGAAGGCGCCGTCGATTTCGCCCATGTAGTGGTGCAGCAGGACATAGGCCGTGCCGGGCGAGTGGATGCCCAGATAGGTGCCGATGATGCCGCTGACGCTCATCGGTGCCTTGAGGATCGGCGACTCGAACCAGAGGTCGAGAAAGTCGACGGAGCTCATGGTCAGCAGCTTGAGGTGCAGCGCGGCGGCGTCGTCGCCCAACTCGCGGAAGCGGCGGCCTAAGCCCAGCAGCTGAAACAGATCGCGCGGGTTGAAGGAGGCGGGGTCGGGCGGCGGGTTATCGATGATCTGTTTGACGAAGCGCGCCATCTTGGTCATGGCCAGGGAGAACTCGGGGTAGACCTCGGCGTCCTTCTGGCTGTAGCGCGAAATCTCGCGGCGGCTCTTGTGGGCGTCCGGCCAACGGCACAGGCCCATGCCGTCGTGGAGCGGCGAGAACGAGCACTCGAGCGGGATGATCTCGTAGCCGAAGCGGGGCAGGTCCAGCTCGCGGATGATGTGGGGGCGGAACAGGCTGACGACGTAGGAGCAAACGCTGTACTTGAAGCCGGGGTAGATCTCCTCGGTGACAGCGGCGCCGCCGAGCACGTGGCGGCGTTCGAGGACAAGCACCTTCTTGCCGCTCTTGGCGAGGTAGGCCGCGGCGATCAGACCGTTGTGGCCACCGCCGACGACGATGGCGTCGTAACTGGTTTTCATTCAGGACCTCTTGCGTGGGGGATTGAAGAACGGCAATTCGGCCACGGTGACGGGAACCTTGTGGCGGACGTGTTCGACGGTGGTTTCCATGAACAGGCGGCCGCCGACGCCTGCGTAGTCGGCGCGCAGCACTGCCAGGGCGAGGTTGAGCTTGAGGGTCGGCGAGAGCGCGCCGCTGGTGGCATAGCCGACCTGAGTGCCGGCGCCGTTATAGACCGGGATCGAGGTGCGCCAGGCCTGGGTGCCGATCTGGGGCGGCAGGTCGTAGCGCGCCCAGAGCGCCTCGAAGGCGGGCCAGTCGGTGATCAGGCCGCGTGTCTGCCAGGCGCTGCCCTCGCGCGCCTCGCGGCGCAGGGCCTCTTGGCCGATGAAGGGCTCGCGCTCCAGCTGTACAGTCCAGCCGATGCCCAACTCGTAAGGCGAGGTCTTGCGGGCGGCGACGAGGCAGTGGTGGGCGCTGTGGTAGTCGACGCCGTTCATGATGAAGCCGGCCTCGATGCGCGTCACGTCGAGGGCGTTGAGGCCGGCCGGCATCAGGCCGTGGTTGCGGCCGTGGGCCAGGAGCGCGTCGTAGACCGGCAGGGCGTCCTCGGCGGCCATCCAGATCTCGTAGCCCAGGTCGCCGGTATAGCCGGTGCGCGAGATGAAGACCGGGCGACCGTCGATGCGGGCGCGGGTCATGCGAAAGAATTTCAGCTTTGTCATGTCGGCATCGCTGGCGTCGGCCAGCAGCGCGCGCGAGGTCGGGCCTTGCAGCGCCAACGCGGCCAGCACGGCGGTCACGTCCTCGATCGTCACCTGATAGCCGCGGGTGAAGCGAGCGAACCAGGTCAGCGAGGGCTCGGCCGCGGTGACCCGGTACCAGCCGGGCTCGACGCAGGTGACCGTGCCGTCGTCGACGACCTTGCCGTCGGCGTCGCACCAGCACAAATAGGTCACCTGGCCGGGTTTGAGGGCGCGGATGTCCTTGACCGTCACGCGCGAGAGGAAGGCGGCCGCGTCGCGGCCACGGACCTCGTATTTATAAAGAGGGGTGGCGTCCATCAGCCCGCAGGCGTGGCGAAAGGCGTAGTACTCGGCCTCGTGGGTCGTCTCGTAGCTGCAGACGGCGTAGTAGCCCGCCCAATCCTTGTAGAACATGCTGGTACACAACTGGCTGGTGCGCGGGTGAAAGGGGGTTGGGATGGGCATGGGGGCTAGGACCTCCTCGAGGGTGCCGGTGTTCGGGTCATCCGAATTATAATTTGTCCATGATATGGCGTCAATCGGTCATAAAGTGGATGAGGCGAGGTGAAGGTTCCGCGAGCCCGCCCGTCAGTAGCCGGCCTGGTAGCGGGTGTTGTGCTTGGCCTGGAGCTCGACCGCGGCCGCCGAGGGCGTACCGGAGGAGGGCAGTGGGGCCAGGGTATCGCCGTCGCGGGTGTAGAGGTCCATGTCCTTGCACCAGCCGCGGATCTCGAAGACCCAGATGCGGCGCTGGTTGGCGGCCTTGGCGGGCAAGGGGGCGAAGGCGAAGGCGATCGCCTCGCCGGGTCCGAAGATCGCCAGGGCGTCGTCGCGTTTGGCCAAGAGCGGGGTGACGTCGCCGTACTGGCTGTAGTAGCCCGACTGGTGGCGGGTATCCCACAGCGGTATGCGGCGGTCATCGTCGAAGTGCGGCAGCGCCTGGGCCGCGGTGGTGCGGGTGGCGAAACCCTCGGCGCGCAGGTCGGCGCGGGTCAGCGGCAAGGTCGTGACGGTCGCGCCGCACTCGGCGGCGGGCCGCCGGTAGACGATCGCGACGCGATCCAGATAGATCTCCTGGTTGGTGCGCAGGCGCAGGCGGCGCTGGCCCGCGACAGCGCTCGGCAGGGCCACGGACATGCGGCGCGGCATGCCGGCGGGGTAGCCGAACTCGGGCAGCACCGTCTGCCAGCCGTTGCCTTTAGTGACATCAAGGCTGAGTGCTTGGTAGGCGAGGCCCGCCTGCCAGGCGGCGAAACAGGTCTGCGAGTAGGGGTACTCCAGCCAGCCGTCGATGACCAGGAACGGCTGGCCTTTGGCGGGGTCGATGGGCGCCGCCAAGTCGAGCGTCAGCTGGTGTTCGGCGCGCAGCAGGCCGAGGAAGCGGTGGTCGATCGGCGGCGTCGGCGCGGCCTTCAGGTCGGCTTCCGCCAGGCTGGCGCTGACTTCCTCGCCGCGGTCGTTGGTCACGCGCTGGGGCAGCAGCTCCTCGCGGTAGAAGACGGGCTCGCCGCTGGGATCCGGCGCGCCGGTGGCCATGCGCTCGTCCAGGACCATCTGCCAGCCGGCCGGCAGGTCGTAGGCGCTAAGTGAAACCTGGTCGAGGTAGGAGGCCTCCTCCATGGGCTCGGCGACCTTGAGCAGGACCTGGTTGCCCTGGGGCACGATCAGGCTGTCGTCCAGCTGGAAGCGCTCCCAGGGCCGGGGCTCGCCATAGACGCCGCGGGCGAGGTTGAAACCGATGCCGCCGACGCCCAGCAGGTCGCTGACGAAGCGGTAACCCTTGCCGTCCCAGGCAAAGAGCACGGGACAGGAGGCGAGTTGGCGCTGGGTCTCGGTGATGGCGTGGCGCTTGCCGGACGCCAGCGCTAGCTCAGTTTGGTAGACGCCGTCGGGCCAGGTCAGGGCGACGAAGTCGAGGGCTGGCTCGCCGCCCAGGCCGACGGCGATCGGCGCGTGACTCTGGCCGGCGCGGGTGGTGATGCGGCCCGTCTGGCTGGCGGCCCAGCGCTCGGCGGTGCGCACGGCGAAGCGGGTGCCGATGCCGGACTTGTTGGAGCGGGTGGTGCCGTCCTCGCTGGTGGCGCCGCTGAAGGCCAGGGCAACAAAGGGCCAGCGCCCGGGTCCTGGCAGAGCCAGCTGCAGCGACCCATTGGCGGCGGCGACGAGCGCGGGTCCCTGGGCGGGCTCCAGCAGCAGCGGACACCAGGGTCCAACGCCGGCCAGGCTCGGGATCGCGCGATTCGTGTCGTCGCTCAGGTCGCGCAGGTGCAGGCCGTCGGCGCCGCGGGCGACGAGGCGGAAGCGGCCGCTGCCGTCCAGGTCCAGCCAGTCCAGGCCGGCGGCGCTCAGGTTCAGGTCGCGGCCGCGCCAGCTGCCGCCCTGGCGCGACCACAGCGCCAGCTTGCCGTCCTGGCCATGGGCGACCAGTTCCAGCTGACCGTCGGCCTGCAGGTCGACGGCCAGCAGCTCGTCCCATGGGGCGGCGGCCAGGGCCTCGGTGCCGGCCATGGGCCGGTAGTGCCACAGCAATTGATTTTCCAGCACCGTGTGGGGCGCGTGTTCGTTGAGCAGGATCAGGTCGAGGTCGCGGTCGTTGTCGAGATCGACGAACAGGCCCTTGCGCGCCTGGCTGGCCTGCAGGCCGAGCTCGCCCGACAACGCCTTCCAGGTGCCGTCGAGGTTGTTGTTCCAGAGCTCGCAGCTGCCATCGGCATAGACGACAAACAGGTCCAGGTCGCCGTCGTGGTCGGCGTCGACGATCGTCCCGTCGCGACTGCCGCACGCGCGATCCGGTGGGCCGGACAGCGCCGTCCAGGCGCCGCCGGCGAAACTGCGCAAGCCGCTCTGGGCGCCACCGGCCAGGAAGACGTCCAGGCTGCCGTCGTTGTCCACATCGCCCCAGGCGGCGGCTTGGACGTCGGCGATGGCGACCAGCGGGTGCTCGGGGGCGGGCGCTAGGCCGCGGTCAGTGGCCAAATAGACGGCGTTGCAGCGCTGGCCCGAGCGCGTCCAGGCGCCACTGGCAAAGAGGTCGGGTCGGCCGTCGCCGTTGAGGTCGGCGCTGGTCAGGGAGGTGGCGCCTGCCCAGGTCGCCCCGGACGGCAGCGGCAGGGCCTGGGGCGGCGCGAACAGCTCGCCCTGGGGCGGCTTTGGCGGCTTTAGTCCAGGCGGTACCATGACTTTGGCCTCGGCCAGCGTGCCCATGCGGGTGTATTTGAATTCGACCTGGCGGGCGCGGGGGTTGTTGCGCAGGCCCTCGAACTGGGCGATCTGGGCGCGGGCCTCGTCGCCGCGGCCCAAGCGCTGCAAGGCCATGAAGCTGCCGTAGTAAGCGCTGCGCAGATACGGATCCAGCTTGGCCGCCTGGGCGAAGGACGCCAGCGCCTTGGCCTGATCGCCCAGCTGGAGCTGGCATTGACCTATATAGTAATGAATGAAGGGATCGCCTGGCTGCTGTGCGGAGGCACGCTGAAACAGCGCCAGCGCCGCCGCATCCTCGCCCTTGTAAAGCTGGAGCAGGGCGCTGCAGTAGAGCGCTTGGGCGTGCTTGGGATCCTCCGCCAAGACCTGATTGAACAGGGCCAAGGCGCGATCCTCGCAGCCGGGCTCCTGCAGGTTGAGCGTGGCGATGCCTAAGTTGACCTTGAGCTCGCGCCAATCGGGGGCCTTCTGCAGCAGCGCGGCAAAGACTTCCGCGGCCTGCTTGTATTCGAAAGAGCCCATCAGCGCGACGCCGCGGTTGTTCTGCTGCACGCGCGCACGCTGCTCTGCCTCGCTGACTTTTGGACCGCAGGCAAAGAGCAGGGCCAACAGCACGAGGATCAAAAAACGAACCATGAATCCACCTCATCGAAGAATGAACCCATGGTACCAGATCCCTAGCTACTGTTGCCAGCCTGGCTGTTCCGTAACCGCTCCGCACTGATCCCTTGCGCCGCTCCGGGTGCAGGTACGACCCTGCACGCCGCCAGCCGTGGCAGGGAACACGACTGCTTGGCGGAGCCAGGAAAAGTGCGGTAAGCCGG
>CAYRFM010000069.1:0-46098 GCA_964423555.1 uncultured Holophagae bacterium | reverse complement strand
GGGACCTTTTCGGCTAGGCTCTGCCCTGATCACCAACCTGACAAAGTCGTACTAGTCGCTTCACCTCACTTTTCCTGGCTCGGCAGATCGTAGTCCCTGCGCTCCAGGTATAAAAAGCATGACATGCTTGTTTTGATGCGGTTATAATGGAGCGTTTCTGGTTGATCTCCGGCGTCTTCCGGCAGCACTCTCGGTTGAATCAGTACCTGCTTCTCGCTGGCCCCAGCTCCATCACTTGGATATTTTTTCTATGGAAGCAAACCGCCTTAGCGCGCTCGCGGAATTTCTGAAAGTGGTCCCGGAGAGCATTCGGATCCGCGGTCGGAAGTACCTCGAAAAATTTACCATCGAGGACTTGGGTCAACGTATCCAAGCGAAGGTGCGCGAGGATGCCACCGGCGAACTGCTCGACGCACGCTTCGATTTCGACATCAAGGTCGGCTCGATCGTCGGCGCCTTCTGTGGCTGCAGCACCTCCCGTCGGGGCAGCATCTGCGAGCACCTCTGCGGGCTCGCCTCGCACCTGGTCGACGCGCATTTGAGCGGAGCCAACACCCGCCAGCCGCTCGATTTTTTGGACAAATACTTCAACTCGCCGGCCTATGGCAACGCCCAGTTCCGGCTCTCGGTGGAGCTGACCTTCAACGAGGATGCGCTCGAACCGAACATCATGTTCCACAAGTACATCAAGGAAGGCACCTTCGGGGTTGGTCGCAAGTTTACGGCCAACGATTCCTACAAGTTCACCATTGGCGACCCCAGTGACCAGAACATCCTCGATTACCTGCGCAATTTTCGCCAAGTGTTTTTCTACTCCAATTACGCGCCCTCGCAGCGCTACCCATGGGGTTTCTGGTTGACCCTGATCGGTCATGGCCACGTCAGCCACAACGACAAGCCGGTCATGGTCAGCTCCTCGACTGTCACGCTCGAGCTGGTCGAGAGGGTCAGCGGCTATGACCTGATCGTCTCTCACGGCTTCCCGCTGCCGCCCGACTCGCGCTATTTCGAGGTCGAGGGCGGGCTGCTCGGTTTCAGCGCCAAGGTAGGCACCTTGTTCGTCTGCCAGGTCGACAAATTCCGCCGCGACATCATTCTCGAGGTCGCCCAGCACAAGCCTGGTCTGACCAAGTCCGACCTGTTGCGCAATCTGCCGCGCCTGGAGAAGCTCCAGGAGTTCTTCGATATTCGCCTACCCGCCGAGATGGACGGGGTCATTCGCAAGGAACAGCCGGAGCTGGTCCTGATGCTGGATCTGGACGTCGCTCACGGGTTGACCCTGAGCCCGCGCATTCGCTACGCCGGCGCCGAGGCCAGAGTTCTGCCCGGCTCCCATGGCCAGTATCTGTCCTCCGAGGAAGACACGGTCATCGAGCGCGACGAGGAGGCCGAAAAACAGGCCTATCAGGACTTCCTACAACGCTTCCCCTACGAGGAAGAGCCCAACCGCAACCACGAGATCCATATTCCCGAGCTCGAACGCGCCGTCACGCTGATGGAATGGCTCAAAGAGCAGCAGGACTGGCCGCTGGAGTGGTTGCGCCGCGAACCCAAAATCCACCAGGTCCATCAAGTCCAAGGACTGCGGGTCAACGTCGACGCTCAGGCATGGCTCAAGATCCATCTGATGAGCAACGAGAAGACTTTTTCCCTGGCCAGCTTCCCGGAAGAGGACAACTTCCTGGCCGCGACCTCCTATGTGGCGATCGGCGAGGGCGAGTGGTTGCTGATCGACCGCCAGCTGCGCAAGCAGTTGAACCAGATCAAGATGGCCGTCGTTCAGGACGCCAAGACGATGAAGCTCAAGAACGCCGCCCTGGCGGTGCTCTCGGAGATGAACGAGATTGCGTGGGAAGGCGACGAGAGCTGGATGGACAAGATCCGCGAATGGCGCGGTCAGGGCTCCGACCAGTTCTTCCCCGACAAAAGTATCAAGGCGACCCTGCGCAACTATCAGATCGACGGTTATCGCTGGTTGCGGCGACTTTCTGAACTGGGGGTCGGCGCCTGCTTGGCGGACGACATGGGCTTAGGCAAGACGGTCCAGGCACTGGCCGCGATCACGGACCGCCTCTCCGCGGGTCCGGTCTTGGTCGTGGCGCCCGCTTCGGTCTGTTTCAACTGGAAAGAGGAAACCGAGCGCTTCGCCGGCAAGCTCACCCCTACCTTGTACGCCGAGGGCCGGCGCTCCAAGGGCCTCTCGCGCCTCAAGAAAGGCGACATGGTGATCGTCTCTTACGCGCTCGTGCTCAAAGATTTCAAGAAACTGAGCGCTGTCACCTGGGGTACGCTGGTGTTGGACGAGGCCCAGTTCATCAAGAACGCCGTCAGCCAAACCGCGATCGCGGTCTCCAAGCTGAAGCGCAACTGGACTCTGGCGTTGACGGGTACACCCCTCGAAAACCACCTGGGCGAGCTCTGGAGTATTTTCCGCATGCTCAATCCGGAGCTGCTCGGGACCTGGGAGCTGTTTCGCAAGAACTACGTGGTCCCGATCGAGAAGAGCCGCGATCCCCAACGTCTGGAAAGTTTGCGTCGCCTGATCCAGCCCTTTATCCTGCGCCGCACCAAGACCAACGTCCTCGACGATCTGCCTGCCCGCAGCGATATTCACCTCAAAGTCGAGTTAGGCGAGGCCCAGCGCACCAAGTACGAACAGGAACGGGCTCGAATTCTGACCCAGCTGGACGAGTCCGACGAAGACAACCGCTTCAAGCTCTTGGCCGCGATTACCCGCCTGCGCCAGATTGCCTGTCACCCGGGCCTGTGCGAGGATAAGTATAAAGGTGGCAGCGCCAAGCTCAAGTTGTTCAGCGAACTGGTTGAAGAGCTGGTCAGCGAGGAACACCGCGTCCTTGTATTCAGTCAATTCACCTCCTTCCTCAGTCTGATCGCGCGCGAGCTGAACCGCATCCACGTGCCGCACGTGACTATGACCGGAGAAACCCCGGTCAAGCATCGTCAGGCGATCATCAAACGCTTCCAGAGCGGCGATGTTCCGGTATTTCTGGTGTCCCTGCGCGCGGGTGGCACAGGCCTCAATTTGACCCAGGCCAACTACGTGATCCACATGGATCCCTGGTGGAATCCTGCGGTCGAGGAACAAGCCACCGATCGCGCCCATCGCATTGGCCAGAACCAGGCCGTCACCGTCTACCGACTGGTGGCCTCGAACACGATCGAGGAAGCGATCCTCAATATTCACGAGCGCAAGCGCGGCCTGGTCCAGAGCCTGCTGGACGGCAAGGACGCGGTCGGCAAATTGTCGATCAAGGACCTGATCGCGCTGATCAGAGGCGATGAACCGGTGGAGTGACCCTTGACGCGCGATACGAAGGCTCACCACCAGCCCAAACCCGATGCGAATCTGGAGGTCGAGACGCCTGATGGCCATCGCTTCCGCATCATGTGCTATCACGGCGAGCGGGCCGAACAGGCGCCATTGCTGCTGATCTGGCCCGCCATGGGCACTAGGGCTCGCAACTACAAATTACTGGCCGAGGCCTTGTGTCAGCGGGGCTGCTGGGCGGCGGTAGCGGAGCTGAGGGGCCATGGCACCAGCAGCCTCCGAGCCCGCCATGGATGCGATTACGGCTATCGCGAGATGTTGCGCCAAGATTGGGAGATGGCGGTCCAGTCCCTGGAGCGGGCCTACCCTGGACGCCCGCTGTATCTGGTGGGCCACAGCCTCGGGGGCCAGCTGAGCCTGCTCTACGCGGCCCTGCAGCCGCAACGGACGGCCGGGGTGATTCTCCTGGCTGCCTGCTCGGTTTATTATCGCTGTTATGGTCGCCGGTCGTGGCCGTTCCGTGTGCTGCTGACCATGGTGCGCCCCCTGGTAGGGGTGTTCGGCTATTTTCCCGGCAAGCGCTTGGGCTTCGCTGGACGTGAGGGTGCCCAAGTCATGCGCGACTGGGCGAGCCAGGGTAAAAGTGGACGGTACCGGATCCGCGGTGAGCGCGAGGACATGGAGGCATTATTGGCGCGATTGCGCAAACCAGTACTCGCCATCGAGTTCGTCGCTGACCAGCTGGCGCCACCGGCTGCGGTCACGCATCTGTTAAATAAGCTTGACCAGGCCGAGATATCCAGATTCAGCTTTGATGTCGATGATGCGCGGCAAGGGCACGAACATTTTGATTGGTTTCGTTCGCCATTTCCGATCGCGGATCATGTCGTATCATGGATCAAAGCACGAAAAAGCAATTAAAAACACGTTTGGGAGACATTGAAGGCCTCAACCAATGCCACTAAGCCGCAACGCCCCGCACTGGGCATTATCCAGGGCGGGGCAGTGCCGGTTTTAAGCGCTCCCTACACGGACGAGGCTTCAATCTCAGGCCAAAGAATATACTGTATCGCTTTTTACCCCTGTTTTGGAAACGCGTTTTTGTTCCAGGAGCGCGCGAATCTGAATATTCCAACTAGGCAGGCTGATGCCGGTTTCGCGCAGGATGTCGCGGCGTTTCATCGGTCCGCTCTGGTTTTCAAGCGCCTCGAGAATCAGTGATTGTGCTTCTTTGGCACTGGTGCGGCGACGTTTCTGCTGAGGGGCGCTGCTCGTCGCTCCACTGAATACCAATTGGAGTGTCGCGGTGCCTCTGGTGCTGCGGACCGTCAGAGCAATGCCTTCTTTCTCCGCAACGTACATCATATCTCTTTTTGTTTTTGCCTTATCTTCGTCATCCCCCAAATCATAGAATAGATGAGAGTCGATGGCCATCGCACGTGCTTCGGACAGAAGAGCAACATACTCGCGATAGGTACTTGGGTCCATGGTCTTCAGTTTAGGCTCGATGCGCAGTTTTCCCATTTAATTCCTCCATTAATAGATATCCCTAAACACTATAACTGAAGTGCGAGCGGTTGGGAAGCTGCTAATCTGTTGCAACTGCCCTTTTTTGGACGGTATTAAGGTGGATGGTGGTAGAATGACCAGGAGTGAGCACTGAGCTCGCAGGAGGGGCCTCTACAATGCTTTTTCTTCCGCCGACCAGGTACGCCATTCTCGCGCTTTCCTACATGGCAGGGCAACCTAGGGAAAAACCGCTGTCGGTCGCCAAGATTGCGGAGGAAGCCGATGTGCCAGAAAAGTTTCTTGCCAAGATCCTGATTACCCTCAAGCAACACGATTTGCTGGCGGCGGTCAAGGGGCCAGGCGGTGGCTACTACTTAAGCCGACCCGCCGAAGAGATCTGTCTGCGCGACCTGGTCGAAGCGGTCGAGGGACCGCGATGGTCCGATAAATGCGTCCTTGGTCTGGACCGCTGCACCGACGAAACGCCCTGCCCGCTTCACAGCGAATGGCAGCGCTTTCGCCGGGATATTCACGAGAAGGTTCATCGCGTCACCATTCAGCAGCTAGCCCTCAAACTCAAGGAAAAACGGGCCTACCTCAAGAACTGAGCGTGCTTTCGCTTGGTGATTTGCCCGCTATCACTTAATATTACCCGCCCGTGCTCGCGGCGGACCTCCTCACTGGCGGATCGACCATGGCCCTGTTCCAATTCAAGCGCCAACGCTATACCCGTCAAGGCTTGCGGACGCCCGGTCCCGACCAACAGATCCGCCCATTCCACTGGGTCGTCTATCTGTTCCTGCGCCTGATCGCACTCTGCGGCCGGCTGATGCCCAGGTCTCTGGCCCGCGCGATCGGTCGCGCGATCGGCCGGCTCTATTGGCGGCTCGACAAGGAGCGCCGCCGGACCGCCCTGCTCAACCTCGACCAAGTATTCGGCGACCGAAAAACCGAGTCGGAGAAGCAAGCGATCGTCAAGGCCTGTTGCGAGCACCTGGGCTGTGCCGTGGTCGAGGTCCTGACCCTGGCGAGTCTTTCCCGCGAGCGTTTTCTGGCCATGGTCGATATCGAGGGCTTGGAAGGCTTCCGGGAGGGCCTTGCCCGCGGCAAGGGCGTGATCCTCTGTTCCGCTCACTACGGCAACTGGGAAGTCATGAACCTGGCGCTCGGTTATTTAGGGCTGCCCCTCACCGCCATGGCCCGCCCCATGGACAACCCGCTCGTTCACGACTATCTCGAGCGCATCCGCACGCGCTCCGGCAACGGGGTGATCTACAAGCACAAATCGGTGCGTAAGATCCTCTCGCAGCTGGCGGAGAACCGCGTGATCGGCATCGTCAACGACCAGGATGTACACGATCGCAACCGCCTGATGGTGCCGTTCTTCGGCCGCGATGCCGCCACCACCCCTGCTCCCGCCGCCGTAGCCCATCGCACCGGTGCCCCTTTAATCACCGGCTATGCGGTCCCCAGGGGCGGCGGCCGCTACCTGTTGCGCTTCAACGCTCTGATCGAGCCCCAGCCGGAGGCCGATCGCGACGAGGAGATCATGCGCTTGACCCTTGCCCTCAATCAAGCGCTCGAAGCCCAGATTCTAGACGAACCCGTGTGCTGGATGTGGATCCACCAGCGTTTCAAAACCGGGGCCGACGGTCGCACTGACTTCTACGATCGCAGGCGCTGAGGCCGCTTAAGAGCCGCTATTTTCACGGCTCTGGAGAAAGCGGTCCAGGCGGAGGCAGAGGACTGAGCCAAGCACGCCCAGCACCGCCACGCCGGACCATAGCGCATAAAAACCAAAATGGTTGGAAACGAACCCGCCCATCAGCGGGGCATAGATGAAGGCAGCCGCCCAACCCATGTTGAACATGCCCATGTAACTGCCGATCCGGTCCGCTGGTGCGGCTTTGGAGACGAAGGTGCTCAAGAATGGCGCAATCAGCATTTCGCCCACGGTCCAGAGCACTGCCGAGGCGATGGCATAGAGAAAGCCCTGGCCCCAAGGGAGCATGCCTAGGCCGCAGGCCAGGAAGACCAGCCCTACACTCACGACCCGCAGCGGTCGCTTTGCGCCCAGATGGTGGGTCAAGGCCATCTCGAAGGTGACGATCATCAGGCCGTTGAAGGACTCCAGCAGGCCGAACTGACGTTCGTCCAGGCCCATGCCCTCTTTCAGGAAAAGTGGATAGGTGGAGAACAGCTGCATGAACAGCGCGCCCGTGACCAGGACGACGAGCATGAACACCAGGAACGGAGGGTCGCGCCAGGCGCTGCCTGTGGAGGGAATGTGTTGCGGGTCCGCGGCGCGACGACCGCCGATGTGGGGCAACAGCAGCAAGGGCAAGGTGGCCAGCAGGCAGGTCACGCCGTCGATGCGGAACAGCCAGCGATAGCTGTAGACCGCCAGGAACCCGCCCAGCGCTGGTCCGAGCGAGGCGCCGAGGTTGATCGCCATGCGCTGTAGACTAAAGGCGCGCGGGCGCAGCGCGAGTTCGCAACGGTTGATCAAGACGACCGCCGAAATCGGGCGAACTGCCTCGGTAATCGTGCCCTGTAAGATCAGCCCACCGATCAGCAGCCAGCGCTGGCGAAGGTGCTCAAGTAACAGCAGAGACAGGCCCGAGCCGATCAGGTGGGCCATGAGGACGCGGCGCGGGGCGACGCGATCGCTGATCCAGCCGCCCCAGAACGAGCCTGCTAGCGCCCCGAGCCCGTAACAACTGACGGCCAAACCCGCGAAACCCAGTGAAAATCCAAGGTCACCGTGGACATAGAGGGTCAGAAAGGGCAGCACCATGGAGCCCGCGCGGTTGATCAGATTGACCACCGCCAGAACCCAGGCCACCTCGGGCAGACCGCTGTATGCCTGTTTGAAATGGTTCAGCACGGGTTTCAAAGGGCCCCCTCAGGTGGACCGCGAAATGGCAGGTTTTTCGGCCCAGTGCACGGCAATGGTGCGGAACATGAACGTGCGATATTCGACTTTGTCGAAGCCGGCCTGGCTGAAATTGGCGGCGAGGGTGTCGGGATCTTTGAAGGCCAAGGTCGAGTCGGAGAGGTAGCGGTACGCGCCGGCACCGCCGGCTAGGAGCCTGCCCAAAATGGGCAGGCCCAGTTTGAGATACAACGCCAGGAGTGGGCGCATCGGCGATGGCGGCGGTGGCATGGTGTCGAGGCAAACCGCACGGCCGCCTGGTTTGAGGACGCGCATGATCTCGGACAGCGCTTGCTCGATGGAGTTCACGTTGCGCAGCAGATAGCCAAACGTGACGGCGTCGAAGCTGGCATCCGCGAAAGGCAGGGCCAGAGCGTCACAGGCGACCCAGGTGACCCTTTGGCCGCGCTCACGGCGCTTGCCAATGCAGAGCATGCCGAGGGAAAAATCTCCGGCCACGACCTGGATGCCGGGGGCGCGGCGCTGGATCTCGAAGGCAATATCGCCCGTGCCGGATGCCAGGTCCAGCACCAGGGCGTCGGGACCCAGCTTGGCGCGGTCAACCACGAAACGCCGCCAGCGCTGGTCCTGACCTAGAGTCATGACCCTGTTCATGCGGTCGTAGCTGGGTGCCAGACCGTCGAACATTTCGCGGATGTGAGCGCTCATGGTGCGTAGCCTTGAATGCTTTCGATGTTTTCTTCCCAGGCGCTGCCACGGAAGGGTGTGATCGTCACGGCGGTCAGATCCAGGGCATCGAGACAGCGCAGATTGACGTCGAACCCGTCGGGGTGGGAGCGCGGTATATAGTAGGGCGAGATGCCGCAAGTTGCACAGAACAGATGTTTGGCGACGCCGGTGTTGAAACTGTAACAGGTCATGTGTTCGGCGCCCTGTAGCAGCTGGAAGTCCTCAGCGCTGACAATCAGGTGGAGGAAGCCTTTCTTGCGGCAAATCGAGCAGTCGCAGTCGAGTGCTTCGGCAAAGGTCGAGCGCACCTGGAAGCGAACCTTGCCACAGTGACATCCACCCGTTTTCCAGACCTTCACGCCGCACCTCCAGGGGTTCTTATGATAGCGCATCGAGCGCTTAATCACGCTTTAATTCGCGGGAGATTGGCGCTCGAGATCGCCGTCGCCTGTGCGGTTGGTTCCTCTGCGGGGATCGTCTGGCAGGCGCGCAACGCGAAAATCGCCGTTAGGGCCACGACGATCACGACTAAAACAACCCAGGTCAGTCGACCGCTCGGCGCGGGCGGCTCGGCGGCGGGCTGGGGTGGGGGCAGGAGATCGGGTTTGGAGCGACGCATGCTGTCGCGGTCCGGTCCGGTAGGGTGGCCAGCGACCATAACTGTGATATTGTCGGCGCTGCCATGGGCCTTGGCCAAAGCGACGAGGCGTTCGGCCGTACCATGCCAGTCATGCTGCTCGCAGAGCAGATCGCAGATCTGGGTGTCCTCGACGCTGCCACAGAGGCCATCGGAGCACAGCACCAGCGCGTCGCCGGGCTTGAGCACGACACGTTCCGAGCGCAACTCGAGCGGCGCCTCGGGGTGAGGTCCGATTGCGCGTGAAAGCACGTTGCGAATGGGGTGCTGGCGGGCCTGCTCACTGGTGATGACGCCGTGGGCCAGCAGGCCTGCGACGTGGGAGTGGTCGTCGGTCAGTGGCAGCAACGCGCCAGCACGGAACAAATAGGCGCGGCTGTCACCGACGTGGCCGATGAGAAAGCCGGTCGGTGTTGACAGCGCCAGGACCAAGGTCGTGCCCATGCCGCGATACTGGGGGTCCTCGCCATTGCCCAACTCGTGAATACGGCGGTTGATTTGTTCGACCGCCTCGGCCAGGGCATGCTCGAGATCCAGGCCTGCCTGGGCCGCGGCATCCAGTAGTTGCGGTAGGCGACTCGCCGTGTACTCCGCCGCGACATGGCCGGCCTTGGCCCCGCCCATGCCGTCGCAGATCATCAGCAGCTCGCCATAGGCCGTTTTCTGGTGGCCGTGGACGTCCTGGTTCTCCTTGCGCTTATTGATGTCGGAATGGACTGAGACGATCATGATGGCATGCCAGGGGGGAGGGGAGTTTATGTGAACGGAACGCCCAATAAGGGCGGATGATGATTAGGTAAGATCAAGCATTTTAGCACAGTTTCGGCCCGAACCCTTGGCCTCGAGCATCAGCCGATCGGCGACCTCGAGCAAGACTTTGGGGGTGCTGTGGCGTTGCGGAATCATGGTGGCTGCGCCGACGCTGACGGTCATTTTCAGAGCAGAGAGACCGTGGTTGATTTCGAGCCCCTCGACCCGGCGCCTCATGAGCTCGGCCAGTTGCTCGGTCGTTTCGGGTTCGGACTCGGGTAGCACGGCCACGAATTCTTCGCCGCCGAAACGTGCCACGAACTCGGCGGGCCGTCGTGCCGAGCTCGCAAGTACCTTGGCGATCTGCTGCAGGCAGGCGTCGCCGGCGACCAGACCAAAGCGCTCGTTGAAGCGGCGGAAGAAGTCGAGATCCAGCATGATCACCGACAGTGGCGATTGCCGGCGCACGCAACGGCGCCATTCGAGGTCGAGGAACTGGTCGAGATATCGGCGGTTGGGGATGCCAGTCAGGGCGTCAATGACGGAGAGTTTCTCGAGCATGTCGCGCTGACTTTTCAGTTGGATCTGAGTCTGAACCCGCGCTTGCACGATGGGGAGGTTGAAGGGCTTGACGATGTAGTCGACGGCTCCGAGTTCAAGGCCCTGGGCCTCGTCCTCGGCCTGGTTGCGGGCGGAGAGAAAGATCACCGGGATCGACTCTGTGGCGGGATTCTGTTTGAGCTCGCGGCAAACGTCATAGCCGTCCATGCCAGGCATGTGGATGTCCAATAGGATTAGGTCGGGCGGCGCATCACTGTGGGCGATGCGCAGGGCGTCTTGGCCGTTCGTGGCGAAGCGAACGCGGTACGCGTTTCTGAACGATTCCGCGAGTGTCTTGATATTGACCGGCTCGTCATCGACGATCAGCAGCTCGTATTTGGGATAGGCGTCGTTCATAACCGCTCACCAGTGGGGAACCCCAGCGTGCGCTGAATGTCACACAGGTCTATTCGAGCCGAGGAAAAGTCGAGGCGCGCGATGGCCTTGCGAATTCTTTCGAGGTCCGGTCCAAAAGGCGAGTTCCGCATTAGGCGCTCGAGTTGGGGCAGCATGGACTCGGCGGAGAGATCATGGGTGGCCAGCATGTGCGAGAACTCCTCGAGCAGGGGTTGGAGCTTTTCGAAATCGAGTTCGCCATCACCCTCGTCATCCTCGAGTGTCTCGGGCTTGGCCGGAGGGTCCAACTGCAGCGAGGCCACCGAGGTCGCCATCTCGAGGAACTTCTCACGGAACTCGATGAGCAGGGCCTCAACCGGCATTTCCTGGACGACACCATTCTCGATTTTCTCTGCGACCCGGAACAGGTCCATCGCCGAGACATTGCCGGCTACGCCGCGAACGGTGTGGGCCAGGGCCTTGGCACCAGCGCGGTCTTTGTCCTGAAGCGCGCCACGGATGCGGTCGACGATGTTCTCGTAGCTTTCGACAAAGTCACGCAGAAGGGAGATGTACAGAGATTTGTTGCCGGCAACGCGGCGCAGACCTGAAACCAAGTCCAGGCCAGGCAGGCTTTCGGGCATGTCCTGATGGACCGGACCCGCCATGCGCTGGCGCAGCTGCGAGGGCCCACTCTTGACGGGCTTGACCCAGCGCGAAATGGTTTCGAAGACGCGCACAGGGTCGATCGGCTTGGTCAGATAGTCGTTCATCCCCGCCTCGAGGCATTTTTCGCGATCCCCTTTCATGGCGTGGGCCGTCATGGCGATGATCGGCAGGTCCTTGAAGCGCTCCATGGCGCGGATCGAGCGGGTGGCCTCGTAGCCGTCCATTTCGGGCATTTGGACGTCCATCAGGACGATGTCGAACGTGGAACGGGCCACGGCGCGCAGCGCCATGCGGCCGTTGTCGCAGATTTCGACGACCAAGCCAGCGTTTTCGAGGATCTCCTGGGCAACGCGCTGGTTGATCTCGTTGTCCTCGACCAGCAGCACGTGCACACCCGCCAGGCGCGCGGCATTTTTGAGCTCGTCCTGGGCCAAACGAGCGCGCGTGGCCCGGGTCACGACTTCGTGGCCGAATGCTTCCAGAATCGTGTCCAGCAGGGCCGATTGCTTGATGGGTTTGATCAGCGAGGCATTGGCGCCGGCGTCGCGGGCTTGGACGTAGACACTCTCGCCGCCAAAGGCGGTCATCATGATCACAGGGGTGGCGTCCAGCAGATCATCGTTGCGAATCTCCCGCAGCACCTCCGGTCCATCCATGCCTGGCATGCGCCAGTCGAGGATTACCAGCTCATAGGGCTGGTTGCGCGCCTGAGCCTCGCGCATCATGCGCAGGCCTTCGCTGCCGCTACTGGCGGTATGGGTGATGAAGTCGAAGGATGCCAGAATGTTTTGAAGGATCTCGCGGACCGGCGCATTGTCGTCTATCGCCAACACCCGCATGCCTTTGAGGTGCTCTGGGAAGATCGGCGTGACTTCGCGGTCTTCGGATTGGCGGTCAAACTCGAGGTCGAAATAGAAGTCGCTGCCAATACCCAGTTCGCTCTCGACATGGATCTCGCCGCCCATCATCTCGACCAGGCGTTTACAGATGGTCAATCCCAGGCCCGTGCCGCCGTATTTGCGGGTGATCGAGCCGTCAGCTTGGGTGAAGCTGTCGAACAGTTTGGGGATTTTGTGGGCGTCGATGCCCATGCCGGTGTCCCGGACCGAGAAGCGCAAGCGTGCCCGCGCCTCGTCCTTGTCGACCAAGGTCACGCTGACGACAATCTCGCCGCGGGGTGTGAACTTGACGGCATTATTAGTAAGGTTGATCATCACCTGGCCCAGACGCAGCGGGTCGCCGATCAGGGCACAAGGCACGCCGCCGCCGATGCCAAGAACGATCTCGACACCCTTTTCTGCGGCTTTGTTGGAGAACATCGAGGAGAGGTTGTCGAGGATGTCCCGCAAGTTAAAGTCGCGAAACTCCAGGTCCAGCTTGCCCGCTTCGATTTTTGAGAAGTCGAGGATGTCGTTGATGATCCGCAGCAGCGTCTGAGACGAATCGCTGATTGTCTCCAAGTACTCCTTGAGTTTGGTGTCCATGTCGTAGCGCAAGGCCAAGTTGGTGAGTCCGATGATGGCATTCATCGGTGTGCGGATCTCGTGGCTCATGTTGGCCAGGAATTCGGATTTCGCTCGCGAGGCAGCCTCCGCGGCTTCCTTCTCGATTTTAAATTCGTCGGCTCTAAGGCGTTGCGTGATGTCCTCGACCGTGCCCTCGTAGTAGAGGACCTGACCGTGCTCGCCAACGGAGCGGACGTTCATGGAAACGGTGATGACCTTGTCGTCGTTGCGGATGACCTTGGTCAAGAAGTCCTTGACGTAGCCGTGTTCCTTGATCAGCGCTTTGATAGTTTGGCTGTCGCTCTGTTTGACGAAGATCCGTTCCTGCGAGTCGCCGATGCTGGTCATCAGGTCAGCGGGGCTGGTGAAGCCGAGAATATGGGCAAAAGCTGGGTTGACAGTGATGAATTGCCCGTCTGGAGTGGATTGATAGATACCCTCGATGGCATTTTCGAAAATGCTGCGATACTTCTCCTCGGCCTCTCGGAGCTCGGTCTCGCGAGCCTGGATGATGCCCAGCATCTCGTTGAAGCCGACGATCAGTTGGCCCAACTCGTCCTTGCTGGTACGCGAAGCGCGCAAAGAGTAATCCTGGCGATCGGAGACCTCTTTCGTGATCCGAGCCAGATCCATGATCGGTTCGGAAATAACGGCCTGGATCCGTGAGGAGATCACCCCAGCAGCCATTGAGGCGAAAAGCATGAAGAGGATCACGATCAGAATGTTCTTGACCAACAGTTGGGTCAACTCGGCGGTGGTCGCGAGGATGCCGATGGTGCCGACTTTTTCGCCCTGGCTGATAATGGGCTTGAATACGACCAGGTACTCACCCTCGAAGGCAGAGCTGGATTTGCGAAAGAGGGGCGCCTTGAATTGGGGGGGCAGGCCCTTTTTTTGATAGGCTGCGAAGAGCTCATCCTTGCTGTTGTAGATCGCGGCGAAGGCTACCGAGGGCACTTCGATCAAACGGTTGAGACTGTCTCGTGAGTCGTTGGGCTCATCGAACTCAAGCGAGACGACGCAGTTGTGGCCAATGATATCCGCCAGGGTTTCGTGATCGCGAACCTTGGCTTTTTTAAGGCCGTTGTGTTGGAACCAGATGAACCAGACGCAGGCCAAGGCGAGCAGGCTAACCGAGGTCGCCATCAAGAGAGCGGTCAGCTTGTTCTTGATGGTCAGATTGCGAAATTTGTTGCCGATCGTACGCGCCATGACTGCCCCTACTCCGTCGTTCTGCGGATAACGTAGATCGCGCTTTTCAGAAGACTACTCGGAACGCGCAGGCCTTCCTCGCTGGCTGACCTCTGGTTGATCTGGAATCGCACGTTGTTGTCGATGACGACCATATTGATCATACCGCCTATATCCTTGACGAAGCCATCGAATTCGCCAACCGTCAGCACGGGCCGCCCCTTGGAGGTCGCGATGATCTCTTCTGCGCGCTTCCGTTCCTCACGACTGATAAAGACGACATGGCAGTCGCCCAGGACCGAGTCATCCTCCCAGTGGCGGATACGGCGAGTGACGACAGTGCGGCCCTTGACGATCTTGCCGGTGATGTCGTCGAGGTAAGTGTCGATCGGGTCGCGTCCGACTACGACGATGGTGATCTTATCGCCTGGGTTGGTGTCGTCGGGCCACTCGATATACTTGAGGAACTTGAGGAGCAGCGCTGTCTTGACAACATACTCGGGTACAGCCTTGGTCTTTTGTGCCCAGCAGGGCAAAGTAAGAGAACACAGGCAGGCCAAGGAGATAAATGATTTTCTGCCTTGGGTGAACCAGGTAGTGCCAGTGTGTGCAGACATGAATGCTCACATACAAAGGAAGAATCGCCCCGCTTGGAGACCATGGGCGCGACGGACCGTGTACTTTCAGTACGCGCGCCCTCGAGG
Organism: uncultured Holophagae bacterium; assembly: GCA_964423555.1. GTDB lineage: Bacteria > Acidobacteriota > Holophagae > Acanthopleuribacterales > Acanthopleuribacteraceae > CAYRFM01. The sequence continues at coordinate 31,283 of CAYRFM010000069.1, read as the reverse complement.
TACATCCTTCGAACGAAGGGATATCATTCATTTCGAGCGATTAGGGGAAATTCTTGAGATGAAAAATAGAAAAGCGAGTAAAGGGGGATGGGGTCGAGATTCTCGAGAAGGGCATTGAAGTCCGGGTTCATCAATGGGGCGCGCAAGACTGGTGGAAGGCAGGGGCATGAATAGGCAAACGGAGATGCGGAGGGGCATTGCACCACATGTTGAATGGCCGTATAATGAAATTTGTTGATAATGAGTCTCAACTAGTGAGACTGATTCTTTCCTCTAAGGCCGCTTCCATGACCACCCTCAATCGCATCAAGCCCGGCTCCCGTTGCACTATTCGTCAAATCAACGGCAGCGGCGCCTCCTATCAGCGTCTACTCGAGCTCGGCCTGATCGAGGGAACCCAACTGACTGTGGTAAGATATGCCCCCCTGGGCGATCCGATCGAGGTCCATCTCCACGGGTTCAACCTTTCCCTGCGCAAATCCGAGGCTGCCAAAGTGGAAGTCGAACATGCCTGAATCTGCAAGTTCTCGTTTTCAGGTTGCCCTGGTCGGCAACCCCAACACTGGCAAGACGACCTTGTTCAACATGCTGACCGGTCTCAGTCAGCGTACCGGTAACTTTCCCGGTTGCACTGTCGAGAAAAAGACCGGAACGCTTCATCTCAAGCACCTTACCGTCGATGTCATCGACTTGCCAGGCACTTACTCTCTAGCCGCCCTCTCCCCCGATGAACTGGTCGTTGCCGAAACCTTGTTGCACCTTCGCACCGAGGAACGGCCCGTCGATGCGATCCTCGTGGTCGTCGATGCCTCCAGTCTTTACCGCAACCTCTATCTGGTTCACCAGTTGCGCGAACTCAACATGCCGATGGTGATCGCCCTTAACATGATGGACCTGGCGGTCGCCAAGGGGCTCGTGGTCGATGTCGAAGCCCTGGAAAAACGACTGGGCGTGCCGGTGGTGCCCACCCATGCCGGTGGTGGCGCTCTGACCGGGCTCAAGGCCGCTCTCGAGCAGGTGCTGCAGGATCGCCCCCTGTGCTCGCACCGCGAGTTGTTTCCCCTGGTGCGCGCCGAGGCCGAAGCATTAACTCAAATATTGAACGCAGATCCCTCTCTGAAACGCTCTTTGGAGCACATCCTCTTTAGAGCCCTGATTGACGAGGAGGGTACTGCCGCGCGCAGACTGCTGGATTGGGGCGACGCCGAGTTTCCGAGTCGGCTGGCCGCGGCCTCGTCCCGGTTGCGCGGTCAACTGGGTCGCCTGATCGACCTCGAAACCCGCACGCGCTATGCCTGGGTGCGCGAAGTCGTGGACGGTGTCGTGACGGCCAGCGCCTCACCCCCTGTCACGTTGAGCGAGCGTTTGGACAAGGTTCTGACCCATCCGTTCCTCGGTCTGCTGACGATGGTGATCCTGCTGACGATCGTGTTTCAATCCATATACAGCTGGGCCGCGCCTATTATGGACGGGATTGACAGTGGCGTTGCTCTGGTTGGCGATTGGTTGGGTGCCAAGTTGGCGCCAGGTATGCTGCAGAGCTTGCTCGTCAATGGCGTGATCGGCGGGGTGGGCGGCGTTTTGGTGTTCCTGCCTCAGATCATCTTCCTGTTCGCTTTCCTGGCAATCCTCGAGGACTGCGGCTATATGGCGCGGGCCGCGTTCCTGATGGATCGTCTGTTCAAGGGCTTCGGGCTTTCGGGCAAGTCGTTGATTCCCATGCTATCTAGTTTTGCCTGTGCCGTTCCTGGTCTAATGGCGACGCGCACGATCGAAGACCGTCGCGACCGCATCACGACCATCCTAGTAGCTCCGTTCATGAGTTGTTCAGCACGCTTACCTGTTTACGCCATCATGATAGCGGCCTTCGTACCTGCTCGCAAAATCTTCGGGCCGATTGGCTCTCAGGGCCTGACCCTGCTGTTTATGTACTCGGTTGGCATCCTAGCTGCGGTGCCCACGGCCTGGTTGCTCAAGCGCACCTTGCTACGAGGTGAATCCCCGCCATTCTTGATGGAGTTGCCCTCCTATAAGATGCCCAGCCCGCGCACTGTCGCCATGCGGGTTTTTCTCTCGGGCCGCGAGTTCCTGATGCGGGCCGGGACCACCATTTTGGCAGTTTCGATTCTGATCTGGGCGCTCGCCTACTTCCCGCGTTCGCAACAAATTGCAGAGCACTACGCGCAACAGCGCGAAGCGCTTGTTGCCGGCACTGGGCCCCAGGAGCGCCAGGCCCTGGCGGCCCAGTTGGCGCAACTCGATCGTCTGGAACGGGGTGATAATTTGCGTCAGAGTTTTCTCGGCCGTATGGGTCATGCCGTTGAACCCCTGGTACAGCCCTTGGGTTGGGACTGGCGGATCGGCATGGCGGCCCTGGCTTCGTTTCCCGCTCGCGAAATCGTCGTAGCGACTCTTGGGGTGATCTTCAATTTGGGGGCCGAACAAGACGAGAACTCGACCGAGCTCCGCGAAACCCTGCGCGCTGCTCAGAATGCCCAAGGCAGGCCGCTGTTCAATCTGCCGGTGGCGCTCTCGATCATGGTGTTTTTTGCTCTGTGCGCCCAGTGCGTCGCCACCCTAGCCGTTATCAAAAAAGAAACGCTCAGTTGGCGATATCCGCTGCTGAGCTTTGGGTACATGACAACGGTGGCCTACTTGGTCGCCACTACGGTGTTTCAGGTAACCCGATATTTGGGTTGGTGAGGTGCGTCATGGAACAGGCGATCACGACGATTTTGGTGTCAGGCGCAGTCCTGTTTTTGGCGCGTAAGGCCATCGGCCTCATCCGTGGAAAAGCAAAAGGATGCGGGCATTGCGGTCAAGCCAGCGCTTGTGGCGCGGACAGCAAAGACGATTCCTGTGCCACGATTCAGACGGGCTTTTCCGTCTAGCTGGTGCAGATTCCGAGGCTCAGATTATGACGATTGTGACTTTCTCGGCGATCGGCAGCGAAACAGGTACTTCAACGATGAACAGGTTAATTGAGAAGTCATAGTGGATCCAGGCGTCGACAACTGGGTTGCCGTTGTCGTCCAAGAACTTTGTCAATTTGACCTGATCCGGCGTGAGAGGGATGTTCATCTCTGCTGCGCCGTCCAGGATCTCGCCAATCATCTCGGCCTCGCTCTTGCTGTACCCTGAGCGGATGACATCTTGCATTTTCTTTTCCAGATTACGGCGGCCCTCTAAGTTTTGGTAGTTCACCCAGAAGGTGCCGCAGAACGACGCGAAAATGACGATTGCAATGAAAAAGCTTAGAAGGCCTTTCGTTTTTTTCTCTTCCTCGCCCCATCTTGCGCTCATGGTGTACCTCAATCGTGTTTTCTCAATTCTATGAAAAACGACGGTGCAAAACAAGGCCGAATGCACTATTCAATGTTGAATCCAGAGGAGATCAGGGTGGAGGGAAAAGCCTTCCAATACGGGCTCACCCGAAATGCTCGATGGTTTTTCCAGAAGCAGCTCCGGCTCGCCCTGGCTGAACACACGAACGCTCTGGTTGGCAGCATCGATCAGCCAGCCGATCTCGGTGCCGCTGGCCATGAATTCGCGCATGATCCCTACGAGGTGCGTCTCCGACTCAGCGCCGTTGCGGAGTCGAATCACCACATCTGGGCAGATGGTCAAGAGCTTGGGGCGCTTGCGCTTGATGCCATGCTGGACCAAGCGTGATTTGCGGACCCAGGCTAAGTCCGGAGAACGCATGGCGCCATTGGGCAAGACGAAGCAGGTACTGTCGTCGAAGACCACGCCCGAGCGATCGTCCATCGTCCAGTTCGCCAGCATCATATAAAGCTTGTTGGTTCGCCAATGGGTCTCGGTCGTGGGCCTGTTGCTCATCTCTAAGTCGCCTTGGCCGCTGAATTCGAGGCGCAAGCCCGGGTTCAGTTGTCGCAAAGCCGCCATCTGTTCAAGGGTCAGGTTGATGGCCTTGCCGATGTGCAAGCTGAGCAGGCCCAGGAAAGAAGGGCGCGTCGCTACCTCCTGGATCGTCAGCATGAACCACCCCCTTGGCAAATAAAAAACATAGACGACCAGCTCGGAATGCGCAGAACTGGGCTCCAACACATTGCTGTCACTGGGCGGACAGACATTTTATCGTCCACACAAACAAAGCCCATGAGATCCAAAGGAGAAGTTGGTCAGATGGAAAGCAAATCCGTGAGCCGCGTCATATTCGTGTAGCCCAATTTGTCCATCGCTTCGAGGAAGGAGTTGGATAGGACGCGGTTAGCGTCGATAGTTTTCATGAAGGATTGGACGACCTCGACGATGGCACGATCAAGGGTGGGCGCGGCTTGTTGCTCGCTCAGACCTGTTGCCGCGGCTGCGTAGACGTCGGGATGGGCTATCCAAAGGAAACGGGTGATCGCCAAATAAAGCAGCCACTTGCGCAGAGGGGCCTGGAGGGTGGGATGACCGCCGTAAAGTATTTGAGCCCAATAGTTGACGGCGAAGTTATCGAAATAGCGGTTCATGCGATCCTGATAGGCTGCAAGGACCAGGGCACGACGTGCCTGGAACATCTGCCACATCGGCTCCATGTCGTCGTTTTCCAGGATCCCCTCGCGTGCCAATTTACTTTCGGGGCTACCGAAGGAGCGTAAAATGTGCCGAACGATTGCTTGGTAGCGCGTGTACTGTGGTCCTTGAAGCCGAGCGTTGACCAAGCCGATCAGCAGGGTTTTAACAGTGTCGGTGATCTGGATCTGGGCCAAATTGTGTCGCATGCGCTCCAGATGTTCCGATTGAAGCCCTCGTTCAAGGGTGCGCTCAAGGCGGTCTACGATCTCGCGGCCCGCCTCCTTGTGGAAGAACGACTCCAGTTTCGTTAACAAGTAAAGGATAAAATAACTTTTCTCTTGAGTCGAAAAGCCGGGTCTGCTCAGCAGATCGAGTAGCGTGCGGGTGACCTTCTCCAGCTGCTGGCGATAAGTGTCGCGGCCATCCCCAACCCAAGTGTTGGTTTCGTAAAGGGCAGGAAAGTTAGGCGCAGGGTCATGGATGAGTCCGGCGGGTGCTTCTTCGAGTAGGCAAAGACGGGCCACCTCAGGGCAGGAAAGACGTCCGTGGACTTCCAAACCTGCATGGAGCGCAATGAAATGACGCGGGTAGGTTGCGCACACGGTCGGCAGCATCGCCTCGCCATAGTCGCGGTGGAGCATACACCAGCCCTTGTCCATCAAGCCGCAGCCCTTGGGCGAGAATGCTAGGGCGCCGTGGTAGTCCTCGACCCGGTCCTTGGCTGGAGCCCGCTTGAGCAATGACCTGTAGGGGGCGAGCTCTGCCTTGGCATGGAGGACTTTGTCGATTTTCTTAAAGTCGTCTTTGTAGAGGTTGACTTCCCAGCCGCTGCAGCACGTGTCCTCACAGTCTGGGCCTATGCAGTGAAACCGCTTCATGTAATCGAAGGTCTGTACGCTGCGCACACCGAGCTCCCAGGAATCAGAGTGCTCTAATCTAACCACGGTTCGAATGGGTAGGCAAGGGGCCGGTTCTGCTAAGGCGATCAAAGGCCGTATCGCCAGGCGATACGGCCTAGGGCTCAGAGGCAGCCGAGCAGATCGATGATATCGACCACGCCGTTGCCGTTAGCATCGATGAAGACGCCCGCGGTTGCAGCCTGCCAGTTGTTCCAGGCCGAGGGGCAGGCCAGGGACTGCATGACAACCGTGAAGTTTTGGTTGGAGAGGTCGAAGAAGATGTTGTTGTGGCCGATGACCTTGATCCGGGCCTGTGTCGTGTCTACGTTCGGCACGGTGACGTCCTGACTGCCGTCGTTGGGCACATCGCTTGCCAGGACGGTGGGAAAGGTCAGGCCGCCGTCGGATGAAAACAGGATGTCGACCGTGGTCGCATTGACCGGGGCTGCCGTGGTGGAAGCCACGTTCCAGGTCACGGTCTCGGTAGCGTTGCCGTTCCAAGTGACTGCGGTGTTGGGGGCTGTCACTTGGAATGGGCCAGCGGCACTGGAGACGGAGATGCTCATTGTGTCGAAATCGACACCGCCGCCACCGGTATGATTGTCGCGTACGGTCACGCGGAAGGTCATGGTACGGGTGGTCGTCGGCAGAAACTCGCCGACGGGTACCGTGTTGCTCAGCAGGTTGGACAGCCGCGGAAAGGTGCGGGTTGGGTCGGTGGTGGGATTCCAGCTGCGGAACAGCGGTCCGGAACCGGGATCGCTGTTGAAGGCGCCAGCGGGCCCGAGGTCGAACTGCTCCCAACAATAGGTCAGGGTATCGCCGTCCGGATCGGTGGCACTGCCGGTGAGCTCAAAGGGCGTCTGGCTGGGGATGGTGTAGTTATTGCCGGCCTCAACGGTGGGTGCCTGGTTATTGACGACAAGTGGTGTCCCGCAAGTGCCGCCGGTGTCGTTACGAGAGTAATCGACAATCTCGTCATAGCTGACGGCGTGGAAAAAGGGGTCGCTGTTGGGCTGCAGGTTCTGAGGCGAGCAGATACCTGCATAGGCCATGACGGTGCTGCCGCTACCCGGCTCGTAGGCCGTGCTGCCATTGCGATTGCCGCCGCCACAGGATCCGGAGACACTGTTGAACGTGTGGTTGCCGCCCCACTGGTGGCCCATCTCGTGGGCCACGTAGTCAATGTAAAACGGGTCGCCGATGGGCGAGGTCAGGCCGGTCACACCGCGCGCCTTGGCGCTGTTGTTACAAACCACACCCAGTGAGGCAACGCCACCGCCGCCGGTGGAAAAGACGTGACCAATATCGTAATTGGCGGTGCCGATCCTGCTGGTGACGGTCGTCTGGTTCTGACCCAGCATGGCGGAGCCGCTGTTATTGGTGTAGGGGTCGGAGTTGGCGTCGAGAAATACCAGCTGGTCGTTGTTGGCGACCAGAATCATGCGGATCGCGAAGTCGACTTCGTAGACCTGGTTGACCCGGTTGAGTGCGGTCGTGATCGCCCCCATGACCAGGGGCACGGTGCCGCCGTGAAAGGTCGAGTACTCACCGGTGCAAGCGATGGCGCAACGATAGGTCAGCAGCTCGCCTTCGATGGGGACCAGGGGCGCTTGGACGGGGCGCTCCTGGGGCAAGTCGTTGCTGTCGCCGAACAGGCAGTTGAAGTCGTTGTCGGCGCGCACATAGTCGCGCTTGTAATAGCTGATCGCGGTATCGCGGCTCTGGGGTATGTAGGGATCGATGAACCAGGTACCGCCGGGCCCTTGAATCATGGCGTGAAAGCCCTGGGGCGTCACATCGATACGACCTTGGGAGCCAGTCGACCGCGAGCGCACCAGGAAGGTGCGGATCTCGGGAAAGCGTGCGGCCAGTTCGGGGGCCATGATGGGCGACTCGAACAGGGAAAAGGTTTCGAGCGCACCATCGGGGGTGGGGAGTTCCACGAGCAGGCCCAGTGTTGCGCCCTCCTGGGGCGCATCGGAGAGCTGGTGCTCGAGCGCTTCGATGTCCAAGCGATAGGCCTTGAACCGCTGGGGTTGAATGGGCGCCACGGCCGAGTCGCCGAGCGCGTCGGCGTTTACTTCACGCCAAAGCTCGTTGGCAAAGCCATGGAGCGTCAGAGCAAAGACAAGTAAAAGAGTCAACAAGCGCATAAACACGCCTCCTTAAATCTGTTCCCCGCAGGTACATTCTACACCTGATGGACAAAGAGCAGGAACCGAAACCTGGGCAACTGGGCTCGGACGGCGGTGGCGCTGGAGCGCGTCGGGGGTGTAGGCGGTATGGACCTGAAAAATGAAAAAGGCCGTTTTCACACTATGGAAAAACGGCCCTCTTTCACTTCAGAGATGGTGTAGGAACACCATTATCGACTTATTACAAGCCACTTGTCATCATCCAGTTTTTGTGGAATCTGTACTGCGGTCTTACAATAACCTCCTCAATGAAGACTTTGTAATACCAATATCGCACCAGGTGTCTGCTTGGTCAAGCGATTTCGCTAAAAAAGTGAGAATTTCATGAGACCGCTCTGGAGCCCTGCCCAACGTGTGCCCATGAAGGGGCAGAACCTGTGCCATAGGCCCTCAGATTCAGATGGTAAGCCGTTGGTTTTTTGGCACTAAGGGGCTTTTCCCTGCTCGGCCTTGAGCAGCTCCGGATCGAGGTCGTTGGCCAGGTTTTCGAACTTGAGATCGCGCATGCGGATGATCGCCTCGCGCTGGCCGTTGAGGTTGCCCTTTTCCTTTTCGGCCTGATACCACTTGGTGAGAATCGCGGTCATCCGCTTTTCCCACTTGCCGTGGTCGACATAATCCACGTTCAGCAACTTTTTGACGATATAGTCAACCGCCAGGGCGTAGTCCTTGCGCTGCTCTGCGTTCCTGGCCAGCAGGGCATAATACTCGAATTGCAGGTTTTTGATCTCGATATCGGTAGGGAAGCGGTTCAGATAGTCCATCGACACCCGGGCAAAATCCTGGTATTGCTGGTGCTCGAAACAGAACTGGATAAACTTGCGCTCGAGGTTAGGGTCCTGCTCCCGCTCGACGAGTTCCTCGAACTTGATTTTTGCCTGTGCGATCTTGCCCTGGCTGACCAGGGTGTTGACCTCTTCCATGGGGTCGCCCTTGCTGCACGCCACGACCACCATCGCCAGTACCATCACCACCATCTTGAGCACTCTCAATGTCCCTACCTCGCCGAGCCATGTAAATACCCTTATACTTTACCCGATCCATGCGTCACCAGACAAGTCGTGTGGTGTGAATATCTGCGCTCGGTCAAGAATTGGTGTTATCATGACGGCGCCAGCGCGGCCGGTCTGATTTCAGGTGTGGGGTTGTTATGCTTCGATCCATCCTGCTCTTGCAGTTGAGCCAGGTATTGGGGCGGGGCCTGTATATCCTCTTCAGCTTCTACTACATCAACCGCTATTTGGGGCTCGAGGCCAAAGGTCTGTGGGCGGGTCTGTTCGCGCTGTTCGGGATACTTTCGGCGTTCAGCAATCTGGGATTCGAGGTCTGGCTGACGCGAGAGGTGGCTGCGGGCGCGATCGACCGCCGCCGTGCGCTCACTTTTCTGTTTCAAGCCAAGGGCGGTTTTTGGCTGGCAGCCTTGGTTGTTGGTGGCTTTTGGGTGACGGTCGACAACTATCCCGCGGCGATGGCAGCGGCCTTCGGACTGGGTCTGATTGCCGAGGGCATAGCCCTGGCCGAACAGGCGGTCTTCGAGGGACTGGGCCGGGTTCGCGAAATCGCCGTCATGTCGTTTGTCAAGAGCGGCGGCTTTACCCTATTGGCGGTGCCGTTCTTCCCCTTCAAACCCTCGCTGAACCTTTTCGCCTGGCTCTTTGCTGCGGCCTTGGTGCTGCGCGCACTTTTCGGTTGGCGTGCCTGGCGCATGCTTCCCGAAACGGCCGTCGCCACGCCACGCTCCTGGCGTGCCTTCCTGTTGATGGGCTCCTTCACGGTGGTCACGATCATCTATTTCAAGATCGACGTGCTGATGTTGGCCTTCATGCAGGGCCGCGAAGCGGCTGGCAACTACGACAATGCCTACTTGTTTGTCGAGGGCGTGATGTTTATTAGCGCTGCGGCGGGGACGATGCTCTACCCGCGACTGGTCAAGGCCGACGGACCTGCCAAGGCAGTGCTGTTCGACGCGGTTTTCAAGCTGATTCTGTGTTTGGGTCTGTGCGGCGCTTGCGGGATTGCCCTATTGGGTGAGCCCTTTGGCCGATTGCTGATCGGCCCCTTGTTCGACGGCGCCTTGGCGCCGCTGGCGGTTTTGGGCTTCGCTCTGCCGATCATGTTTGTCAACGGTCTCCTCAACCGCTGGCTGTTCTCCGAACACCGGGAGCGTTTCGCGTTGCTCTGCGCCAGCGCCGTCGCCGTATTCAACGTCGTCGGCAACTGGCTGGCGATCCCCGCCTACGGTGCGGCCGGCGCCGCCACGGTTACGGTCCTGACCGAGGGCCTGTTGCTGGCGATTTGGCTGCTGTGGGGCAGGCGTTCAGCGCGGCTGCTATTGTGGTGCCTCGGTGGTTTGGGTTCGCTGTCTGCGCTGATCGTGATCGCCGACCAGCTGGGCCACGCACCTTGGGTTCTGGCCCTGGGCCTGTTGTTTTTTTCCTTGCTGCTGCTCCAGCGGGTCCAGGTATTTCGCCGACTCGAAGCCTGATCTGGGGCAAACCCTGTCGTTTTGACGTATGATGTGATGACAACACTCCGCCGGGAGGTCCCATGAAGTTCAAATTGAGCTGGAAAGGCTGTCTGATTGGCTGCGGCAGCCTCATTTTGTTGACCTTCCTGCTGCTGATCGGCACGGGCATGTGGCTGAAACAGAAGCAGACATTTGATGTCGCCGGCACGGTCCTCGATGGCGAAGCGACGGTCTATATGCGCGCTAACTTGCGAACCGAGGACGCGGTGCTGATCGAGTTCCTGTCCACGCAGGTCAACCGGCTCAGCGAGATCAATCCGGCCTATGAGAACTACCCGACTTTTTTCCGCGACTGGCAGCAAAATAAGGCGAAAGGCGATTTTCGTAAGATTCTGCCGCTCGAGGTCGAGCTGGCTGACAAAGCCTCGGAGAACGACCTGCGCGGTTCGATCGGTTTTTCGGTGTATAACAACGCCGCCAAAATCGGCTTTTGGTTCTTCAAACGCGGCGCGGACAAGCGCAACGACCTCCACGACTACAAGGGCGTCGACTATATTATGTTTGCCGACGAGGCGGGCGACCCATTTTGGCTGTGCCTCTCAAAGAACATCTTTTATTTCTCTCGCACCGAGGCTGGTTTGCGCTCGATGCTCGACCAGACCAGTGTCACAGCACAAAGCTCTGATCCACGTCTGGCCGAGGTGGACCTGAGCGCGCCCTTTTACGGGTTTGCGATTGAAGGATCGATTCACCACCTGCTCGAATCCTTCGAGAAGGAGCTGACAGAAATTTCTCCCGATGATCTGTCGGACGGGCTGGAGCCTCCTGACGAACCAGCAACGCCGGAGTTGCCGGAGAGTACCGTTCCACCTGATGTGCCGGTTGTGCCCAGCCCCTTGAGCTCGACGGTCGATATCCTCATCGAAAATCTGCGCCGCATTGCCTTTGACCTCAACTTGAAGGACCAAGAGACCTTGTCCGGTAACCTCATTTTCGACATGCCGGTTTCAGAGGAAATGCATCAAGCGGTGCAGGCGTTGATCGAGCAATTGTTCCAGGGCAAGGAACTCGAGGTTGCCTACGAGATCAGCGAGCGTGACGGCGGTTATCGGGTCAAATTTGAGATCAGCGGTTTCCAGAAGGTAGTAGTGCGGCTGAAAAAGGAGCTCGAGGAGCTCGAGCGCCATCGCAACGAGGCCGAGACTTGGGATGAGGACGTAAACCCCGAACCCTGACCCAGCGGTGCTGATCGTTTCAGTCGCCAGTCTGGAGCGCGGCCAAGTTGCGCTTTAGGCCGGCGAGTTTGGTGCGTTTGATCGGTGACTTGCTGAACAGTTCGCTGAAGCGGGGCTGGTCCATGGTGGCCAGTTCCGTCTCGCTAAGGGCTGAATAGGCGGGTCGCGGCGCGAAGGCCGGCAGTAACGGCGCAATCGCGAACTTGGTTGTCCAGGGGCAGACTTCCTGGCAAATATCGCAGCCATAGAGCCAGTCGTCCATGGGCTGTGGCGTTTCGAACGCGCCGCGGTGCTCGATGGTCAGGTAGCTGATGCACTTGCGGCTGTCGACGAGGCCATCGGCCACGATCGCGCCGGTTGGGCAGGCGTCGACACAGGCGCGGCAGGCGCCGCAATAATTGGCGTGAGATTGGCCGTAGGGCACGACCAAATCGGTGACGATGCATGAGATAAAGATATAGCTGCCGTATTGTCGACTGATCAGGTTGCCGGACTTGCCGATCCAGCCCAGGCCAGCTTCCTGGGCCCAATAGCGCTCGAGCACGGGACCTGTGTCGACATAGGGGCGGAACTGAGCTTGGGGGTAGCGCTCGGCAAGGAAGCCGATCAGGTGCCAGAGGCGGTCCTTGAGCACATCGTGATAGTCGTCGCCACAGGCGTAGCGGGCCAGCTTCTTGCCCGCCAGACTGCAGGATTCGCGCTCGTAAGGGGCAATCAGGGCGACCACCGAGGCCGCCTCTTCGAGCACGAGGTTGAGATCGAGGCGCTTGTCTAGTGCGTTAGCGAACCAGGCCATCGACCCATGCATGCCCTCGCGGACCCAATCGCGCACACGCTCACCGCAGCGAACCGGATGATTGGCCGCTGCGGCCAGGCCGACGAAGCCCAGCTCACGTGCCAGCAAGTTCAGTCCCTGCCAAGCTTGGGTCGATACTGAGGTCGGCATTCCTACTCCCCGGCCGCCTCCTAGTGAGACGCCCGCACCGGCGCCAGTATAACACCATTGGACAGAGTCGCGCCCTGTCGCGGCCATTCGCGGCCATTCGAAAGGCTGGCGCGTCCCTCTAAAATGCGGTACAGTAATTTATGACCCACTTTTCCCAGAGGCTCACCCATGCATATCAACGATCTGCTCAAATTGGCTATCGAAAGGAACTCGTCCGACCTGCACCTTAAAGTCGGCAGCCATCCCATCATTCGGGTGGACGGTCAGCTCACCCCGATCGCTTCGGTTCCGCGCCTGATGCAGGAAGACACGGTCGCCATGGCCTTCTCCATTCTCAATGGCCGCCAGAAACAGAAGTTCAAGGAAACCCATGAGATCGATGTCGCCTATTCAGTGCCCGGACTTGGCCGTTTCCGCTGCAACGTTTTCCAGCAGCGCGGCACGGTGGGTATGGTTCTGCGCGTCATCCCCGTGCGCATCATGACCATTCGCGAGTTGATGCTGCCCTCCGCGATCGAGGAGATCTGTAACGAACAGCGCGGCATGATTCTGTGCACGGGGACGACGGGCTCCGGCAAGTCGACGACCTTGGCAGCAATGATCGACTATATCAACAGTCGTCGCTGCGAGCACATCATCACCATCGAGGATCCGATCGAGTTTCTCCACCGCGACAAGAAATCAATCGTCAACCAGCGCGAGGTCGATGTCGACACCAACTCCTTTGGCGCCGCCCTGCGTGCCGCCCTGCGCCAAGACCCCGACGTCATCCTCGTGGGCGAGATGCGCGACCATGAGACCATCGAGACCGCCATGCACGCCGCCGAGACGGGCCACCTCCTGCTCTCGACCCTGCACACGCTGGACGCGACCGAGACCGTCAACCGCGTTATCTCCGTGTTCCCGCCCCACCAGCAAAAGCAGATACGCATCCAGCTCTCGGGCGTCCTCAAGTCCATCGTCTCGATGCGTCTCGTGCCGCGCAAGGACAACAAGGGCCGGGTTCCAGCCGCGGAGATCATGATCACGACGCCTTACATCCGCTCCTGTATCGAGGAAAAAGAAAAGACCAAGTTGATCCACGACGCGATTGCCGCCGGTGTTTCCCAGTACGGCATGCAGACCTTTGACCAGGCCTTGTATTACCTCTGGAAGGCCAACTACATCACCTACGAGGAGGCGCTCAAGCGCTGCTCCAACCCGGACGAGTTCAAGCTCAAAGTTCAGGGAATCAGTTCCACCTCGGACATGGCCCGCGAATCGATGGAGAGCTCTCTGGCCTCCGAGACCACCGGCAGCACCAGTTCTCACGACCGCGCCAGCAACGAGTTTGGCGACTTTCACAACGACATGGATTCCAACATTGGCAACGAGGACGATCTTTTCGATTTCTCGAAGGACCTCGACTGACCAGGCCCTGACTTGCCCCATGAAAACTACCCGGTCCGGAGCCTCGTATAGGCAAGGGACCGGGGCTTTGGGGAGGGTACATGAAGAGACGCTTCAAATGGTTGGTTTTGGTGCTCCTACTGCCGGTGGCGTTGGCGCTCACCGTCTCCTCGTGCGCGGATTTCCAGATGAAACCCAAGGAGGCTGAAGCGTTTTTTAAGCGCAAGGGCGTGATGGCCAGCCACCACACCTACGAAGTTGCGGGTCGGCCCATGCACTACGTGGCGACGGGCGCACTCGGCAAACCAGTGGTGCTCTTCGTTCATGGATCGCCGGGCTCCTGGGACGCCTTCATTCACTTCCTCGCCAATCGCGAATTGCTCGAACAGGCGCGCTTGGTCTCCGTGGACCGGCCTGGCTTCGGCGAGTCCGGCTTTGGCAAGCACGAGCCCTCGCTTAAGGCCCAGGCCGCAGCGCTGGTGCCGCTCGTGCGTGAGGAGGGACAGGGCCAACCTGTGGTCTTGGTCGGTCACTCGCTCGGCGGCCCGGTCGTGGCGCGTTTCGCCATGGATTATCCCGAATTGACCCGAGGGCTGGTACTGGTTGCGCCCTCGATCGACCCAACGCTCGAGCGCACCAAGTGGTATCAGGTCCCTGCCGATTGGAAACTGTTCTCCTGGGTGGTGCCGACCACGCTGCTGGTCACGAATCGCGAGATCCTGCCGCTCAAACACGAGTTGGAGCTGATGCTGCCGCTGTGGTCCAACATCCAGGCACCGACGATTGTGATCCAAGGTGACAAGGACAGCCTGGTGCCGTGTCAGAATGCCGATTTTGCCGCCCGCATGTTGGCGGGCCGGCCGCTCAAATTGATGCGCAAGGCCGATATGGACCACTTCGTGCCCTGGACCAATCCGGAGCTGATCAGCGAGGCCGTTCAGGCCCAGTTGAGTGAAAGCAGCGATGGCGATACTTCCGGCCAGGTTGAATGACCGCCCTCCCGTCTAAAAAGCGGCCAAAATGAAGGACAAGTTGTCGTTGCCACCGTTGCGGCCCATGCAAGCGCTCAACAGCCGACTGGCGCGCTTCTCGAGGCTGTGCTTGGACTCCGCCAAAAGATCCGCGACCGCTTCTTGGGAAATGCCGCTCTCCGGCTCGTCGATACCGTCCGAAGCCATCAGCAGGACATCGCCTTGGCGCAGGTGGCAGACACCGACTTGGGGCAGACTCGCCTGGACTTGCATGTGGATCGGGTGCCATGACTCGAGAAGCTCCTCGATCGGCATCGGCAACTCGAGCCCCGTCAGGGTCTGGAGTGCTCCCACCAGCTGGGTGACCGGCTCGCGGCCGCTACCGGCGCGCACGTGAGCGCTGAGCTCATGCAACAGCAACAGTGCCTCGATGGCGACCGCGCGCTCCGCCCCCCCATCGATCATGCCCAACCGTTCTAAATAGGGCAGCATTTGGAACAAGTGGACTTGGTCGTCGCCCAGGAACAGGGGCGGCGCATCTTCGTTGCCGATCAGGTCGCGGATCTGGCCTTGACGGCAGAGCCACAGGCGCGAATCGCCACTGTTGGCGAAGGTCAGGGTCGAGCCACTGATCATTGCCGAGACCAGGGTCGTGCTGCAATCGGATTGGGCGCGCCACTCGGGCTTGGCTTTGGTCGCGCGGATCAGGTCATCCAGCTGAAAATGGACCCGCAGCAGTCGGCGCTGAGCGGGCTCATCGGTGCGCCGCAGTAGCCCC
Source organism: uncultured Holophagae bacterium (assembly GCA_964423555.1). Lineage (GTDB taxonomy): Bacteria > Acidobacteriota > Holophagae > Acanthopleuribacterales > Acanthopleuribacteraceae > CAYRFM01. The sequence goes on along the minus strand of CAYRFM010000069.1, from coordinate 15,876 downwards.
TCGAATTCGCGGATGCAGACTGCCGAGGCCAAGGCACCGTAATGGCTGTCCGCCACCAGCAGCAGCTCTTCACCGGGAGCTCCGCTCAGCACGGCCAAGCAGTCTTCGTTGGCGTCCAGCTTGCGCCGCAGGCTTTGCTTCTTGCCAGGCGTGATGCCGGCCACGCGCTGTGGCCCAAAGGACAGGATCTTTTCCAGGCCGGGCTTGATGTAATCGGTTCCAAATACGAGATGTGAGGTCATGCACTGCTCCCTTGGGTCGTTGCCTGCCTGATTATACCCAAGGGTTGCGGCGATGCGCGGCAAAAGTGCCGCGTCCGGTCATTTGCGCGTCACCTTCACACAGATTTTGCACTGCTTATCGAGTTTCAGCAAGTAGCGCGCGATGACTGCGCCCTGGGCGTCGAGTGTTTCCACCTGCAGCTCCTGTTTCTCGCTGGAGACCAGGCGCAACTCCGGCCAGGGCTCGAGCCCGTCGGCGCTCGCCGCGAAGGGGGGTATGGATGCAAACAGACTGGTTCGAGCCGTCGCATCCTGGCGCGCATTGTTGTAGCTGTTGAGCCAGTCGGTCGGCGCAAGCTCTACCTGGGTCGCCCCAGGCGCCAGCTCCATGATCGAGCTCACGCGCCTGCCCCGCGGCAGTTTGGTTGAGGTTTCCTCGGAAACATCGTCTGCTGTCTTGGCCGCTCGACCCTTTGCTGGCGCGTTGGGCTGGGAACTGGCCTGGCTGGCGCTCGAGCCTGTGTCATCGCGCTGGGCGTCCTGGTCCTGGGCCCGCTCAAGCAGCGGAATCCCCCCAGCCTCCCTTGGGGGAGGAGCAGGCGCCGCTGCCGCCATGAGCTCCGCCTCGGCTTGGGCCGGCTCATCCCGCATGGCCTGGCCCAGGGTCTCGGCACTAGCGTCGGCCTCTCGTTGAGGCTGAGGTTGTTCCTGCGCAGGGGACAGCGGGCGTGGCTTCGCGGTTTTCAACTCGTTCTGGCGCTGCTCCTCATACGCCTCTTTCTTGGCGGATTTGCGCAGACTTGGTCGCTCCGGCGCCGGGTCCGCCTTCATGGCTTCGCGGGGACCGGCCTCAAGCGTGTCTGCGGCGGTTGGTTCGGTGGCCGGAGGCATACTCTGGGCTGGCTCCGGCACCTGTTTGTCGACCGACAGGATCTGATCGGGCGGTTCGGCGGTCTCTGCTGTTCTTAGGGGCGCCTGGCGTGGTTGAGCGGCCTCGCTGAGAACCTTCTGGGCCGTGCGGGTCGTAAGCAGGATGCCCAGCAGCAGCATGGCCGCCAGCGGCATCGCCCAGCGGCTCCAGTGCTTGATCGGCCGCGGCGCGCGCGGTGTCTGGGGCTGGCCGAGAACAAGCGCTTCGACCGGCGCCGGCTCTCGCAGGCGAGGCGTGGCGGGAACCATTTCCTTGAGCCGGCTGAAGCCCTCGTCCAGACCCTCGAACGCCTCGAGCATCGCCAAGCATTGGGGATGGGCGGCTAGCTCCGCTGCATAGCGCGAGCGGATCTCCGCAGGCTCCATGTCCTCCAGCAGCTGTTCCATGCGATCCAGGTTCCAGGTTTCAGCCATCGTTTGCCTCCGCCATCAGGCGAGCCAGCTTGATCTTGGCCCGGCGGGTCAGTGTTTTCACGGTGTTGAGGTTGAGGTCAAGTTGATGGGCGATGTCCTTTTGGGGCAGCTCGGCCATCACCTCGAGCAAGAGTATTTCGCGGTCGCGTTCGGGTAATTTGGCCAAACAGGTCCGCAACAACTGCAGCTGTTGCGCGTGCTCGAGCTGTGCCTGCGCGGTTGGCGCGGTGCTCGCTAGTTGGAACGAGCCCTCTTCTTCGTGGGTCTCCAGGGATTCGGGCCGGCGCCGGCGAAAGAAGGAGCGCACCGAGTTCATCGCGATCGAGAACAGCCAGGGTCGGAACCGTTCGGGTTCACGCACCGTGTGGAGGTGCTCGAGCGCCTTGAGGTTCACCTCCTGAAACAGATCCTCCGCGTCGCTGCGATTGGCGACATGGTGTAACAGGTAACCCCAGAGATCGCGTCCATGCCGGGTTAACTGCTCGCTGAGCTCAAGTGCGCCGGCCTGGCTAGCCAGGGATGGGGCGAGAGGTTGTTTGGACGAGTCCAGCATCCAGGTCACTCCCAGAAAAGCGGACGCGTGAACGCGCCGGAGGTTTCATGGCACCAAAAAATTATGCCCTTCGCGCACGGTCTGGCCAAGTAGTTTCTGCTCGAGGCCCTGCAGAAGCAGAGGAATAATGTGTGAATTACTTGGTGAATTTTCAGATTTTCTCAACTATTCGCAATGGTAGCGTTCGCTAACTTTACACAATCGGCATTGAATCTGATAAAATGAGGAGCTGACCCTTTGGGGATTGAGGGAGCGCAAGGCAGGTATGGGCAGGCACGAGGAAAAGTACGAGGAAATTTTCAGCAGGGAACACGAGTTCCTGGAGGAGGCTCGTCGCCTGGTAGAGAGCCCCCCGCTCGATTCCGAGGATTTCCAAGCGCACTTGAGCCATATGGTCAAGGGCTATGCCAAGCTGCTGAGTCAGGCCGAGAAGTTGACGCGCCTGGCCGATAGCGCGCAAAACAAATTGATGCGCTTGAAACATGAGCTGGAGTGTCAGAACGAGTATATCCGCGAACAGCACGAGCAATTGGTGATTGCCAACGAACGCCTCGAGGAGGCTTCGATCACCGACGTCCTGACCGGGCTGCGCAACCGCCGCTTCCTTGAAAGCTTCCTCGAAAAGGACGTCGAGAATATCCTCCGCGCCTACGAAGGCGGCGAGCCCTCGGTGACCCGCAACCTGTTTTTCATGATGGTCGACCTGGACCGCTTCAAGCAAATCAACGACACCTACGGCCACCAGGCCGGCGACCTCGCGCTGCAGAAATTCAGCCAACTGATTCGCGCCAACTGCCGCAAGGGCGATATCCCCGTGCGCTGGGGTGGCGAGGAGTTCCTGATCGTCTGTCGCGATGCCGACCGCCAGTTCGGCGCGAACCTGGCCGAGCGCCTGCGCCGCCAGGTCGCCGAGACGCGTTTCGAGGTCGGACCCAACCGGGTCCTGCGCCTGACCTGCTCGATCGGTTTTGCCTTCTTCCCTTTCTTTACCAGTCATCCCCACCAGCTCAGCTGGCAAGAGGTCATCAACCTGGCTGACCGCGGACTGTACGCCGCCAAGAACAGCGGTCGCAATGCCTGGGTTGGCGTCATCGCCTCTGGCGAGATGCCGGGCGGCTTGCCCAAGCCCGATGAGAAGGGTTTCCTGCAGGGTCTGCATGAGATTGGGCAGCTGGAGACCATGACCTCCTTACCCAGCTGCGATGCGCTTGTCCTCGACTGAAATGGCCGCTAATCTGGCGCTAGGCGTCTTTCCGGAAGCCTTCGCGAGCTTGGATTCGCTTGCCTTTGCCAGCCCCTGGACGGCGGACGCCTTCGCGCTCACGGGCCTGGCGCTCTCCCTGTGGGATGGGGCGCACTGCATCTGTTTCGTCTACGGCCGCCAGGTTCTGGACGAGTTCGAGGTCGACCGGGTCGCCACCCACCCCGATCACCGCCGCCGCGGCCTGGCCCGTCAGCTTTTGGAGCACCTGCGCGCCCGCGCACCAGAATGGGGCCTGGCCAAAATCTTCCTGGAGGTTGCCGCACGCAACGCCCCAGCGCTGGGCCTTTACGAAAAGCTGGGCTTCCAGCGCCAAGGGCTACGCCGTGCCTACTACCGCGACGGCGACGACGCCGTGATGATGAGCTGGTGTCCCTGACCCACACGCGAAGGCGGGAGCTGCATTATCTCGGCTCCGTTCGTCATTCGTGTTCCCTGCGGTCGCTAGTCTTGAGTCTTGCGTCTTGAAACTTGCGTCTTGTACATCATTCGTCGTACTCGTTGAGCTTGTTGCGCAGGGTCCGCAGCGAGATGCCGAGCATCTTGGCGGCGTGGGTTTTGTTGCCGTCGGTTTCTTCCAAGGTCAACTCGATCAGGCGGCGCTCCATTTCCGAGACCGAGGTTCCCGCGCGCAGCAGGATCGCGCGACGGCCCTCGCTGTCCGCCGCTTGGGTCATGGCGGTGGATGGGTTGGGCTCGGCGACATCGCTCGCGACGGTACTCTCGGTGGGCAGGCTGTCTTCCAATTGGAACAGATCGGCGACTTCCAGAACTTCGCCACTGCGCAGGATCAGTGCCCGGCGCACCAGGTTCTCCAGCTCGCGCACGTTGCCCGGCCAGTCATAGCGCCGCATGATGTTGAGCGCCGCGGGCGAGATTTGGACGCTCGCGTCGTCGCTGTACTTCTCGATGAAGTGACGGCTGAGCGCCTCAATGTCTTCCGGTCGCTCGGCCAGCCGCGGGATCTCCAGGGGGATGACGTTGAGGCGGAAATAAAGGTCCTCGCGGAACGCACCCGCTTCGATGCGCCGCTTGAGGTCGCGGTTGGTCAGGGCGATGACCCGCACGTCGATCTTGATCGGTGCCTTGCCGCCAATGCGGTCGACCTCCTGCTCCTGGAGCACCCGCAGCAGTTTGGCCTGCAGACTCATGGGCATCTCGCCGATCTCGTCGAGGATGATGGTGCCACCCTCGGCCATTTCGAATTTGCCGGGCTTGGAGTTGATGGCGCCGGTGAACGAGCCCTTCTCGTAACCAAATAGCTCGCTCTCCAGCAGGTTGTCCGGCAGGGCCGCGCAGTTGATCGCCACCACGGGCTTGTTGGCGCGCTCGGAGTGCGCGCAGATATAGCGGGCCACCAGTTCTTTACCGGTGCCGCTCTCGGCCTGGACCAGTACGGTCACATCGCTCTTGGCGGTGCGCTTGGCGACCTCCAGCAGCTTCTGCATGCGCGGCGAGCGGGTGACGATGCGGTAGTCGCGCTCGGTTGTCTTGAACGCGTTTTCGGGCAGGTTCTTGACCAGTGCGTTGTAGACGATGCGCTCGAGGTCACTGGTCGAGAACGGCTTCTGCAGGTAGTCGTAGGCGCCCTCCTTCATGGCCTCGACGGCGGTGGCGACGGTGCCAAACGCGGTCACCAGCACGACCTCGGTCACGGGCGAGAGGCGTTTCGCCTGGGCCAGCAGTTCCAAGCCGGTCATGCCAGGCATGCGCATGTCGGTCACCATCGCCTGATAGGTGTGGCGGCCGAGTAGCGCCAGGCCGGCCTTGCCGTCGGCCGCCTGGTCGACCTGGTACTTCTTGCGCTTGAGTGTTTCCACCATCGCCAACCGCATGCCGGGATCGTCGTCGACGACCAGGATTCGATAGGCTTCGGGCTTGAAGGTCATGAGCTCCTCCCTGAGTGCGGGTCAGTTCCCTTGAGACGCGGCAGCGAGACCAACACGGTCGTGCCGCGGCCGACCTGGCTCTTGACGTCGATGGCGCCCTCGTGGCGATCGATGATCTGGTTGACGACCGAGAGGCCCAGGCCGGTGCCGCCTGCGAAGGTCGAGACAAAGGGGTCGAAAATTTTGGGCAACAGCTCGGGCGGAATACCGCGGCCAGTATCGCCGATTTCGATCTCGGCAAAGTCGGCGCGGGCGCGGACGTGGAGCTTGAGCGTGCCACCGGGTTCCATCGCCTTGATGGCGTTGTTGGCCAGATTCAGCAACGCTTGCTTGAGCAAGTGCGCGTCGCCGAGGATGGCGGGGTCCGGGTCCGGTTCGTTGAGATCCAACTCGATTTGCTTGCGGTTGCGCTCCAGCTCGAACAGCGGCAAGCTCTCGTGGATCAGCTGGCTGAGCACGATCGGCTCGCGCCTGGGCTTGACGTCGGCCGAAAAGGCCAGGATATTGGCGACGATGTTCTCCAGGGTCTGCACGCCCATGCCGATCTGAGCGGCCAGCTCGGCCTTGTCGGGTGCCTGCTCGAGGTCGCGCTCGAGCAGGCTGGCGAAGAGCTTGATCGAGCCCAACGGATTGCGGATCTCGTGAGCCAGTTCGGCGGCCATCTCGCCCATGGCGGCCAGGCGCACGTTGCGGCGGGCCTGGCCCTGCAGGCGGTTGATCAGGGTCTTGTCCTCGATCAGGATCAGCACGGAGAGGATGCCACCGCCCGGTGGGCGCACGAGCGAGAAGGTCAGGTCCAGGTCGAGGGTCTCGCCGCCGCGCACGATGGCGACCTGGCGGTGAGGTGAACGGGGCATGGTGCTCTCGACGCAGGCGTGCACAAAGTCGTTGATAGGGCCCGGCAGGCCCAGTGTCTTGTAATGGACCCGGGCGCTCTCTACCCCGAGCAGCTGGGCGGCGCGAGGGTTGAGCTCGATGACTTTCCCCTCTAGGTCGATGACGAGGATGCCGGTCGTCAGGGCGTCGAGAATGCCCTTGAAGTGGAGGCTGGTGCTCTCCTGCTCGAGCAGCGCGGCGCGCAGGCGCTCGTTGGTGTCGCGCAGTTCCAGGTCGAGCGCGCGCGTCTGGGCCTGCAGCTCCTGGTAGGCGCGCTCCAGTTGCAGGGAGGCTTCGCTGAAGGTGTTGAAGGCCTCCAGCAGCAGGGTCGCGTCGGGGATGGGATCAGAATTGACCAATGCCCGCATCCTCCTGCAGTTGGTTCAGGCGCTTGCCGCTGGCGATCGCGGCCATGCGCTGTTTGGCGTAGGCGGCCAGCATCGCACTGTCCTTGGACGGGGCGTAGGCCAGCTGGCCGTAGATGCGCATGGACGTCTGCTGCTCGCCCTTGAGCTCGTGGAGGCGCGCGAGTTGGAGATAGGCCCAGTCACGGTCGCTGGCGAGGTAGCTGGTTTCGGCCAGGATCAGCTGGTAGCGGCGCTCGGCCTCGTAGTAATTGCCCAGCTCATAGAGGCGGTCGGCGGCAAACAACTGAGCCTCGCGAAAGAGCTCGGGCAGCTCGGTCGGCAGCTGTGGCCATTTGAGGGCGTCCTCGTACCAACGGGAGGCCAGGGCCCAGGCTTCCCGCTCTTGGTCGATGGCCTTGCCAAGCGCCTTGTCGTTCTTTTTTGCCCGCGCCTGGCGTTGGGCGTCGGCGTAGGCCAGAGCACTCTCCTGGGCGGTCAGGATCATCAGGCGCAGGCGCTCGGCGTCGTAGTTGGTGGCGATGGCCGTGGGTAGGTCGCGCAGGTAGGTCAGCAACTCCTCGCGCGTGAGGGTGCGGGCCTTGTAGCGCATTTCGACATAGCGCAAGCGATCGAGGAAGCGGCCTTCCTGGGCGTAGCCCTCGGTGTAATCGATGAGGCGGAAGCGCAGTTTGTCGTCGTGGCGCATCTGGTCGAGCAGGAGCAGGTAGTCGGTGAGCGGCTCCTCGAAGGCCAGGTCGAAACCCTTGATGCTCTCCTTGAAGGCCCACATGCCTTCGTAGACCTGCAGTGCCGAAGAGGGCAGGTCCAGGCGCAGGTAGGCCTTGGCGATCAGGTAGGGGTAGCGGGTCTGGGTGGTGAAGGCCAGGAACTGGTGGTGCTGCCGATAGATGCGGTCCAGATCCCAATCGCGGCCTTGGTCGTAGCGGCTCTGGATGGTATTGAACAGCAGCAATTCGTAAAACTTGCGGTAGAGACCGACGTAGGGGCCGCGCTCGTATTCGGTCAACAGGTTGCGCATGATCATCAGGGCGCGCTCGGAGTCGCTGAGCCCTTCCAGCATGGCCAGCTTGTAGTTGTACTCGGCGCGGACCTCTTCGGGCAGCGAGGAGAGGCGGATGCGGTCGATGAGGTCGCGGTAGCTGAGCGTGTGGCCGGGTCCGATGGTCAGCTCGCCGAGGTGGCCCTGCTCCATCAACTCGGCCAGGCCCCACCAAGCCTCGGCCTCGGCCGGGGTGTTGGGGTTCTCGACGAGGATCAGGCGGTACAGATAGGCGGCGTCGTCCCACTGACCGAGCGAGCGATGCAAATCCGCCAGGCGGCGCAGCGAGGAAGCGCTGTCCTCGCCCTGAGGCCACTGGTTGTAGACGCGCAAGTAGAGCTCGCGGGCGCGGTCCAGGTCGCCCAGCTGCTCGAAGCGCTTGGCGTATTCCAGCAGGAGGTTGCGGCTGTGGCCAATGAAGCCGATGTGGCGGGCGTAGGTTTCGCGCAGGGCGAGGAGCGTCGCCTCAAACGGCTCCTTGTCGATGAAGACGATCGGCTCGACCCGACTCAGTAGGCGGGGATCGGTGGCGCTGGCCCAGATCGTCTTGGCCCATTGCCTGACGTCCTCGTACTTGTGGCGCTCGAGGGCTTGGTCGAGCAGGGCGTTGAGCGAGGTGTCGCGGTAATAGGACTCCGGGAATTTTTTGACCAGGCGCGAGAGGTAGAACTCGGCCTCGGCGGCCATTTCGCGGGCCTCGTAGAGTTGGCCTTGGTCGCGCGCCTGCTGGCTCTGCTTGAGGTAGATCTGCGCCAGCTGATGGTAGCTGTGGTCGGGGAAGGGGATGGTGTTGTCCTCATAGAGGCAGCGCTCGTAGAGGTTGATGGCGCGACGCAGGGCGTGGGGCGTGGCCAGGGCGAAGTTGGCGTCGGCGGCCAGCATCATGGCCTCGCCGCGACCGTCGGCGATCAGGGGCTGCAACAGGTTGACGGTTTGGGTGTAGTCCTGTGCCCCAAAGGCCTGGCGTGCCTGGGCCATGACTTGCTCGGGCGTCATAGAGACGGCCGCAGCAGTGCCGCCGCTCTGATACAGCCAAACTAGCAAAGATAAACCGGTCACCCACATACGTGCCTCTCCGGCAGGTCCACACGCCGCGCTTTCTATAGCCAAGTGTAGCGTTTCCAGGGCGAAATGGCAAGAAGCATGAAAGTTGGTGCCGTCTCGAAAGCGCGAATAGGGAATGCCTTGCGCGTTCAGACGCTGAGCGTCGATCGAGGGCATGCAGCACTTTACCGATGCGATAGAGGTGCTCGTTCCAGGACAAGGGACCTTTTCGGCTGAGCTCTAGTTCCAAGTGTTGCCGCGCAGATCACTCTTCCACTGAATGCGGTAGAGGTCGAGCCGGCGGTCGGTGAGGTTGCGGACGCTGCCCTGGTAGCGCAGTTCTTTCAGCAGGTCCAGGTCGAGGTCGGAAATCAGGCTCATCTCCGTGTTGGGCGTGGCCTCGGCGATGACGGCGTCGTGGGGGAAGGCGAAGTCGGAAGGCGAGAACACGGCCGATTGGCTGTACTGGATATCCATGTTGTGGATGTTGGGGATATTGCCGACCGAGCCGGTGATGACGACGTAGCACTCGTTCTCGATCGCCCGTGCCTGGGCGCAGCGGCGCACCCTCAGGTAGGCGGCCTTGGTATCGGTCCAATAGGGCACGAACAGGATCTTCATGCCCTGATCGGCCAGAATCCGACCCAGCTCGGGGAACTCGACGTCGTAACAGACGAGGATCCCGATCTTGCCGATATCGGTCTCGAAGGCGAGGAGCTCCGTGCCGCCCTGGAGGCCCCAATAGTGGGACTCGTCTGGGGTGATGTGCAGCTTGTACTGATGCTCCGAGGTGCCGTCGCGGCGGAACAGGTAGCTGACGTTGCGCAGTACCGCGTTCTTGTACTCCGGCATGCTGCCAGCGACGATGTTCGTGTTGTAGCGGATCGCCAAGGTCTGTAGGAACTCGTTGAGTTCACCGGTGTACTCGGCCAGTTTGCGGATGGCGTCGGCATCGTCGCGGCCGCCGCTGAGCGACATCAGTGGGGCGTTGAAATACTCGGGGAAGACGACGAAGTCGGCGTTGTAGCGGGCCACGACATCGACGAAGTACTCGACCTGCTCGAGGAAGACCTCGAGACTGGGCACTTGGCGCATCTGCCATTGCAGTGCGCCGATTCGCACGACCGCCTTGGTGGCGCCGATCAGCTTGGGCTTCTCCTCGTAGTAGATGTTGATCCATTCCAGCAGCACGGCGTAGGCCTGGGACTCCAGGTCCTCGGGCATATAGCCGCGCACGACCCTGCGCACGTGGAAGTCGTTGGCCAACTGGAAGCTGAGGATTGGGTCGAAGCGCTCCTTACTCGCGACCATCTGGATATACTTTTGCGGCGACATCTCGATGCGGTCCTGCTGGTAGCCGGGAATACGGCCACCGACGATCATGCGCCGCAGGTTGAGCGACTCGACCAACTCCTTGCGGGCGTCGTACAGGCGACGGCCCAGGCGCATGTGGCGGGCCTCGGGGTGGACGAAGATATCGACGCCGTAGAGGGTGTCGCCGCTCGGGTCATGGGTGGTCAGGTAGCCGTTGCCGGTGATCTGCTTGTAGGTGTGTTTGTCGCCGTATTTGTCGTAGTCGACGACCAAGCTGATGGCGGCACCGACCAGGCGGCCGTTGTTCTCGATGCAGATCTGGCCCTCGGGAAAACGCGCCAACTGGGCCTCGAACTGTTCCAGAGTCCAGGCACCGCCCATGTTGGCGTAGACCAGGTCCATGATCTCCTTCAGCGCTGGGTAGTCCTCCAACCGCGTGTTGCGCAGGGTCAGCAGGTTCTTTGGGGATTTGCGTTTGAGCTTGCCCTTCTTGCCGCGATGGGCGCCCTTCTTGTTGGCGAGACGCTTGACGGCCCCGCTGCCTTTTTTGGATGCCTTGGACATGAGTCCTCCTGGCGCTTACAGCCATAGCCTACCCGAAAGCCAGGAACGAGGCAAGTGCTGATGGATTGAGCGAGATTGAGCGCTGGTTGTTGAACTGAACAAATGCTCAGAATGCGCTTAGAAATATTTTTAAAAATTCTTGTTGACAGGATCCGAAGCCTTTTCGTAAGATTTTTTTGGCCTCATCAAGACCGGCTGAGGGAATGGCCCTTTGACGCCGGGGCAACCTGTATCGCTTACCACGATGCAAAGGTGCCAACTCCAACGGAAGTAACCTTCCGAGAGATGAGAAGCTGTCAATGTTGGATCTCATGCCATCAGGGGACAGCGATCAGTTCTCGGCCCTCCTTGGAACGCTTTTTGAGCCAGTTCAGGAGGACCCTCATGGAATGGATCGCGACTCAAGGCATCGTTACACTTCCCGTCAGCTCCCAGGGCACCGTCGGCCACTGCTGGGTTCCCCGCCTGAGACTGTTTCACGGCGGCGTGATCGACGACGTGCGTCTCAGCTATGAGCTGACCGGTAAACCCACCGGCGACGTCGTCGTCGTTTTGGGCGGTATCTCCGCCAACCGCCACGTCTGCGCCACGCCCGCTCACAGCAACTCGGGTTGGTGGGAGCAGTTGGCCGGCAGCGGCCTAGCGGTCGACACGCAGCGCTATCGCGTGCTGGGCTTCGATTACCTGGGCGGAAACGGCGACTCCAGCGGCCCCCGCGAGGACGGCGCCGAGTTCTACCCGTCGGTCAGCACCTTCGATCAGGCCGACTGCCTGGCCCGGATCCTCGACCACCTGGGCATCGAGCGCGTCCGCGCCATCGTCGGCGCCTCCTACGGCGGCATGGTCGGCCTGGCCTTCGCCGCCCGTCATCCCGAGCGCCTCTCGCGCCTGGTGGTGATCTCCGCCGCCCACAGCACCGCGCCGATGTCGACCGCCTGGCGCTCCCTGCAGCGCAACATCATCAAGCTCGGTCTGGCCACCGGCGCCACCCGCGAAGCCGTTGCCCTCTCCCGCGGCCTGGCCATGACCACCTACCGCAGTCCCGACGAGTTCCAGGTCCGTTTCGACCAGCCCCCGCGCGAAACCGACCAGGGCTTTCTCTTTCCGGTCGAGGAATATCTCGGCGCCCGCGGCGCCGAATTTGCCGACCGTTTTCACCCCAAAGCTTTTCTCTGCTTAAGCGAGTCGATCGATCTCCACCGGGTCGATCCGCAATCGGTGTTGACCCCCACGACCCTGGTTTCGGTGACCTCGGACCTGCTTGTCCCCCCCCGACTGATGCAGGACCTGGCCGCACAACTCCCCAGTGCGGCTAACCTGGTGGAGATCGACTCGCTTTACGGTCACGATGCCTTCCTCAAGGAAATCGACCAAATCGCCCCCATCGTCAGCGCCAGTCTGAACGCCCCCTCTTTCCCGAACTGACGACCCCATCTCAGGAGCACGAACATGACCCATTCCCCCAGCATCGAGACCCTCGGCGTCCGCAGCGGCTTGGCCACGGACACGCAACACGGCGCGGTTATCCCGCCGCTGTTCCTTTCCTCCAACTTCACCTTCGCCGGCTTCAACCAGCCGCGCACTTACGATTACACGCGTTCCGGCAACCCCACTCGCGACACCTTGGCCGGCGCGCTGACGGAGCTGGAGGGCGGGGCCGGCGCGGTCGTGACCTCGACCGGCATGTCCGCGGTCGTACTGGTGCTGCATCAGCTGGGCCCCGACGACCTGGTGGTCGCGCCCCACGACTGCTACGGCGGCACCTACCGCGCCCTGGCGGCGCTGGCCCGCAAACAGCATTTCCGCGTGCTTTTCGTCAATCAGACGGACCCCGCGGCCCTGGCCGAAGCGCTGGCCCAGCGGCCCAAGCTGGTCTGGGTCGAGACGCCCTCCAACCCACTGCTGCGGATCACGCCGATCCGCGAAGTCGTCGCCCGCTGTCGCGAGATCGGCGCCCTGGTCGCTGTCGACAACACCTTTCTTTCGCCGGCCCTGCAGCGTCCGCTCGAGCTGGGCGCCGATCTGGTCGTCCACTCGACCACCAAATACCTCAACGGACACAGCGACGTTGTCGGCGGTGCCGTGATCGCGGCCGACAAGGCGCTCCACCAGGACCTGAGCTGGTGGGCCAACTGCCTGGGCATCACCGGCGCGCCATTCGACAGCTTCCTGACCCTGCGCGGGATCCGCACCCTGCACGCGCGCATGCGCCTCCACTTGGAGAACGCCGAGGCCGTCGTGGCTGCGCTGGCCCGCCATGAGGCGGTCGCGCGGGTCTACCATCCCAGCCTGCCCGATCACCCCGGCCACGCTATCGCGGCGGCCCAGCAGCTCGGCTTCGGCGCGATGGTCTCGTTCGAACTGGCCGGCGGTCTGGCCCAGGTCGAGCAGTTCGTGACCGGTCGCCGCCATTTCTCCCTGGCTGAATCGCTGGGCGGCGTCGAAAGTTTGATCGCCCATCCGGCAACCATGACCCACGCGGCCATGGACCCCGACGCCCGCCGCAAGGCCGGGATCGGCGACACCCTGATCCGCATTTCCGTCGGCATCGAAGCCACCGAGGACCTGGTCAGCGACCTTGTAGCCGGCCTCGACCAAGTGGCACTGAGCCTGGAGCAGGCCGAACTGGTCGGCGCCTGAGTGGTGTGGGCGGAGTGCAAGCGGGTAGGGCAAGACCTTTCTTGCGCCTATTCCGCTTGGTGGCGGTTGCGCGCTGCTCCGTGGCTCGGTCTGCAGCGCCGTCAGCTTTATTTCTCGTAGGGGGTGTCGGGCGGAACCGGTGAACCGGTGGACTGCGACTGGAGCATTAAGATCATTGAGTATTCGCAGCGACGTGTGCCACTGCCTGAGTTAAAAACAGATTTGTCATTTTTTCTGCCTCATCAGGGCGCGGGATATACTTAAAAACAGCCTTACCTGTCTGGGCATCGATCAAAAATAGAGTAAGAGAGTTTTCGTATATCCCTGCTTCTCCTTCAGCACGTTCAGCAAAGATCGGAAATTTGATTTGTCGCACTCGTTTAAGGTTGTTTAAGTAAAAGCCAATCTCACTAGAAACCAAAACATAATCCATGACCGTGTTTGACTCTGACAATTTAACAACTTGTGTTATGGTTTCGTTGACACAAGAGGTGCAAGATAACTTAGGGTAGTATACAAGCAAGATGAATTGATTGTTTGACGGGCTTGGCAAGCCGTCAAACGGTTGATGAAGTGAATAAATATTGTCAAGGTCGATCATGTCCGAAGTTGCAAATCTACTGCTTGAACACATTGTTAGTGTGAGTAAGGCGGCGGGGGCGAAAAGGAAGCGAAGTGATTTATTCATACTCGAATGTCTCAACCTTGATAAGTGGGTTGAGGTCATCGGCTCTTGAGATGTCAATTTTTAAATGTCCCATTAAATATTCTCTTTCTTCTTGTGCTAGGTCCATGTCACCTTCTGTTACGATGTGTGGTGAATATATTTCATTGTCGAATGATTCCAAAATAGGCGCCATTCCGTTTCGAGGAATGTTATCTTTGATAATGTTGCCATTTCTGTCAAATAAACACAGTGTTTCGTGGTAGGCAACAAGAACTAGGTCGCCGATGCTTGTTAGGCGCCGAGGAGCTTCGAGTTCCATAAGCTTGCCACGGTACTTTCTAGCTTTTTCGCGATCGGTTGGGATAGAGTCGAAATACGCTTTTTCTACTCCATTTATGCGACTTTTACTGCCAATTTCATGCAAAAACTTGCCGTCGCTGCTGTAGACATTTATTTGGACGCTGTACGGTGAACCCACCCAAATATTCTCACCCACTTCTTCAAATACCGAGACTGCAACAGTGCCTAATCTTCGGGCGGCGAAGGGTTCAAAGCGTTCTCCGAAACCGTTAACAATATCAAATTTGCCGTCTGAATGCTTTAAGATGACATGCCATGGACCTGAATCTTTGTCACTCACAAACGCGCCAAGGATAAGTTGGCTTGGTTTTGACCAAATGAAGTTACTGCCAGGGATAATCATTCCTTGGGTGGTATGAAGAGCGTAGTTTGAGATCAATCTTCCATTTAAATCAAGGACGATTATTTGGCCTCGAAATCCGTCCAATATTGCAATGTTTTGATCAAATGCTTTTTTTATGTAGAATGGCTTTTCAAATTCTCCGGGCCCTTGACCACTGCGGCCAATTTCCTGAACAAAATTACCTTCCAAGTCGAATTTGTAGATCTTAGCTTGCAGCCTGTCGAATATAACCAAGAAGTCATCTAATCGAATGAGCTGGGTTAAATCGCCAATGATTACGCCTTTTGGCAGAATATATCTTTTGAATCTACGTAATTCGTTTGTTGACTTAATCTGTCTCATCCTCTGAACTCTGGCTTGATTTAAATGCGATGGTTCAAGTGGGGCAGGCTTGGTGTGCTGAATCCAACGCATCGTTGGTGGAGGTGGCGGCTGATTTCCTCTTGTGCACGTCTGCAAGAAGGGGAAAAACACCACACAGAGAAGCTTAAAAAAAGGACCGCAGTACAACACCCTGCGGCCCTTAGTGATCATGAGATCATCTTTCATGCTTGTTCTTACAGACAATTGTTATTGTAGCTGCAATTGTTGAACAATGCAAAGTTACATGAGACAAAATGCCCCTCTCTGTACTGACGGGTCTCCAAATCAAAAACAGAGCAAGATTGTATGACTTCTGTAAAAAAGCCATAGTAGGTACCTTGCCCCCCTACTTGTCCGTCGGGAGGCATGGCCCAAATTGATGCACCACAACAAACTAAGAAAAGAAATGCTAACGTTGCGATTTTGCTTGATTTCTTTCTGTATCACTCCAGGGTCAATTCTGGCATTTTTGCCAGTGGCTCAATATACCAGGTTTTCGCTACTAGTCAAACAATTTCCTTAGGGGTTGGCGTGGAGAAGCTGATCGCCCATCCGGCAACCATGACCCACGCGGCCATGGACCCCGACGCCCGCCGCAAGGCTGGGATCGGCGACACCCTGATCCGCATTTCCGTCGGCATCGAAGCCATCGAGGACCTGGTCAGCGACCTTGAAGCCGGCCTCGACCAAGTGGCGCTGAGCCTGGAGCAGGTCGAACTGGTCGGCGCCTGAGTGGTGTGGGCGGAGTGCAAGCGGGTAGGGCACCGCAGCGCCGTCAGCTTTATTGCTCGAAGGGGGCGTCCGGCGGAACCGGTGAACCGGTGGACTGCGACTGGAGCATTAAGATCATTGAGTATTCGCAGGTGGGAATAAAAATCAGCCCAAAATGTCCTCTATCGAGGACGTGAACACAGCCTTAACCGGTCTGATGTGCGCGTCAAGTCCAGGGACAGCGACCGACTATTGTGGACGAGAGGCGATTGTCCGAGCGACAGCGACCAACTATTGTGGACGAGAGGCGATTGTCCGA
>CAYRFM010000068.1:0-47241 GCA_964423555.1 uncultured Holophagae bacterium | reverse complement strand
ATTTTTCTCTGCTCCATTCTAAAGGGTTACTCGACGACTTTGACGAGACCCTGGGTCAGCCATACCCGTGAGGAGTTCATGCTGGACTTCATCATGCTGGCCCCTCCGGGCGCTACGGTCGTCAGTCGGGTCGTGGTCACACCGGGCCACTACAAGCGCCTGATCGCGACCCTGCAGGACAACCTTGATAAATACGAAGCCAGCTTCGGGCCGATCTCATTGGGTGAGTTGCCGCCCATGACGATGGGTTTCTCGGGCTGAGCCGGGTAAAAACCAGGGCCGCGCCGCTCGCGGGGGTTGCGCGCGCAGATGCGTGGGTTATAATGAGATACTGTTGATAACAGTCTAGTGACGACCCGTTCGATTGAGGGAGGACGTTTCATGGATGAGGCACGCAGAGCCAAGTACGAGAGTTTAATGAACGACACGGCCCAGGATATCAAGGGCATCGACGAGCAAATGGAACGGGCGCTGGCCGAGGTCAAACAGCTGTTGGCGTCGATGCAGGCCGAACGGGAAGCACAGATGGTGATTTACGAGGGCTATTGCCGACTGCTGGGCGTCCCCAATATGTTGGCCGCCGAGGACGAAGACGAGCTCGAGGACGCGGACTGACGTATCGCCCGAGGGGCCAACAGCCTGTGCGTTGGCCCATTTCTTTTGATAACTTTGCCAGGCGTGATAAAAAATACTGGCTTTTGCAGCCGATTTTGGGTTTAATGGGGCTCTACGCCTTTGGTGGGTCGATTTTTTCACAGTTCTTAGCCGACCGCGATACCTGGGCGTCATTCTGGTAGCAAAAGCTCACGAAGGCATTCGCGCGAGTGTTCAGCTTCATTTTTTGAAGGTCAATCTTCTGCGCGAGTTTCTACGGTGACGGAGAATCGTGACGCCGATGACAAGAAAGAAGACCAACTACGAGATCTTCATCTTCAGTGACCAGAACTCTCAGCAGAGGCAAATGCGGATCTCCAAACGCCAGCTCCAATGGACGCTGGCCTTGGCGGGCATTGGTCTGGTTGCGTTGATCTCAACGACGATTTATCTGTTCGGCAGCGTCTTCAAGAACGCCGATGCCAAGGCACGAGTCGAAGATCTGGCGAAGAAGAACCAACAACTGCAGGCCGACAACGACTATCTCTGGGACACCACCAGCGAGGTCGAGCGACGCCTGTCCGAATTCAAGGAAAAAACCGAAAAACTGGCGATGATGGTCGGCCTGCAGTCGGATGCCTCTCAAGAAGGCATCGGCGGTCCGGACGTCTTCGGCTCGCCTTACGACGAGTACAACCGCCCCGATCTGGGTTTTCTCCAGAAAGGCATGGTCAAACTCGAGGAGCGCATCAAGGTCGTTCAGGACTCGTTCTCCGACAAGATCGACCAGCTCGATGCCACGCCCTCGATCCTGCCCTCGCGCGGCTGGATCTCCAGCGGTTACAGCGAGCGCATCGACCCCTTCACGAAAACGCGCAAATGGCACAACGGCATCGACATTTCCTGCCCGCGCGGGACACCGGTGTATGCACCCGCCAAGGGCGTTGTCAGCCAGCGCAGCTACAAGGAAGATTTCGGCAACATGATCGAAATCTCTCATGAGAGCGGCCTGATGACGCGGTTCGCGCATCTCGACCGCTTCAACGTCTCGCCTGGCCAACGGGTCAAGCGTGGCGATCTGATCGGTTATGTGGGCACGACGGGCCGTTCCACCGCCCCGCACCTCCACTACGAGATCCATCAGGGCGACAAGAGTGTCGACCCGATCAAGTACGTGATCCGCGACTGAGTCGGGGCGCATCGATCACTTAGGCAAGGGCTCGTTTCGGGCCCTTTTTTATTTCGTGGCGCCCGCTACCAGTTCGCGCCAGAGCGCGAGGATGCGCTCGGACATGTGCTCCGAGGTATAGCGCTCGCGGACGCTGTCGCGGCCGGCTCTGGCCAGACTCAGGCGCAGTGCTTCGTCGCTGCTGAGGCGCTCGATCGCGGCCACCAGCTGCTCGTGCTGGTCGGCGGGGTAGAGCAGGCCGCCGCCGGTGTCGCCGACCATGTGGCTGAAACAGCCGTGGTCGGGTTGGACGACGGGCACGCCGTGGGCCATGGCCTCGAGGATGCTGCGGCCCTTGGGTTCGCGGTAGGGCGCAGGCATTGAGAAAGCGTGCAGGTCGGCGAAGAAGCCGGGCTTGTGCTCGCCCTCCAGCTCGCCGACCCAGGTAACCGATCCGCCCAGGCCTTCACGCTCGATCTTGGCGACCTGCTCCTCGAAATAGGCCTTGTCCTGGGGACCCAGGTAGCCAGCCACCTTGAGGCGGTAACGATTTGGCTGGCGGCGCGAGAGCGCGATGAAGGCGTCGACCAGGAGGTGCAGGCCTTTTTCCGGTGCGCGCCGAGCCAGGTAGCCGAGGGTGAAGACATCGCTTTGGGGATCGTAAGCGGCGGGCTCGGGTCGGTGGCGCGGGTCCAGGTCCAGTCCCAACGAGATCAGGCTGATGCGCTCATGAGGCAGGTCCAGATATGACACCATGTGGTCGCGGTAGTAGGGGCTGGGTGCGGTGAAGGCATCGACATCGCGCGCGGCCCTGCGCAGGGCGGTCATGGCCTGGCTCTTGTACGGTTCGATCAGGGCGTCGAGGAACAGGTCCTCGCCGGGCAGGCCGCAGGTGACCGGCACGTTCAGCTCTTCCTTGATGCGCCGAGCCAGGCCCACGAACATGGCGTTGGTGAGGTGGACCAGGTCCGGCTTGAAGTCGTCGCGCAACCAGCCGATCAGCTTGTCGACCTCCTTGCGCAGTGGGCCCTCGCGACCGTCCAGCATGGCAAGCGTCATTTCGCCGAGCATGCGCGCGTCGGTGCTAGAGCTGAGGCGCGAAACCAGGCGCAGTAGGCGCGGATGGTCCAGCAATTTGTCCAGGAATTTGGGGGTCTTGCGGAAGAAGGCGTACTTTTGTTGGAGGTAGACGTTGATGCCGCCAAAGAAGACGCGCTCGCGGCTGACGTTTTCCTCGTCGGTGCGGATCGGGGTGTAGGTCGGGATCAGGGCCACGTCGACGCCGCGGCGGCCCAGGGTGCGGGCCAGCATATTATCGTTGAGGCAGCTGCCGCAATACATGCCGGCTGCGCCCGCGGTCAGATAGGCAACTCTCATGGACCCCCCATGGGTGTGCTGTTGCAGCGTATTCGCGCGATCAAAAGTGGTTTACGGGCGCGGGCGCGGCACGGTTGCCGTCCCGCCCGCTTCAGGGGTTTTACTCGTCGTAGCTGCTGCGATAGTCGAGGCCGATCTTGGTGACCAAGGCGCTGAAGCGCGGGTCTGCTCGCAACGCGTCGTATTTGGGGTCGACATTCAGCCACAGTAACTGGGGTTGCTTGACTTCGGCGGCCTTCTCCAGCCAATCGAGGGCCAGACGGTTTTCGTTGATAACAGCGAGGTAGCGGGCGATCGAGAGCGGCGGTTCGTATTGGCCGACGTCGCGCTGCTCGAACTTGGTGTGGGCTAGCCAGATATTGACACCTGGTAGCCCGGACGCGGCGTATTGTTTGCGCACCTCATCGAGTTCCTCGGTGCTGTAACCGCGCGCTTGGAACATGGCCAGGTACTCGGCAAAGGCCAGCTTCTCCTGGTTCATGTTCTCGTACAAGCGCAGGCGCGCGGCGTGCAGGGCGAGGCTGTTGGGCTCGCGTTTGGCCAGGCCGTCCAGTTCCCGTTCGGCGGCAGGGTAGTCCCCCATCATGTTGTACATCCAGGCGACTTCGGTGGGCGAATAGCTGAACGGGGCAAGTCGATGGATCAGTTCCAGGTGCTCGCGGGTGACGTCAAAGCGACCGAAGGCCAAGCTGAACATCGCGTACCAGTGGTGGGGTTCGACGTCGTTGGGGTTGAGCTCGAGCGCCTTGCGCAGGTTCTTCTCGGCCGCGGCAAATTGCCAGGTATAGAGGAATTGAAGGTTGCCCAGTGCCGAATAGGCTTCGGCCATGTCGGGCTTGAGCTCGATCGCCTTTTGCAGCAGGGCGACCAAGTGTTCCAACTCCTTGTGGAGCAGGAGCGGATCGGCTTGAGCCAACCTGGTCCTGGCAAGGGCTAAGCCCAGGTAGGGATCGGCGTAGTCGGGTTCCAGGTCGATGGCATGTTGGAACTGCTCGGCAGCTGCCTGATAGCGCTGGCGGGAGAGCTGCGCATGGCCCTCGGCAAAAGCTTGGAAGGCCTCGGGTCGGACATTGGGATCATTCCCGCCGTGATGGGTAGGCGCCGAGCTCAGGAAGTCGATCAGCTCGTCGCTGAGCTGGGACTGCATCTCGATGATCTGCTCCAGTGAGCCATCAATTTTGCGGGACCAGAGCACCTTGCGCGGTTTGAGGCGCGTGACTTGGGCGGCGAGGCTAATGGGGCGGTTGGACGTGCCCTGTTCGACGACTCGTTCAGAGACCGTCACGGAACCGGTGACGACGGCGTCGACGGTCAGGTTGTCGAGTGCTGGCGGACTTGACAGGCCCGCGGGCGGGGCCACGAGCCGCAAGTTGACGAGACCGGCGAGGCGGTTGCGCAGGGCGACGTCGACGACCTGGGTGAGTTGCCCGGCCGCTTCGGACTTGGAAATGCTCTCCAGGGGCAGCATCATCAGCGTCTCGATGGGCAGTTCGACCACCTTGCGTTCGGCGGCGGTTTTCTGGCGCTGCAGCAGGAAGACGATCAGGGCGACGACGACCGCGGCCGCGATCAGTCTCCAGGTGATGGTCCGAGGCTTGGGTGCCTTGTCTTGGGCCTCAATGGTGCGGACTTTGCCGATCAGAGTGTAGCCCTTGCTGGGCTCGACCTGAATGATGCGGGGTCGTTCGCCGGTATCGTCGAGCGCTTCGCGCAGGTGACGCACGGCGATGTGGAGGCTTTCCTCGTTGGCCCGCTTGTTGCGGTAAGCCTCTTGAAGCAGTTTGGAGAAGGCGACTTGTTTGCCGGGGTGGGTAAGCAAACAGACAAGCACACGCATGTGGCGTGGCTCCAGTTCCCGTATCTCACGATCTTTCACGATGCGGTTGTGCGCCGGCTCGACCAGCCAGTCACCAACCTTAAAGTTGGGGATCAAAATAAGGTCCCTCTCTCAATAAAATCACAGCCGCACAAATCCTAACATTTTTCCCGTCACAAGGCGAAAGATGATTGGCAGCCGCAAGAAAATACAGCGATTGCAGCGGGTTGGCACCCTGTTGCTGAAAGCGAAAAGGGTGGGTAGTCGGTAAAAATGCAACTAAGGGCTTTAATTCTGCGCGGCTGCCGTGTTCAGTGGCGAGTGAGCTGCAGCTGGTTGAGGCTGACTCGCGCATTGGGAACGCCGACGATGGTCAGCACCAGTTCTGGATCGACGGTGTCGAGCGGCAAGCTGAAGCTGATCTGGTAGGCGCCGCGCAGGGCCTCGAGGATGCGCTTGGCGGCGGCCTCTGGATGATGGACGGTGCGCTCGTAGAAGCCGCCCGTCGTCTGGGCGACCTGCATCAGGCTGACCTCGAGGCTGTGGTAGTCGGCGATGGTCAGATCGAGCGCGCAAACGACCACGTTGGCACCGGTCAAGGCGGCGATCATGGCATCGTAGCGACGGTTCTGGACCACGGCCATGCGGTCGAGGCTGCCGACGCCATAGCCGACCAGCGTCATCAGCTTCTCGCCGGGCAGGTGACGGAGCGCCCGGGCCAGCACGGCCAAGCCGGTCTCCAGATCGGCGGCGCGTTCGGCTTCGTCGTCGTCGAGGAATTCCGCCAAGGAGGGCGGGGGACCGCCGTCGAGGATTGCGCCGGGCGCGTGGGTCAGGCAGCGCCGCAGCGCCGCTCGGGCGCGGGCACGGTCGCGGCTGAAGTCCAGGTGCAGCTTGAGATGGCTGCCAAAGGAGGTGACCGCGACCCAGTCCTCGGGCTCCAGCTGTTCGAGCATGCCCTCGCACTGGCGAATGGTGCGCACGAGGCCGTCGTTGCGGCGGTTACCGACATCCTGCTGAACGGTGAAGACCAGCAAACGGCCCGGCTTTTCGACGATGGCTTCGGGTTGGGTCGCGCCGCCGGGCTTGGCGATGGGTGCGACGGTCGCGTCTATGAAGCCGTAGTGATCCGTCTGGATGCGATCGGGCAGAGGGGCAAAGGTCAGGTCTTCGGGCGACTGCTCGCGCTCCTCGACCAAGGCGGGGGCGACGCCGCCGGGCAGCCAGAGGACGGACTGGACCGGAACGGGCTTGCCGTTACAGGTCAGGTGAAAACGGTCTGCCGTGAGATCGGGCAGTGCCTTGCCATCGGGGCCGAGCACGCGCACGGTGACCAGTTGGTTGACGACGCGCAGCACCTCGCTGACGTGCGGTTGCTGGGCGTCTTGATAGAAGAAGGGTAAAAGCGTCAAATACAGGAGTGGCGTCATGGAGAACTCCGGGTATCGAGGCCGGCTGGGCTGTCATGGCCGAGTATAACGCGGCGCGGAGCAGAGGACGCCATGAACCGCACATCGACAGGCGACGAAGTTAACGACGCCATTAAATCCAGGGGTTTGGGGAAGTGGTGTGCTGGCTCGGAGCGCCCGCGATGTTACGAAATGGTTTAGATTCCAGCGAGTTTGCGCAGTGAACCGCGGCTCAGGTAGTAGGCTCGCGCGATCAATTCGAGTTCCGCGGGGGTGATCAAGGGTCGCATGATCTGTTGCGCCATATCGCGACGCCATTCGTTGAGGCCGTGGAACCCGTGGCGGACCACTTCGACCGACGCATAGCCCAGGGCGGTGGCGAGCGCGATCGGGTTGATTTCGATTAGGAAGATCAGAATGGCGCTCGCCGCCGATTTGCGCCAGACCTGGATCTTCGCGGCTGTTTCGGAATCTGCCTTGGCCAGAAGGGCGTCCAGTGCAATTTGCTTATCCTCGCCTGGGTGACGATGACTGCGCACCATAAGGCCGACCCAAGAGACTTGTTCGGTATAACGGATCATGGCGTTGAGGAGGTTACGGGTTTCCGCATAAAGGGCGCTGGAGAGGAGATCGCGTTCCAGAAAATAGCTGCGCATCTCTTCGCGAAGGTCGAAGAGTTGATCGCGACAGTCGTCTAGCGAGACCTTGACCCAACAGGCCCAAGCACCTAACAAAACCAACAGACTCAGTGCAAATTGAATGTCAACCATCACGTACTCCTTCAATCGTCGCCGGGAGGTGTGGTCCCGATCTCGGTGAGACCACTGGAGGTTCGGTTGGACTCGCCTGCTTCGGCGAGATGTTGGTAGTATCCCTTTTCGCTGATCGCCCGTTGTTTGCCTTTTCGCTCGCGATACCACGCCAGGCCAGTGACGCCGACACTCAGAACTGAAACGATTTGTGTCAGGTGGAAGGATTCGACAATCGCAGCCACAGCCGTCAACTTGTCAGCGCCATTCAGGAGGTAGGCGTTGATCGAGTACATAAAGTATACAACGATTGTGCCGGGCATGAGCACTTTGAGGCAGCGCAGGATGAAATTCAAGTAGAGTTCTATGCGTGCCGTTTGGGCTTTGTAAAGTTCGGCATCCCTGGTTGATTTATGCGCCATGGCAGTGGCACCTCTCCCGGTCGACTGAAAGTAATCTATCACGGGTGTGGAGAATCGTCAAAGGGTTTTTGGGTTGTGAAATGCGCTTAGCTCAGGCGGTAGGGCGCGTCGATGGCGCTGCCGAATACGGCGCCTTGGCCACTTTCTCGAGTGAGGGGCAGAAGTGGCGGCCAGCGCGTGAAGAAGTCGTGCAAACGAGCTGCTATTTCGTCGAATTCGGCATCGTCTAGGCCGACGGGGACGGCGAGGCGTACCAGGCCATTGAGCGGGGTGTCGCGCTGCATGCCGGCGCTGTGGCTGCCCATGCGGATACCGGTGTGTTGGAACAGGGTCGCGGTTAAAGAAACATCAGGATGGGGCAGATGCGCGGCGCCTGGGTAAGTGGCTGGGTCGATCAGCACGCAGTGGGCCCCGCCAGGTTGGGCCACGGGCACCTTCAGGGCCTGCAACAGCGCGTGGAGACGGGCGGCCTGGGCCATGCGGCGGGTGACGGCCTGCTCGATCCCGTTGGGGTCGGCCAGGGCGCGAGCCAACAAGCCGCTGTCGGCAAGGGCCAGCTCGTGGGCGATGTCGTCCAGGGCAGCGCTTAGGGCGGTGTGGAGCGCGGAATCGTCCGTGGCCACAAAGCCGCCGTGATGGATGCTGAAATCCTTGGCTAGGCTGCCGACGACGACGTCGGCTTGAGCGGTCAGCTGACGCACCAGGGTCCACAGCGGCAACTGGGCACAGTCCGCCTCGGCCCGTTGGACCAGCAGGGCGTTTTCGAGGATGCGGGTCGCGTCCAGTAGCAGCGGCAGGGCCGCAGGCTGAAGGACCTGGCGCAGGGCGCGCAGGTGTTCGAGGCGAACGCCACCGCCGCCAGCGGCGTTGTCGCAGAGCTCGACACAGACGAAGGCCGTCTCGGCCCGCTGGTCGGCCAAGAAGGCGCGCAGCGCGTACAGGTCCAGCTCACCCTTCCAGGGCGTGCGCGCCTCGCGCTCGAAAACCTGCGCGACGGGGAACTCGTGGGGGCTGAAGCCCTGGTCGAATTGATGGAACAGGCCGGAGGGGAACAACAGGTTTTGGGGCACGACGCCCTTGCGGATCGGCCAGTGGCCCATCAGCAGCGCTTCGGCGTCACGGCCGGAACGGGCCAGCACGACATGGCGTTTGCCCAGCAGCCGTGCCAGGGCCTGCTCCGCGCGCTCAGCTGGCTCGGGCTGGCGCTCCAGGTTCGCGATGCGCGCTCGCAGGCCAGTATGGTTCAGCTGCGCCCAGGAGTCGGTCTGGAGATCGTGGCGCACCTGATCCGGCGTCAGGCGATGCGGATTGTAGGCGGCCGCGGCAAGGATCTTGCCGCGCTCCGCCACCTCGTTCCCCACCTGGTTGGATCGACTCTGAAGCTGTGAGGAGCTTGCTTCAGGCGATTGGGACTTTCCCTGCGCATGCCCCAGTTCGGTCAACTCGGGTGGTCGTTCCCGCATGGAAATAGGGTCGGCGATCATCATCAGCAGGTCCATGACGGTGCCGGGATCGGCGCCTGCGGGCCGGCAGAGGAAGATGTTGCCGTTTTCGGTTCTGAACTTGTTCTTAAACTGGACGTTGCCCTTGCCGAAGTCGTCGCGTTCGCGCATTTCGTCGAGCAGGGCACGCACGCCTTCGTCCTCGTTGGGTGAAGCTTCGTGAAGCGGGCCATAGGTGCCGCCCAAGCTATAGACCTGCATGCCCTCGGAAGCCAGGTGCTGGATGATGTGGACGATGGCATACTCCAGCCCGCCGAGGGGCATATCCGGGCCGTAGAACTCCAGGTCCATCAGCCAGGTCTCGCCCTGACGCAGGCGGGTTACCAGAATCGCGTTACACAGGGTGTCGTCCAGCCAGGTCAAGTAGATACGATGGCGGGGGTGCAGCACGCCGGCCAAAAGTTCATCGCGAACCTTGTAGATCAGCGGATTGACCTGGGTCTTCTGGGCGCACCAGGCCTCGATCACCGCGGCCATGGCCGCGTCCTTGGAGGGATCGCTGCCGGGCAGGTAGTGTTCGGTATGGCAGGCGCCCAATTGCTCGAACTTTTGGACCAGGTAGCGCAGTCGGCGCATCTTGTTGCCGGCGAGCGTGAAGTTGGGGATGTCCAGCACACGCTGCATGACGCCGAACGGCGTCGCGGTGAAAGGTTCATTGCCGACCCGTTCCAGCCGCTTCTCTTCGAAGAGGTTGAGCTGAAGCTCGTGCTTGCGGCAGTAGGCCAGAAACGCGAGGATCAGCGGGTCCTGGAGTTCGTCGGGGCCGGTATAGGCATAGGCCAGGACGACGCCGTCATGGACGGTGAAATTGAAGTAGCAGCGGTAGGCGGGATCGATGAACAGGTAGGGCGCGATATCGGGCGTGCCGCGGGAGATGGAGCCCTCTCGGCCGTGTTCGCGGACCAGCCGTTCGATGTGCTCCAGCAGCGCGGGCTGGCGCTCCAGATCGGCGACGGCGGTGATCAGTGGCTGCCCTTCGCGATCTGGCAGGGCGCTGGGCAGGTGCTCTGCGGCGACGACCGGGTGGGCCAGCGCGCTGCCGCCGTGGCCGGTCAGCCAGTGGGAAAGCTGCTCGATGGTGTGGTTCTCGAAGAGCAGAGTCTTGGGCAGGGGGCCAAAGGAGCGTTCCAGTTCCTTGATGATCTTCAGCGTCTGGAAGGAGTCGACGCCGAGTTCGTGGAAGGGCGCAACCGGGTCGAGGCTGTCGGGCGAGCGCTTGAGGACGTCGGCGACCGCGCGGCTGACCCGCTCTCGAGGCGAAAGCTTGGCGCGGTCCAGGTCACGGCCAGGCGGCCGACCGTGGGTTTCCAGCCAAGCGCCAAGTTGGCCCAGGGTGTGATTCTCGAAGAGCAAGGTCTTGGGCAGTGGGCCAAAGATTTTTTCGAGCGACTTGATGATCTTGAGCGACATCAGCGAATCGACGCCCATGTCCTGGAAGGGCAGATCGAGGGCGAGATCCAGGGGCGGCTTCTTGAGTAGCTGGCCAACCAGATCGCGGGCTTGCTCGAGCGCCGTCACCGTGGCGACGGCAGGTGTTTGTGGGCGGGTATTCTTCTCCAGCCACTGGCCCAGTTGGCGCAGGTTGTGGTTCTCGAAGAGCAGGGTTTTGGGCAGCTGACCGTAGTTTTTCTCCAGCTGCTTGATGATTTTCAAGGTCAGGAAGGAGTCGACGCCAAAGTCCTGGAACGGTGCCTCGGGGTCCAGGTCGCCGGGCTGTTTCTTGAGGATCTGGGCGACGGTCTGGCGCAGCTCCGCGACCAAGTCCGGGCGCGCGGGTGCGGCAGCGGACGGCGGCGGTGCGACGGGTGCGGGCTCGGGCTCGGGCGGCGCAGTGGCTGCCGGCGCCGCCGGGGCGGGTTCGGCAGCGGGCGCCCCGTACTTGGTGTCGAACCAACTGGCCAGCTGGCGCAGGTTGTGATTCTCGAACAGCAGGGTTTTGGGCAGTTTGCCAAAATCCTTCTCCAGCGACTTGATGACTTTGAGGGTCAGGAAGGAGTCGATGCCGTAGTCCTGGAACGGCTGGTCTTGGGCGAGGCTCTCGATGTCCTTCTTGAGGACCTCGGCCAGCTTTTCGCGCAGCAGGCCCAGGTGCCCGGCCGCGGCGGGAGCGAGCGCGGTGGGCGATGGGGCGATGGGCGCGGGGTCGGCCGAGGGCGCCAGCGGTGCACTGGACGCGGGATTGAGACGCGCGTATGTGTCCGGGTGATGGTGGCTCAGCCATTGATCCAGTTCGCCGAGATTGTGGTTCTCGAACAGCAGGGTCTTGGGCAACTTGCCAAAGTCCTTTTCGAGGGTCTTGATGACTTTAAGGGTCAGGAAGGAGTCGACGCCAAAATCCTGGAACGGCATGTGGGACTCGAGCAGCTCTTTCGGCTTTTTCAGGACATCGGCAAACAGGTCGGTCAAGTATGTCGGCCGGGTCGCCGCCGCGGCGGGCGCGGGTTGAGCGACAGGCGTGGCGGCGACGGCTTGGGCGGGCGATGGCGCCGCGGCACCCTGCAAGTAAGTCGCGATCACATCGGCCTTGCCAGGAGAGGCGAGGATCTGGGGCGAACCGTGGGCCAGGGCCATCAGCAGCGCGTCAAGGGCGGTCGCATTGTCCAGCGGCGCCAGGCCCGTGCGCTCGGCGATCGCGGCCAAGTGTTCGGGTCGTAGTTGGATGCCGCCTTCCAGCCAGAACGGCCAATTGATGCTGAGGCTGTGCCCGCGCCGTTGGCCCTCGCGGACCCGCTCGGCGCGACGGGCGGCGAAGCCGTCGAGGAAACCGTTGGCGGCGGCGTAGTCGCACTGGCCGGCATTGCCCATGGCGCCAGCGATCGAGGAGAACAGCACGAAACAGTCCAGGGGCGACGCGGCGGTGACCTGGTCGAGGACTTGGCAGCCCTGGAGCTTAGGAGCCAGCACGGCCTCGAAATCGGCGCGGGACTTGCCATACAGCAGGCCATCGCGGGTGGTACCGGCGCAGTGGAAGACGGCCTGTAGCCCGCCCCACTCGGTCTCGACGGCCTCGCGCACGGCGGTCATCTGGTCGAGGTTGGCGACATCGGCTTGGCAGTAGCGGATTTTGCCAGGATGGGCGGCGAGCAGGGCTTGCGTGCGTGAGCCGGCAACGGAGCGGCCGACCAGGGCGACCTTGGCACCGAGTCGCTGGACTAGGAAGCTGGCGAGGGTCGCGGCGATGGCGCCGTTGCCGCCGGTCACGAGGGCGATGCAGCCCTGGCGCAAGCCAGTGGGGGTACCGACAGGCGCCGGTGGCACGGGCGTCAGCGCGAAGCGGGTCGGACCGGAGGCGGCGTCGACGATTAAGGCAGGGCCTGACCAGCGCTGGCCCAGCTCTCGGGTCAGGGCGGTGGCCAGGTTCGCGGGGCCAGTGGCCAGCAGGCGGACCTCGCTGTGGCTTTCTTGGGCCAGGGTGCGCAGCAGGGCAAACAGCGCTTGGGCCAAGGGGCGCGCTTCGGGCGCGGCATCAAGGGTCGCCAGCAGGCGCGGCGGCTGGCGGTCGCCGTCGCTGAGCGCCTTGCCGATGGCGAACCACTCGAGCAGCGCCTGCTTGGGCTCGAGCTGGTGTCCGAGATGGACGAGTGTGGCCGGCGCTCGACCGTCGCGGTCGAGTTGGGCGAACAGCGCGGCTAGGCCTTCCTCGCCCGGCGCATAGTGCCAGTGGTTGCGGTCCTGGCGAACGAGTCGCCCGCCTGGGCTGGCCAAAACGGCCGTCGGCCAGCGCTCGGCCAGGCGCTGATGGATCTGGCCGTCGCGGGCCAGCAGCAGCAGGGTCCCAGGATCGCAGGCGGGGCCGGGCGTTGCACTGGCGAAACTCGGCGCGAAGAGGTGGAGCCGATCGTTCAACGGCGCGCCCAGCTCGGCTGCCGGCGCGGGCGCCTGCTGCGGTTGAGGCGCATTGAGCAGTTTGGTGGCAAAGCCCTCGAAGGAGAGCAGGACCTGACCGTGGCTGTCGCAGACGAAGACGTCGAGCTGGTGCTCGACAACGGACGTGCTTGGCATGGCTGTGCCGCTGGGCTTGGCGTAGACGCGAAGCTCGCGGGTCAGCGGGGCGTGGCAGCGCACGGCATCCAGGGAGAAGGGCAGGAAGGTGACGCCGGCGGCCAACTGGGTCTCGGTCAGGAAGCAACAAACGGTTTGCAGGGCGCCATCCGCCAAGGACGGGTGGAGACGGAAAGCGGAGAACTCGCGCTCCAGGCTGGCGGGCAGGACGAGTTCCGCGACCAACTCGTCGGCGCTGTAGTGGACGGTGCGGACGGCTTGGAAGGCGTGGCGGTAATTGAGGTTCATGGTCGCCAGGCGCCGGTAGAAGGCGGCGGCGTCCAGGCGATTGGGGCAGCGCGCGGCGATCGCTGCCAAATCGAGCGCAGCCGGTCGCGGCTGATCTTCGAATTGCAGGCGCATCTCGGCGTGGATTTGGCCGGCGGCAAGCACGCGGGCGACGACCTCGCCCTGTTCGCGGGCCAGGTGAACTTCGCAGTCGATGGGGCGGTCAGTATAGACGAGGGGGCGGGCCCAGACGACGTCGGCGACACCGCGAACGGGACCCAGACCGGCGCGGTCGCCAGCGGCGATGGCCATCTCGACGTAAGCGACACCTGGCAGGACATGATCGGGACCGACTACGTGATCGGCGAGGACGAAGTCATCGCGTTCCCAGCGCTTGGCGAACTTCAGGCCGGCGAGATCGGAGATGTTGGTGTCGAGCGCGGGTCCGAGGGCGGTGGGCGCGGCGGAGACGGGCTCGGGCAGGGCGGGCTGCTCGATCAGCCAGTAGCGGTCGCGGGCAAAGGGATAGGTGGGCAGGGCCAGGCGCTGAAGCGGCTCAGGGTAAAGTTGACGCCAGTCGGGGTTCTGGCCGGCGAGGAAGGACTGGGCCAGGGGCGCCAGGTGAGTGTCGGTGACGGGCGGCGCGGGCTGGCCGGATGCGACGAGTTCCAGGTTGCGGACTGCCTGTTCGAGACGCGAGAAGGAAAAAGCCAGTCGTTGGCGCATGGGCTGGCGACCGCATTGGAGCGTGTAGGCCAAACGCGCGGGATCGAGCTGGGGCTGGGCGCGCAGGTGGTCGGCCAGGCGCTGGGCGTAGGCGCGCAGGGCCGACTCGGTTTTGGCGGAGAGGACGAGAAGCTGCGGCGCGGGCGTGGCCGGCGCGCTGGCGCGATGGTCGCGGTACTCCTCAAGGACGACGTGGGCGTTGACGCCGCCAAAGCCGAAGGAGCTGACGCCGGCGCGGTAAGGGTGGTCCTGGCGCGGCCAGGTCTCGGTCTGGCGGAGGATGCGGAAGGGTGTGCCGGCCAGGTCGATCAATGGGTTGAGCTCGCGCAGGTGGACGTTGGCGGGCCGGCGACCGTGGCGCATGGCGAGCAGCAACTTGAAGATGCCGGCCAGACCAGCGCTGATCTCGAGGTGGCCGAGGTTGGACTTGACGGCGCCCAAGGCGATGTGGGCCTGTTTGGGCACTGGTTTGTGCCAGTCGCGGTAGAGCTGGGCGAAGGCGCGCTTGAGGGCGTTGATCTCGACGGGATCACCGAGCGCGGTGCCGGTGCCGTGGGTCTCGATGAAGCTGACGGTCTCGGGGTCGACGCCGGCGCGGCGGTAAGCCTCGATCAGCAACTCGGCCTGGGCGTTGGGGTTGGGCGCGGTCAGGGAGTTGGCGCGGCCGCCGTGGTTGACGGCGGCGGCGAGGATCAGGCCGTGGATCGGGTCGCCCGCGGCCTCGGCGGCGGAGAGTGGGCGCAGTAGCAGGGCGCCGACGCCCTCGCCGCGGACATAGCCGTCGGCGCGGCTGTCGAAGGTCTTGCAGCGGCCGTCGGGGCTCATCATGCCGGACTTGCTCAGGGCCAGCTGGATTTTGGGGCTGAGCAGGAGGTGGGTCGAACCGGCGATGGCCAGCGCGCAGGCGCCCTGGCGCAAAGCTTGAACGGCGTTGTGGACGGCTACCAGGGATGACGAGCAGGCGGTGTCGACGGGTTCGCTGGGGCCGTGGAGGTCGAACATATAGCTGATGCGGTTGGCCATGATCGAGAGGAAGCAGCCGGTGGTGGTGTGGGCTTCGATTTGATCGGGCCGCAGGCGCTCGAAGTAATCGGTGGCGCCGACGCCGACGAAGACGCCGGTATCGCTGCCCTGGAACTGGGCGGGATCGTAGCCGGCGTCCTCAAAGGCGGACCAGACGTGCTGAATGAACAGGCGCTGGCGCGGGTCCATCAGCTCGGCCTCAGGCCTCGAGATGCCGAAGAAGTCGGCGTCGAAGGCGTCGATATCGGCGAGGAAGCCGCCCCACTTGGCTTCGGTGCGGGCGCCCTCGTCGGAGGAGCCGTACCAGGCGCGCCAGTCCCAGCGGTTGGGCGGGATCTCCTGAATCAGATCACGGCCGGCGGCAAGGTTGTCCCAGAGCGCGGCGAGGTCGGGCGAGCCGGGCAGGTGGCCGCTGATGCCGATGATGGCGATCGGTTCGTCGACCGCGGTATGTGGCGCGGCCGGCGTGGGCGCGGTGACTGGCTGGGCCTCGGCGCGCGGCGGTTCGAGGATCGCCAGCTCGTCGGGCTGGGGCCAGGTCAGCACCAACTTGCCGATGATCTCGCGGCGCTCCAGGGCGGCCAGGGCCTCGAGTGCCTGATCGGCGGGCACGGCACTGAAGACGGGCCGCAGATCGGCCTCGGCCAAAAGCGCGCGCAGGCGGCGCAGCGCGGCGGCCAGCCAGTCGGGATCGGCCAGGGCGCGGCGGCGTAAGTCGAGGGCGTGGAAACTCTGATTCTGGTGGAAGCGGTCGAGGGCGACGGGCGGGGTCGCGCGCTGACCGGCCACGGCCAGCTGGATGTAGACGCCGTTCTCGGTCAGGAGGTCGAGGCTCGCTTGGAGCGCTGGACCAGCGACGGTGTCGATCACGACATCGACGCCGCGACCCTCGGTCAGGGCCAGGACCTCCGCGGCAAAATCGGGCTGGCTGTAGTCGACGACGGCGATGCCGGCCTCGGCAAGCCAGGTGCGCTTGTGCGGTGTGGCCGAGCTGCCGATCACGGCGGCGCCGCGCCAGCTGGCCAGCTGCACGGCCGCGAAGCCGACCCCGCCGGCGGCGGCGTGGATCAGCACGGTCTGACCGGCTTTGAGCCGTGCGGTCTCCTCCAGCGCGACGATGGCGCTGAGGAAGGCGACGGGCACGGCGGCGGCTTCGGCGAACGACCAGTGCGGCAGCATGTGCACGAGCAGGCGCTGGTCGAGGGTGGCAAATTGGGCATGGCCGCCAAGGGCTGCGCCGGTGACGCCGAAGACGGGCTCACCGATGCGGAACGCGCGCACGCCCTCGCCGAGGGCATCGACGATGCCGGCCAACTCGAAACCAGGGATATAGGGCGGTTGCGGTGGCGTGGGGTAAAGGCCCTTGACGCAGAGCAGATCGGCGAAGTTGACACCGGATGCATAGACGCGCACCCGGACTTCACCCGCGTTGGGTGCGGGGATCGCCAGATCGGCGAAGTCCAGTTCACCTGGCGCGGTTTGCAGCAGCAGGCCCTGACAGAGCGCCTCCTCGACGACAGCGGGCACGGCAGCCGTGGCGGCGGCGGGCGCGCCGGTCAGCCGCGCGAGGCGCTCGGCCAGCAGGGCCGGCGTGGGCGTCTCGAACAGGATCGTGGCCTGGAGCTCGAGGCCCAGGCGCTGGTTGAGGCGATCGATCAGGTCGACGGCGTGGATCGAGTCGACCCCCAACTCGCCCAGGGATTCATGGGCGCCAATTTCGGCGCTGTCGACCTGAAGTAGCTGACCGAGGAGCTCGATGACCAGGGTCAGCTCCGCGCTCATGGGCGCGGCCGGCGCGACCGTGACCGCGACTGGCGCGGCAGGGACCGCGGGCTGCGAGAGATAGGCGATCAGGGCCGGTTTTTCCGCGCGCAAGCGCTCGGCGAGCTCGGCGCTGAGCGCGCCCGCCGGTGCGCGGAACTTCAGGGTTCCGCCCTCGACCCAAAGGCTGATCCCGAGGGTGTCGAGGTAGTGGACCAACTCGGCCGGTGATGTCATAGGGAGCCTTCCTCGATGGCCGGTCCTCTGCCGTTGCGCGCGGCCAGCAGCTGGGCGACCAGGTAGGGCGCCAGCTTGCCGATTTCGGGGTAGTCGTAGAGGACGGTGGCGGGTACTTCGATGCCGAGTTCAAGGTTGATCTGGCGCATCAGTTCGACGCCGAGCACGGAGTCGAGGCCCAGCTCGCCGAGTGGTTTGCGGGGGTCGATTTCGTGTTCCTCGAGGAACAGGGTGGCGGCCAACATGCGGGTCAGGATGCCGGCCACGTGCTGCTGCAGCTTGCGATCGTCATCCTGGGCTTGGCTCCCCGAGGAGGGCTGTGGCGCGGTCAGCGGCTGGACCACGCTGGGTTGCAAGCGCGGTGCCGCGGGTGGGTTGAGGCGCGGCGCGGCGGCGGGCAGGCTGGGCGCGGTCGGGCGGAACAGGTTGGGCTGGGCCGGCGAAGTGGGTCGGAACTGGACCGGCGTGACTTTTTGCGGCTCGGCGGCGGGGGCCTCGAGTCTGGGTTCTGGCTTGGGCTGGGTCAGGGCTGGCGGCTCGACCTGGGCCTTGGGCTTGAGGCTGATGCGGCGCCCGGGTTCCTCGGTGACTTGGGGCGGCGGCACGGGGCCGCGCGCGGTGGTCGTGGCAGGCAGGACGGGGCCCTCGTCGAGGCGGGCCAGGCCGGTCTGGCGCGGTGCGTCCAGGGCCAGCGCCTCGGGTCGGCGCGCAACCAGTTCGTCGTACCAGTAGCGCTTGCGCTCGAAGGCATAACCTGGCAGCGGGATGCGCTGCGGCGTCGCGCCCTCGTAAAGCGACTGCCACTCGAGATCCAGGCCCGAGACCCAGAGCGCGGCCAGCTGATCCAGCTCGCGCTCGCGCACGGCGACCTTGAGGAACTCTGCGCCGGCCTTGCCGCGCAGCAAGCGGCTCGAAATGCTTTCCTCGCCGGAGGTGCCGCGGTGGAGGTCGGCGTAGTTGCCCTGGTGGTAGTCCTCAAGGCGGTCGATCAGGGCCTGCTTGGACTGGACGACGATCGCCAGGCGCTCGGCCATATGCTCGCGGCCGACCTGGAGGCTGTAGGCCATGTCGACGAGGGCGTCGGCGAAGCCCCAGTTGGCGCGCAGGAAGCGGGCGAAGCTAGCGGTGTAGGCCAGCAGCGAGGCTTGGGTGCGGGCGGAGAACACGAACAGCAGCGGTTCGCCGTCGTGCTGGCTCTTGCGGTTGCCCTCGTAGTCGGCGAGGATCAGGTGGGCATTGCTGCCGCCGGCGCCGAACGAGCTGATGCCCGCCACGCGGGGCAGGTCGCGGCCGTCGCGACCGCGGCCCTGGGGCCAGGGCGCGGCGACTTTCTGCACGAAGAACGGACTGCCGGCGAAGTTGATGTTGCTGTTGGCGGGTTCGCCGTGGATCGAGGGCACGAGGCGGGCGTGCTTCATCATCAGCAGGACCTTGGCGACGGCGGCGATGCCGGCGGCCGATTCCAGGTGACCGACGTTGGACTTGACGGAGCCGATCGGCACGGAGGCCGGCGCCATGCCCCAGGGCTTGAAGGCGCGGTTGAGACCGGTGATCTCGATCGGGTCGCCGAGCGCGGTGCCGGTGCCGTGCGCCTCGATATAGCCCAGGCTGCCGGGTTCGAGCTGCGCGCGCTCGACGGCCTT
This sequence comes from uncultured Holophagae bacterium, assembly GCA_964423555.1. Classification (GTDB taxonomy): domain Bacteria; phylum Acidobacteriota; class Holophagae; order Acanthopleuribacterales; family Acanthopleuribacteraceae; genus CAYRFM01. Next base: position 28,545 of record CAYRFM010000068.1, on the reverse strand, counting down.
GGCGATCAGCTCGCCCTGGGCGATGGGGTTGGGCACGGTGTAGCCGTTGGTCTTGCCGCCGTGGTTGAGCGCCGAGGCGCGCACGGTGGCGTAGATGTAGTCGCCGTCTGCCTTGGCGCGTTCCAGGGATTTCAGCAGCACGGCGCCAGTGCCCTCGCCGGGCACGTAACCGGTGCCGCCCTCGCCGAAGCTGCGGCAGCGGCCGTCGGCGGCGGTGAAGTTGCCCATGCCGAGGCGCAGGTACTTGTAGGGATGGACGGTGATGTTGACACCGCCCGCAAGCGCCATCTCGCTGTCTTCGTTCCAGATGCTCTGGCAGCCCAGGTGAATGGCGGCCAGCGAGCTGGAGCACATGGTGTCGATCGCCATGCTGGGACCGCTGAGGTTATAGAAGTAGGAGACGCGGTTGGCGATCGAGGCGTAGGAGGACTCGGGGGTGACGTTGTTGCCCTTGAGGATCTCCTCGGCGCCGAACAGTTGGTAGTGGCCCCACATGATGCCGACGAAGACGCCGACGGGCTTGCCGGCGACCTGCTTGCGGGGATAGCCGGCGTCCTCGAAGGTGTGCTCTGCGGTCTCGAGGAACAGGCGTTCCTGGGGATCCATGGTCAGCGCCTCGCGGGGCGAGATGTTGAAGAACTTGGGATCGAAGCTGTCGACATCCTCGATGAAGCCGCCGAAGTTGCAGTTCGACTTGCCGGGCGCGCCGCCCTCGACGAAGAAGCGACTGTGGTCCCAGCGGCTCTCGGGGATGGGCTCGATGCAGTCGCGGCCCTGGAGCAGGTTCTCCCAGAAGTCGACGAGGGTCGGCGCTTGCGGGAAGCGCCCGCTGAGGCCGATGATGGCGATCTCGGCCTTGGCCTTGGCGACCGGCTGGGCCACGCTGGGCTGCGGGCTGGCGGCGCCAGCGAAGCGACTGCGCACGACGACCGCGGTGGTCGGGGCCGGCGCGCTCTGCGCGACGACTGCCGGACTGACCGCAACGGCTGCGGGCGCGGCGGGGGCCGGCGCGCCGCCGAACAGGGTCTGGACGATGCTCAAGTGGTTTTCCAGGAAGTAGCCGACGAGGGCGTCGATGCTCTGGTGCTCGAAGAAGATGGTGCGCGAGAGGCGGCCGAAGTCCTTTTCGAGGCGGCGGTTGAGGGCCATGATCAGCTGGGAGTCGATGCCGTAGCTCTCCAGCGCCTCGTCGGGATCCAAGCTGCTGACGGCGAGCTTGGTCTCGGCGGCGATCTGCTCGCGCAGGTAGTCGACGAGTTTCTTGCGGTAGTCGACGGCGCCGCTGGCGGAAGGCTGGGCCGTCGGCACGGGCGTCGCGGCGGCGGGTGCGGCGACGGCTTGGGCGCGTTCAGCGGGCATGGCCAGCACGCGCTCGAGGCGGGCGCGGTCACCGGCGGCGGGGAAGAGCTGGGTCTCGCCGCTGGCCAGGCCGTCGGCAAAGGCGCGCAGGCCCTCGGCGGTGCGCATCGGCACGATACCGGTGTTGCCGCGCAACCAGGCGCGGGCCTCGGCGTCGACCTTCATGCCGCCTTCCTCCCACAGCGCGTAACCGAGTGCCAGGGAGCGGCCGCGGCGCAGACCCTGGCGGACCATGTTCTGGCGCAGGGCGGCAAAGGCGTCCATGAAGGCGTTGGCGGCGGCGTAGTCGCTCTGACCCATGTTGCCCATGGCGGAGGCGACGGAGGAGACGAGTGCGAAGAAATCGAGGTTGTCGGCGGCGGTCTCGCGGTCCAAGTTCAGGCTGCCCAGCAGTTTGGGGGCCAAGACGGACTCGAAGACCTCGCGGTTCTTGCGAATCAGGTAGCCGTCGCGGAGGATGCCGGAGGCGTGGATCACGCCGTCGATGCGACCGAACTGGGCGCGGGTCGCCTGGACGAGCGCGGCCACGTCCTCGGCACGGGTCAGGTCGGCGGGCTGGTAGGCGGCCTTGGCGCCGAGGGCGCGCAGGCGGTCGAGCACCTCGTTGGTGGCCACGGAGGCGGCGGAGCGACCGCTGAGCATCAGAGCCACGCCCGGTTTCTGGGCCAGGTACTGGGCGAAGATCCGGCCCAGGGCGCCGGCGCCGCCGGTGATCAAGTAGACGCCGCCCTCCTTGGCGGGGTGCGCGCCATGGGGCGCGGCGTAGGGCTTGAGCCGGCGCACGTGGCGAGCCGTCGTTTCCAGGCGGATCATGTAGCCTTCGGCGGGCTGGCTGAGCTCGGCCAACAGGGCATCGGCCTCGACGCCCATGCCCATGACGACCGATTTCCAAGCGAGACCGGGGTGCTCCCAGTGCAGGCTGCGCAGCAGGCCGGAGACAGCGGCGTCGAGCGGGCTCTCCTCGGGCGTGCCGGAGTAGGCGTGGATCAGGCTGACCTGGGTGGCGAGCTTGCGGGCGACGAGCGCGCGGGCCATGTGGAAGACGGCGTAGAGGCCGCGGTCCAGGCCGCCGTTGCGGGCGGATGCGTCCTGCAGGTCGACGGGCGAGGACCACATCATCAGCACGGTTTCGAGGCGGTGGCCCGCTTGGGCCAGGGCCTCGAGCAGGCGCTCGTAGTCGCCGGCCTCGGCGGGGCGGATGCGATATCCGTCCCGTTCGACGGCGAACTCGCTGCCGGGTCGGACCTGCAGGATCGGGCCGCGCTGGTGCGGCTGGCGGGCCAGCAGGTCGCGGTTATAGGAGCCGACGTCGAACAGCAGCAGCGCGCCCTCGCGGGTCTGCGGCTGGGGCAGGGCGGTGGCGATCCACTCGGGGCGGAACAGGTAGGTGATATCGCCGGCGCTCTGGCCGTCGAGGATGCGCACGGCGAAGTCCTCGAGCGTAACGAGCGGGTGGCCCTGGGGATCGAGGATCTCGAGTTGGTAGTGGACGACATCGCCCTGGGCGCGCAGCTGCACGGCGTGGGCGAAGCACTGGGCGGTTAGCGGCGCGTGGGGGTGGACGGCGGCCAGGGCGTAGGGCAGGCAGCTGGGCGCGGAGCCGTCGCCGGACTGGGCGATCAGCGAGACGACGGTCTGCAGGGCGGCGTCCATCAGCGAGGGATGCAGGCCGTAGACGTCCAGCGCGGCGGCCTCGGCGGGCAGGGCCAGCTCGGCCAGAACCTCGTTCTGACCGCGGGAGAGGCGGGTGATGGCGCGGTGGGTGGGGCCGTAATGGAAGCCGTTTTTGGCGAGCAGCTCGTAGAAGGTTTCCCCGGATGTGTCGCGCGGGCAGCGGACCCTCAGGCCCTCGATGTCGCGGCGGGGGCCGGCGGGCTCGGGCGCGCCGAAGATCAGGCGGCCGCGGGCGTGCTCGTCGCCGGACTCGGAGGCCACGGTATAGCTGACGGCGGCGTCCTCGGGGAAGAGCGCGATCTTGACCTCGACGGCCGTTTCGGCGACGGCGACGGGCAGTTCCCAGACGGTGTCGACGATGGCGCGGACGGGTGCTTCGGCGGCCAATTCGCCGGCGGCGCGGGCCATCTCGAGGTAGGCGACGCCTGGCAGCAGGCGGGCCTTGCCGACGACGTGGTCGCGCAGGAACGGCTCCTCACCGCTGAAACGCGTGACGAAGCGCTGCTCCGCCAGGGTCGAGGCGTTGCGGCCCAGCAGCGGGTGCAGCTGCGCGGGCGCCGCGACGGCTGTCGAACTGGCCGTGGAGCTGCCGGCCTGGTCGGCGGGGACGACGACCAGCTTCTTGATCTCGACCCAGTGGCGGTCGCGGGCGAAGGGGTAGGTGGGCAGCGACATGCGCTGGGGGCGGTTGGTGGCGTTGTACTGACCGTCGAACTCGACCTTGGCGCCGGTGGTGAAGGCCTCGGCCAGCGCCTGCCAGTTGCGCTCTTTGAAGGCGGCGGCGATGCCGGCCTTGTCGAGCGAGGGCTGCTGGCCCTTTTTCTTGGCGCCATACAACAACTTGGTGGGCGTGCCGCCGTCGGCGAAGACGGCCAGCTCGCGCTCCAGTTCGGCCAGGTCGGCGGTCGCCATGGCCAGGCGGTAATCGTGGATGTCGCGACCGACCTGGAGCGTGTAGGCGACCTGGTAGGGGTCGAGGGACGAACTGGCCTGAACCCGCTCCTCGCGGTTGGCGAGTTGGCCGGCCAACAGGTCGATGGTGTGGTGCTGGCTGAACAGCTCGGCGGGTGGCTCGTAGCCGTACTTGTCGGCGATCGACTTGGCGTAGCGGGTCATGGTCAGGGCGTCGAAGCCGGCCTCGACCATGTCGCCAGCGGGATCCAGTTCCGAGGGGTTGATGCCGAGGACCTGGCCGGCGAGCACGGTCAGTTCGGAGGTCAGGGTCTCGCGGCCTGGGAACTTGTAGCCGCCGCCGCCCAGGCCGACGCCGTTCTTGGCGAGGAACTGGGCCAGGCGACCGGCGTACTCGCGCAGGCGATCCTCGGCCTTGGCGGAAAGCACAAACAGGTGCGGACCCTCGACCTGGGGCGCGGCCGGCGCGGTCTTGGGCGCGTAGGACTGCATGGCGATGTGGCCGTAGACGCCACCCATGCCAAACGAGCTGACGCCAGCGCGGCGCGGGAAGCGCTCGGCGCCGTTAGCGTCGACGGGCACCTCCCAGGGCTGGGTGTGGCGCACGATCTGCAGCGGCGTGTCGTCGAGCTTGATGTAGGGGTTGACCTCGATGATGTTGATCGAGGCCGGCAGGGTCTTGTGCTGGAAGGCGAGCAGGACCTTGAGCACGCCGGCGATGCCGGCGGCGCGCTCGAGGTGGCCGACGTTGGATTTGACGGAGCCGATCCAGACGTGCTTGTCCTTGGGCAGTTGCTTGCCGCGGTCGGCGTAGAGCTGGGTCATGGCCTTGATCATGCCGCTGACCTCGATCGGGTCGCCGAGCGAGGTGCCGGTGCCGTGGGCCTCGAAGTAGGTGATCGTCTCGGGCTCGACGCCGGTGCGGCGCCAAGTGTTGATCAGCAGTTCGGCCTGGAGGTTGGGGCTGGGCGTGGTCAGGGTGTTGGTGTGGCCGCCGTGGTTGGTGTCGGAGCCGATGATGGTGCCGTAGATGCGGTCGCCGTCGCGCTCGGCGGCGCTGAGCGGCTTGAGCAGGATCGCGCCCGTACCCTCGGAGCGGGTGTAGCCGTCGGCGCGGCTGTCGAAGGTCTTGCAGCGGCCGTCGGCGGCGAGCATTGAGGACTTGGCGATGGAGAAGTGGTCGCGGTAAGAGGAGTTGGTGTTGACGCCGCCGGCGATGGCCATGGGGCAGTGGCCCAGCCAGATCGCCTCGACGGCCATGTGCACGGCGACGAGGGCCGAGGAGCAGGCGGTGTCGATGGGGATACTGGGACCCGTGATGTTGAGCATGTAGGAGACGCGGTTAATGAGGATGGTGTGGAACGAGCCGGTCAGGGTGTAGGGCTGCAGTTCGACGTCATACATTTGATAGAGGTCTTTGTAGTCGTAGTTGCCGACGCCGACGTAGTTGCCGGTATTGGTGCCGGAGAGGTCGCTGGGCTTGTAGCCGGCGTCCTCGATGGCGGCATAGACGGTTTCGAGGTAGATCAGCGCCTGGGGATCGGTGATCTCGGCCTCGCGCGGGGAGATGCCGAAGAAACGGGCGTCGAACTTGTCGATCTCGAGCATCCAGCCGCCCCACTTGGCGGTGGATTTGTTGCGTTCCTCGTTGTCGCCGTAGAGCTCGCGCCAGTCCCAGCGGGAGGCGGGCACTTCGGTGATGCAGTCGCGCTCGGCGACCATGTTCTCCCAGAACTGCTCGAGGTCGGCGGCCTGGGGCATGGCGCCGGCCATGCCGATGACGGCGATGGGTTCGTTGGCGAGACCGCGTGCGGGGGCAGCGCCGGCCTGGGCCGGTGCGGCCGCGGGTGCGGGCGCGAAGCTGGCGGCAGGAGCGGCGAAACCGGCGCTGGCGAAGCTGGCGGCAGGTGCGGACGCGGGCGTGGCGGCAGCGCCTGCTGGGGCGCCAGCGCCGGCGGCGACGCCGTAGTACTTGGCCAGGCGCGCGCTGTTCTCACGGCAGACGTGGCCGGCCAGGCCGCCCAGGGTCGGGTACTCGAAGAACACGACGGGGGTGATGTCCAGACCGAACTTGCGGTTGGCGGTATCGGTGAACTCGGTGAAGGTCAGCGAGTCGAAGCCAAAGACGGACATGTCGGCGTCAAAGTCGGCGTCGTCGTCGGAGACGCCGAGGATCTCGACGATGATCGCCCAGAGGTCGGTGCGCAGGCGCTCCTCGAGACTGCCCATGTCGGCGGGGGCTGCGGCGGCGCCAGCGGCGGGCTCGGATGCGGGGGCCGGTGCGGCGGCCGCTGCGTGTTTGGGCGCCTCGACTTTGGCCTTCTTGCGGCGCACGGGTCCAAAGACGCGGGCGAGCTTGTCGTGATCGCCCTGGATGACCAGGAACGAGGCGTAGTCGACGGTCAGGATGTGGGGCAGGGCGGAGAGGCCGAGGTGGGTCTCCATGGGTTCCATGCCCCAGGTGCGCAGCAGGTACTGGCGGACCCGGTCGTCGACCTCCATGCCGCCTTCCTCCCACAGCGGCCAATTGATCGAGACCGTGTGGCCGTGGCGCAGGCCCTTCTCGCGGGCCTCCTCGCGACGGGCGGCGAAGCTGTCCATGAAGGCGTTGGCGTAGGCGTAATCGGACTGGCCGAGGTTGCCCTTGATGCCCGAGACGGAGGAGAACAGCACGAAAAAGTCGAGTGGTTGCTCGGCGGTGGCTTCATCAAGGACGCGGGTGCCGCGCTGTTTGGGGGCGACGACGGCGGCGAAGTCCTCGTGCGTTTTCTCCCAGAAGTAGCTGTCGCGCAGCATGCCGGCGGCGTGAAGGATGCCGTTGAGCGCGCCGAAGCGCTGGCCGATGGTCTCGATCAGGGCGGTCACGGACTTGCGCTGGATGATGTCGGCCTGGAGGTAGACGATGGTGCTCTGGCCCTGGATCGCCTCGATGCGCTGGCGCTTGGCGGCACTCAGCTCGGAGCGGCCGGTGAGCACGATGTTGACCGCGGCCGAGTTGGCCAGGTACTCGGCGAACAGTAGGCCCAGCCCGCCGGCGCCGCCGGTGATCAGGTAGGTGCCGCCCTCGCGCACGAATTGCAGGTCCTTCTCGTGCTTGGGCGTGAAGGTCCGCCATTGGCGCACGAGGCGACGGCCCTCGACAAGTTGCAGCTCGGTCTCGGCTTCGGATTTGGGCGCGTTGAACTCGGCCAGCAGCTCGCTGATGTGGGCGCCGGCGGCCTCGCCGGGACTATTGCCGGGTAGGCCGATGACGACGACCTCGAGCTTGGAACACTCGGCGTTGATGGTTTTGGCAAAGGCGCCCACGGCGGCGTTTTCGGGAACCTCGCTGTCGCCCAGGGCGTGCACGAAAAGCAGTTTGGAGGGCAGCGATTTCTCGCGTTCGCGCAGGGCGCGGACGAGGTGGAACAGGCTGTAAACGCCGTTTTCCAGGCAGCTGTCGTTGGAGGAGGCGGGCTGGGACCAGGCGTGGATGATGCCGGTTGGGCGCTCGCCGAGCTGGTCGAGCAGCATGCCGTAGTGCTCGGGCCGCAAGGGATCGAGTTCGAAAACGCCAGCGGAGAGGCGGTTGAAGCTGCCGCCGGGACGAACGAGCACGGTCGGCCGGTGCGCGGCGAGGGCTCCGCTGAGGCGCTCGTCCCGATCGAAAACCAGGACCAGACCCGTGGCGGGCGTTTCGGCTTGGAGGCGGTCCAGCTTGGCCCACTCGGGGTGGAAGTACATCAGGTGCTGTTCCTCGACGAGGAACGGCATCATCGTCAGATCGGTGGCGTAGCCGCAGGGCACGCCCTGGTCGTCGGTGACAGTGATACAGAACTTGCGGCCACGACCCGCTTCGCCGGAGTAGCGAATATAGCTCCAACCGGTCTTGGTCAGGGGCCGGAAGATGTGCAGATCGTTCATGACGAAGGGCACATAGGCCACGCCGTCCTCGTCCCAGCGCACGACGGTCGCCTGAGCGCAGCCGTCCATCAGCGAGGGATGGAGTTGCAGGTCGCTGAAGTCGGGCAGCAGGTCGTCGCGGAAGATCAGCCTGGCCAGAGCCTCGGTCTCGGAGTAGTAGAACTCGGTGATCGTCTGGTAGATCGGGCGGTGGACGGTGCCGCCTTCGCGCATGCGGGCGTAGACGTCGCCAGCGGGTTTGGTGCCGGTCTGGCGGCTCTTGATGGCCTGGATGTCCAGGGCCGCGGTTGCGGGATGGGCGAGCGGATCGCCGAAGCCGAGCTTGGCGCGGGCGAAGACCTCGCGCTCGTCGTCCTCGACGTAGCGCACGATCTCGATACCCAACTCCTCGCCGGCGGGGTTCAGCTCGAGGTACATCGGCTGGTTGTGCTGGTGCGAGGTGATCGGCTTGGCCCAGACCATGTTGCGCAGGGTCGTGACCTTGAGCCCGGTCGCCAGTTCGCCGGCGGCGCGGAACATCTCGAGGTAGCCGACACCCGGCAGGGTCGGCAGGCCGCCGACGACGTGGTCGGTGAAGATCCAGTGGTCGGTCTGGAAGTTGACCCGGTACTTCTGTTGGCCGAAAATCGATTCGTTGACGTGGACCAGGGTGTGGAGCGGCTTGATACCTTTGCCTGAGATCTCCTGAGCGGTGCCGATCCAGTGTTTCTCGAGGGCGAAGGGGTAGGTCGGCAGGGGCACGCGGGCGCCGACGGGCGTTGGCAGGTCGGCGAGGTCCTTGACCAGGCCGTCGACCCAGAGCTTGGCGACCTTGTGGGGGTCATTGCCCTCGAGCAGGGTGGCGATGACTTTCTTCTGGTCCATACCGCTCATCAGGCTGGTGAAGGCTTTGGCGTTGCCGGTGTTGCCAGTGTAAACACCGGCGGGCGTCTGCTCGGCGCAGAAGGCCTTGAGGCCGTCCAGCCACTGGCCGAGGTTGTTGCCGACGACGGCCAGGCGGTGCTTGAGGTTGCGGCGTGCGGTCTGGGCGGTGAAGACGATATCGGCCAGGGTAAAGCCGTCGAGGTGGCCGGCGGCGATGGCGTCGGTGTAGCGCTGAGCGTACTGGCGCAGCTGCTTCTCGTTGCGGGCGCTGATGGCCAGCAGGAACTCGCCCTTGCGCTCCGTGCCGCGGGGCGTTTCGTATTCCTCGAGGACGACGTGGGCATTGCTGCCGCCGGCGCCAAAGGAGCTGAGACCGGCGCGGCGCGGCAGCTCGACGCCGTTGCGGACCGGTCGCTGCCAGGGTGCCAGCTCGCGCTGGACCTGGAACGGCGTGGTGGCGAAGTCGATGAATTCGTTGAGCGTTGCGGCATGCAGGCTGGGCGCCAGGGTGCGGTGGCGCATCTGCAGGACGACCTTGGTCAGGCCGGCGATGCCGGCGGCGGCCTCGAGGTGGCCGATGTTGGATTTGACGCTGCCGATGGCGCAGAAACCGCGCTCCTTGGTGTCGGCGGCAAAGGCCTGGGTCAGGGCCTGGATCTCGATCGGGTCGCCGAGTTTGGTGCCGGTGCCGTGGGCTTCCAGGTAGCTGATGCTGCCGGCATCGACGCCAGCCTCCTTGAGGGCGGCGCGAATCAGGTCGCCCTGGGCGTTGGGGCTGGGCACGGTGAAGCCGGTCGTCAGGCCGCCGTGGTTGACGGCGCTGCCCTTGATGACGGCATGGATGAAGTCGTGGTCGGCGATGGCGCGCTCGAGCGGTTTGAGCAGGACGGCGCCGACACCCTCGCCGGGCACGTAGCCGTCGGCCTGGTTGCCGAAGGCGTGGCAGCGGCCCTTGGGCGAGAGGAAGCCGCCGTTGTCGAGGATCAGGCGCTTGGTCGGGTGGAGGTCGAGGTTGACGCCGCCGGCGATGGCGGCGCTGCACTCGCCGCGCAGAATCGATTCGCGCGCCATGTGGAGTGCGGTCAAGCTGGAGGAGCAGGCGGTGTCGATGGCGAGGCTGGGGCCGGTAAAGTCCATGAAGTAGGAGACGCGGTTGGGCACGGCCCAGAGCCATGAGTTGGCGCCGTTCACATTGCCCTTGAGAACTTCTTCGGAGCCGATCGTCTGGTAGAAGGTCCAGACCAGGCCGACAAAGACGCCGATATCGCGCTTCTGGCCGGGGGGTACGAGGTTTTCGGGCAGGTAGCCGGCATCCTCGATCGTCTCCCAGGCGACCTCGAGGAACAGGCGTTCCTGGGGGTCCATGTTGATGGCCTCGTTGGGCGCGATACTGAAGAACAAGGAGTCGAACTTGTCCACGTGTTCGAGGAAGCTGCCCCATTTGATCTCGGGCTTACCCTTGGCGGCGATCTTTTTGTAGTCGCCGCGCTCGTCGGGGATGGCTTCGATGCTGTCGCGGCCCTCGGCCAGGTTCTGCCAGAACTGGTGGAGGTCGCGGGCATGGGGATAGCGACCGGCTATACCGATGATGGCGATATCACGCGAACGGGACATGTGCGGGGCTCCTTCTGAATGGCGAGGTGAGGGCTGGTGCGTAAGCGGTGGTTGGGCGGCGGGCCTGGCGGGTGCGACTGCGGCAGGCGCGGCCTGAGGCGTCGGGGCAGGGACGGCCTTGGGTGCCGGGGCGGCGACGGGCAGTTGACGGTAGACGGCCTTGGCCTCGCCGAACAGGCCGGGTTCCTTGGAAACCTGTTCGAGGGCGGGAATGGTGCGCTTGGCATCGCCGAGCAGGTTGGCCAGGCGACCGCCCAGTTCGGCGATGTCCGCATCGGCAAGGCCGACGGGTACCGCCAGGCGGATCATGCGGCTGAGTTTGGTGTCGCGTTTCATGCCGGCACTGTGGACGGAGGCGCGCACGCCGGTCTCGCGGAAGAGGTGGGCCAGCAGCGATTGGGCCGGCCAGGCGTAACCTGCGAGCGCGGGCAGCGCCGTCACGTCTAGCAGGACGCAGTGGCCGCCGGCCGGGCGGGCGACGGGCAGGCCGGCGCGGTCAAGCGTCTGCCAGAGCTGCTCGGCCTGGGCGACGCGGGCCAGGGCATAGCCCTGCATGCCGGCCAAATCGCTGGCGGCGCGGGCGATCAGTTGCATGTCGCGGGTGTTGAGGCCGCTGCCGCCGGAGGTCACGGCATCGCGTAGCTGGTGGTATTGGGCCTGGTCGCGCAGGGCGATCAGACCGCCGACATTGACGCCAAAATCCTTGGTCAGGCTGGCCGTGACCGCATCGGCCAGGGCCAGCAGTTCGGCGTTGACGGTCAGCAGCTCGTCGTCGCCACGGCCCTCGGCGCGGCAGACGGCCAGGGCGTTCTCGGCGAAGCGGGTGGCGTCGAGGATCAGCGGGATGCCGCGGCTGCGCAGGCGGGCGGAGACGGCTTCCAGATTGGCCCGCGAGACGGCGTGGCCGCCGGTGGCGTTGTTGGCCAGTTCGACGACGACGGCAGCGACCTGGTCGCCGTCCGCGGCCAGAATCTCGTCCAGGCGCTCGAGCGGCAGGTCGCCTTTGAAGGGGGCATCCTGTTGGGGCTCGAGAGCGGCGGGCTGGACCAGTTCCTCGGGCCGGAAACCCTTGTCGAGTTGGTGGAAGATCCAGGTCGGGAACAGCGGGTTCTGCAGGACCCGTTTGCGCGTCTTGGGGAAGGCGGCGGCGAAGTAGGACTCGGCCAGACGGCCGGAGGCGACCGTGATCAGGTAGGGGAAGGGGAAGACGGCGCGGAGTGCCTCGTTGAGGTCAGGCGTCGCGCCGCGGCGGTCTTCGAGCGCGCGCACCCGGCCCGTGATGTAAGGCGTGTCCAGCTCGGCCCAGGAGTCGGTCATCAGGTCGAAGCGGATCTCGCCGGCGGGGATGGCGATCGGGTTCTGGCCGAAGCGGGCCAGCAGTTGGTCGCGCTGGTCGCGGTCATCGCCGACCCAGGAGGCTTCGTAGTGGGTGGGTGCCGTCGCGGCTGGAAAGGCGGCCGGCGTAGACGCCGCCACCGGCAGCGGTGCGGTAGGCGCGGCCTCGACCTCGTAGCGCGGGAAGACCAGCTCGGCCGGCACCTCGAGCGGTTGGTCGCCCGGCTTCTGGTTGGGCGGGTTGGCGATCATCATCAGCACGTCGACGGCGGAGTCGGCGGGCAGCTCGCTCGGGCGGTTGAGGTAGACCGACTCGTTGTGGGTGCGGAACTTGTTCTTGAACTGGAAGTTGCCCTTGCCGAAGTCGTCGCGGCCGCGCATGTCCTCGAGGAAGGCGACCAGGGCGGGGTCCTGGTGCGGCCCGTCGCCCAAGCTGGGACCCCAGGTCGCGCCTAGGCTGTAGCTGCGCGCGCCCTCGGCCAGCAGCAGCGCGACGATGTTGCAGACGGTGAATTCCAGGCCGCCCAGCGGCATGTCGGGCCCGTAGAACTCCAGGTCCATCAGCCACTGGTCGTCGTACATGCGGGCGACCAGGATCACGTTCATCAGCTGGTCGCCGACATGGGTGGTGAAGACGCGGTAGTCGGGATCGAGCTGGCCGGCGAGGATGTCCTTGCGCAGCTGGTGGATGAAGGGGTTGACGTGGCCCTTCTTCTTGATCCAGGCGTCGATCACGGCGGCAATCGCTTCGGCTTGGGCGCTGTCGCTGCCGACCTTGAACTCGGCGGTGCGGCAGTCGCCTTCCTTCTCGAACTTGCTGACCATGTAGCGCAGGCGGCGCATGGCGTTGCCGGCCAGGGAGAACTCGGCCAGAGCGCCGAGGTGCTGGAAGGCGCCGAACGGCGTGGCGGCCAGGGCCGTGCCGCAGGCGTCGATGACGGGTTGATGGGTGACGTAGTTGAAGGCCAACTTGCGGGCCGCTCCGTAGGCCAGCATCTGCGCGGTCAGGGTCGCCTGGTACTCGGCGGGGCCGACGTAGGCCCAGACCAGCAGCGTGCGCTTGCTGTGGTTGAACAGGAAGTAGCCCTGGCGTTCGGCGCCGAGGAACAGGAACGGCGCGATGCCGCGGGCGGCGTAGGTGGTCGAGAGCACGTGGCGGTAGGTGCCGCGCAGGGGCTCCAGAACGACTGCCAGGGCTGGGTCCGCGAAGGCCTGGTCGGCGCGCAGGACCAACGGCAGCGCAGCCGTGGGTTGCAGGGGCTCGGGGCTGGCGGCGGCGCGGGCGGCTTGAACGGCTGGCGCAGGTGCTGGGGCCGTCAGTTTGAAGCGATCCATCAGGTAGGGGCGTTGTTCGCGCATGAAGCAGTCGGTAAGGGCCTCGAGGTTGGCGTTCTCGAACAGCAGCGTCTTGCGCAGGGAGCCGACCTCGTCCTCGAGCAGCTTGATGATCAGCAGTGTGTTGAAGGAGTCGACGCCGTACCAGGCGAAGGGGTTGCGCGTATTGATATCGCCGGCGTCGATGTGCAGGGCCTCGGCGACGATGTCCTTGAGGAAGTCAAGCGTCAGGCCGCGCAGGGTGGCGTCGACCCCTTCCAGGGGCGCCGCCGGCGCGCTCGCCAGCGCGGCAGGCTCGGGCTGAGCCATTTGGCTCGTAGCCGCGGCAGCCTTGAAGGTGCAGCCCTGGAAGCTGGCCAGGGGGAGGCCCTGGTCGTCACAGAGCTCGATATCGAAGACGTGGAACAGGGCGTGCGGATCGAAGTCGCGGGCCTTGGCGTGCACGTAGGCGGGCGAGGTGGTGGGCGCATGGAAGACGATCGCGTCCATGGCGAAGGGCAGCGCGGGTTCGCCGTGGTTGGGGAAGGTGCAGATCGCGGTCTGCAGGGCGCCGTCGGCGAGCACGGGATGGAAGCTGAAGTGCTCGGCTTCGTCGGCCAGCGCAGCGGGCAATTCGAGCCGCGCCAGCGCCTCGGATTCCGTGCCGTGCCAGGCGGTGATCGAGCGGAAGGAGGGTCCGTAGCCAAAGCCCATCTCGGCCAGGTGCACGTAGCACTCGGCGGCGTCGCGGGCGGGCAGTCGCTGTTTCAGTGCTTCCAGGTCGATTTTCGCGGGTCGGTCCTGGGCCTCGTAAGCGAGGCGGCCCTCGGCATGGGTCTTACCGGTCGAGGCGACCTGGAAGCGCGTGTCTTTGGCGGTGCGCTTGAGGTTCAGAGAGGCCTCGACCTGCGCGCCCTCGGCGACCAAGGGCGACATCCAGGCGATATCGCGCAGGGCCGTAGGCGCTAGACCGGCATGGGTCGCGGCGGCGCGCGCCATCTCCAGGTAAGCCACGCCAGGCAGCAGTTCGCGGCCCTGGATCACGTGATCGGCAAGGTAAAAGACCTGCGGGTCGAGGGTCTTCTCGAACTCCCAGTCATCGCCGACCCGGGTCGAGCGATCCAGCATGGGGTGCAATTTGGTCACCCGAGGCTTGGTCTTTTTGACAGAGCGCGGCCTGCCATTGCCGCTGCGCTTACCGTCGGCGCTGCCTTGCGAACGAGTCATGCACAATCTCCAATATTACGTAGAACGGTCCCTTCCCGAACGGGATAGTCCGTGCTGTTGTAAACCCCATGTCAGGTATCGGATCAGGCAGAAAAAGGCACACCAAAAGCGGTGGCGATGGATGGACTAAGGAACCCTGGTCAGACAGACGGCATCCGATACCGACTAAAAAATACCCGAAAAAAGCCGGCAGATCAATCTTTATTAAGGCGCGATCCGAGCGTTTTTACTTGGCTTAAGGGAGATAGTGAACTCACGGTGTTTGAGCGGAGGGCGCTCCTCTAGCTGTGCTGTCATTCTGTGATATCGTGCACATTATTGCACGTTCTAGTCTGTTTCCCATCGGATCGGCGGCATCGCCTGATCAAGCGTTGCCGTAGAGGCGGCGGTGGAAGCGGCGCACGTCTTGGGTCAGGTCCTGCAGCGCGGTTGGCATGGCCAGCAATTTCTCGGCCCGAGCCAAAGCCAGCAAGGCGCCGCTGCGCTTGTTGGTGACCTCGAAGGCCAACTTGAACTTGGCCGCCGAGACGATGTCCAGGGCCTGGCCGTGGAAGTCGGGGGCGGCCAGTTCCATGTCGCCGCTGATGTGAACGGCGACCTCATCGCCGGCAAAGCAATTGCCGTAGTAGAAGGTCTCGCGTTCGAGCACGCAGAGGTGGTGCAGCACGGCGCGCGGCAGGCTGGGCTCGAAGAGGTCGGCCAGTAGCTGGAACTCCGCCTGGTCCATGAGCTGGCTGAACATGGCGAAGATCATGGCGTGACCGGGTGCCGCGTCGCGATGGGGGGCGAGTCGGAAACAGATCGGCTGGTCGGTGGCGATCAGGCCCTCGCCTTCCAGTTCGAAGCCGCTGCCGCGGATCTTGCGGGCGCGGGCAATGGCCACGGGCGGGCGCCGCAGTTTCTCCAGTTCCGCGAAGCGGTCTGGGCGGGGCGCGCTGATCTTGCGGGCCGAGCCCTCCTCGGTGGCGTCGACGACGATCAGGTTGTTGCCGTGCATGGTGATGAGATCGGCGCTGGGCCACTGTTCGGGATCCTCGGGTAGCTCGCCGGCACTGCCAAAGGCGTAGGTGCTCTCCAGCACCGTATCGCCGAAGCGCTTGACGTCACAGCCGACATCGACATGGGTCCAGGCGTGGTAGCCGGACAGGAGGCGCTGGGGCGGGACCTTGAGGTGGGTCAGGAAGTAGGCCGGGTAGAGCAGCAGACCGGCGTGGTCGCGGATCTCCTCGGGCGTGATTTCCAGGCCCTTGACCAAATGGTGGCTGTGGGCGTTGCCGAACATCACCATCAGCGCGTATTCGGTCAGCTGGCCCAGGCCCAACTGGCTCATGGTCAGTTCAATGCGTTCGACGAGCATGGGACCCTCCAGGTCAGCAGGTCAGGCCGCCATCGACGGTCAGCGACTGGCCGGTGATGAAGGCGGCCTGATCGGAAATCAGGAACTTGACGAGCGCGGCCACGTCTTCGGGTTGACCGAGTCGGCCGAGCGGGGTGCGGCGCAGGACCATGGCGCGCTGGGCCTCGGGCATGTGGGCGGTCATGTCGGTCTCGATGAAGCCGGGTGCGATGGCGTTGACCCTAATGCCGCGGCCGCCTAGCTCGCGGGCCAGGGAGCGGGTGAAGCCGTCGAGACCGGCCTTGGTGGCGGCGTAGACGGAGGTACCGCGAAACCCGCGCTGACCGAGTACGGAGCTGAGGTTGATGACGCTGCCGCGGCCCTTGGGCAGCATGACCCGTACGACCAGGCGGGTGAGGCGGATGGCGGACTCGAGGTTGAGGGCCAGGCATGCCGAGATCTGGGCGTCGGTCGTGACCGGCAGCAGCTGGTCGAGGGCGGCGCCGGCGTTGTTGACCAGGGCGTCGATGCGGCCAAACTCGCGGTACAGGGCAAAGACCATGTCCTTGAGGGCCTGGCCGTCGGTGGCGTCGACGGCGGACCAGCGGAAATTGGGGTTGTTCTTCATTTCAGCGACAAACGGCGTTTCCGAGCGGCTGAAAGTCGCGACGATCGCGCCGTCCGCGAGCAGGGAACGCGCCATGGCGGCGCCGAGACCGCGGCTACCGCCGCTGATGAGCACAATCGGTGAGTTCATGGAGACTCCTGGGCGTTTGGTGGGGTCGTGTCGAGGCGCTTCTTCTTGAAGCGGTCGCTGACCAGACTGCGTTCGGTGATCTGAATGACCGTGGGGATCTTGTAGCGGGCCAAGCGGGCGCGGCAGTGATCGAAGATCTCCTTGCGGACCTCGCGGGCGTCGCGGGGCTCGCTCAGCTGAACCTCGGCGGTAACGACCTGGCCGGTGACCGGGCTGGGTCGACCGCGCACGACCGCCTCGAGAATGCCGGGCAGTTCCAGGATCACGCTCTCGACCTCGGCCGGGAAGACTTTCTCGCCGCCGACATTGATAATTTCCTGGACCCGACCGAGCACGCGGAAGTATTCGCCGTCGACTTCGACCCGGTCATGCGTGTTGTACCAGCCCTCCGCGTCGAAGGGGTTGGGGGCATTGAGGTAACCGAGCATGGCGGTCTGGGTGCGCAGCCAGAGGATGTCGTCGACGACCTTGACCTCGACACCGTCGCCGCCGATTTTCATCCAGGTCGAGTGATTGTCGCGGCTACGCGTCGAGACGATGCCCATCTCGGTCAGGCCATAGGTCTGCTTGAGCGTCACGCCAGGGAAGGCGCGCTCGCAGCCCTGGAGAGTGGAGAGTGGCATGACTTCGGTGCCATAGGTGATGACCTTGAGCGAACTGAGGTCGTAATCGCTGGTGGCGCCGGAGAGCAGCAGCATGTTGAGGAAGGTCGGCGTCGTCGGCAGCAGCTCGACCCGGTGACGTTCGATGGTCGTGCACACCGTCTTGGCGGTGCGGTCCGCGGCGGTGACGAAGGTGCCGCCGTTGAAAGCGATGGCAAACAGGGTGTTGATGCCGCCGATGTGGTCGAGCTTGAGGAAGATCAAGGTGCGCAGCGCCTTGCGCGGGCTGTCCTTGTACTTTTCCCAGAGTCGCGCGGTTTGCAGCACGGTGCCCTTGGCGACGCCGGTTGTGCCCGACGAGAACAGCACGATGCCGGACTCGCCCTGGTCCTGCAGACCGCGCAGCAGGGCATGGGTGGTGGGCCGCTCGAAGGTCTGGAAGGACCAACTGTCGTCGGCTTCGACGTGGAACAGCGCGCTGACCTCGGCGGTCTCCAGGAACTGCTCGCGGCGCTCGGGCGCGGCGCGGTCGATTGGCACGACGATATGGCCCTCCAACTGCAGGGCCAGGAATAGGGCGATGGTGTTGGGCGAGTAATCGGCGACCAGAGCGACGACCGCGTGGGCGGCCAGTTGGCGCGCGCGAATCTCGCTCTGCCAATGGCCAATCGCCTGGCACAGGTCGCGGTAACGCCAATCGATCCCGTCGCCCAGGAAAAAGGGGCGATCCTCGAAGGAGGCCAAGAGGTCATGGACCCAGGCTACGGTTTGCGGCATGTACGGGTACCCCGGTTGGTCTGTGTGGATCGCCGGCCAGCGATGACGCCTAGGGTAGCGCATGCGCGTGTGCTTGACAACGATCAAGTACACACCTGGGTTAGGCGGCAGGTGCGGCAAGAGTCAAGCGACAAGAACCAAGACCCAAGACCCCCCAAGGTCGCTGGGAAATCGTCGTGGACAGCGATCTGTTAAAGTGCGCTAGGGTTGAGGCGGCTGACCGGCGCGCTCGCGGCGGATCAGCTCCTCTTCGAGTTGGTCGCCGATATCGACCGCGACGAGGGCGATCAGGGGCGGTGCCTGGTCCTGGGGTATCGTCAGGCACAGCGTGTGGAAGGGATAGATGTCGCCATCCAGCTCGAGCTGGATCAGACGGTGCCCCAAGGTTGGCTCGTGGTCGGTCTCGAAGACGGCGGCGATCAGGCGGGCTTTTGCCTCTGCTTGCGCGAAGCAATGACGGAAGGCTGGGTTCTGGTAGCCGAAACGGTTGTCCTCGGCGACCAAGGCGGCCGGCCAGGGCAGTTGGTCGAGCAGGTTGCGCAAGGTGTGGGTTGTTTGGTCCTGGAGCAGGCGCTCGCTCTCGTTGGCGCTGTGGCTCAGGTGGGCAAGCCGCTCCTCCAGCGCTTGCGCGAGCAGTGCCCACTCGTCGTTGGTGCGGGTGTCCAGACCAAGGTCCGGCTCCAAGTCGGGCTTTTGCAGTCTGGCGAGCAGCCGCCGCAGCGGTCGCGCGAGCAGGGTTTTGAGGATCGGGAACAGCGCCAGCGACCCCAGCAGTTCGAGAGCCAGGAGGGTGAGGATCACCTTGCGAGGGGTCGAATCGCCTGAGCCGTAAACCCAGCTGGAGCGCGCCACCACGACCAGATTCCAGTGGGTGCGAGGCATATGCACCACGGTCGCGATGGCGGGCCCACCCAAAATCGGGTCGTCATCCCAGGTCAACTGCTTGCTCAGCTCGATCTCGTCGATCTCGTTCATGCCAGCGACGATGCGGCGAGCCTCCTGCTTGTTGATCTGGTAGCTGCCGTTGGCCAGCTCGTCGACTAGGTCGGCGCGGAAACGACCGCTGCGCTGGGCCAGGTCCAGGCGCTCGTCGTCGATGGCGCCCAAGGCTTGCTCGACCTCGGCGTATACGGGTTGGCTGCTGACCAGCTCGGAGATATAGAACAGTTCGAGTTTGCGGCCGCCGGAATCGGTGGTGTACTCGCGGCGGATCATGTGTGGGCGGGGGAAACTGAGGAACTTGTGGTTGCGGTCTAAGGCAAAGATATAGCCGCCGGCAGCGCTGGCGGACTGTTTAAAAAAGTTGTCCAGACCCTCCAGGCGCAAGTCGCAGGTGGCGACCCCGCTGAACTTGCCGCCCTTCTGCATGGCGACCGAGCAGGTCACCATCGGTTGATGCGAGTACGGATCCATATAGGACTTGGACCAGAAGCCCTGGCCTCCCGCCATGAACTTGGCGGGTACGTACCACTCTTCATAATGGTAGCCTGGGCCCCTGGGATCATTGTAGTCGTCAAAATACTGCAGGATGCCGTAGTCGTCGCGACCCCAGAAGAAACTGCTGCGTTCGCGGCTGGGGTCAAAGGCATAGGGTTCGGGCCAGATGCCGCCGCCAGCGATGAATTCGGCGTTGGACTCGTAGTCCAGCAGGTGGGGGATGATCGTTTTGAACTGGACGGGGTCGGGCTCGAGGCTCTCGCCCAGGTTGGCGAGCGTGCCAGTCAGACCCTCGACCAGAATGACCCTCTCACTGAGTCGCTCGGCGATGTGTTGGCCAATCTGAGTGAGATGCAAATAACCCTGACGCAACATGACCCCGCGATCGTGGCTTTTGAAGACGAGCAGCGTGGCGGTCATGATCGCGAGCGTGACCAGAAGCTGAAGCAAGGCGATGCGGACGTGCAGCCGTCGGAGCAAGCGGAGCGGACGTCTGTTGGCGCTGGCCTCTGAGAAATTCACCGCTTCCACCTCCGGAGGGAACGGCAGGCGGCGCCGGTTCCACCCCAGCGCGGCGCTCGGGTATCAAAATGAGGTGGGCGGTCCATCCTCAGTGTCTCGCACCGCGGCGAATTTGCCGCTGTCGAAGATCGACCGGGACGATTTCCTGCAACTCGGACAGACCGTGGCGATGCAGTCGCGACAGAACGCGGCACCGCATTCGGGGCAGGGCCGCCAGTTGAGCCGGTTGCCGAGGTCGAGGGTTGTGTTGCAGCTTGGACAGTTCGTGTATCTCGTCATAGACTCCATCATAAGCTGGAACGGCGAAAGATGCAATTGACGGTGTGACAGGATCGAAACCGACCGGGCGAGAGGCAACCTTGCCCAAGTACCTGGTCCGTGACGCGCGAAGGGGCGGGCGGATTGAAATGGTGCATGGCTTCCACGGAACAAAGTAGTTACCGGGGCTCCTTGAAATTTAAAGGCATACAGTTTTCTTGAAGTGTATTGAGAAATCCCGTATAATTCGCCTGAACATTTCCCTGTTATGACGTGATTCATTTCGCACGCTACGTCCTGACCTGTTTACCAGGGGACCTTTTGGGAAACGATCCTGTTTTGCTCGGGGTGGCACTGATGATGAACTTGCTCGCATTGGTCCTTTTCTTTGGCGATTTGAAGGGCGTACCCCTTCATCCCTACTTCGTGATGCAGGACGAGACGGAGAAGGGCCAACTTCTGTACGCCTCGGTTTGGGATATCCAAATCTCCGAGAAAGGATTTCTCTACTTGCTCGATACGAAGGATGGTCAGATCCTGAAATGCGACATGTCTGGCGGGCTACTGAAGCGTATCGGTCGTCAAGGCATGGGGCCGGAGGAGCTGGCAAAACCGGTTGCCTTCTGCCTGGTTGGTGATGATTTGTGGGTTGCGGACCAGAATGCGGGTGGTGTCAAGATCGTCCACGACGATAAGGTCCAGCGAATCATCAGGTCAAAAAGGGTCTCCATGCCGGCGAATGTCGCCTGTGTGGGTAACGAGGTCTTCGTTTCGGGCTCGTCCTTCCACCCCGAGATAGGCACTATCGAAGTGTACGCCAAGGATGGGACGTTAAAACGCACGATTGCCACGTCCGCGCTGGCCAACAAGAAATATGGGAAGACATCTACGCTTTGGAGCACAGGGGTGTTGTTCGAGGGTCACCAAAACCATCTGGCAATTGGGTTCATCTACGACAACCGGTTTGCAGTAATGGATCCAGGAGGGCGGGTTCTGAAGGACCTGGCCATGACGAATTTTTATGAAAAGTACGTGAACAAGGTGGAGGGTAACCAGTTCCCGGATGGTTATTCCGCGAAGACTTTCTCGGCGGGTCCTCACGCCTCCTATTTGATCGCGACTTGCTCGTTGGAGGAGCGCTCCTGTGAGGTACTGATCCAAGTGTCAATCGATTTGAAGGGATTGATCGGCAAAAGGGATATGGGCGATAAAATTAAACAGGTGCGGTATTTCCCAGATATGAAACTTTTTGCTGTGGTCAATGCCAACAATGTTGTGATGATTTATGATACCGAATAAGTGAGCGTATGTAGGGGTGTGTCCGAAGTGGCATCTTTGGTTTTGTGGAAGATTGTCGCGGTTTGTAGGTTTTAATGTAGGCATTGGTTGTAAGGTTAAAAAATTTCGATTCTATTTTGATTTATCCATTATTTGTTTGTATGCTATAGTGGCCATTTGGCGTAATAAAAACTCAGGAGAATTGTCATGAAGAAAATGTTGTGCTTGCTCCTTGTTACCACCGCGTTTGTTGGTCCTTCGCTGGCGCTGCGTTCGGCTACCCCGTGCACGGATGGCTGGTCTGCTTGTCTTAGTGCAGGTGGTAGCAGCGCGGCATGTGAAGCTGGCTGGAATGCTTGCATGTGCTCCCTGTACGGGTATGGCTGCTAACTGCATTGAAGGGACCGTTCAGGTTCGCCTGAGCGGTCCTTTTTTAGACCTGGGATATAGGTGGAGTCCTACATGAGTGTTCTGCTGTTCATGGTTGCCTTGCTGCCATGGTCTGAAAAGCCACAGTATCTCGATCTAAAAGCGTTGGGGCCCAAGCAGTTCGCAGTGGTGACCACCGCTACCAGGCTCGAGGTGGTCCTCTATGAAGAGTGCGAGATTGGGACACCGCTGAAAACGGTAGCCGTGGCGGTCGACGGCCCTCTGACCCGCACGAGCAACACGCCGGAGGGGCTTGCGACATCACCGGCCTATGTGCTGATCGGCGCCGATCAAAAACGCCTCTTCTTCCAACTCCAGCCTGCCGGCATCGGGGTCTATGACCTGGAAAGCCGTACCATGAGCACCCTATATCTAAGGCATTACGACAGCGTCGGCAAGGTTTGGCCCGTGGCGGACAGGCTCTTGGTCGCCACGGAGATGGTCACGCGGAGCACTTCCAAAATCCCCTGCGAGCGCAGTTACTTCACCTGGCTGGATGCCGGCGGCGCGGTGCAAGGCTGCTATGGCGAGGCCAAGCCTTTCCTGGAGGCCTTTTCGGAGGGTGATATCCCCACCGTTGCCTACCGACCTCAAACCCAGGAAAGTATCGTCTACTACCGCAAGTCGGGAGACATGTTCACATTCGGCGCCAGTGGCGAGGCCAGCCAGCGCCAGATCGATCACCATCTGGTCAAACAGCAGGCCAAACAGATCACACCCGAGCAGCTGTTTGCCCTGGCAACCGATCTCGTACTGGTCAAGCGTACCCCCCAGGCCGTGAGTGTGTTCCGGCTCGACGAGGGGGCCTGGACCCTTCAGGGTCAGTTCAAGGGTGCATTTTCCGCCTGTATCGCGCTCTCTGGCGCTGTCGTTATGCTGGAGAAAGGCAAATTGGTCAAGCGCGATGTGCCGACGATTCACTGACGTCTTGTGGCCAAGCCCATTGAGCGCGGTCCCAGTGCGACCTGCGTCCCTTTTGGCGAGCTGGTCGTGGCTGCGACCGCGCTAGCTCAGCCCGTGAACTTGTAACCCAGGCGGTGGATCGTGATCAGGTGTTGCGGGTCGGCCGGGGTTTCCTCGATCTTTTTGCGCAGCTTGGCGATGTGGGCGTCGACCGTGCGGGTGAAGGGAATGTGGTCGTAGCCCCAGACGGCGTCCAGAAGATGGTCGCGCGTGACGATTTTGCCCTGGTTGCGAATGAAGTACTGCAACATCGAGAACTCGCGCGGTGAGAGCTCCAGCGCTTCGCCCTTGAAGGTCGCCTTGTGGAGGCGAAAGTCCAGTTCGACTTGGCCGAACGCGAAATGGCTGGGTCCATCGGCGTCCTCCACCAGGGTCGGGTTGGCGCGGCGCAGCACGGACTCGATGCGCGCCAACAGCTCCATCAGGCTAAAGGGTTTAGTGACGTAGTCGTCCGCGCCCAGCTTGAGGCCGAGGATCTTGTCGATCTCCTGGCCGCGTGCGGTCAGCATGATGATCGGCGTCTGGCGGCCCTCGCCGCGCAGCTGGCGGCAGACGTCCAGGCCGTTCATGCGCGGCAACATCACGTCCAGGACGATCAGGTCGGGCGCCTGTTCGCGGGCCATCTGTAGGCCCGTTTCGCCGTCACTGGCGTAGAGGACCTGGTAGCCCTCGCTGGAGATGCCGTCGCGCAGGCCCAGGGCCATGGCATGGTCGTCCTCGACGATCAGGATTTTGCGGCTTGCATTGGTCTCTACCATCAGGTCCCCTCCTCGTGCGTGCCCGCTGGGTCGGCTCCTCGCAGGGGCAGGCGAATGATGAATGTACTGCCATGGCCCAACTGGCTTCTCACCTGAATGGTACCACGGTGGGCCTCGATCACGTGACGGGCGATAGCTAAGCCCAGGCCGCTGCCCTTGACATCGTGGACCAGCCCAGTACTGACCCGGTGGAAGCGCTCGAAGATCTTGTCCTGCTGCTCGCGGGCAATGCCGATGCCGTGGTCCTGAAACTCGATGACGGCCTCGTCGCCCTCGCGGAACAGCCGCACGTCCAGCTCAAGGCAGCCGTTGCCATACTTGATGCCGTTGTCCAGCAAGTTGAAGAAGACCTGGCCCAGGGCGTCGGCGTCCATCAGGATCATCGGCAAGGGATCGTCAGGTCCAGTGTAGGCGATCGTGACCTGGCCACCGAACATACGCGCCTCGAAGGTCTGGATAATTTCCGAGAGCACATCCTCGATATCGGTGCGTTCAAATTGGTAGATCTTCTGGTTGGACTCGATCTTGGAAAAGTCTAGGATGTTGTTGATCAGACGGGTCAAGCGGCGGCTCTCGCTCTCGATGTGAGCGCCGTACTCGCGGACCTTGGTGGGATCGCTGGTGCGGCCCAGGCGCAGTAGTTCGCCAAAAACGCGGATCGAGGCCAGCGGCGTGCGCAGCTCGTGAGAGACGTTGGAGACGAAGTCGGATTTCATCTCGGAGAGCTGCAATTCGTGAGAGGCCGTGCGCAGCGCGTAGAGGATCCCGCCCAGCAGGGCCAGGGCCAGGATTGCAGAGAGCCCGATATTGAACCAGAAGTTCGTGCCGGCCAGGCGCTCCAACGAGGAGGGCTCGCTTGAGAGGGTAACCTTCCAGTCGGCGAAAATGCTGGAGAGCTTGGCTGTTTTCTCGCCGCGATTGGCGCTTTTGACAAAGGCGCCGGAACCGTTGGACAGGACCAGACGGCCGGTATTGTCGAAGGCCTTGATCTGCCAGTCCTTTTGGCCCTCGAGCAGGGGCAGGAGTTTTTTGACCACACGGGGCAGGATTTTCTCGCCAAAATGGACGGGGTCGACGACGAGGCCGGCCACGCCGATCAGCTGGCCCTGCTTGTTGGTGATGGGATTGAGGATCATGGGGTAGCGAGGATCGCGGTCATCCAGGGCCAGATCGGCCATTTTCAGGGGGCTGGGATCCTTGGCCCGCGCTTGCCAATAGGTACAGGCAAGGCGCACGACCCGGTCCAGCTCTGCATTTTTGACCGTCGGCGAGGCGATTCGCAGCAGCGAATCGATGTAGAGGAACTGGTCGGCGTAGGGACCGGTGAAGGCGCAGGTGAAGACGATCTGGGTAGCGTTGTTGATATCGCTTGGCTGCAGACTGTCCGTGCTCTTGGGCCAGGTCATGGGCATGGCGATCTCGCCTTTCTGGACCTCGCTGGGTGCCAGTTTCGGCGGCGAATAGGCGCGGTCGGTCAGAACCGAGCGCTGAATTGTGGCCGGCGTCGGTGCCGCGGCGACCGGCATCTCGGCGTCATCGCCAGGGTGGCTGATATTCTTGACCGCGTTTTGGAATTGGTAACTGAGGTGCGTGCCGAGTTCGTCGCGCGGGCCGAGCAGAAGGTTTTCGTCGATGACCAGCATCGACTCGGCGAGGCGCGAGTAGAAGAATTCGACTTTCTGGGAGACCATGTTGAGGAAGTGGTCCTGGGCCGCGTCGCGTGCGCTGCTGGAGCTGGTTTTGAGGCGCAGCAGCCAAAAGTACTGGAGTCCCATCATCAGGCCGAGCGGCAGGCAGACGGTCACGGCCGCCATGAGCAGGATTCGGCGCTTTTTGAGGGCAACCCGCTGAAATCCCTGGGTGAGTGGTCTGAGGAAAGGTAGGTTGGGCATGCCGAGCTCCGGATGACGGGCGTGCCTGGGCCGGCCATGCCGGGGCACTCTACCATATTGCTGTGTCGAGCCCGCAGTTGCAAGCGTTTCTCCCTGCTTTTACAATGTTTTACAGCGGATCTGGCGATTTCTTTGGGCGCTGCGGTATTTCGCGGGCTAGGCATGGGACGCGTTCGCATGAGTTTTCTAGCGCTCGGTTGTCGCGGCTTCAGGTCGCTAGCGCCCAGACCGCAATTGAGCATATACTAGGCGCGATCGTCCTGTCAGGAGCGCAAATGCAAAACCATGAACTGATCTCCACTTTCTCTATCGCTGCCGCGCTGGGCGTAGTATTGATGATCGTGGCCAACCGGCTCAAGGTTTCTGCGATCGTGATTCTCTTGCTAGGCGGCGTGCTGGCCGGCCCGGAAGGGTTGGGCCTGGTGCACCCGGATCGTCTGGGTGACGGCCTGAGAGCGATCATCGCCGTGGCCGTCGGCATCATTCTGTTCGAGGGCGGCCTGACCCTGGAGCTCAAGCATTTCAGCCAGATCAGTCGCGAAGTGGGCGGGATGTTGACAAAGGGTGTGGTGATCACCTGGCTGAGCACGGCCCTGGTGATCTTTGGAGTTTTTGGCTACGGCACGACGCAGTTTACCTTCGGGTTTTGTCTCTTCTCCGCCAGTCTGATCATCGTCACCGGTCCCACGGTGGTGGGTCCGCTGTTGTCGCGCATCCGCGCCAAGCGCAATCTTCACCACATCCTCCACTGGGAGGGCGTGTTGATCGACCCGATCGGCGTGTTCATCGCGCTGATGTGTTTTGATTGGATCGTCAGCAGCAGCAATCTGGGAATCGCACAGGCCGTGGTGCAGTTTCTTGGCCGTTTTGGCACGGGCCTGCTGATCGGCACGGGCTTCGGTGTGGTGCTCCATCAGGTGCTGGCGCGCAACTGGATTCCCGACGAGTATCTCAACATCACGGTCCTGATTGGCGCGATCCTCAATTACGCCGTCGCGGATATGGTGCTTCACGAAAGCGGGCTCTTGAGTGTGACCGTGGCGGGTCTGTATCTCGGCTATAAACAGCCACCGAAACTTGACCGCATCATCGCCTACAAGATGGAGCTCAAGGATCTGATGATCGGGTTGTTGTTCGTCTTGCTGGCGGCAAGCCTCAAGCTATCGCGCTTTACGGAATACGGTAGTTCGCTGCTATGGATCGTGGCTGCGGTGATGTTTGTGGTGCGGCCGCTGAATATCTTCCTGTCGACGCGAGGGGGTCAGCTGAACCTGCGGGAGAAACTGTTCCTGAGCTGGATCGCGCCCCGTGGCATTGTCGCCGCCTCGATGGCCTCTCTGTCCGCGCTCAGGCTGGCCGATCGCGGGCATCCCCACGCCAATTTTCTGGAAACCTTCGTCTACTCCGTGATTGCTGGGACGGTGCTGTTCCAGGGCTTCTCGGCGCGCTGGGTCGGCAAGCTACTGGGCGTGCTCGAGCCGCGCCCAACGGGCTGGGTCATCGTCGGTGCCCACCGGGTCGGCCGCGAGATCGCGGCCTTTCTGCGCGACCACGGGCTGACGGTGGTATTGCTGGATACCAATCCGCGCCACGTGCGCGACGCCCGCCGCGACGACCTCGAGGCGATTTGCGACAACGCCATGACGATCGAGCTGGATCAGAGCCCGTTGTTCTACGGGGTGGGCAATTTCCTAGCGATCACGGAGAACCAGGACTTGAACCTGCTGTTGTGCCAGCGCTGGGGTGGCTTGTTAGGCAAGCCCAATCTGTATCGCTGGGCGCGTGAGGAGCAAGAGGAGCGAGCGGACCGGGTGGGCATGCCGATTTGGTCGGGCTTCTATTTGAAGGAGTTGCTGGCCCGAGACTTCGAGCAGCCGCTGCACTTCCACCGCAAGCAGGTGGCGCTAGAGGATCTGGAAAGCGAGCAAGATATTTTGGCGGTTCACTTCCAGGGGCAGACGGAGGTCCTGCCACCGAAGTCGGCACGCGGCCAGGCGGAAGTCCTGGTGATCGGCACGGCGGTGGCGGCCACGGGTCTACCGGTACGTGCCCGCTGGGTGCTGTTCTCAGAGGGCGAGCCGTTGACGGCGCTCTATGAGCGCATGTTGGCGCGCTTGATCGAGACGGTGCCGCAGTTGGACGCCCACCGCATTCTGGCCGAGCTGGCCCAGCGCGAGCAGGAGTTTTCGAGCCTTTTGGGTCACGGCATCACCTTGCCCCACGCCTATTCGCACTGTCTCGAGGAGTCGGTGCTGCTGGTGGCGCGCCCGCGTCCGGCGCTGCCCTGTGGCCATACCGGCGATGAGATCAAGTTGATCCTGATGCTGCTCAGCGCCGAGAACCGCCAGGTCGAGCACCTGGAGGTGCTGTCCAAGATCGCCAAACTCATCGTCAAGCCCGATGTGCGAAACCTGCTGATCAACGCGACAAGCGAACGCGAGCTGTTCCACGTCCTCAAGACCGGTCACGGCTGAGGACGGTTGGTGGATCGGGCGGATGGCAAAATCTTCAGGGCAAATTCAATGCGGCCAATTGCCAAAGCTCGGGCCAGTCTTTTGAAAGTTCCGGTCGGGACATGTGAAATTTGAAGGTCGCTAGCCAATCGCGTACATTGGGGTGCACCAAGGGGGATCTGTGAAGCTGGGCCAAGCGGTCAAGCTGACGGGGTTCCCTGGCAACACTGAGGTTAATCACGATTGGGTAGGCGAGGTCTTTATCGTAGGCAAAAGTG
Organism: uncultured Holophagae bacterium; assembly: GCA_964423555.1. Taxonomy (GTDB): domain Bacteria; phylum Acidobacteriota; class Holophagae; order Acanthopleuribacterales; family Acanthopleuribacteraceae; genus CAYRFM01. The sequence continues at coordinate 603 of CAYRFM010000068.1, read as the reverse complement.
CCCTCATGCTGGCGTTCCAGTAGGCCGAGCAAGGCGAGGCGATCCTCAAGGATCAGGCTTGGTTTGAGGGCTTCTAAGACCCTGGCGAGGCGGTGTCCCAATCTTTTGCGCATCTTCTTTTGAATGCCTAGGTCGGGCAAAAGGCTTAGTATGTTGCGGAGTTGTGTGAAACAATGAGCGGGGTTGAACTTCGTATACTTTCTCAGTAAGGTCGCAAACTCAAGTAAGCTTTCCCCGTTTTCTGGCATAAGTAAGATCTTCTCTAAAAGGTGCTCGACAAACGGTTTGATTTTCTCGGGTAAATGATCAAGAGCATGGATGAGTCCCTGGCAATAGCTTTTGATCGCACTGTTGGCAATCGCCGGATGTGGATGAAGAAAGCATTCCTCTAAGAATTCAACTAGGGCTTCCAATCCCCAGTGACGGGCCTGGAGAGCCGCAATGGCACATATCTCCATTACAATCCCGACTTGTTCGTTTTTAAGGTGGGGTCGCAGACGCTCAGCCTCGATCTGGAGATCGGGTAGTTTTTCAGATAGGGCATGGAGCAATGCTGTTAAGTTAAGAAATTGAACCCGTGAAAACATGACCAGGCGCATGCTT
>CAYRFM010000067.1:44210-47439 GCA_964423555.1 uncultured Holophagae bacterium | reverse complement strand
CCGGCGGTCGGCCCCACCTGGGCCGCCTCTATCCGTTGGTTTCGTTGAACTGCCAAGCGACAGGCCGACCGGCGGTCGGCCCCACCTGGGCCGCCTCTATCCATTGGTCCCGTTGCACTGCCAAGCGACAGGCCGACCGGCGGTCGGCCCCACCTGGGCCGCCTCTATCCGTTGGTTTCGTTGAACTGCCATGCTGACAGGCCGACCGGCGGTCGGCCCCACCTGGGCCGTTTCCAACCTTTGGTTCCGTTGAACGTCCGAGCGACGTTTAGCGGTGGCGGAACTCGCGGTAGTCCAGCTTGGCGTTGCTGTTTTTGAGGAAGTCTAGGAAGCGGTTGTAGTCTTCCGTCAGCACGCCCATCATGGCGGCCGCCTGTTTGTAGCTGCCGCGGGAGGCGTTGAGGGCGTCGGAGACCAGTTGGATCAGCTGGTTCTGGGTGATCTCGTGTTGGCGGTAGGGTTTCTGGACCAGTTCCCAGAAGGCGCCGCTGCCGGCGTCGCAGACGGTCTTGAACAGCGCCTGCTCGACGTTGGCCGGGCCTTCGGCCTCGTCGTTGAGGCTGCGGCGGATGGCGGCCTCGGTGACCAGGTCGTTCTCCACATACAGCACGATCGCGCGGTTGATGACGGCCTCCAGCTGGCGGACGTTGCCGGGCCAGTTATACTCCTGCAAGGCCAGGATCGCGCCCTTGAGCCAGCGGATCTGGATGCCGGGCACGGCGCGCTCGTATTTGGCGTTGAAGTGGGGGACGAGTAGCGGGATGTCCTCGAGGCGCTCGCGCAGGGGCGGGATGCGGATCACCAGCGTTTTCAGGCGGTAGAACAAGTCCTCGCGGAAACGGGCCTCCTCGACCTCGCGGCGCAGGTCCTTGTGGGTCGCGGCCAGGATGCGGACGTTGGATTCGATCGTTTTTTGGCCGCCGAGGCGCTGGAAGGTCTTTATGGCTGACTGCTGCAGGACGCGCAGCAGCTTGATTTGGACGGAGGAGACGATGTCGCCGACCTCGTCGATCAGCAAGGTCGAGCCGTTGGCCTGCTCGATACAGCCGATGCGGCGCTCGGAGGCGCCGGAGAAGGAGCCCTTCTCGTGGCCAAAGAGCTCGCTCTGGATCAGGTTCGGGTCACCGCCGTAGCTGGCGAAGTTGGCGACGACCATGGGCAGCTTGCCGCGGGACGAGCTGTTGTGCAGGGCAAAGGAGACCATCTCCTTACCGGTGCCTGTCTCGCCGGTAATCAGGACGTTGAGGTCGTCGCGGCCGGAGCCGTTGATCTTGCGGATGGCCTCGAAGACGGACTTCATCGAGCCGGTCCCGGAACCGATCAGGTTGCCGAAGTTGTAGGTCAGGTCCTTGGCGTGGGTGCCGGAATGGAAGCCGAAGCGGACTTCCTGGTCGAATTTCTTGGCCTTGCGGCTCTCGGCCAGGGCGCGGTCGAGGATGCCGGCTTGGAACAGGGCGACACCCATCTGGTCGCAGAAGAAGCAGAGCTTGGAGACGTCGGCGGAGGTGAAGCGGCGGGCGATCTTGCTGGAAACGCTGAACATGCCGATGATCTCGCCGCGCACGTGGATGGGCGCGCACATCTCGCAGCGGATCGATTTGTCGAAGCTGTGGTAGTAGGGATCGCGCTGGACGTCCTGGGCCAGGTGCGGGCGGTTGTTCTTGGCGACCCAGCCGAGGATCGAGGTGTATTTGCCCTCCTCGTCGACGAGGGCCATCTCTTTGAGGCGGAAGTCGAACTCGCCGGCCTGGGAGACGAACAGCATGCGCTCGCGGTCGGGCGTGAGCAGGGCCAGCAGGCCGTAGTCGGCGCCAAGGAAGGGCACGAGCGTGTTGATGATGTGGCGGAAGACCTCGTTGATGTCGCGGTCGGTCGACTTCATCCAGTGCTGCAGGTAGAGCAGGAAGGAGAGGGTCGAGATCTGGTAGGGCGGCTGCTGCAGCAGGTCCTCGATGCGGGCGACGTAGTGGCTGAAATCGTTGACCATGGAGCCGCGCAGGCGCAATTCGCCGAGAGCGATCAGCAGGTGGTTGCCAGGCTTGAGGAAGACGCCGGTGACGAGTTCGGGGAAGGCCTCGCCGAAAATCTCCTCGCCGTCGAGGGGGAAGAAGATCTGGTTCTTGGGCGTAGGCGGCTCCAGCTCATAGCGGAGGCTGGCCATCTCCGCGTCCAGTCCGTAGCTGGCGATGCACTCGAAGCGCTCGGGGCTGACCTTCTCGAAGAAGACGATGGGCATCTCGAGCAGGCGACTGAACAGCTCGCAAATGAAGAAAGGCGTCTCGCGGCGGCGGATCTTTTCGACGGTTTTGTCGAGGATCTCCTGCTCCATGCGCCAGTTGATCTTCTCGAAATAGGGCAGCAGGGTGTTGCAGCGCTTGGCGATGTCCTGGAGGGCCTTGTCGGAGAGCGGACGCGAATGCTCGCGCAGGGCGAAGATGCTGAACAGGCCGATGTTGGTGTCGGAACGGACCTGGAACAGGGCCAGGCGTTGGGCGCCGGGCGCCTTGCGCAGGTAGAAGCTGCGGGGGTCGGCCAGGTCGACCTCGTCAAAATAGAGCGGCTCCTCGCGCTCGATGGCGGTGACCCTCCAGGAGAGCGAGGTAATGAAGGGGATGTTGACGACGGGCCGCGTGGCGTGGGCGGTCGTGTCGGCGTAGACGCAGGTCAAGACCTGGGCGATGTTGTTCTTGAGGTCGAAGACACAGCTCCAGTGGTCGCCGTAGGTCTCGCGCAGCTCGGTGACGAAGTGGGCCATGCGCAGCTGGTCGTTGCGTGTCAGGCGGGCGTCGACGTATTTGGTGTTTTCTCGGTCGGGGGTGTCGTTCAAGGAAACCTCTAGGGCAATGCCAATCGGGAACGGGGAGGGCCAAAAGGCGGCAAGAGGTGGAGGATTTACCAACATAGTTTGAACATTAATCAATTATACGACAATCGCGTCGTGGTGTCCAAATTTCCGATCGCCCCTCATCCCCAGCCAGTGCGCGGTATCAGACGATCTATCAGCGTCCGGGGAGCCATGGCACAACCATTGCTCTTTTATGTACGCAACTGAGATGCCAATTGGCACTCAGCAAAACAGTAAACGAAGGTTTCTAGCAAGCTTTCGAGAAAAGCTACTGTTTTCTTCTCCAGTTTTCAAGCCCCGACCTGGTCGGGGCTTTTTTTATTTTCGCAGGCTTCGCTCAGCATTGGCGTTCCCTCCATGGAAGGCAAGCCGGCGGCTTACCGC
>CAYRFM010000067.1:0-44110 GCA_964423555.1 uncultured Holophagae bacterium | reverse complement strand
ATTCTCGGCTTCGCTCAGCATTGGCGTTCCCTCCATGGAAGGCAAGCCGGCGGCTTACCGCACTATTCTCGGCTTCGCTCAGCATTGGCGTTCCCTCCATGGAAGGCAAGCCGGCGGCTCACCGCACTATTCTCGGCTTCGCTCAGCACTGGCGTTCCCTCCATGGAAGGCAAGCCGGGCGGCTTACCGCACGTTTCTCGGCTTCGCCCAGCATTGGCGTTCCTTGTTCTCTGCTACGAGGGCTCCGCGAGGGCTGTCTTGAGTCTTGCGGCTTGCGTCTTGTGGCTTGTAAGCAATTCTCGCAGGAAGGCGCCGGTGTGGCTTTCGGCGACCTGGGCGATGTCCTCGGGTGTGCCGGTGGCGACGACGGTGCCACCGCCGTCGCCGCCTTCGGGACCCATGTCGATCAGCCAGTCGGCGTTGCGGATGACGTCGAGGTTGTGCTCGATGATCAGGATCGTGTTCTCCTGGTCGGTCAGGCGGTGGATGACTTGGAGCAGCTTCTCGACGTCGGCGAAGTGCAGGCCGGTGGTCGGCTCGTCGAGGATGTAGAGGGTGCTGCCGGTATCGCGCTTGGACAGTTCCTTGGAGAGCTTGACCCGTTGGGCCTCACCACCGCTGAGGGTGGTGGCGGCCTGGCCGAGGCGGATGTAGCTCAAGCCGACGTCCATCAGGGTCTTGAGCTTGGTGCGCACGGCGGGAATGGCCTCGAAGAAGGTGGTGGCCTCCTCGACGGTCATCTCGAGGACCTGGCTGATCGACTTGCCGCGGTAGTGAATCTCCAGGGTCTCGCGGTTGTAGCGCTTGCCCTTGCACTGCTCGCACATGACGTAGACGTCGGGCAGGAAGTGCATCTCGATCTTGATCATGCCGCCGCCCTCGCAGACCTCGCAGCGACCGCCCTTGACGTTGAAGCTGAAGCGGCCTGACTTGTAGCCGCGGGCTCTGGCCTCGGGCGTGGCGGCGAAGAGGTCGCGCAGCGGCCCGAACAGGCCGACATAGGTGGCGGGGTTGCTGCGCGGCGTGCGGCCGATCGGCGATTGGTCGATCTCGATGATCTTGTCGAACTGGTCCAGGCCGCGAATCTCCTCGTGCTTGCCGGGTCGCTCGCCGGAGCGGTTGATGCGGCGGCTCGCCTCCTTGGAGAGGATGTCGTGGATCAGGGTGCTCTTGCCGGAGCCGCTGACGCCGGTGATGCAGGTCAGCACGCGGGTCGGCAGCTTGACGGTGACGTTCTTGAGGTTGTTCTGGGTGGCGCCGCGGATCTCGATCATGTCCTTCTTTTTGAAGCTGCGGCGGACTTTCGGGGTCTCGATGGCGCGGCGACCGGAGAGGAAGGCACCGGTCAGGGAGTCCTCGCTGTCGGCGACGCCGGCGGGCGGGCCGGCGTAGACGATGGTGCCGCCGTGCTCGCCGGCGCCAGGTCCGATGTCGACCAGCCAGTCGCTCTCGCGAATGGTCTCCTCGTCGTGCTCGACGACGATGACGGTGTTGCCGAGATCGCGCATGTTCTTGAGGGTGTTGAGCAGCTTGCGGTTATCGCGCTGGTGTAGGCCGATCGAGGGTTCGTCGAGGACGTAGAGCACGCCCATCAGCTTGCTGCCGATCTGGGTGGCCAGACGGATGCGCTGGCTCTCGCCGCCGGAAAGCGTGCCGGCGGCGCGGTTGAGGGTCAGGTAGCCTAGGCCCACGTCGTGGAGGAAGCGCAGGCGCTCGACGACTTCCTTGAGGATCTTCTCGGCGATGACGAGGTCGTTGCCGTGGAGCGGCAGGGTCGAGAAGCAGCTGTGGGCGTCGCGCACGGACATGGCGGTGTACTGGCTGATGTTGCGGCCCTCGATGCGCACGGCAAGGGGCATGGGCTTGAGACGGTCGCCGCGGCAATCGTCGCAGCGGTTCATGGTCTGGTACTTTTGCAGCTCCTCACGCACACCGGCCGAGGCGGTCTCGCGGTAGCGGCGGGCGAGGTTGGGGATGACGCCCTCGTAACGGGTCTTGAACTGGTAGCTGTTGGCGTTCTTCTTGAACGTGAACATCATCTCTTCCTGAGCGCCGTGGAGCAGCAGTTCCTTGATCGAGTCGGCGAGCAGGTGGAAGGGCGTGTCCAGGGAGAATCCAAATTTGCCGGCCAGCTGGGTGACTTGGGTATTGTGCCAGCCGGTGGGGTCGCTGCCGAAGGGCTCGAGCGCGCCCTGGCGCAGGGTCTTCCGGGGGTCGGGCACGACCAGGCCGGCGTCGAAAATGCGGGTCTCGCCCAGGCCGTCGCACTTGGGGCAGGCGCCGTGGGGCGAGTTGAAGGAGAAGTCGCGAGGCTGCAGCTCGGGGAAGCTGAGTTTGCAGTCCCGGCAGACGAGGTGCTCGCTCATGTACTCGGGGGCGCGCTCTTCCTTGGGGAACTCGATCTTGAGCAGGCCCTCGCCCAAGAGCAGCGCGGTCTCGACGCTGTCGGCGATGACGTCGCGCTTGTCGGCCTTGACGATGACCCTGGCGATGCGGACCTCGATCGTGTGCTTGAGCTTCTTGTCCAGCTCGGGTACGTCCTCGAGGCGGTACATCTGGCCGTCGACGTTGGCGTTGGTGTAGCCCTTGGAGATCAGCTCGGCGAACAGTTTCTTGTACTCGCCCTTGCGGTCGCGGACGACGGGGGCGAGGATCTGTAGGGCGGTGCCCTCGGGGTAGGTCAACAGGGTCTCGACGATCTGGGAGGCGGACTGGCTGACGATCGGCTTGCCGCACTCGGGGCAATGGGGCTTGCCGACCCTGGCGAAGAGCAGGCGCAGGTAGTCGTAGATCTCGGTGACGGTGGCGACGGTCGAGCGCGGGTTGCGGCTGGTGGTCTTCTGCTCGATCGAGATCGCCGGCGAGAGGCCCTGAATGCTGTCGACGTCGGGCTTGTCCATCTGGTCGAGGAACTGGCGGGCGTAGGAGGAGAGGGACTCGACGTAGCGGCGCTGGCCCTCGGCGTAGATGGTGTCGAAGGCCAGGGAGCTCTTGCCGGAACCGGAGACGCCGGTGAAGACGACGAGCTTGTTGCGGGGCAGGCAGACCTCGACGTCCTTGAGGTTATGTTCGCGGGCGCCCTTGACGTGCAGGACGTCTTGGGCGCGGGTGACGGGGGCTTCAGCAAGTTCCAACCCGGCGAGCTCGCCGGAGTCGAGGCTGTTCTGCATGGATGGGCACTCCCTCTAGCGGCGGATAAGGGTCCCCGCGATCTGATCGATAGGCCACAGGTTCGTCTGCGGGATCAGGCCGGGATCGCGGCCTCCGCCTCGACTGGGCGGGTGTACTCGCAGGGCTTGTTGGCACAATAGTAAACGGGGTTCTTCTTGCGAGGTTTTTCGTAAAGGGTCGGGGCGTTGCACTCGGGGCAGGGCCCACCACCGGGACGGTCCCAGGAGACGTAATCGCAGCCGGGGTAGTTGGTGCAGCTGTAGAAGATCTTGCCCTTCTTGGATTTCTTCAGGTGGATCTGGCCCTTGCAGTCGGGCTTGGGGCAGGCGACGCCGATGGTTTCCTTGTGGATATAGCGGCACTCCGGGTACTTGGAGCAGGCCACGAACTCGCCATACTTGCCGCGCTTGCGGACGAGCTCGCCGCCGCAGTCGGGGCACTGGGCCTCGAGCGTCTGGGGCTCGCTTTCCTCGGGCTGGCCGATCATGCAGCGCAGCACGGGCATGAGGGTCGACTTGGGGTCTAGCTCCTTGATCTTCTTGGCGAAGGTGCAGTCCGGGTAATCGGAGCAGGACAGGAACTGGCCGTATTTGCCGCTCTTGATGACGATGGGCTTGCCGCAAAGGTCGCAGGCCAGGTCGGTGACCAGGCCGTCGCGCTTCATGTTAGGCATTTTGTCGTCGGCGACCTTGAGGTCGCCCTCGAAGCCGCTGTAGAAGTCCGAGAGCAAGTCGCGCCAGGTGCAATTGCCGGCCTCGACATCGTCCAGGCGGTTCTCCATGCGGGCAGTGTACTGGATGTCCATCAACTCGGGGAAGGACTTGGTCAGCAGGTCGGTGACGACCATGCCCAGCTCGGAGGGGTAGAAGCGGCCCTCGCGCTTCTCCACATAGTCGCGGTTCTGGATGGTGGCGAGGATGAAGGCGTAGGTCGAGGGTCGGCCGATGCCGTTCTCTTCGAGTGCCTTGACCAGCGAGGCCTCGGAGTAGCGCGAGGGTGGGCGGGTCATGTTCTGGGCCTTCTCGAGGGAGAGGACCTTGAGGGTCTCGCCCTCGTCCAGGTTGGGGAGGTCGGTGATCTTTTCGTCTTCTTGGCTGGATGGCTTCTTCTCGGTGTAGAGCGTCGAGAAGCCGGGGAAGGTGGTGACCAGACCCTTGGCTTCGAAGATACCGTCAGCGGCGCTGATCGTGAAGACGGTCTCGTCCATCTGCTTGGCGGTCATTTGCGAGGCGACGAAGCGGCGCCAGATCAGGGTGTAGAGGCGTTGCTCGTCCTTGTCCAGGTAGGCGGCGGCATCTTCAGGGGTGAGCATGACGTTGGTCGGTCGGATGGCCTCGTGGCCGTCCTGGGCGCCGGCTTTCTGTTTGAGGCGGCGCGCCTCCTCGGGCAGGTAGCCGGGCTCGAACTTCTCGGTGATGTACTCGCGCACCTGGCTGATGGCTTCCTCGCTGACGCGGGTCGAGTCGGTACGCATGTAGGTGATCAGACCGGTGGGCTCGCCGCCGATCTCGACGCCCTCGTAGAGTTTCTGGGCGATCATCATCGTCTTCTTGACGCTGAAGCCCAGGGCGCGGGAGGCGTCCTGCTGGAGCTTCGAGGTCGTGAACGGCGCGGGCGGGTTCTGCTTCTTGGCCTTGCGGGCGACGGAGGAGACGATAAAGGGCGTGCCCTGGAGGGCCTCCTCAATCACGCGGGCCTCGCTCTCGTTGCCGACGGTGCGTTTGGCGGGCTTGTTGCCCTGGCGCAGACCCTCGTCGTTCCAGCGCACCAGTCGGGCGCGGAAGCTGGGCAGCTGGCTGCCCTCGAGGTGGGCCGCGAAGGTCCAGTACTCCTCTTTCTCGAAGGAGATGATCTCGTACTCGCGGTCGACGATCATGCGCAGGGCGACGGACTGGACCCGGCCGGCGGAGATGCCGCGCTTGACCTTCTTCCAGAGCACGGGCGAGATCATGTAGCCGACGAGGCGGTCGAGGATGCGGCGCGCCTGTTGGGCGTCGACCCGGTTCATGTTGTAGCTGCCGGGGTTCTCGATCGCCTTGCGCACGGCGTTTTTGGTAATCTCGTTGAACATGACGCGGTAAGTGGGCGTCTCTTTGGGAATGACGGTCTGCTCCAAATGGTAGCAGATGGCTTCTCCCTCGCGGTCAGGGTCAGGGGCCAGGTAGACGGCGTCGGCCTTTTCGGCGGCGCTCTTCAGTTCGGAGATGACCTTCTTCTTGGAAGGCATGATCATGTAGTCGGGCTCGAAGCCATGCTCCAGATCGACACCCAGCTTGTTAGAGGGCAGGTCGCGGATATGGCCCATGGAGGCGAGCACTTTGAAATCATTGCCCAAGTACTTGTTGATGGTCTTCGCTTTGGCGGGCGACTCTACAATGACCAAGGATTTTCCCATGGCGGCACTCCTACGGCGTACTCGAACCTGCTTCCAGGGTCATCACCTTATATAATATCTACGACCTTTGCCCGCCCCTCGTCAATGGTCAATTCGAAAGCAGGCTCACGGGGGAGTTACCATAATCCAAAAGCGGCGGTGCGATCAAGCCCAAATTTTCGAGGCTGCGCTTTGGGCGACGAGGTTTCAGAGCGGCAAGCGCAGGAATTGCGGGCCGGGCAGGCGTTCGACGAGGCCCTGGCTCTCGAGGGCGACGAGCAGGGCGCTGAGGCTGCCGGGCGCCAGGTCGAGCTCGGCGACGAGTAGGTCGAAGGGGGTCGGCTCGTAGGCGTCGAGGCGGGTGTAGACACGCAGGGCCTGGGGATCCTCGATCTGGCGCTCGCTGCGGCTGCGGTGTTCCGCGGCCAGGCCCAGGAGGGGCGTCAGCTCGGCCAGGACATCGGCGACGCCGGTCAGCAGGCGGGCCTGGCCGGAGGCGATCAGGCCGTTGGTGCCGCGCGATTCCGGTCGGTCGATCTGGCCTGGCACGGCGAACAGCTCGCGGCTCTGGTCCAGGCAGTGGCGGGCGGTGATCAGCGAGCCGGAGCGCTCCTGCGCCTCGACGATGATGGTGGCGTGGCAGAGCCCGCTGATGATGCGGTTGCGGATCGGGAAGAGGTGCGGCTGGACGGTGGTGCCGGGAGGGTATTCGGTCAGGATCGCGCCGCCCTCGGCGACGATGCGGCGCGCCAGCTCGCGGTGGTTGGCGGGGTAGATGCGCTCGGGTCCGGTGCCCAGCACGGCGATGGTGCGACCGCCGGCCAGCAGGCAACCCTCGTGGGCGCGGGCATCGATGCCGTGGGCCAGGCCGGAGACGACGACAAAGCCCAGCTCGGCCAAGCCCTTGGCCAGGGCCGTCGCCACCGCGCCACCATAGGGGCTGTGCTTGCGGGCACCGACCACGGCGACCGCGGGGCGGTGCAGGGCCTGTAACTGGCCGCATGCGAACAGCACTAAGGGCGGGTCGGGGATCTCGCGCAACATCAAGGGGAAGGTCTCATCGGCCAGGGTCAGCACCTTGATGTGCTCGGCCGTCAAACGCTCCAGCGCGGCACGGCCCTCGACCTCGTCGGCAGGCGCGACCAGGCGGGCAAGGGCGGTGTGCAAGTCAAGACCCGGTTCTGCTTCGCGCAGTTGTTGGAACTGGCGCTGGAGCCCGATGGGGCCGGGTGGACGCAGGACGCGGGCGATCAGGGCAGGGCGCAGGGCCTCGGCAGTAAGTAACTTCATGCTCGCGATTATCCCAGCAGCGCCGGCACGCGGTCAAGGCTTGCGCCAAAATGTTTCCTGGGTGCACGAGCGCACCTGGGCGTTTCTCCAATTGAGGACAGAGACACGCCTTCCCGTTAGGAAAATGTAGCGCGCCCCAGGGCTCGCTTTTGGCCCGGGCGCATAACCCCAGTAAAACACGCCACAAAGCCGCGCTTGTTTTATTCGAGAGGATTGGCATAAAATTCCCATCGCACTAGTTGTCCACAATGAGGGGGTGATCATGAAGCCCAATTCGCTGATCGTGCTCTTGCTACTCGTCTCCTTGATCGCCCTGCCGGGCTGGTCGCAGAGCAAGAAAAGCCTGAAGAAAGAGCGCTCCTTGCTGGGCGAGGAGATGGATTACGGGCGTCAGGCCGCCGAATTCGGCCTTTGGAACGAAGCGATCTTCCACTGGGAAGCGGTGGTTCGGGCCGACCCCCAGAACGCCAGAGCGGCCAATAACCTGGCGGTCGCCTACGAGTCGATCGGCGCCTACGACAAGGCCGAAGCGCTTTATCGCAAAGCCCTTGACCTGGACGAGGATTCGGCCGAGATCCGCAAGAACATGAAGCGCTTCCGCAGTTTCTACCGCAAGCACAAGAAACAGCTGGCGCGCGAGCAGCGCATCAAGTCCAAGGACCAGGACAGCGGCGACGCCGTCCTGCCCGTGGAAGATGATGACGACGAGGAAGAGGACGACGACAAGCAAGGAGGACCGCGTTGAAGCAGATCCTGTTGGCCCTAGGCCTGTTGTTCCTGTGGAGCTGCGGTGGGCCGCGTTCCAATGTGCGCATCGCCCTGCCGCTGCCACCCAAACTGGACCTGACCAATTACGCTCACGTCTATTTCCCCGGCTTCATTGTCGAAACCAAGAACGAGAACATCGACCCCAATGCCGAGACCCTCAATTACTTCCGCCGCGAGTTCCAAAAGCGCGACGTCATGGACATTCTGCCCAACCCGCCCCAGGACATGACCGGCAAGGAAGCGCGCACCTTTTTTGAGCGCGAGCAACCGTTCTTCAAGACGCTGGGCTTCGATCCACCTAAGGACACCCTGGCGGTGACCGGGGCGATCACGTTCGAAATCCTCGACCGCAGCGGGTTCCGTCAGGTCGAATCGACCGACATCTCCGGCCGCAGCTATTACCGCACGCAGTTCGTCGAGGTCACCGGCTTCGACCTGACCATGAAGGTCTATGTCTACGACATGGAGGGCAAGTTGCTCTACACCGAGGCGCTCAAGGACACGCTCGATGTCGACGGCTCCTCGGTCGACGAGCGCCTGGCCTATTACGAGCTGCTCCAACGCATGTCCGACAGGGTGCTGGGTCTGTTCTCCAACACCGTCGTCAAAGCCGAACGATCCCTGCTGTAGTCCGTACGCCCTGAAGGAGGCATGCTTTGAAAAGAATCGTTTTCCTATTGGCCCTGGCCCTGCTGGTGGCCGTCGCTCCGGCCTTCGGGCGTGGCAAGAACAAGGTCATGCGCAAGGCGTTTGACTGGAAGATCTACCACACAGAGCACTTCAAGCTCTTCTACTACGAGGACGAAAAAGCGTTGCTCGAGGGAGTCGCCAACATGTGCGAGGCGAGCTACAAGCACGTCTCCGACAAACTCCAGCACCAGCTCAACTTTCCCGTACCCATGATTCTGTTCAAGACCCACGAGGAGTTCGAGCAGACCAACGTCTTTCCAGGCTTCCTGCCGCGCTCCGTCGAGGGTTTCAGCGAGCCGTTCCAATCGCGGATCCTGCTCAGCATCGACCGCGAACCGGACCATCTGTTTGCCCTGATTCGCCACGAGCTGACCCATATCTTCCAGTACGACATGCTCTACAACAACCGCATCGGCACCATCATCCGCGCCGACGCGCCCAAGTGGTTCACCGAGGGCATGGCCTCTTATGTCGCCGACGACGAAGACAACCTCGACCGCATGTTCTTGCGCGATGCCGCCGTCAATGCCGACTACGGCAGCTTGGGCAACTACGCCAATCAGAGCTATACCGCCTACCGCGTCGGCCACGCCGTCTTCGATTTCATCGAGCAGAAATACGGCATTGAGGGCGTGCGCGACTTCCTGTGGCAGTACCGCAAGAACGTGACCGGCTCGATTTCGGGCGCGATCCAGCGGGCGTTCGAGGTCGATGTCGAGGACTTTGACCGCGACTTCCGCAAGTACCTGCGCAAGCGCTACATCGACCTGCTGCCCAAGAAGGAGGAGCCCGACGACCACGCCCGCGAGATCCGCACCAAGAACGTCATCACCACGCTCTCGCCCGAGCTCTCGCCCTCCGGCGACCTGATGGCCGCGATCGTGCCGGTTAAGAACGACATCGATCTGGTGCTGATCTCCACCAAGGACGGCCGCATCTTTAAGAACCTGACCAAGGGCCATTCCAACGATTACAGCTCGATCAACATCGGCGCCTTCAACGGCGTCAACGACCTGGGCTGGAACAAGGACGGCAAGGAGATCGTCTTCGCCGCGCGCAAAGAGGGCACGATGGTCTTCTTCATCATCAACGTCCTTAACGGCCGCATCGTCGATCGCCTGGCCTTCTCCGACATTCGCGACGCCTCCGCGCCCGTTTTCTCCGATGACGGCAAGTCCGTTTACTTCGCCGGCAACCAGAACGGCCGCTACGACCTGTTCCGCTACGTGCGCGAGAACAAGCAGGTCACCAACCTCACCAACGACGAATTCATGGACCGCAACCCGCGCATTTCGCCCGACGGCAAGGAGCTGCTCTACTCCTCCTTGCACGACGGGTTCTTCAAGATTTACACGCTCGATCTGAGCTCAGGCGAAAAGCGCCAGCTGACCAGCGGCCTCGGCAACGACATTCAGGCCACCTATAGCCAGGACAAGAAGAGCATCTACTTTTCCTCCGACCGCTTCGACGATATATACAACATCTACGAGTTGGAGTTGGAGACAGGCGTCAAAAAGCAGTACACCAATGTCCTGACCGGCGCTTTCGCACCCCAGGAACGCATCGTTTTCGACCACAAGGAAGGCGTCGAGAAACGGGCCATCGTCTTCACCGCGTTCTACCAGGGCCGCTACCGCGCCTACAAGATGGACAAGCCCGAGGAGCGCGAGGAGTTCTATGATGTTGCGCGCGATAACTACAGCAACACCAAGGAATACAACTACGACGTCAACCTCAAGCTGGATCCCGAGAAGTTCAGCGACTACACGCTCAAAAAGAACTTCACCATCGCCGGCGCCGACATTTCCGCCGGTCTGATCGATGACGGCAGGGTCGTCAGCGACACGACCGTGCAGTTCACCGACACCGTCGGCAACCACAACCTGCTGCTGACGACCTACACCATCTCCAGCTACGAGAGCTACCTGCTCAACTACACGAACCGCAAGCGCCGCCTCAACTGGGGCGCGGCCCTGCAGGTCGAGCAGAGCTTCTTCCTGCAGTACGAGCTGACCGACCCCAACCATGCCACCGTCGACCGCGGCGAGCGCAGCTTCAAGGACAACAGCCTGGTCGGTTACTTCAGCTACCCGCTCAGCACTTACTCGCGCTTCGACTTTGGCGGCGGTATCTCCGATCGCGACTACGTCACCCTTGAGGAGCGGGTTATCCAGCGGCCGCAGCCGGACGGCTCCGTCATCGATCAGGTCGTCTACATCGGCAAGCAGGCCGACTTCACCGAACCCATGGTCTTCCTCGGCTTTTCCCGCGACACGGTGCGCTACATGCCCTGGGGCGCGCAACAGGGCATGTCGCTGGATCTGGACGTCAACGTCATCACCAACCAGTCCACCTCCTACGGCCTCGACCTGCGCGGTTACAAGGAGTTGACGCGGCGGACGCTGCTGGCCCTCCGCCTGGTCGGCGACTACTCGGATGGCGATATCCCCACCCTCTACACCCTGGGCGGCCGCAACGACCTGCGCGGCGACTTCGACTACCAAGAATTCATTGGTTCACGGCGGGTTCTGCTCCAGGGCGAGTACCGCTTCCCGCTCATCGACGTGCTGCGTTTCCCCGGTTTTGGCCTGGGCAACATCCGCGGCTCCTTGTTCGTGGACATGGGCGGTGCCTGGCTCAACGACGACCGCTTCAACTTCGAGTTCCAGTCGGATGCCAACGGCTACAACGATGAGTTCATCAACCACGACTACCTGCAGGGTTCCGTCGGTCTGGGCGTCAGTCTCAACCTCTTCGGTCTGGACGTCAACTGGACCTGGGCGCGGCGCACGAACTTCGAGACCTTCCCCTCCGGCAGTCGCATGAGCTTCTGGATCGGCCGCAACTTCTGATGCCGCGTCGGGGATCGAGCCGCGCGCTCGATCCCCGCGCCAGCACTAGCGAAGCCCTGGAAAAAATCTGTGGGGCAATGTAAAACTCTTGTGAAGGCCCAATTCTTTTTCCGGCACTAAGCGCTTGATAACACATGTGATTTGTTTGCGTGCTCGATTCCCTGTGCGCCTCGGAAACATTTGCTGACCCGCAAAATCCATTCTCCCCGCGTCATAATTGGGTTCATGGGCTATAATGGAACTACCAGCTCCTTTGAGACCCGAATCGCCCGTTGTGGGCGGATTGGCCGAGGTTTTTCGCAATTGTGCAAGGCGCTGAGCGCAGAGGAAGGAATGCCATGGTTGACAAGTCGGTAGGTTTCAACGAGCGCACCCAATGGATCGGACAGCCCCCACCACCCCTCCTGGAGATCAAAGCTCCGGCTCTGCTGGTGTCCATGCCCAACCTCAACGATCCCTACTTTCAAAAAACGGTGATCCTGCTCTGCGACTACACCAGCGACCACGCCTATGGGATGGTCGTCAACCGGCCTTCGACCTTGCAGGCCCGCGAGATCTTGGCCGAGCCCGAGTCTTTCAAGCGCGACCTGGTCGGCCCGCTGCTGGTGGGTGGGCCCGTCTCGCCCGAGTTCATGTGGGCCGTGCACTCGCCCGATTTTTTCGATCACTCGACCACTAAGTTCGGCCGCATTTACATGAGTTCGATCCAGGAAGTACTGCACGGCATTTCCCTGGGCTTGGGCCCGAGCAAGTACCTGCTGGGCATGGGCTACGCCGGCTGGGGCGCGGGCCAGTTGGACCGCGAGCTGATGGAAGGCGCCTGGTGGCTTGCCCCCATCGACCCGGAGCTGATCCTCGACATGCCCTACGAACAGCGCTGGTCGTTCCTGCTCGACAGCATCGGCATCGACCCACTGACGACCAGCTACTACGCCACCGGCGAGGCATAGGGACGCTCGGCAGAACTGGCTGCGATCAGAGATTCCGCTTTACGCCGCCTCTACGTGTCAGGCCAAAACCGTGCAGGTAGAGATCCGGAAAGTGGATGCGTCTATCTGGGCGAACGTAGAGAATGCCGATTTGCAGCAGGTACTCCAACAGCGCACTAGGTTCCGTGTTGGGCGGTTGGGCAAGAGGGCTACTCCAGACAATGTTGTTGAGATACGTGAGAAAAACATCCCGGTCTATCGGCGTATTATGGCCGCTAATCGCCCGTTTCAACGACTCCACCCAAGGGTATTCTTCCGCCAGTTCTGCGATGCGGAGTTCCGAGACGGTTCGCTCAGACTGGGCAAGAGCAGTGCTGTCCAAAAGGTGGCTCCTGTTCAGGCGCTGCTCAAGCTCCAGATGGGCAGCTAGCTTGAAAAGGCGTAAGAAGGAGCGCGGGACGATATGGCCCCGAGCGTCCTTGAGATGGTTTGGGATCCAATCGTAAACACGGCCTTTTTTGGGCGATTTGCCCATGTAGACACCGGTCATCCGAGTGATGAGGTCCCGGAGGTCCGCTTCTTCCATAACGCCACTGAGACAAAAGCCGAATGGTGTTTCCGCGGCCAAAAGATTGAAGTGGCGCAGTAATTGTTCCCGACAAGCATCACTGTGATTAAGCCAGGAATGCACGACCACCAAGTAGAGTTCTCGCACAGACCAGGTCAAATCGAATCGGTAGGCGTTGAGTTTGGACGCATCCGGAAAGTCCTGAACCTGGTTTGAAAGAAGGTCGTTGCGCAGGAATATCTTAGACCTCAATCTGGCCCATCGGCGATGTTGGATCAACCAAAGCTGAAGGAGCGCGCGAATGAGGCTGCGTTTTGTCGGCCAAGCGAGTGCCATGATATCGAGATCGTCATAGGTGACGAAGCAATAGCGCTGGTCTGCCTGTAGCTTTTGATCCAGAGCATCCAGTGCCTTGTCGATCTGGGCTGCGTGGCTCTGAAGGTATCCAAACCACTTGGGAATATCGCGTAGGTCATTCAAGTTCAAAGCCCAATCGTCACCTAAATGATCGGTAAGCCATTCTTTGGGGGTTTCGGCCAACTGCGAGAGGCGGGCAAGCAGTAAGCATTTCCAGAAAAGGTGCAAGTCCGTCGCGCCACCGTTTGCTGCCCGTTCTAGCTCTGTTTCGCTTGGGAACTCGATCGAGGTCATGAAGCCGCAGACCCAAAGGGCGTTTTCGACCTGGCGAGAAGGCCCGATGGTTAGCCGCCATTCGGGGTCCTGCAAAACTCGGAACAAGTGGGTTTTTCCGGCACCGCGGTCTCCCGTGATCAGCATAAAGTTAGGTTCAAGCACCTTTGCATGGCGCGGAACCGGGAGGGTGTAGCGGCGGCGTTCCTCGTCTGTCATTGCCTCTGCATTGACAGGAAGGTCAATCATAGCTGTCAGCAGAATTTCACGCGATCTGGGATCGAGCGTGTTCATGGAAGCTCCTTCGGCAGGCGGGATTGGATGACGTCGGCCAGCTTGTGATAGCCCTCTCCTTCCTTTAGCTCCTTGTAGCAGTATTCAGGGTTGCTCCAAGCCATGAGGCCTTCCCGAAAGGGAATCACACTACCGTAGGGGGCCTGCTCATCCTCAATGTCTGGTACGTCCTCATTGACGCTGTAGTAATTCTCTCTTAGCAATTCGTAACATCGCGTTCGGAACAAGACCTCGGCATTTTGGACGAAGTTTACCATGGCGAGACTGTAGAGCACCCAAATATCACGCTCGTGCTTGGCCAGCGTCTGAACTACGGGTACCAGTCCTTGCCAATTCTGTTGGCTGTCGGTGGAAACCAACACGTTCAAATGGCTCAGTCCGTTCAGAGAGAGTCCGCCGATATCGTGCAATCCAGAACGGCAGTCAATCAACACGAGGTCCGTCTGGATTTCGTCCTTGATATGCTCCAAAAGGCCCTTTAGGCACTTTGCGCCCTCCTGTTCGAAGTCCAAACGCGCCAGTTTCTCCAGATAGTGCTCGTCTAACTTCCCTGCTGGGAAGACCTTGATCGAGCCACCCCGCTCGCCGACATAGACTCTTTCGGTGACAGGGATGTAAAAACGGCCGAGTTGGCGTGGGCGCTCGAGGCTGCTGGCCAGTAAATAGTCCATCACACCGCGATCGACCGTCGTCCCAGGAGCCAAGAGGTTGGACAATCCCGGGGCTTCTAGGTCCAGATCAATCACCGCAACAGACAGTCCGCGATGCGCGAGGATCATGGCGGCCGCAGCTAGCGCCGTCGACCGGCCAACACCGCCCTTGAACGAAAAAAAGGACGCGACCAAGGGCACATCACCTTCCAGGGGCCAAGCCTCAAGCTGCTCGTGGGTCCAGGACGACTTCGAATAATGGCGCTCAACGCGATACCATGTGCAGCCATCGTTGCTCGGTATCTGATGCCTGAGTCTGGTAACTTCCTCTCCCAGGGCCTTCTCTATGTTGTCTTTTTTTCCTTTGCGCCATAAGTTGCCTGCCCAATAGGGGCCAAGCACTGCACTGAGAGAACTCCTCAAGTTTTGCGCGTCGGTCGACCATGTACCGTCTAAATAAATTTCGGAACCCGCCTTGAACTCCAAGTAGAGGCTGAACCTGGCTCTAAGGTCGCGGATAACGGTAACACTTTCCAGCTGGGGATATACCGCTGACATGCGCATTGTCCGCGTCAGCTCTAGTTCGGCTTCTTCAAAAAAAATCATGGAATCTCCAGCTCGCCGTCGAGTATCAGGGCGGTTAGTAACGTCCGGCCAAGTTCTGTGGTGTGGCGGTACAGGGTTTCTTGGTCTGGGCCCGTTTGATCACTGTCGTAGCGTTGTGCTGGTTTCCACTTTCGCCATGCCCCAGGGGTTTCGACCAAGGAACGATATCGGCGATATCTAGGGCTCAGTAGCAGGGCCATTTCAAGTCCATTGCCAGAGAGTGCGGGCAATTCATGGCTAAATTCGCGAATGCGAGACCAGCCGCAATTCAGGAGGAGCGTCTTCAGCGCGCACTCGGCTACGTATCCCCCTAAATAGGCCGCTTCCTGTACCTGATCCTCTGTAAAAAGCGTATCCGCTGCCTTCAGGTGTCTAAGTCCAGCTTCCAAGAAATTTTCTGTCATGTAATCCTCGGTACGGGTGGCCGCCGAAGTTGCGTTAGGTCTGATAGGATTGGCCGGTTTGACGGCATTAGCCCAAAACGAAGTTAGGGTCAATTCCATCGATTTGGGCAAGATTAAACCACACCTTGCCAAGGCTTCCAAGCGGCAATGGCGCTTCCAGCCAGTCGTCGCCAGGATGACGCACGGTAGTTTTTGCGTCCGGGTCGCGAAACCGCTATAATTTCTTTACGCGCTGAAGCACCAGGAGGGACAGGTGGCCACACTGCATCTGGGCACGATTGCCCATCTCGACGGCGATCCCTTCGCGGATCCTGGCGCCCTGACAATCATCCAAGAGGGTGGCCTGCTGTTCGAACAGGGCCGCATCCTCGCCGTCGGTCCCGGCAGGGAGCTGCGATGCCAGCACCCGGATGCCGAATGCGTCGACCATGGCAGCGCCTGGCTGCTGCCGGGCCTGATCGATGGCCACATCCACGCCACGCAGTTCTATGCCACCGCAAGCAGCGGCGTCGACCTGCTGGACTGGCTCAACCGCTCGATTTTTTCCGCCGAGCAGCGCTTCGCCGAACCCGCCTATGCCCACGATGCCGCCAACGCCTTCGTGCGTCACCTGCTGGCCCACGGCACCACGACTGCCGTCGTCTACGGTTCCCAGTTCATCCACGCCATGCACCACCTGTTCGACGCCGCCGAAGCCCACGGGTTGCGCCTGATCGCCGGCATGACTCTGATGGACCGCGACGCACCCCGCAATCTGCTGACCACGCCAAGGCAGGCCCATGACGAGAGCCTGGCCTTGGCTCGCAGCCTGATCGGCCGCCCGCGCCAATACTACGCCATCACCCCGCGCTTCGCCCTTTCCTGCACGCCCGCCCTGCTCGAGGTCTGCGGCCAATTGGCCCGCGACCTACCCGAGGCCTATATCCAGACCCACATCAACGAGAGCCGCGGCGAGATCGAGGCCACCGCGCGCGCCTTCCCCGAGGCGCGCCACTACCTCGACGTCTACGAGCGCTACGGCCTGTTGCGGCCCAAGACCGTGCTCGCCCACTGCATCCACACCAGCGCACCCGAGCTGGCGCTCATGGCCGAACGGGGCGTGACCGCCTGCCACTGCCCCTGCAGCAACCTCTACCTCGGCAGTGGCCTGTTCCCGCTCGAGCGCCACCGCCAGGCCGGGATCCCTATCTGCGTCGGCAGCGATATCGGCGCCGGCAGCCATTTCTGCATCCTGGGCGAACTGGCCGAGGTCTACAAGGTCCAACAACTCCAGGGTCAGACCCTCAACGTCGCCCAGTTGCTCTACCTCGCCACCCTCGGTGCCGCCCGTTCGCTGGGCCTGGCCCACGAGACCGGCAATTTTGAGCCAGGCAAGAGCGCCGACTTCTTCGTGCTCGACCCATCCGCCGACACCTATCTGTGCACCCGCCTGCGCCATTGCGAGAGCTTGGAAGCAGAGCTCTTCGTCCTGCTGCAACTGGCCGGACCCACCCACCTGCGGGCCGTGCCCGTCCATGCTAAGCGCGGAAGCGAATCAGCGGCGTCTTGATCAGGCTGCGCAAACAGTCCTGTAGCTCGCCCAGGTCGATCGGCTTGGTCATGAAGCGCGAGGCGCCCAGGTCTAAGAGGTAGGCGATCTCTTCGTACTTCGTCAGCGCCGAGATGATGATGATCGGCAGGTCGCGACTGTCGTGGCGGCAGCGCAGAATCTTGATCAGATCCTCGCCATTGAGCTCGGGCATCACCATATCCGTGATCAGCAGTGCAATGTCCGGGTTGTCCTGGATACAGTGCAGCGCCTTGGTGCCGCTCGAGCACTGAAAACAGGCGTAGCCCAACTCCTCCACCGCCGCGGCGATCAAGTGGCGGACATGGGGGTCGTCCTCGGCGAGCGCGATTTTCTTGACCATGGCGATACCTCGGCAGAAGAGATGATGACGCTGGGTTCATTTTGCGCCTGTTCCTGCAGTTGAACTATGTTTTTCCCCGAAAAAGTGACAAGAATCATCATCATCGCTTTTGACGTGACCCTGCCTGTAGATACCTGTGGATCACGGATCCCTGGCCCCATTTTCTGACGGGTATGCTATAAACGTATAGAGCGTCGCTATCGACAATTAGTATGGAGTGCCTCATGACGCAGCTCATCAGCTTCTTTCTCAACGATCGCCGGCTCACAACGCGATCGGCACCTGGCACGGTCGTGCTGGATTTCATTCGCCGCGAACAACGCCTGCTCGGCACCAAGATCGGTTGTCGGGAAGGGGATTGCGGCGCCTGCACCGTGCTCGTCGGCCAGTTCGAAGGGGAGCGGCTCGTCTATCGCTCGATGACCTCGTGCCTGATGCCGCTGGCCAACGCCCACGGCAAGCACCTGGTCACCGTCGAGGGTCTCAACCGCGATCAGCTCACCCCCGTCCAGCGCGCGATTGTCGAGGAGGGCGGTACCCAGTGCGGCTTTTGCACCGTTGGTTTCGTTGTTTCCCTGGCCGGTTTTTGCCTTTCGCGCCAGCAGCCGACCCTGGCCGAAGGGATCGCCGCCATGGACGGCAATATCTGCCGTTGCACGGGTTACAAATCGCTAGAACGCGCAGCCGGCCGCATCTGCACCGACCTGGCCGGCAAACCCGAGACCGAGCCGGTCGCCTGGCTGGTCGAGCACGGCTTTTTGCCCGAGTACTTTCGCCACATCCCAGCCCAGCTGCGCCAGCTGCAGGCCGGCCTAGCTCCAGCGGCCGCCGAGCCGGGCGCCGTCCTCCTGGGCGGCGGCACCGACCTCTTCGTGCAGCGGCCCGAGTCTCTGCGCGAGGCCGCCGTCGCCCCGCTCTTCGACGACGTCGCTCTCAGCGGCATCGCCGTCGAGGGCGAGCAGATCGTCCTGGGCGCCAACACCACCGTCGAGCAGCTCAAGCGCAGCCCGCTCATGCAAGAGCTTGTCCCAAGGCTCGACAGCCACATCAAATTGGTGTCCTCGACGCCGATCCGCAACATGGCGACCCTGGCGGGCAACTTCGTCAACGCCTCGCCGATCGGTGACCTGACGATCTTCTTCCTGGCTCTCGACGCCGAGCTGAACCTCGCCGGACCGGCCGGCGCGCGCACCGTGCGCCTGGCCGAATTCTACAAAGGTTACAAGCGGCTCGACCTCCAGCCTGGCGAAACCGTGCGCCAGGTGCGGTTTCAGAAGCCCGGACCGGACAGCCACTTCAACTTCGAGAAGGTCAGCAAGCGCACTCACCTGGACATCGCCTCCGTCAACAGCGCTGCCTCCTTCACTGTGCGCGACGGCGTCATTGTCGCCGCCCGGCTAGCGGCCGGAGGGGTCGCTCCGATCCCGCTCTACCTGGCCCAAACCTCCCAATGGCTCGTCGGCCGCCCGCTCGACGAAGCATCAGCGTGCGAAGCCGCCGCCCAAGCCCAGCTCGAGGCGGCTCCGATCAGCGACGCCCGCGGCAGCGCCGATTACAAGCGGCTGCTGCTGCGTCAGCTGGTCCTCGCCCATTTCCTCGAACTGTTCCCCCTGGAAATTTCCACGGAGGTGGTGGTATGAAGAACCTCGACAGCGCCGGCCATGTGCGTGGCCGCAGCGTTTATCTGGACGACATCCCCGAGCTAGAGGGCACGCTCCACGCCGCCGTCTACGGATCGCCCCTGGCCCATGGCCGCCTGGTGACCGTCGACTGCGAGGCCGCCCGCGCCGCTGAGGGCGTCGTCGCCGTCTTTACCGCCGCCGATATTCCGGGCGAGAACCAGGTCGGCGGGATCATCCCCGACGAGCCGTTGTTGGCCGATGGCAGCGTCCACTTTCGCGGCCAGGCGATCGCCATCGTCGTCGCCGCCACCGAGGAGCAGGCGCGCGCCGCGGCCGCCATGGTACAGGTCCAGATCGAGCCCCGACCCGTGATCACCGACCCGCGCGAGGCCTACGAACTGGGCGAGCTGATCACGCCGCCGCGGACATTCGCGATTGGCAACGTCGAGCAGGCCTGGCGCACCTGCTCCTTCATCTTCGAGGGCCGCGCCGACAGCGGTGGCCAGGAGCATCTCTACATCGAGTGCCAGGGCGCCTACGCGCACCGCACCGAGGGCGGTCACCTGAAACTCTACTCCTCGACCCAGGCGCCGACCGCCGTGCAGCGCACCGTCGCCAAGGTCTTGGGCCTGGGCATGCACCAGGTCGAGGTCGACGTCACCCGCTTGGGCGGTGGATTCGGCGGCAAGGAGGACCAGGCCACCCCCTGGGCCTGCAAGGCCGCCCTGGCCGCCTGGTTGCTCAACCGTCCCGTTAAGTTGGTGCTGCACCGCCTCGACGACATGCACATGACCGGCAAGCGCCACCCCTACAGCTCCGATTTCAAGATCGGCCTGGACCACAATTTCAAGATCCAGGCCTACGAGGTGCGCTTCTACCAGAACGCCGGCGCGACCGCCGACCTCTCGCCGGCGATCCTCGAGCGCACCCTGTTCCACCATACCAATTGTTACTATATCCCAAACAGTCATGCCACCGCCTATAGTTGCCGCACTAACCTGCCGCCCAACACCGCCTTCCGCGGCTTTGGTGGGCCGCAGGGCATGTTCGTGATCGAGTCGGCCATCGCCTACGCGGCCGAGGCGCTGGGCGTCGATGCCGCGCGCATCCAGGAGGCGAACCTGATCGCCGAGGGCCAGGCCTTTCCCTATGGCCAGAAGGTGCGCGGCGCCCACGCGCTGGCCACCTGGCAGCAGCTTCGACGTCAGGCCCGCATCGACGAGCTGGAGGCCGAGGTCGCCGACTTCAACGCGACCCACAAGCTGATGCGCCGGGGCCTGGCCCATATGCCGATCTGTTTCGGTATCTCGTTCACCAACAAGGCGCTCAACCAATCCTCGGCGTTGTTGCACATCTACCAGGATGGCAGCGTCGCCGTCAGCACCGGTGCGGTGGAAATGGGCCAGGGCGTCAACACCAAGATGGCCCAGGTGGCCGCCCACTGCTTGGGGATCTCGGCCAACCGCATCCGCCTGGAGCCGACCAACACGACGCGGGTGGCCAACACCTCGCCGACAGCGGCCTCCTCGGGTGCGGACCTCAACGGCAAGGCAGTCGAGAAGGCGGCGGAAGCGCTATACGCGCGGCTGTGCCGGTTCGCCGCCGAGAAGATGGGCCGGGCCGATGCCGTCGTGCAAATCATTGCCGAATGCGTCCATGTCAACGGCCAGGCGACGGAGCTGCACTGGCCGGAGCTGGTGCGCGACGCCTATTGGCACCGGGTCAGCCTCAGCGAGCAGGCGTTCTATGCCACGCCAGGGATCCACTTCGACAAGCGCACCGAGAAGGGCGAGCCGTTCGCCTATCATGTCTTTGGCACCGCGATCTTCCAGGTCACCGTCGACTGTTTGCGCGGTCGCTACGAGTTGGACCGGGTCGAGGTCGTGCACGACTATGGCGTCAGCCTCAACCCCGCCATCGATCTGGGCCAGGTCGAGGGCGGCCTGGTCCAGGGGATTGGCTGGATGACGATGGAGGAAGTACTTTTCGACGAGCAGGGCAAGTGCCTGTCCGGCGCGCTCAGCACTTATAAGGTGCCCGATATCTACAGCGTGCCCAAACAGCTGGTCGTGACCGCGCTGGAGGGTTCGAGCGCGCCACATGCCATCTTCCACGGCAAGGCGGTGGGTGAGCCGCCGCTGATGTACGGAATCGGCGCCTACTTCGCCATCCGCAACGCGATCAGGGCCTTCCGCGGCAACCTGCACACTTTTTCGTTCCACGCGCCGATGACGCCGGAGCGGGTCTTGATGGCACTGTATCCGCAGGGCCAGGCGGAAAGCGAGCAGGTCGTCGACGTCGATCAAAAGGCGACGACGTGAGCGAACCCTTCTGGCGCCAAGCCAGCCGCTGGTGGGCGGAGGGACGCGCGACCTGCCTGCTGATCGTGATCCAGGCCGAGGGCAGCACGCCCGGCCATGCTGGGTTCCACATGCTGGTCGACGGCGACGGCGCCCAGCTGGGCACGGTCGGCGGCGGCGTCATGGAGCGCGAGCTGGTCGAGCGCGCCCGCCGCCTGGCCGGCGCAGCGGCACCGCCGCAGCTGATCCGCCGCACCCATCGCGAAAAAGCGCCGCCCGAGGAGCGCTCCGGCATGATCTGCGCGGGCAGTCAGTGGCTCGCACTGGTGCCGCTGGCGGCGGGACCCGCACTTGAGCAATTGACCCATCTTGCGGCCCAAGGGATGGGAAGTTTCAGCGTCGACGGCCAGGGCTGGTCGGCGCATGAGGACGAAGGCACACCCTGCCAATGCACCGGCGACGCTTGGTCCTGGCGCGAAGCGCTGAGCCAACGCCGCCGCGTTTTCGTCATCGGCGGCGGCCACATCGGCCTGGCCCTCTGTCAGGTCCTGGCCCTGACGGATTTCGAGCCGATCTGCATCGATCACCGCGCCGAGGTCGCGACCTTCCAGGCGATCGAGGCTCCCAAACACTGCCAATCTTACGCCGAGATGACCCCGCTGCTAAAAGGCGGCCCAGCCAGCTTCGCGGTGGTGGTGACAACGGCCTACGCGACCGACGTCGAGGCCTTGCGCACCCTGCTGACGATGGACGAGCCACCTGGCTTCATCGGCCTAATGGGCTCGGCCGCCAAAATCGCCCGCATCTTCGCCGAGTTGGAGCAAAGCGGAATACCGCCCGAGCGACTGGCCCAGGTAACGGCCCCAGTCGGCCTGAAAATCGGCAGCCGCACCCCGATCGAAATAGCGATAAGCATCGCGGCGCAATTGATCCAGAAAGCCTAGCAGGTGGCAGTCACGACCAGCTTGCCAAACAGGGCGCAAGTCGCATCAGGGTTTGTAGCGCAAATTCCAAATTTGCGCCGTCGCAGTCACGACCAGCGTGCCAAACAGGGTGCCAGTCGCATCAGGGTTTGTAGCGCAAATTCCAAATTTGCGCCGACGCAGTCACGATCAGCTTGCCAAACAGGGCGCGGGTCGCATCAGGGTTGGTAGCGCAAATTCCAAAGTTTCCTGACTGCCACCAGCGCAACTTTGGAAGTTGCGCCACATTGCATTTCACCAAGTGGGTCGTGTTGGTGAACTGCAAAGTGTTACGCCTACTCGCGACCTTTGAAGTCCAGGGCTAGGCTGTTGATGCAGTAGCGCATGCCGGTGGGCGTGCCGTAGCCGTCGGGGAAGACATGGCCCAGGTGGCCGCCGCATTTGGCGCAGACGACCTCGGTGCGGATCATGCCGTGGCTGGCGTCGCGAATCTCGGTGACCGATGCATCCTGCGCTTCCCAGAAGGCGGGCCAGCCGCTACCGGAGTCGAACTTCGTGGTCGAATCGAACAGGGCGGTGCCACAGCCAGCGCAGAGGTAGGAGCCGTCTTCCTTGTGCTTGTAGTATTTGCCTGTGCCGGGTCGTTCCGTAGCCTTCTCGCGCAGCACGCAAAAGCTATCAGGCGACAGTTTCTCGCGCCACTCGGCCTCGCTGAGTTCATGCTTGGGATCGCTCATCGGGCACCTCGTGTGGAAAATCTGAT
Organism: uncultured Holophagae bacterium; assembly: GCA_964423555.1. Lineage (GTDB taxonomy): Bacteria > Acidobacteriota > Holophagae > Acanthopleuribacterales > Acanthopleuribacteraceae > CAYRFM01. The sequence goes on along the minus strand of CAYRFM010000067.1, from coordinate 21,366 downwards.
CGACGGGCCATTCTACCACAAGGTGGTGATCCGATGCAGGCTCCCGGTCGGGGCAGCGGCAGGGCCAAGAATCTTGCATCTATAAATATCTCAGGAATGCAAGTGGAAAATTTCTTGCCGGTTGGCGTTCCCGACCCAAAGCAGTCGGAAAACTTTTGATGCCAGACGAGGGGCAACACAGTGAAGTTGTTAATTTTGGCAGCAGGTGCTTTTTGACAAGCTGATGTTGTGAATGGGTTGATCATTATAAGTAGTCTGTATTCAAGATATTGAGATGGAGTACGATGCCATTTCAGGGCACTTAGTCAAAAAATGCTGGGCATCACCGCGTTGTGAAATTTTGAAAGGTACAGAGTTCCCAGCACTACTTTCCTCCTTAGTAGTCTTGGGATCCCGTTGACAGGCGCTACGGTGCGATGCCGTGGAGCAAAATCACCGTGTTTTTCTTCGGCTGAGTGAGGTTGATGAGTGAAATCACTTGCTTTTTCCATGGAATTGTCGGCGAGTATGGATGAGCGCAAGTTGATCCGTCGCAATGAGCTGTGAAGTGTGTCTGAGAAAGAAGTGAAAGGTGTGGTGTTGTTGTGGTATGCGTGTCGGAAAAGTGTTCCCAGCTCTACTTTCTCAGTAAGTAGAGCCGGGAAAAAGTTTCCCAGGCCTACTTTGTCCCTCAGGAGCACAGGGAAAAAGGTTCCCAGGCCTACTTTGTCCCTCAGGAGCACAGGGAAAAAGGTTCCCAGGCCTACTTTGTCCCTCAGGAGCACAGGGAAAAAGGTTCCCAGGTCCGCTGTGCTCCTCACTCGCCCAAAGACAAAGTCGCCTGACGCCCCTGTGTCACACAGGAGCGGAAAGCCCCCGGCTCGTGACTGTGTTAAAATGACACAAGCACACCGAAACGAGGCCACGCCCGAGGGAAGCTCTTCAGCCGCGGGGCTGTTCTCGGCGTCCATGAGAGGCAAAATGGATTACAAGCAGCGCTTCTTCCCGGATCTGGCCTATGGTACCTACCTGAACCACGCATCGATCTCGCCGCTTAACCAGCGGTGCCGCCAGGCGATCACCAGCTTGACGGAGGACTACAGCCGTCGCGGGGTCAAGGCCTGGAGTCCCGGCAACGAGGCTCGCGGCCGATTGCGCGGTCTGCTAGGTCAGCTGATCGGCGCCAGCGGCGACGAGGTCGCGCTGCTGGGCAATACTTCCCAGGCGTTGTCGATTGTGGCCTGCGAGTTTCCCTGGTGCCCAGGCGACGGTTTGGTACTGGTGCGCGGCGAGTTCCCTGGCAACGTCCTGCCCTGGTTGTATGCCGCCCGCCGCTTTGGTTTGACGGTTCACTGGCTAGAAGTCGCCGACGTGCTAGAGCAGAACGAGGCTTTTCGCCAGGTGATGGCGCAGCAGCCGCGGTTGTTGGCGATCTCCTGGGTCCAGTACCAGACCGGCCTGGCCCAGTCACTGGAGGCGCTGTCGCAGCTCCGTACGACCTACGGCATCCAAATCTGTCTGGACGCAATCCAGGGCCTGGGTCCGCTGACCATGAACTTGGCCGAAACGCCGCTCGATTATGTTGCCTGCGGCGGTCACAAGTGGCTGCTCTCGCCCGAGGGGACCGGCTTTCTCTACGTCCACCCACAGCGCATGGCCGAGCTGCAACCCACCTGGGTCAGCTGGATCAGCCAGGAAGATGCTTCGTCCTTTCTGTTCCTGGGCAGCGGCTATGTGGACTACGATGCGCCGCTGAAAACCTCGGCCCGCCGCTTTGAGACGGCTACGCTCAACGCCATCGGCCTGGCCGGCATGGAAGCCTCGATCGCCCTGATGCTCGAAGTCGGCCCCTCCGAAATCTCGCACCGTGTCCTGGCACTGGCCGACCGCTGCCGCCAGGGCCTGGCCGCCCTGGGCCTACCCGTCGTCGCCGCAGCACGCTCTGGTAACGCCTGCGTACCACTGCCGGCCGAGCGACTCCACCAGTGCATCCGCGCACTGGACCCGCACGGGATTATCGTCAGCACACCCGATGGGCACCTGCGCGCTTCGCCGCATTTCTACAACGAGCCTGGTGATATTGATCGTTACCTGGAGAGGTTGGCGGAGGTCCTGTAGAAGGGTCCTTATTCGACGCTGTGCAAAGACAGGAAGACCGAGGAGTTGTTCTTAGTGTCCTGCGGTTCTCTTGCTTGTTACTCGCTCAGGAGGAGGCGTCCGAGCGAGTTCCGCCAGGAGGCTCAGCAATTCTTGCTTCAGGCTTTCATAGGAGGGCGTTTCCGCATGAGCCGCAGCCCAGGAAATATAACTAGAAACAAAGCCGGTGGGGTTCTTGAAGGTCAAATGGCTTTTTAGTGCCGTCAAAAGATGCTTGCCGTGGAACCATTTGAGGTACTCTCCAGACTCGATAAAGCTCGTGCTCGAAAAGTTGGCCAGATATTTATCGAAAATGACCTTTGTTTCTATCTTGCAAAGATTGTGGGCTTTTGCTTGAGTACGTTGGACTAGGTCCTGGGCAAGCATAAGGCAACTGCGTTCGTCCCGGTCATTTGGAAGTTGATCATCCGTATCAAACGGATTGGTTCTCAGGCTTGGCACCTGTTTTCTGATTTCTCCAAGCGTCCAGCGCGCTGCTTGGTAGGGGATTAAGTCAACAGCGGATTTGACGAAGAGCTGCGCCAGCTTCTTAGGTGAATACTCGGTCGGCGAGTCGGTGTACACGTGGTCGGGCTTCTTTAAGATGATCCCGTTTCGATAGATGGCCATAAACGCGTACAGGGCATCAGGGTCTATCAGGTAGTTTTCTAAACAGGCCAAACCGGTGCACAGAAGGTTTTCGTTTTTGGCGTCCCGGATGATCGTTGGGCCTGGCTGGTAGTCGAAGTCGCGATCACGGATGCAAAAATAGTTCTGCTGTTTTTGGCCAATGTAACCTTTGGCAAAGGCCAAAATCCCATTTTTACCCGGACCAGGATAGACTGTGCATGTAAGGTGCATATCATCAACGATTCTGCTGTAGAACGCCACATCGGTATCACCTTCCACGATCAGGTGAATCGGGTAGCTGTTCATTTCACAGAATCCAGGTTGATCGTCTTTTTAGGGCGCATCAATGCGTCAATCATATCCGAGTGGCTGGTAAAGATGAACTGATTGTCCTTGCCAAGCGCTTTGGTCGCGCGCAGGAATGACTGGTGAAGCGTAGGGTTGAGATGTAATTCCATTTCGTCAATCAGGATGATCGACTTGTGAATGTTCAGATTGATGAAATCGAACAGAATCGGGATGATCGCCCGCTCGCCACCAGACAGCTCACGAAGTTCGTAACGATGGTCGCCGTCGTGGAAGTAGAAAAGCTTCGCCATGCCAGGACGGGGGTCAATGTCCATGCCCTCCAGTCTTCGCTGCGGGAAGATGCGACGGTACACCTGGTCCAGTTCGCGGAAATAGCTGCGTTTTTGCGGGTTGTCCTGGTGAAGCTGGTGGAAAGAGAAAATGTCGACCAGTTTGTCGCGCAATGATTGTTCGTCGAAAGCTCCCAGTTGTTCATCGTCGTTTTGGCGTGACGGCCTCTTGAGGGTCGAAAGCGGCTCGCGGTAGACGTCGTACCAGAACATACCACCTACATAGGGAAAGGGGTCCAGGAGGCTTCGCTCGTACTTCCAAAGACGACGTGCATAATCTCTGCCACGGAATTGGAACAACAGTTCTTGCGTCGGGGCCATGGCCTTGTCCCCAACACGCCGCAAGCTGACGCAGCGCTCCATGCCAGGCGTCACGGTGAGGGACGGCTCATGAATCCGCAAACGCTCCCAGTACTCGCGTGTCTTGCACAGCTCCTCCTCGGAGAAGGCGACCTCCAACTCGATTTCCGCGGGCGCGGGCCAAGCATCAGAGACTAAATCAAAATCGAAACCAGGCCAGTAAAGATCGCTGAGCTGCTGGATGCGACCCGTCGCTACAGCGAGCATGGCCGTGATGGCCTGAAGAACACTCGTCTTGCCCGAGCCATTGGCGCCTTGGAGCAAGACCAAGTCCTCGGCTACACCGGTTACTTCATGGGTGAAATCCAGCTCCAGCTCCCCGATTCTCTTGAAGTTCTTCAGGCTGAGTTTATTGAGTTTCATTCGGTTAGATCACCCCAGTCATGGGGTCATTGTACCATACCGGAGATGGTTACCATGTGGGCGAGGTCGAAGCGAATTGAATTTCGTGCAGCCGTGAGCTGGCGGATGCTACCGGGGTCGACTTCTCCTAGCACCTGAGGCGAGTGGGTCGAGATGATGAATTGGCATTGGGGAAAGACCTCGACCAATTGGCCGACTACCCTGCGCTGCCAAGCGGGGTGGAGGTGAAGGTCGATTTCGTCGATAAGGACGACGGCCTTACCCGTCAATGGATTTTCTAGTCCTGGATTTGCCATCGCCAGGCGCCGCGCCAGGTCGCCGATCATGGCGATCATCGTCTTCTCGCCATCGGACAAGTGGTCCACCCGCAACACCACGCCTGCCTTTTTCACTGCAAACCGCAACGGATTCCTGCGGATCGTGAAGTCGCTAAACTCCGGCAGAAAAGCTTCGAGCGCTGTGCGCACCGCCGTCAGCTGAGGGTCTCTGGAACCAACTGCCAGGCGTTGCTCGTTCTCGAGGTCCTCCCGGTTGCGGAACCAGTCGAAAAACTTTCGGAAGTTGGCGGCGCCGGTCAAGGCATCGTCATAGGCATTGTCCTGTTCGAAAATGAAGTGGTCCCGGATCCGTAAGGGAATGTCCACTACCGCGCGGCGGACAGGATAATAGAGGAACAGCGGTCGCGAAGCGGTGGCCATGACGGCCTCAGCATAGGCCATCACGGCTTTCAGGTCCGACTTGACCGATACTTTCCTGTCTCGGGAGCTTGCCAGTTGCCAGCTGAACCGCTGACCGCCGTCCTCGAGCTCTAATGTGATGGCAGCGATGTTCGCGCCGTTATGGTGGTCGAGGCCCTTCTTATGGAAAGCTTGCCCGTTACCGCGATGGCTGCGGATGCGAGCAATCGCCCAACTCAGCAACATCGCCAGCCCGTCGAGCACCGCACTCTTACCAGAGCCGTTGGCACCCGTTAGCAGAGTAAGACGTTCATGCAGCGGCAAGTCCAGGGATTGGATACCACGATAATTGGAAAAACTTATGGACTTAACGTGCATTTGACCACCTGCGGGCGTGTAGACTTGGCTATTCTACTTTAGCCTAAAGCAGGATTCAATTGGTGGCCAAATCTGCCCCACAGTTGGCAACGAGGTGGGCCCGGCTGGTCGTCTCTACATTCCCGTTCCCTGGGACCAAGGCAAACAGGAGGGGGCAGCTAGTACGATGTCAGGTTGATCGAGCTAGCACTGTTTCGTCGGCTCCGCCAGCATTCGCGTTCCCATTGACCAAGGCAAGCCAGCGGCTTACCGCACTTTTCTCTGCTTCGCTCACCATTCGCGTTCCCTGGGACTGAGGCAAGCCAGGCTTACCGCACGATTCCTGGCTTCGCGGTGCAGTCGTGTTCCCCGCGACCAGGAGCGCCTCGCCGGCTTACCTTATCTTCGACAGGCGCCACGTGGCCAGCCTGGCGGCTGGCCATTTGGGATCAGAGCTCGACTTGTTGGGTTTCTAGGGTCTCGGCGATGGCGCCGACCTCTTGGTAGAGGACGGAGGTCAGGTAGCGCTCGCCGTTGCTGGGGATGATCACGGCGACGCGCTTGCCGATGCCGCTGCCGGTCTTCGTGGCCAGGTCCTTGGCGACTTGTTTGGCGGCCCAGACGTTGGCGCCCGAGCTGATGCCGGTCAGGATGCCGTGCTTGCGGCCAAGGTCGCGGGCGGTGGCGAGGGCGTCGTCGAGGGTCACGGTCACGACCCGGTCGATCAGCTGGGTGTCCAGCACGCTCGGCACGAAGCCGGCGCCGATGCCTTGGATCTTGTGGGGGCCCGGTTGGCCGCCGCTGAGCACGGGCGAGTCGGCTGGTTCGACGGCGACGACCTGGATGCCCGGGATCTTCTCTTTCAAGAATTTGCCGACGCCGCCCAGGGTGCCGCCGGTGCCGACGCCGATGACGACGGCACTCAGTGCGCCGTCGGTGTCGCGCAGGATCTCGGGGCCGGTCGTGCGGTAGTGGATGTCGACGTTGGCGGGGTTGTCGAACTGCTTGGTCATGAAGCCACCGCGCTCTTTCGCGATCTCGGCGGCCTTGGCGTTGGCGCCCTTCATGCCCTTGGGTCCGGGCGTCAGGACCAGCTCGGCACCGTAGGCCAAGAGCAGCTTGCGGCGCTCCATGCTCATGGTCTCGGGCATGGTCAGGATCAGGCGGTAGCCGCGGGCGGCGCAGAGCATGGCCAGGCCGATGCCGGTGTTGCCGCTGGTGCCTTCGACGATCAGGTCGCCGGGCTTGAGCAGGCCGTCGCGCTCTGCCGCCTGGATCACGCCTAGGGCCAGGCGGTCCTTGACGCTGCCGCCGGGGTTCTGGTACTCCAGTTTGGCGACCAGTTCGGCGTGTTCATCGGTCGCTCCTTGCAGGCGCACGAGCGGGGTGCCGCCAATGGCTTCTTCGATCGAGTTCAAGATTCCCATGTTTTCCTCCTTGTTGAGCATGTTGTGGGCCGCCTCAGCCGGCGGCTACCCAGGCGGCCTCGGCTTCGAGGGCCGCTGCGAGTGCCGACTCCCGGATGCCGACGACTTCGCCGACGACGATGGTGGCCGGCGAGGTGGCGAGGCGGGCGTTGACGACAATAGTTTCCAGTTCACCGACGTAGACCCTCTGGTCCTCGCGGGTGGCATTGCAAATGACGGCGACGGGGGTGCGCGGATGGCGGCCGTGGTCGATCAGCTGGGCGACGATCTCGGGCAGCTTGGCCACGCCCATCAGGAAGACGGCCGTATCCAGGTAGGCAGCCGCCCGCCAGTCCAGGGCACTGTGGGCACCATCGCCAGGTTGGCCGGCGAAGACGCCGAAATTGGTGGCGACGCCGCGGTGGGTAACGGGGATCCAAGCAGCCTGCGGCGCGGCGATGGCGGAACTGATGCCAGGCACAATGTCGACCTCGATGCCGGCCGCGCGCAGGCGCAGCAGCTCCTCGCCGCCGCGACCGAAGACAAACGGATCGCCGCCCTTGAGGCGGACGACGGTGCGGCCGCTGCGGGCGTGACCAATCATTAAGGTATGGACCCGCTCCTGGCGTGCGCCGCTGTTCATCTCGGGCTCCTTGCCGACGTAGACCAGTTCGGTCCCCGGCCCAACGAGCTCGAGGATCTCCTCGCCGACGAGGCGATCGTAAAAGACGATGTCGGCCTGGGCCAGCAGGCGCGCGGCCCGCACGGTCAGCAGGTCGGCGGCGCCGGGTCCAGCACCGATCAGATAGACTTTGCCAAAATTCATGAGGCGCTCCCAACGGGCTCAAAGGCGTGGCCGGTCTCGCGGCTCCACAGGGCCAGGATCTGTTCCTCGGCCTGGCGTTCTTGGCCTGAGGTGACGAGCGCGGGGATGGTCGAGTCCAGCACGGCGCTCCAGAAGCGGCGCTTGCTGTTGAAGTCGCGCAGGCCGGCGGTCAGGCGCGGGCGCCAAGCCCCGAGGAAATGCGCCAGTTTGTCGACGCCCTGGCTCATGAGGTCGGTCTGGATGCGGTCGCGCAGGCGGCGGGCGAGGGTCGGGCTGACGCCGCTCGAGGAGACGGCGACCTGCACGGGTCCGGCTTGGGCGACGGCGGCCATAGTGAAGTTGCAGTTGGCCAGGTCGTCGACGCTGTTGGCGAGCATGTTGCGGCCCTCGGCCAGCTGGAAGATACGGGCGTTGACGGCGTCCTGGTCGGTGGCGGCGATGACGAGCAGGAAGCCGGCCAGGTCGTTGTCCTCGAAGGGACGGGCCTTCCAGGTGATGCGACCACGCCAGGCGTATTCCTCGAGGGTCGGCGAGATCGCTGGCGAGATCACGGTGACCTCGGCTTGGACGGCTAGCAGCTGCTCGACCTTGGCGGTACCCACCATGCCCCCCCCGACGACGAGCGCGTGGCGGCGGGTCAGGTCGATGAAGATGGGAAAGTAGGGCTTCATGGGCGCGCTCCTTCAGACGGCCAGTGCGGTGCTCTTCTGGGGTTTCTCCAGGAGATCCGCGACTTCGGTGTTTTCGCGCAGGCTGGCGAGGATGCCAGGAATGCCCTTGCGGCGCAGGTAGTAACCGACGGTTTCGCCAGCGTCGGCCTCGGCGCGCCACTGGCGCAGCAGGGCGTCCAGCAGTTGCGAGACCCGCTCACGGGGCACGCTGCGCAGGTAGACGAGCCCGTCCTCCTCCAGGGGAATGCCCTGGTGGCGCGCGTCCTCGGTGCCCATCAGCTTGAGGTGGTAGCGATCGGAGCCGCTGCCGATCAGGCCGAACACTTTGGTGGCGGGCCGGAAACACTGGCGCTCACAGCCGGTGATGCCGACGGAGGTGGCGACCTCGCCCCAGCCCAGGTCCTCGAGCGCGTCCATCAGTTCGGGCTCGAACTTCTCGGAGTCGGTGTAGGCCAGGCGGCAGGTGTCGCGGCCGACGCAGGCGCCGGACTGGCGACGCAGTTCGGAGACGGGGCGGTCGAAGCCGAAGTCGGCCAGGCGGCGGTTGAAGGCGTCCTGTTGGGCGGCGTCCAGCTGGGTGAAGATCAGGTCCTGGTTGGGCGTGATCACGAGCGGCGTGGCAAACTCGCGGGCGAGGGTGGCGACCATCTCGCGCAAGGCGCCCTGGCGCGCGTCGTTGACGAGGCGGCCGCACTCGATAAAGGCGCCGTAGGCCAGCTTGCTGTCCTTGGTGGGGGTCCAGCCGTGGTGGAGGTGGCGGTCGCCAATATCCAAATCCTGGTCGGGATCACCGAGCGCGAAGCCCAGGCGCTCCTCGACCCGCTCGCGGAACCAGGCCACGCCCATTTTCTTGACGACGTACTTGAGGCGCGCCCAGTGGCGGTTCTCGCGGTCGCCCCACTCCTGGTGGACGGCAACGACGGCGTCCATGGCGCGCAGCAACTGTTCGCGGCTGACTTGGCAGAAGGGTTCGGCCAGCATGGCGGCGGTCGGTTTGCCGACCTTTTCGCCTTGGCCGCCACCGATGAAGATCTGGAAGCGGACGATGCGGTCGTTCTCGAGCACGGGCGCGACGCCCATGTCGTTGGTGCGCAGCTCGACGCAGTTGTCGGGCACCAGCTTGCCGGTCTGCGGGTCGCGGTGAACGGTCGAGAAGGCGATCTTGAACTTGCGGTTGAGCAGCTGCGGCCCGTATTCGAAGGAGGAGGTCTCCTCGGGCACGGCATTGGGGTCGATGGCGAAGATCTGCAGGTAGGGTCCGACGGGCAGCTGGAAGTACTTGGCGGCCTCCCAGGCCAGCTCTTGCGGGTTGAAGTCGGGCGAGACGGGGCCGAGCGGGCAGCTCATGATGTTGCGGACGTTGTCGCCGCAGCCGTTGAGGCTGAGCAACCCGGCCTCGGCGCACTCGCGCACGAGCGGGATGACATCCTTTTTGTGGACCCAGTGGAACTGCACGTTCTCGCGGGTGGTCAGGCGGATCGAGGGTTGGCCCTCGGGCGTGCGGCCGTACTTGCTGGCGACGTCGTCGATGACGGTCCACTGGGCCGGCGTGATCGGGCCGCCGCCGGGGATGCCAAGGCGGATCATGTAGACCCAGTCCTTCTCCTTGCCGGTCTTGGCGCGGTTGAACTCCAGATAAATGCCGTAGGACTTGGAGAGCTGTTCGGCCTCCCAGGAAAGGTCCTCCGCCGCGTCGGAGCGGTACTCCTCGCCGAGTGTGCCGCGCATGCCGTTGGAGAGGCGCTTGTTGACCTCCTCCTTGCTATGGGACTCGGGTGCGGTTTTGAAATGGGGTTCGAAAAGCTTGGACATCGATGGACTCCGGTGAAGGGCTTGTTAAGGCGGGTATTGTAGCACCGTGGCGAGTAGTGCGCGGTGATCTATGTGCAAGAGGCCTGTTTCTGTTCCCACCACCAGCGGCCGATGCAGGCGGGTTCGCCCGGCTTGACGGCGCGGGTGCAGGGCGCGCAGGCGGGGTAGGCGTAGCCCTGAGTGTGGAGCTCGTGGGTCTCGACGGCGTTGAGGCGGACGAAGTCCCAGAGCTGGCGCTCGTTCCAGTTCCAGAGCGGGTTGATGCAGACAAGTTCGTTGACTGCGTCCCATTCGACGACCTGGAGCTGATCGCGTTCGGGCGCCTGCTCGCGGCGCCGGCCGCTGAAGTAGGCGTCGAACGGGGCCAGGGCGCGCTTGAGCGGCTCGTGCTTGCGCACTAGGCAGCAGTGCTGGCGCAGTGCGGGGCTCTGGCGGAAGAGGTTGGTGCCGTGCTGCTCAAGCATTTGCTCGAGGGCGACGCCGTTGGGCATAAAGACGCGGAACTCCAGCTCGCGATAGGTGTCGCGGCTATGCTGCAGGAGCTCGTGGGTCTGCTGGAAGTGGCGGCCGGTATCGACGAAGACGACGGTCGTCTGGGCTGCGTTGTCGGAGAGTAGGTGGGTGATGATCTGGTCCTCGGCGCCGAGGCCGGTGGCCTGGGCGAGTTGCCGACCGAACTGGGCGGTCGCCCAGCGGACAATTTCGCGGGGGCGCTTGTCTTGCAGCGCTGCGCGCCAGCTCTCGAGTTCTTCGGGCAACATGATCGACTCCAACTTGCGTCCTGGCACGCGGCGCTGAGATGCCGGGCGGCTCCGCGGGTGCGGCGGCGCGATCGCGCCGCGCCTGGTCGTTCAGGGGATCAGGCGGGAATCGCCTCGCGAGAGCGCATGACCTTGCCGTTGACCAGGTGGATACCGCACTCTTTGTTCTCGGCCTCTTCCCACCACCAGCGACCGGCGCGGATGTCCTCGCCGGGGCGAATGGCACGCGTGCAGGGCGCGCAGCCGATGGAGGCGAAACCGCGGTTGAGCAGCAGGTTGTAGGGCACGTCGTTTTCGTGGATATAGTTCCAGACTTCGCGTTCCGTCCATTCGAGCATGGGGTTGATCTTGACCAGGCCGTGGGCGTCGTCCCAGTCGACGACGCGGAGGTCGTTGCGGGTCACGGACTGATCGCGGCGCAGACCGGCCATCCAGGCCTTTTTGCCTTCAAGCGCGCGGCTCAGGGGGTAAACTTTGCGTACGGTGCAGCACTGTTTGCGGCTCTCGAGGCTCTGGCGGAAGAGGTTGGTACCGCCGGCGTTGACCAGCTCCTCGACGTCCTCGTGGCGCGGTGCGAACATTTTGATGCGAATGCCGAAGCGGGCCTCGGTCTCGGCGATGAGGGCGTAGGTCTCGTCGAAGAGGCGACCGGTGTCCAGGGTGAAGACGGAGATCGGCAGGTCGTGTTTGGCGATCAGGTGGGTCAGCACCTGGGCTTCCAAGCCCATGGCGCTGGCGAGCGTCACGTCTTCGCCGAACTGGTCGGCGGCCCAAGTCAGGATCTCGAGGGGCGAGGCACCTTCGAGTTCACGGTTCCAGCGGTTGATTTGGGGGGTCATCACGGGGGCCTCCTGGACTTGACATGAGGGCGTAAACGGAGAAAGATAGGGGATGGATCCAGACGGAGCCTATCCCCCAATAAAATCCGCTAGGGTCGGAAAAACGCTGGTCGGGGTCGCGCTGTTGGGTTGGGAGTGCTGGCACGTCATACCTGGCTCATAGGGGATGAGCGGTATTTGCCAGCGACGCGACTCCGTGCGTCGTCGACTGTGACACCCAGGGCTAAGTGGTTTTTCACCTGGCAGTTACGTTCGGGTGTTGCCGAGATTCCACACCGTAGCGGTACGCTACAATGTGTAAGGTAAGGCTTAATACGCAACAAGTCAACGCTGTGAATGTCGATTAGTTATCAACGAGCTGTGAGCAAAAGTCACAGATTGCTGTGAGTCGCCCGCACAGCAAGCCATGTGGGCCTGTTGCCCCAACCGCGACACAAGCCTGATCCCGCCTCGTGTTCGCCTGTGCTATGCTTTGGGGCGATCGCCACTGAGGAGGGTGCCTTGTACAATGCCACTTTACTTGATCCCGATGCCGAGGCCGTTTACCTGCTCGAGATCTTCGAGGGGTCCCAGGCTGCCTGCCTGCACTTTCTGCACGACCAGTTCAACGTCATCCAGGCGCGCGCCCAGTTCCTGCTCTCGCTTGGGACCTTGACCTTGACGATCACCGGTTTCTCGGGACCCAAGATCGCCGAGACCAACCTGTTCTCGCGCTACTCGATCGCGATCGGGATTACGCTTGTGCTGATTTCGATGATCGTGCTGTTGCTGGGCACGAACCGCATCCGCTGGGTGTCTCAGGCCCGTGGCCAAGACAATGTCGGCACCTTGGCGGCGATTATCCGCTATCGCCGGCACAAGACCCAGCTCTACGTGCTTGAGCTTTACCTGCTGGTCATGGGCCTGGCCTGTTACGTGGGTTCGGTCATTTCATTTCTGTTGTATTACCACAGCTGAACAAGGGGTGGGCCGGACAAGGGCGGAAGGCCATGGCCGGCCCGCTCGCTCAGGGTCGCAATGCGCCAAAGCGCCGGTAGAGGGCTGGTACGACCAGCAGGTTGAGGATGGTGGAGCTGGTAAGACCACATAGGATGACGATCGCCATAGGGGCCTCGATCTCGCCGCCTGGTCGGTCCGCGTTCAGGGCAAGGGGGACGAGGGCGAGCGCGGCACTGGCTGCGGTCATGAGGATTGGTGCGAGGCGCTCGAGCGAGGCGCGCTCGATCGCCGCCACTCGGTCGTCCTCACCTTCCTCGCGGATGAGGTGGTGAATGTGGGAGACCAGCAGAATGCCGTTGCGGGTGGCGATGCCAAACAGCGTGATGAAGCCGATGATTGAGGCCACGGACATGACACCGCCGTTGAGTTGAACGCCGACCACGCCGCCGACCAGGGCCAAGGGCAGGTTGACCATGACCAGCAAGGCATCGCGGCTGGAGCCCAATGACATCAGCAGCAGGATGAAGACGCCGAGCACGACCAAGGCGCCGACCAGGAGCAGCGTTCGCGCAGCTGCTTCCGCGCTCTCGAACTGACCGCCAAAGTGGATGTGATAGCCCGTAGGCAAAGCCACCTCGGCCGCGATTTTTTCGCGCAGTTCCCCGACCACGCCGCCAATGTCGCGACCCGCAACATTGCACATGACGACGATGTCGCGCTGGGCGTTCTCGCGCATGATCATGTTGGGGCCTTGATCCTTGGCGATGGTGACGAGTGCGCCGAGCGGTACCTGGGCGCCGCCCGCTGTGGTCACGGGCAACTGGCTGAGGGTCTCGAGCCTTGCCAGGATCTGGCTATCCATGCGCACGATCAGGTCGAAGACGGCAGGGCCCTCAAGCAGTTCGGAGACCTTTTTGCCGGCAAGCGCGGTCTCCATAGTGTCGGTGACCTGTTGAACGGTGAGTCCGTACCTGGCGATGGCTTCCCGGTCGATTTTCATGGTGAGGTAGGGGATGTCGGCCTGCTGCTCGATCGAAAGGTCGACGACGCCGGGCACGGCGGCAGCGGCTGCGCGCACGCTTTCCGCCAGACGGCGCAGCTGCAACAATTCGGAGCCAAAGATCTTGATGGCGATGTTGGCACGAGTTCCAGACAGCATGTGGTCGATGCGGTGGGAGATGGGCTGGCCGATGACGATATTCATGCCGGGAACCAGTGCCAAATCGTTGCGCAATCGTTCGAGGAAGGCGGTTTTGTCTTGGCCTTTGAGGTCGAGTGTGACGTCGATTTCCGAGGCATTCACGCCTTGCGCGTGCTCGTCGAGTTCGGCCCGTCCGGTCCTCCGCGCGGTGGACACAACCTCGGGCTGGCGCAACAGGATGGTTTCCACTAGGCGGCCCATCTGGTGGGAAACTTCGAGCGAGGTGCCCGGCTGGGTGACGGCGCTGATGGTCAGGGTGCCTTCGTTGAAGTCGGGCAGAAAGGCCTTGCCGAACTGGGCCATCAGCGCCAGGGCGGCGACGAGCAGGATCAGGGACAAGCCTGAAACCGTGCGCCAGCGCGGGCTGGTGACGCGCAGGATCGGCAGGTAGAGGCCCTTGAGCCAGCGCACCAAGGCGGCTTCCTTGATGTGGGCCAAGCTGCGTGAGGCGGGCAGGAATAGGGAGCACAAAACGGGCGTCAAGGTCAGGGCGGTGATCAGCGACGCGGTCAGGGAAATGATGTAGGCGAAGCCGAGCGGGCGCAGCAAGCGGCCCTCGACGCCGCTGAGGAAGAACAGCGGAACGAAGACCAGCACGATGATCAGGGTGGCGAAGACGATGGATACGCGGATCTCCTTACTGGCCTGGAAGACCACGTTGAGGAGCGGTTGGGGTTGGGGGCTGGCCAGATTCTCGCGAAGGCGCCGGGCCACGTTCTCGACGTCGATGATGGCATCGTCGACGAGGGCGCCGATGGCGATCGCCATCCCGCCGAGGGTCATGGTGTTGATGGTCGCGCCTAAGAGCTTCATGACCACCACGGCGACGACCAGAGACATGGGAATGGCCAGGGTCGTGATGAGGGTGGCGCGCCCGGAGGCGAGGAAGATTAGGACGATGAGCACGACCAGCAGCGCGCCGTCGCGCAACGCGCCCATGACGTTGTCGATGGCGGCTTCGATGAAGTTGGCCTGCCTAAAAATATGGCGGTCCAGGGTCATCCCTTCCGGTAGGGTAGCCTGCAGTTCGTCGATGACGGTGTCGAGGGTGGCGGTTAGGGCGACGGTGTTGGCGCCCGGTTGTTTGAGAATGCCGATGATGACGGCGTCCTTGCCGTTGTGGGAGCCCTCACCGCGTTTGAGCGCGGCGCCGATTTGGACGTCGGCGACCTGGCGCACGAGGATGGGTTGGCCGGCCACGGTTTTGATGGCGACGGCACCGAGATCCTCCAGGTCCTGGGCGCGGCCCAAGCCCTGGATGAGGAACTCGCGCCCGCCTTCGTGATAAAAGCCTGCGGAGGCATTGCGGTTGGACGAGCCGACTGCTGCGACCACTTCGTCGAGGGTGAGGCCATGGCTGACCAGCCGGTCCGGATCGACGACGACTTGGAACTGCTTGGTTTCCCCGCCAATCGGAACGATTTGGGAAACGCCGGGTACCGCCAGGAGGCGGCGGCGGACCAAGCTATCGGCCGCAGTCTTGAGCTCGAGTGGGCTTTTGCTTTCCGAGGACAGCGCGAGAAACAGGATCTCGCCCATGATCGAGGAGACGGGGGTCATGATGGGGGGGTCGATGTCGGGCGGCAACAGGCTCTGGACGAGCACCAGTTTCTCGGAAACGACCTGACGCGCATGATAGGTTTCGGTGCCCCATTCGAACTCGACCCAGACGATGGAAATGCCGACACCGGTGGCGGAGCGCACGCGGCGAACGCCGGATGCGCCGTTGAGGGCGGTTTCGATGGGGAAGGTGATGAGGGCCTCGACCTCTTCGGGCGCCATGCCGTGGGCCTCGGAGACGACGGTGACGGTGGGCGCGGTCAGGTCGGGGAAGACGTCGATGGGCATGCGGGTCGCTTCGTAGCCGCCCCAGCCCAGCAGGAGGGCGGAGGCGAGGATCACGACCATGCGGTTGTTGAGGGAGAGCCAGATGATTTTGTCGATCACAGGGAGCCCCCAAGTCGTTCAAAATCAATGGCGAGCGACCTTGCCTCGGAGGCGAGAGCGAGGAGGTTCAAGTCGGCGTCGCGCAGGGAGCGATAGGCGTCGAGCAGGGCCAGCAGGTCGGCCTCGCCCTCGCGATAGGCGGTTTCGGTGATGTGGACGAGCTCCAGGGAGACGGAATGAGCCTGGAGGCGGTAGTTTTCAATGGCAGTCAGGTCCTCGGCCAGTTGGCGTTGCAAGGCTTGGCCGTGACTGCGGGCGTCGGTGAGGGCGCGCGCTTTTTCGGCGCGGGCTAGCTCGGCCTGGGCCTTGGCTTTGGCAACTGCGCTGCGCTTGCGGTCAAATATGGGTAGCGGCAGTGTGGTCGACAGATAGTAGCCGCGATCGCGATCCGCGCCCAAGCTGACCTCTTTGATGCCTGCTGTCACGGTCAGTTCGGGCAGCAACCAGTGAGAGGCGGCCTTTGCTTCCAGAGTGGCCGCAGCAATTTCGGCGTCGAAGGCGCGCATCAGTGGCAGCTGTTCGACGTCGGGCGCGAGGCTGGGTTGGGCAGGTAGCAGGGGCCCGGCGAGCGTGCGGGTGCCTTCGACTGGGACAAGGGCGCGGAGGCGCTCCCAGCTACTGGCATGGAGGGCACGATCCCTGGCGATCATGACTTGGGCCTCGGCCATTTCGCGCGAGAGGCGGCGACGGTCGTAGCCAGAGACCTCGCCGGCCTGTTCACGCTTGGCGACGATGGCCTCAAACCGGGTCATGTGGTTTTGCCAGGTTTCCCAGATGTCGAGGCGTTGCTGGAGCAGCAGGGTTTGATAAAAGCGCTGTTGCACGAAGGTCTTGAGTTGCTGGCCGCGATCCTGGTTGGCCATGGTGGTAGCGCGGGCCAGCTGTTCGGCCGCCGCGACGCGGGCCGTGCGCGTGCCAAACAGTTCGATGCGCTGAGAGACGGCAAGCAGTGTTTCGCGAGTGTCGGTGGGGCTGATGTGTTCAGTGGATACTTCCAGCTGTGGGTTGTCCCAGGTGGCGCGCCGGAGGAGTTCCTGGTCCGCGAGGGCCTGATGGCTGTTCAGGACCGCGATGAAGTCAGGTTGGGATTGGCTGAGCTGCAACGCTTGGGTGATGTCCAGGGTGGAGGGGTCCTGTCCCGCGAAGGCGAGGCATAGGAAGGGCACTTGAAACAAGAAAAGGGCGATCATGGCTCACCTCAGTGCACGTGGCCGGGGCCGGCTTGGTTCGTGGAGGTACTGGCCAGACGAATCTGATAGGCTCCCTTGGTGACAATGCGCTCGCCGACGGCAAGGCCGGAGGTGACTTGATAGGTATCGCCGTCCCGCAGGCCCAGGGTGACCCTTCTGCGTTCAAACGCTTCGCCGTCCTTTTGGACGTAGACGATGGGCAAACCGTTCTCATCCATCAGGGCGGAAGCGGGAACGCCAGGTCCAGAGGCGGTTTCGCCGGTGGTGACGGCAACCTTGGCGGCCATGCCGATTTTGAGGGTGCCCTCAGGGTTGGCAACCGCGAACGTCAGGGCCAAGGTTCGGCGCTGTGGATCGATCTCGGCCGCTTCGACGACCGGGCCCGAACGGCGGTTGTCGGTCTCGAAGTTGCCCTCTAGGCCGGTCACGGTGAACCAGGCACCCGCAGCCTTGGCGATTTTGTGTAGATCGGCCTCGGGGATGGCGCATTCCAGCCAGACCTCGCGGATGTCGGCGATGCGAAACAGCTGGGCGCCCTCGAAGACCAGCCCGCCGGGCACTGCTTGGACATCGAGTAGGGTGCCGGTCAGGGGAGCGGTGATCGCCAGCGCCTGCTCAGGCGTGGCGCCTTCTGTTTGCAGGGCCTGAAATTGCTTGAGTCGAGCCTGGGCCTGGGTCCATTCGATCTGCGCTTGATCGGCCTCGAAACGGGCCTGACGCAAGCGGTTCTCGGGGACGGCCTGTTGTTCGAACAAGTTCTGGATGCGGGTCAGTTCCTTGGTTGCGAAATCGTGGCGCTGCTCCGCGCGCGTGACTGCCAGAGCAAACGCGGAAGGGTCAGGGGTTTGCTCAGGTCGTGGCAGGAGCGAGGCGAGGCGCTTGCCCTTGGTGACCTCAGCACCGCGGAAGGGAAAGTTTGCCGCGGGCAAAATGCGGCCGGTGACAGGGGCTTGGACGACGGCCATGCCGCCGGCCTTTGGCACGATTCGGCCCGTCGTCGTGAACGAGGCGCGGAAGCTGCCAAGCGCCACCGCCTCGGTGGCGAAAGGGATGATCCACTGTTGTTCCTTGAGGAAGGAGATGGCTTCTGGAGCGGAGGTGGCCTCCGTGGACGGCCCGGCGATCGCGTCGCTGGACGGATAGACGGTCACGTAGGGCAGGGTCTGGGTGCTGAATCCGTTGGCGATGGGGACCTGGACGTCGACCCGCCACAGGCCGGCGCTGGGGAACGTCAGGTCGGGCAGGTAGATGCCCCGACGGGCGGGCTTGTCGACCACGACTTCGAGCGGTTGAGCTCCCTCTTTGGAGAGCTCGATGCGAATCTCGCCTTGGTCGCGGGCGCGCCAGCCGTCCAGGTGGGTCACGTGGGTGACGAAGCGGGTGGGCGCGCCGGCGATGAAGGGTTCGTACTCGATGAACAGTTCAACGTCCGCGTCCCAAAGGGTGACTCGGGTCGGTTCCAATTCTTGCTCCGCCTCGACGGCGGGCGGGACTCCGTTCCGGCACTGCATCAAACAGCACGCCAGAACCAGCAGCAGGCCTAACTTGCGCATGGCTAACACTCCTGTATCTCAATCATGTCGGAAAAACTGAAGTTCAAACGACAGAAGAGAAGGGGGGTGCTCGACCTTTGATCGCGGCGCGAGCCGGTGGCTTGCGGGGGTAGATATCCGCTGATGGGATCCAGATGCACTCGTTTGGAAACGCGCGCGAGGTCTGAGCCAGAGGCGCCAACGTGATCACCAGGGTAGCGGCAACCGACGTTTTGGTGTGGCACAGGAGCGGCCCCTCGTGGTCACTGGCCGAATGAGGGGGATGTCCCGGCGTGGGGTCCTGTTCGGGGGCACGATGCTGGTGGGCATGGTGCGAGCGAGCGTCGGCTTGATCGTGATCGTCGTGTGCAAGCTGTGAACCGTGGTCGCGATCGTGGTGATGCGCCAGGTGCTGGTGGGTTGCTTGCGGACGCTGGGCAAAACCATCGTGCCAGAGCGCGTGGTAGGTCGCTAGGTGGTGACCAAGTCTACTGGGAGGCACGAGTAGCAATAACATCGCCAGAGCGGTTACGAAGCGACGGTAGTGCATGGGATCCATCGGCCACTCCAGGAGTCAGTTCTGCCACCCAAAAGGGTAGCCGTTAGGCAGCTCCTTGTAAATGCCTAACTGAGCTGGAAAGAACAAAGGGCGCGCCAAATGCATCGGCGCGCCCAAAGGCGTCAAAGTCCGGCAACTTCTAGATCGTCGACATAGATGGTGTCGGTGTCGTCGGAGGCGTCGCAGCGGATGCGGAAACGCGAGCTGGCGAAGTTGTAAGTCGGGCTATCGAGCACGACCTGGGCATTGACGAAGCTGCCGTTCGTGAAGTCGGTGCCGGCGATCCACTGGTCGATCACGACCCAGCTGCCGTTCTGGTAGAACTCGATGTAGAAGTCCTCACCGTTCTCCATGCTGTTGGCCTTGAACCAGAAGCTGATGCGCAACTGGCTGTAGCTGGTGTAGTTGTAGGAGCTGGTGGTGTACAGCGAGGCGGTCGCGCCGGTGTCATCGCGCAGCTGCACGCTGTAGCTGCCACCATGGGCGTAGCCGCTATAGGCGCCGCGGGCGCAGTCGGCGCCGCCGTCGCTGTAGCCGCCCAGGCTGGACTCGAAGGTGTTGAGGTTGAGCACGGTCCAGCTGGCGCTGGTGCCGGTGAAGCTCTGGCCGCCGTTGACGGCGCCGGCCGTGGCGGTGCGCTCGGCCTGCCATTGGAAGGCGGCGCGATTGCTGCCGCTACCGCCCAGCTGCAAGCTCTGACCGCTGACGGCGCCGGCCTCGGCGACGCCGATATCGCTGGCGGTCATGCCGTTGGCGGGACCGTTGGTGGCGGTGAAACTGCCCTCATAGCTGATGAACTCGACAGCGGTGCCGCTGGCGTTGACCAGGGCGATGCCGTCGGGCGAGCCGTTCTGCAGGCCGCTCATGGCGAAGAAGGCAGTGCCGAAGCCGTTGCTCTGGTTGGCCAGGGTGCCGCTGAGGTTGACGGTCAAGTAGCTGGCGCCGCCGGAGCCGTTGTAGGCCACCAGTTGCCAGCCGCTGAGGCTGGTGCCGGCCGGGCCGGCCACCTCGACGCCCTCGGCGACGTCGGTGCTGGCGTTGTCGTAGTGCAACTCGTTGATCCAGATTGCGCCGGTGCCGCCACCGCCACCGCCACCGCCGCCACCAGTGGTGCCGCCGCTGCCGTCGCCGCCGCCGAAGATCGACTGGACCCATTCGGGATGATCGATGAAGGGGTTGCGGTTGCCTTGGAAACCGTAGACGATGTCGTTGTGGGCTTGCTCGTAGCCGTCGACCGGGTCCTGGCTGTGCCAGGTCAGCAGGGTCGAGAGGATGCCCATGTAGCCAACGCTTTGATTGGTGCTGAACTGCTGGATCAGGGCGCGGTCGGAGGTCAGGCGCAGGTCCGGTTCGGCACAGCCGGTGCCGCCGTGGGTGCCGCCGTTATAGCGCACGGCCATGTAGAACATGGCGCGGGCAATGTCGCCCTTGACGTCGTCCCAAGGCTCCCAGGTGGTGGCGTTGGTCCAGTTGGAGGAGCTGCCGTTGACGGCCGGGTATTCCGTGCAACCGCTCGTGCAGTTGTCGAAGGGCTTGTTGCTGCGGGCGCTGTTGTAGTCCCAATCGGCGGCCATCAAGTGGTGGGCGTCGGTGTAGGGGTAGTTACAGGCGACGTCCTCGGGAAAGCCCAGCGACTTGGCCCAGGTGTGCTCGCGGTTCCAGCCAGTGCCCTGGTTGTGGTCGCTCTTGGGCTTGGGCTCGTTCTTGTAGATGGTCAGGACGTAGTTGGCGTTGCCGGGGTACTCGCAGGCTGCGGCCAGCAGGTCCCAGGTGTCTGTGCCGCTACTGGTATAGGGATAGCGGGTATGGCCGTCGATGATCTCGTGCAGGGCGGTGGCCAGGGCCTGGCCGCTTTTGCCGCTGGTGGCATCGTAGTAGCCGGTGGGGATACCGGCGTTGGCGGTCAGGGTGCCGATCATGAGAAACAGTGCGATCAGGGTGCGAAGGCGAACGAGACCTCCGGCACCTTCAATAAAGTGCAAATTCAAGGCGAACTCCATGTCTTCTTCTTGGCAACCAGGACACCCGATGGATCGGGTATATGCCCTGGTCTCTCGGCGGCAGCTGCCGCCGGAATTCGAATCGCGGAAAGTACGGCAAGTTCGACGCGGTGCGGCCTCAGGTCAGGAATCGAAGGGTCGTCGAGGCAGGGCGGGTCGCGGCGCTTGGACGCGAGTTTCGAAGCTTGGGGAGTTTATATCATCGCTACGGGGGGCTGTGTCAGATTTCCATGGCCCGAGCATAAAAAAGGGTTCATCCGGTTTTTGGGTGGATGGACTGGCCCGCGATCTCATGAGCACACCTTGGGGTGTTCTTCGTGGCTGTAAAGCCTGTAACGGCCAAGTTCACCTGAACAGCCCGTCCAAAAAAAATCGCGAGGCCAAGTTCACCTGAACAGCCCGTCCGAAAAAAATCGCGAGGCCAAGTTCACCTGAACAGCCCGTCCAAAAAAAATCGCGAGGCCAAGTTCACCTGAACAGCCCGTCCGAAAAAAATCGCGAGGCCAAGTTCACCTGAACAACCCGTCCGAAAAAAATCGCGAG
>CAYRFM010000066.1:0-47581 GCA_964423555.1 uncultured Holophagae bacterium | reverse complement strand
GAGGTGGAGCGCGCCGCCGCCACGGCTGCTGCCGGGCATGCGCGGCTCGAAGGGCGAGCCGTAGAGCAGGCGTTGGTCGCTCGTGCCCTTGCCCAGGCCGCCGTGGCTGGCGCGCCAGCCGCTGTAGCCGAAACCGGGCGGCATGGCGCTGAAACCCTTCTGGTCGGCGTTGATGCGGCAGCCGTAGTCGACGACCAGGGCACCGTCGACCCTCAGCTCGGTCAGGGCCGGCTGGGCGTCGGTGGAAGCAGTCTGGCTCAGGCTGGCGCCGTTGACCAGGACGACCTGGGCGAAGGCGTGACTGCCGTCGACCACATGGCTGCCACCGGCCAGGACCAGCGTCTTGCCGTCCAGGGCCACGTCCCAGCCGCGCAGGTCGACGGGGTTGCCGGCCTCGGCCACATGGGTGTTGGCGTCCAGCGCAAGGTTGTGGATGCGGGCGATGGCGATCGAGGGGTTGCCGCCCTGATCGCGCACGATCAGCTCGGCCAAGAGTTCGCTGCTGTCGCGCAGATTGGCGGGCAGGGTCACGACCTGGTCGATCAGGGCGCTGGTGCCGGAGAGGTTGACGGTGCGGACCGTGCTGCCGGCCAGGCGCAGTTCGGCCGATTCCAGGCCGTCGCTGTCGCTGACCCTGGCGGCGTAGCGCAGCTGCAGGCCGGAAGCGAGGGAGAATGGCAGGGCCACGCCGGGCAGCGGCGCCAGCAGCTCGATCGTCGGGCCGCCGGCGCTCTCGATCGGGTTGACGACGAGATCGTATTGGGCGACGGTTTGCTGACCGCGGCGGCTGACGGCGGTGACGACCAGGGCGACGGTAGTGCTCTGCTCGACTCCCGGCGCATAGGTGGCCCACTGGTAGGGCGCGCTGGTGTCGGCACCCAGCTCGACGCCGGCCAGACTGGCGCGCAGTTCGGCGATGCCGGAGGGGTCGCTGGCGTTGGCGGCGATCGCCAGGGGCACGCCCTCGATCAGGCTGGTGCCGTTGGCCGGGGCGGTGATCGCCAAGCTCGGGCCGCCGCCGCTCCAGACCAGGGTCGTGGTGCCGCTGACGCGGGTCTCCTGGCCCAGCTGGTCGATCGCGATCAGGGTCCAGTTGACCAGGCCCTCGGCCGCGTTGGTGGGCAAACCGGGCGAGACGGATGCGTCGTAATGGGCGGCGTAGAGGTAGCGGGTGATGTCGGCACTAAAGGCCCCATTATAAATGATACGGTAGCGCTGGACCTGGCGGTCGTCGTCGAGGGTCAGGTGGACGGAGGCCTGGGTGGTCAGGTCGTAGCTGGCGCCGAGCCCGAAGGCGGCCACGCTGGGCGCGTTGTCGACGACCAGCTGCAGGGTGCCCAGGTCCAGCTCGTCGCGGTCGACGACGATGTCCTGGCTGAGGTACTGGAAGTGGCCGGAAAACTCGGCGCTGAGGTGGTAGCCGCGGTAGGGCATGTTGGCGATCGTCAGGCTGCCGTCGGCGGCGGTGGTGGCGTTGAAGCTGTAGCCGCTGCCGGCCGTGGCGTGGAGGTTGCCGGCGGGCTCGAGCAGGACGTCCAGTGCCAGCTGGCTGCCGTGGCCGACCAGCTCGCCGTCGGCGGCGCCGACCCGACCGGTGGCGGTATGCGTGACCTGCAGGTGCAGGGCGCGAGCCATGACCCCGCTGAAGGCAAAGCTGCCATCGGCGCTGCTGCTGACCTCTTGCCCGAGGCTGTCGGGCAGACCGGGATAGCGCAGCTGGACACGGGCACCCGCGATCGGCGTGCTGCCGTCGTCGTCGTAGACATGGCCGCCGACCTGGCCGACACCGGCCAGGTTCACGTCCTGGCCGCTGATGATCTGGCCCTGGGCGCTGAGGTTGGCGCCGGCGCGATAGCCCAGGGTGCCGTCCTTGGCGGCCAGCAGGCTGTGGCTGCCCAAGGGAAGCAGGTCGAAGACATAGTTGCCGCTGGCGTCGGCCAGCTCGCTCTGGTCGCCGATCGAGACATTCGCGCCAGCAGCGGGCTGGCTGGCCAGGTCGAGCACGCGACCCGTGTAGGTGCCGACTGCGGCCAGGCTCAGGTCGACGTACTGGTTGATCTCCGTGCCGACGGTGTAGCGCAGGCGCTTGCCGCCGCTGGCGCTGCGGCCCTTGAGCGTGTAGACGCCGGGCAGGACGCCGCTCAAAGTCAGCTGACCGGCGGCGTTGGTATTGGTCCAGGCACCGTCGGCGAAACGGACCTGGCCGCTGGTGGCCGCACTGCCCTGCTTGAGCTGGACCGTCAGGCTCACGCCGCTGAGCGCGACCTCGAGCGGGTAGCTGACCTGGCGCACGGCGCCGTGCAGGTTGCGGACCTCGACTTTCAGCGTGTTCGCGCCCAGGGCAAAGCCGTCGGGCAAGCGCTCCAGATGCGCGCCAAGTCCGCCGGCGGAGCGGCTGAACAGGCTCGTGATCTCGCGGTTATTGACCCAGACGCGGCTGGCCGGGCCGTCCCAACTGGACTGGGGATCGGTTTCGGCAATGGCGAAGTCGAGGTCATAGGGCAGGCCCGTGATCGTGCCGCCGGCGCCGGCAAAGCCGATCGTGGGCGGGTTGGCATCAAGATAGGTCGTGCCCAGGTCCGTGTCGCCGGAGATTGTGACGTTTTCGCTGCGGCGCACGCTGCCGTAGGTCAGCACCATCTGGAACGGCGAGCCGACGGGCACGGGGTCCAAGACGAAGTCGCCGGAGGCGTTGAGGCCGACGCTGCGACTGCGGTTATTCTGCACAAAAGTGACGGCAGGCTTGGCGGCCGGATCGCGCACGAGGATGGCGCGGCCGGTGATCGCGGCGGTCGCGGCGGTGGCGATCGGCAGGCTGTTGGCGCCGCCGCTGAGCAGGCCGGTCAGGCTGCCCTCGATCCAGCCGGATGCGACCGAGTAGCTGAGACTGTAGGGGCCGGGCGCCAAGTCGTCGAAGCGAAAGCTGCCGTCGACGGCGACCTGGCCGCTCAAGATGCGGCCGTTTTGGGTGAAGGTCAGCGAGCCGGAGGTGAAGGGCCGGCCGTGGGCGTCGGTCAGGCTGCCGAGCAGCCAGGCGCGCGAGACCAGCTGGACGTCGCGGTTCATGTCCTGGCTCTGCATCAGGTGGCTGGACTCGTAGAAGCCCTCGAGATTGGGGTCCTCGGCCTCGATGCGGTAGGGGCCGGGGTAGACGTGCTCGACGACGAAGTAGCCGTCCTGATTGCTAGTGGCGGCGTAGATCAGGTCGTAGCGGTCGGGCCGGTCGGGACGGGGCCGCCAGAGCTCGACCAGGCCGCCCTCAACGGGGGTCAGGCCGTCGACCGCATAGAGCCGGCCGGTCAGCTGGTAGCTGGGCTCGAATTGCAGGTTCTGGGTCAGCAGCTGGCCATCGGTGCTGGCGGATGCCTCGACGACGGCGCTGTCCTTGTCGTACTTGCGGTCGTGGGCGTGGATGCGGTAGGCGCCCAGCGGCACCTGGTCGAAGTGGTAGCTGCCGTCACCGAAGATCAGGGTCGAGAGCGTGCTCTTGAGGGCGGGGATTTCGAGCACGACGCTGCCCGTCCGCAGGGGCGAGCCATCGCTGTAGCTGACGCTGCCGGTGACCGCGGCGACGCCGCTGAGGACGACGTCGAGATCGCGCACGGGCACGGGCAGGCCGTCGACGACGGCGACGGTGACGGGCACGGCCGCCTGGCGGGCGCTGGTGGCGTCGCGAGCGTAGATCGTGGTCTGGCCTTCGAGCACGGGCCGCAGGAAGAACTGGCCGAGGCCGTCGGTGGTGGTCTTGAGGTAGTAGGGCTGGGTGATCCAGACCTCGGCGCCGACCGCGGGCGCGCCGTCGAGGGTGCGCACGGTGCCGCTGACATAGGTGCTGGTGCGGAAGCTGAGGTTGTGTTCCAGGTCCTGGCCGTGGTGGCCGAGGGTCACCGTCGCGGTGGCGACCTCTTGGGTCTCCTGGTTGTAAGCGGTGATCGTGACCGGCGTGCCGATGGGGATGCGCGAGATGCGCCAGGCACCCGTGGGATCGGTGGTGATCGTCGGGCTCTGGCGGGTGTAGTTGACGATGTAGCGCAGGTTGACGTGGACCGGGTGCTCGAGCGGCTGGCCGCTAGTGTCGCTGACGAGGCCATGGATCTGGCCGTAGCCGCGGAAAGCGACGGCGCGCTCGATCGGCGCCTGGTCGGCCTCGGTGATGGTGAAGCGCTCGTCCAGTTCGACGACCTCGGTCGGGTGCTGGCCGCTGACCCGGTAGGTGCCGAGCGGCAGGTCGGTCAGGTGGGCGACGCCGTCGGCGCCGGTATAGGCGCTGTTGCCGACGACCTGGGTATAGCCCAGGTTCTCGGCGGTGACCAGCACGTTGGCGGCGGGCGCGCCGTCGGAGCCGGTGACCCTCAGGTCGACGTCGCGGACGACGCCGAAACTGACGTCGAAGCGGCGGGTGGCAAACGCCTCGCTCAGGGTCAGGCCGGTCTTGACCTTGCCGAAGACGGCGGGCGATTCGGCCTCGAGGCTGTAGTCGCCGAGCGGCAGGTTGCGGTAGCGGTAGATGCCGGCGCTGTCGGAGCCGGTGATGATCTTGCGGCCGCGGCTGGTGACGGTGACGGTGGCGTTGGGCACGGGCTGGCCGTTGAAGCTGGCCAGACCCTCAAGGTGGGCGATCGGGTCGAGGCGCAGCACGACCTCGGGATTGGGCTGGTAGGGCGAGGTGGTCACGGCCAGGTTGGCCTCGAAGGCCGTGGCCGGGTCGACGCCGTAGAGCGCGTAGTCGCGCATTGGCAGGCCGTCGAAGAGGAAGCGGCCGGCCTCGGCCTGGTTGCCGGTAACATGCTGCTGCAGCAGGCGGTTGCCCTCGCGCAGCTGGACCTCGGCGTCGGCGATGGCGGCCTCGTCGTGGTCGCGGAAAACGCCGGCGATCGAGGAGGAAGCCTCCAGCTGGACGGTCGCCTCAAGCACGCGGTTCTCGGTCGGGATTACGAAGCCGCGCAGGCCAACGAGGCCGTTGCCGGCGTTGGCGCGCACGGTGAACTCGCCCTGGGGGATGCCGGTGAAGGTCAGGACCTGGTGGTCAGGCGTGATCTGGGCCTGCTCGGTGATCGGGGTCTCGGAGAACAGGCCAAAGACGTCGCCTTCCTCGGGCGGGACGTAGGTCACATCGCGGTAGGAGATCTGCACGGCGGCATAGTCGGCAGGCGTGCCGTCGCCGTTGATGACCCGCACCTGGGCGCTGCCCTGGCGTTTGAGCGAGAGGTCGTAGCGGAAATTGAGGTCCTGGTGCAGGTCGAACCAGGCGGTGTCGTAGACGCCCAGGTCCGGATGCGAGGCGATTACACTCAGGCGCACGGGGGTCGAGGTCTTGACCAGGCTGTCGAAGCGGTACTGGCCCAGGGCGTCGACGAAGGCGGAGGCCTTGATGCCGGGGCCGGTGACCTGGACAATAGTGCCCTGGGGCGCGGGCGAGACGCCGTCGATGTCGAAGACCTTGCCGAACAGATTGGCCGGTTCGAGCGTGGTCGGGAAGACCAGGGTCACCGTTTGCGGCTCGCCGCCCTCGGGTACGACGGCCAGGGTGCCCTTGAAGATCTCGGTCTCGCCCAGCTGGCCGGTGTGGCCGAAGACCTCGAAGGCGCCGATGTTGAGGTCCCTAAAGGTCAGCTCGCCCTGGGTATCGGTGAAGAAGTCGACATGGGTGTCGGTCAGGTAGGGCACGCCGAAGCTGAGCGTGAACGGGCTGGGCCGCATCGACTTGAGATCGACCTTGCCGACGACCGGGTGGCCGCTCTCGTCGACCAGGCGCACCCTCAGGCGGGTGGTCGGCCACTGGCGCAGGACGATGTTGCTGGCGCCGGACTCGGTGATCGTCAGCCCGGTGACGGCGGCGATGCGCGGCGTGTCCATGGCGGTGATGTCGAACGTGCCGGTCTCGGTGATGGTGGCGTGCCAGTTGCCAAAGGCGTCGGTCTGGGCCAGGGGCCGGAAGACGAAGCCATAGGGCGGCTTGTAGATGAAGGCGTAGGCGATTGGGTTGCCGTTGACGTCCTCATAGCGGCCGGAGAGCTGGATCGGCGCCTGTAGGACGATGTCGATGCCGTCGATGCGCGGGCGGTCGAGGTCGACGCCGGCGCTGCCGCCGCCGTAGTCGGGGTGCTGGGCCGAGAGCGTGTGGGTGCGGCCGCGGGCCAGGTAGGGCAGCTCGTAATAGCCGGTCGCGTCGCTGGTGGTGGACTGGCCGTCGGCGGTGACCCTGGCGCCGGCGATGACGGCGCCCTGGCTGGTGCGCACGCGGCCACTGACGGTGCCGGTTGGCGTGGGCGTGCCGTCGAAGCTGTGGTCGAGGGTCGCCACCTCGCCGCTCTCGAGGGTGATCAGGCGCTCGAAGTAGCCGTAGGTCGGGTCCAGCACCCAGAAGAAGCCGTTGCCGGCGGGTGCGTCGTCGAGGCGGAAACTGCCGTCGGCGGCGGTTTGGGTAATCGTCGTGTAGGGAAAGGAGCGCTGGCCGTATTGCAAGGTCGCGGCTAGGCCGTTCTGCAGCAGGAAGGCCACAAAGGCGCCCTCTCGCGGCGTGGCCACGCCGTCGCGCATGACCTGGACCTTGCCCTGGATCGTCGCCCGCGGGTTGTTGACGACGACGTCGACCGTCAGCGGCGAGTTGGTCTGGGTCAGGTAGCCGGAGGCATAGCCGACGATCGCCTGATAGGCGGACTTGACCAGGATCGGGCCGACCTCGAGACCGGGCGCGCGGAAGGCGCCCAGCTCGTCGGTGGTCGTCAGGACGGCGGATAATTCATTATTTTGGTTGACGGCATAGACCGTCGCATTGGCGACCGGCGTGCCGTCCAGGGCGCGCACGTGGCCGCGCACCTCGCCCTGCTGCAGGAAGGCGAAGTCGGCGACGATGCGCTGGCCGGCGCCGCGCGGCGCGAACTCGCGTTCCTCGTAGCGACCGTCGGCCAGCAGCACGCCGATGCGCAGGCGCACCTCGTCCGCCTTCTCGGCGAACGGGCGCCAGGGCGAGAATTCGAACAGGTACTCGCCGTTGGCGTCTAGCTTGGTCTTGTCGAAGATCAGCCAGCCCTCGCCCTCGACGAGGCGCCAGTGGAAGACGACGGCCGCGCTGAGGTCGGAGCCGTTGCGGTCGACGATGCGGCCGAGGATCGAGACGCCGGTGTACCAGGACGAGCCCTGCAGGCTGCCGACCTGGTCGGGCAGGACCTGGCCGTCCTTGGCGCGGGCGCCGCGCAGTTCGTAGCTGATCGGGAAGTAAGGTCCGAGCGGCATGCGCGAGGAGGCCACGAGCGTGCGGCCGTCGACCTGGAGCGCGGCGTCGACGGCGGGCTCGCCGTTGATGAAGAGGTGCTCCTCGATCGGGTCGAGGCTCGCCAGGTCCAACGCGCGCGAGAAGCTGAAGATGAAGTCGCGACCGTAGGCGTCGGCCTCCGCAAGCAGCTTGCCGTCCGCCTGGGCGGCGAGCACGAGCGCCATCGGCTTGGGCGCCAGTTCCTGACCGCGCAGCACCAGCGGCGCGGCGCCGGCCGGCAGCAGCCGGGCTAGGCCCGCGGACGGATCGAAGTCCATGCGTAGCTCGGCGCCGCCCGCGACACCGGCCGCGCCCGCCAGCAGGTGGCGCTGGCCGTCGCTGGAGGGGAACAACGCGCTGACCTGGGCCGTCAGGCTGGTACCGGCGAGCTTGGGGGCCAGGACCAGGACCGGCGTCTCGCTGCCGCCGCTGACCCAGACCAGGCGGCGGTGGTCGCCGAGGTCGAGCATTGCCGAGAATGGCACATCGCGGGTGGTGCCGGCGTCGCTGAGGCCGCCCTGGAGCAGGCGCAGCTCGGCGTCGGCATCGCTGCGCACCAGGGCCACGAACAGGTTCGGCGCCGTCTCGACCTCGCGGGCGATGGCGATCAGGACATCGTTGTCGGAGGCGCCGGCGAAGGCCGAGGCAAAGGCGCGGGCGAACGCGCCCTCCTGGTCGCCCAGGCCCTGACTGACCATCTGGCGGCGCACCGCGTCCAGGGGCGCGTACTCGCGCACGCTGCGGGTCCAGAGCTCGAACAGGCGCACCCACTGCTCGCGGTCATCGGCGCCGTAATCGGCGCTCTTGGCCACGCCGGTGATCAGCTTGTTGAATTCGCGCACGGCAGACGGCGAGACCGGCGCGATGCCCTGGGGCAGCTCGTCGGCGCGCATCTGCGAGAAATCCAGGCCCGTCTTGGCCAAGCGGCGCAGCTGGGCGCCCAGTTCCGCGCCGAACTGCTCGTAGAAAATCTCGGGGAAGTGCAGCACGAACGGGCTGAGTTTCTGGCCCAGGTCGCCGACGCCGGTGCGCAGGTGGAGCGCGCCGGGCACGTCGCCGTCGGCCTTGTAGTAGGCGGAGATGACCCGACCCGAGGTCTTGGCCGTGAGGTTCCAACTGACCGTGCCCGCACCGCCGACCGGGATCGAGCCGGGCGACTGGACCGGGTGGCTGTTGAGCGTGACGCCGACCAGTTCGTCGGGGTCGAGCGTGATCGAGAAGCCCTCCAGCGGGATCTCGCCGCGGTTCGTGATCGTCAAGCGCAGGTCGTAGGACTCGTCCTGGGCGACCGCGTCGGGGTGGTCGAAGTCGGCCGAGAACTCCGGCGAGCGCACGAAGATCTGGCCCTTGGAGACCGTCGTGACGTCGAGCAGCTCGCCCTGCAGGGCCATCTTGCCCTGAACCTCGATCTCGACATCGTACATGCCGGGGATGTTGCCGATGACGACGTAGCTGGCCTCGGCCTTTTCGCCAGGCAGGATGTAGGGCCGGTCGTCGGCCGTGCCCAGCGTGCCGTCGGGTCCGCGGGCGACCATCGGTTTCTGGACCGATTCCGTGACCGAGAGCGGGTGGCCGAAGCGGCTGGGATCGGGCAGTTTGAGGCGGGCCTGGAGCTGGTCGACCTTGACGTCGAAGCCTTCGGGCGCGGCGTTGAGGACCAGACAGGTGACCTCGAAATGGCTGCGCAGGTAGTTGAAGTTGCCGGGGATCAGGATCAGGCCGGGGATATAGTTCTGGGTCGCGGGCGGGTCGTCCAGATAGCCGGGCAGCATCGAGCCCTCGTCGGGCAGGCGCTTGAAGGCCAGCATGCGCACGTAGGGCTTGAACGGGTCTTCCAGCACGATCGGCTCGAAACTCTCGGTGTTCTTCTTGGGATAGGCGACCGGGACCGTGATCGTCTCCTCCTGGCTGCCAATCGTCAGCGCCAGGGAGAATTCCACTGAAAAGTAGTCGTCCTGGCTGAAAAGGTAGCCGCGGTCAATCAGGTCCTGTTGGCTCAGGGGTTTGACCTGGACCTCGGAGACCAGGAAGTTCTCGGCCACCTGGATCTCGGCGTTCTTGGGCTCGGCGAAGGCCTGCACCTGGCCGTTGCGCTCGAGGCGCACATTGAGCAGACGGTAGGCGCCCTCCTCGGTGAACAGGGCGCGGTCCAGGACGATGCGTTTGGCGGAGGCGGGCACGTCGACGGCATGGGGCGTGGCCAGGCCGGGCCCGACCAGCTGAGCTTTAAAGCGGGCATCGGCGTCGAGTGCGCCGCCAAAGGAGAGCGAGAAGACCAGGGGTGGGCCATCGGGGTCCAGCAGCACGGCCATCTTGGCGGGTTCGAGCCGCAGGCCGGAACGCTCCATCTCGAAGCGGGTCAGCGAGAGCTGGTCCGACTGGAACAAGAACGTAGAGAGTAAGAGTGCCGACAGGACCATGAGGGAGCCTCCCTGGAACGCAAGGGTGAGACCGCCCCCACACCAGGGAAACCTGGGCCAAGGCGCGGCAGAAAGCGAAGGCCAACGGGCGACGTGCCCAAACGGACCGAGCGGGGCAAAAAGACCCCGAATCAAAACTCAGAATCGTACCAAGCCGCCCGTCCACCGTCAAGCAAGCGCCCACGCCCCAACCAAAGCGGTGAGAAAAATCACAGGCCGGGGACACCAGCACGACCCACTTGGGAAAAACCGATGTGGCGCAACTTCCAAAGTTGCGCTGGTCGCAGTCAAGACCAGGATGCCAAACGGGGCGCAAGTCGACCAAGGGTTTGTAGCGCAAATTCCAAATTTGCGCAGTTGCAGTCAGGACCAGAATGCCAAACGGGGCGCAAGTCGACCAAGGGTTTGTAGCGCAAATTCCAAATTTGCGCAGTTGCAGTCAGGACCAGGATGCCAAACGGGGCGCAGGTCGCCCAAGGGATTGTAGCGCAAATTCCAAATTTGCGCAGTCGCAGTCAGGACCAGGATGCCAAACGGGGCGCAAGGCGGCCGCATAATCGCCCGCTCAGCACCAGCGGCGGACGCGCTGCTTGTAGGCCAGGTAGGCGTCGCCGAACTTGGCTGCCAGGAAGCGCTCCTCGGGGATGATTTGGTAGCGGGTCATATAGAGGACGAACAGCGGCACCGCCAGGAAGCTGGCGAAATTGTGAAAGAAGATGGCGACGCCGATTTGGATCAGCAGAAAACCCAGGTACATGGGGTTGCGGGTGAAGCGGTAGAGGCCGCCGACCACCAGGGTCGAGGCGTTTTGGGGCCGCATTGGGTTGACCGAAGTGCCCATGCGCTGGAACAGGCTAGCGCTGGGCAGCAGGAAGGCCAAGCCCAGAAAGACCAAGGCCCAGGCCAATAGGTTCATCAGCCAGCCCTGCCAGTGCCAGCTGGGGAACAGCTGCACGAGCAGCCACATACAACCGATATTGGCCAGTTCCACCACGATCGGTGGCAGTTTCAGCTCCAGTCCTCGGGCCTTGACTTCATCCATCGCCGCACTCCTCGCTCGCTCGTTTCTGGGGCTTCAGTTTAGCAGCACTCGGGTGTTTGGCAGGTTGGAAACTTGTGGTCAGTCGATCAGCCGTTGAAAGACCTCGTTGCCGAGCAGCTGGCCGCGCGCGCTCAAACGCAAGCGTCCCGCCTGCCAGTCCAACAGACCGGCCTCGAAACAGGGTACCAGCCGGGCCAAAAGGGCTTCGTCCAGCCAGGCCTGTGGCACGCCCTCGGCCAGGCGCATGCCCTGGACCAGGCGTTCCTGGTGGAGGCGATTTTCCGTCCAGCGCTCGTGGGAGGCCAGCCCGTGGCCCTGGGCGGCAACCGCTTGTGACCAGGGATGCAGCTGTTCGTGGTTGGTGAACAGATCGAGGCCCAGGCGCCCGACCGCGCCCGGACCCAGACCAAGGTAGTCGCCGCACTGCCAGTAGACCAGGTTGTGGCGACAGCGCTTGCCTGGCTTGGCGAAGTTGCTGATCTCGTAATGCTCGTAGCCGGCATTCCCAAGTGTTTCCCGCACTTGCTCGTAGTAATCGGCCTGCTCGTCCTCGCTGGGCATCGGCAGGCGCGCGCTGCGCTTGTCGAGCGGCGTGGGCAAGTCGCGCTCCAGCATGTAGAGTGAGACGTGATCCGGGTCAAGCTCGAGGATCGTCGCCAGGTCCTGGGCCAGCGTCGCTTCTGTCTGGTATGGCAGGCCCAGGATCAAGTCGAAACTGAGGCCGTGGGCAAAGCGCGGGGCTCGGGCCACTGTCGCTTGGGCCTGGGCACCGGAGTGACCGCGCCCAATCGCAACCAGGCTGGGATCGTGAAAGCTTTGCACGCCAAAGGAGATGCGGGTAAAGCCCAACGCCGCTAGGCCTGCCATGAAATCGGCATCCGCATCCTCGGGGTTGACCTCGAGGTTGAGCTCACACCCAGGTGCGAGTTCGAATTGGTCTCGAATAATAACTAAAACCCGCGCCAGACCCGCTAGCCCCAGTTGCGAAGGCGTGCCGCCACCGAGAAAGACGGTATCGAAGGGCGCCGCACGCTTGCTCCTAGTGCCCGCCTCGACAGCCAAGGCCTCTAAGTAGCGCCGATGATGGGCCTGCGGCTGACTGCGGGGATGAAGGACCTTGACCGCGAAATGGCAGTAGGCGCAACGTTTGCGACAGAAGGGCACGTGAACGTACAAGGAAGGCAATTTTTTTTCTCCCGCGCTCGGCGATCCTCGGGCATCCACCCCACCTTAACGATACAGGACCGGGCGGCCCATGATCAAGGCGGCAAGCGCTGGAAATACAGGAATTCACCGTGGCTGTCCAGCAATTTCCTGTTCGGAAATTTGAAATACCCGCAATCCTCGCCCTCCAGAATACTCGCTGGAATCCATGGCAATAGCCAAACCGATCCATGCTTTACTTGACAGCGGACAGTCTCCACCTTATCTTGTGATAGGGCTCACAGATGACCGAGCCCCCTATTTTATTTCGAAGAAAGCAAAAAGAGATTCGGCCCTACGAATCTAGACGGAGGATACATGTTGGCGATCATGGTGCTTCTCTGGGCGTTTACTCCGGGCGAGTTGGTCATGAAGAACGGCAAGCTTTTAGCCTACCAAGGTGAGTATAAAGTCGAAGATGGCTACGTCAAATTCACGAGCACGACAGGCTCCAGTCTGCAACTCCCTGTTTCCGCGGTCGACCTTGAAAAAACCAAAGCCCGCGACGCGGCCCTTGCCGAAAAGAAACCCGCCGTTGAGACGCGCACCCGCAGCGAGCGCGAATTCCAGGCCTTGGTGGAGGATACCCCAGGGAAACGGGTTGCTCTAAGCACGCGAGAACGTGCAACGCCTCAACCCGTTGACACCATCGTTCTCGGTAGTGAGGATCCAACTACAGAATGGCCCAAAGAGCTGGTCGCGGTTAATGTTTACAACGTGGAAGACCTGTACCGGCAAGCAAGCGAGGATTGGGCGGACCAAAGCGAGCAACGAGCCCAGGCCTATGCAGACCAGAGGGCGAGCAGACAGTTCCTGGAGCTGAAGAGCAGCTTGGAGTCTCGCTATGCCAACCTCGTCGCGGCCAGAGAAGCGCTTGAGCAGAGAATGTCCGGTCGGGATACTGAGGAACCTGCCGTCACAGCAGAGGAGTTCGTGAAGTTTTCCTATGATGAAAATGGCAACGTGACCAGTGCGGCCCGAGGCGTCAGGGTGTCAAACAACCAGGCTGCCAACAGTGCTGAACAGCAACAGCTTGCCAGAATCGAAGCCGAAATCCGCCAGGTCCAGGAAGAAGCTAGAGTTGCGGGCATTTCGCTGGGGCTGTAGGACGTAGCTGCCAGGGCTGGGACGGCGTATTCCAGCCTGGTGAGATTTAATCTAACCGCGATGAGACTGACACTGTCACCGCACGCCGCATAGAATCCTCCTGGCAGCGGGAGGTGTGCGGTGTCGATCGAGTTGCGTCAAGTTACCAAATACTATGGCGAGCAGGCGGTGGTGGATCGGGTCACGGTCCAAATCGCGACAGGCGAGTTTTTCGTCCTGCTCGGACCCAGCGGCAGCGGCAAGAGCACGCTGCTGCGCATGATTGCCGGCCTGGAGGAGATGCAAGCGGGCAGCCTCCATTTTGCCGGCAGGGAAATGACCCACGCCTCGCTCAAGGAACGCGAGCTGGGCTTCGTTTTTCAGAACTATGTGCTGTTCAAGCACATGACGGTCGAGCAGAACATCGGCTTTGCCCTGAAGCTGCGCAAACAGGCTAAGCCGCAGATCCGCGCGCGCTGTGCGGAGCTCCTGGAAATGGTAGGGCTAGCAGGCTTCGGCGCGCGCTACCCGCACCAGCTTTCGGGTGGGCAGCAGCAGCGCGTGGCCCTGGCGCGCGCCCTGGCGGCCGAGCCCAAGATCCTGCTGCTGGACGAACCGTTCGGCGCGCTGGACGCCAAGATCCGCAGCGAGCTGCGCCAGCACCTGCGGCGGATCCAGCGAGAGCTCGGCCTGACGGCGATCCTGGTCACCCACGACCAGGAGGAGGCTTTCGAGCTGGCCGACCGCATCGCGGTCATGCACCGCGGGCGCATGCTGGAGGTGGGCCAGCCGCGCGACCTCTATCTCTGGCCCAGAACCCAGTTTGTGGCGACCTTCTTGGGCGCGGCCAACCTCATGATCGGCGAGTCCATGCCCCGCGCGGTGCGCCTGGGTCCGCTGGACTTGCCGCTGGTCTCCGACAGCACGGACGCACGGCGCCCGCGCCGGGTCCAGGTGCTGTTCCGCCCCGAGGACGTGCGTCTGGCCAAGGAGCAACCCGCGCGCTGCCTCGGCGAGGCCAGAGTCGTCGACCGGATTTTCCTCGGGGCCCATGAGCAGCTGCGCTTGAGCTTGTCCCATCTGACCGGGGTGCGCGCGGTCATGCCAGCTACCCAGTTTGGCAGCGACGAAATCCTGCTCGACGCGCGCCGCGATCAGCACGAGGCCAGTCGGCTACCCCTGGCGCCCGGCGACACGGTCCACGTCGCCCTGGAGCGAATCCACGTGCTGGCGCCGGCCACGCTGCGCCTGCTCGTGGAGGCGGGAACGTCGCCGCATACCCGCGCGGCATACGCCATGGGCCTCAACCTGACGCGCGCGCTGGACGCGGAAATGAGCCGCCTGGGCGGCGGCGATTCACTGTCCAGCGATGTTCCCGCGGCCCAGGTCAATGAGGACGGCGCGATTGATGAGGGCTATGACATCGCGGTCCTGGGTCTGCGTCCCAAGCAATCCCTGCCCTCCCCCAGCCTGAGCCTGGTCCGCCACCACCTCCTGTTGGTCTCGGCACCAGCGGACCTGCCGCGCCACCTGCTGATCTGCGTCGCTGTCGGCGAGCCCGGCAAGATCGATGTTGGCTTCGCCGAGCGCTTCGCCTGGCAGCTCGGGGCGCAGGCCACGGTCATGACGGTGCTGCCGGAGGACCAGAATCCCGTTCCGGAACACGTCAGGCAGTTCCTCGAGGCCGCTCGGCGCGCGCTCGCGCGACGCGGCGTGACGACCCACTGGTTGGTTCGTCACGGCGGCGTCGTCGCCCAGGTCCGCGCAACTTTGGCCGAGGGCCGCTATGACCTACTGGTGATCGGCTCGCCCACGGCTGAACAGAAGCGCGGTGCCGTCGACGAACTGTTCTTCGACCCGCCACCTTGTCCAATCCTCGTCGTCCGCCACGGATCCTCGAATCAAGGAGTACGCTGATGAAAGTTCATTTTGTCCACTGGTTTCTGCTCTTCGCCCTGGCCTGTCCACTGGCCCTGGCCCAGACCACGCTGCTCAACGTCTCCTATGATCCCACCCGCGAGATGTTTGCCGAATACAACCGCGCCTTCGCCGAGCACTTCCGTGGGCTAAAGGGCCAGTCCGTGCAGATCCGCCAATCCCACGGTGGCTCGGGCAAACAATCGCGCGCGGTGATCGATGGTCTCGAGGCGGATGTGGTGACCCTGGCGCTGGCCTATGACGTGGATGCGATTGCCAAACAGGGCCTGATTGCCAAGAACTGGCAGACGCGACTGCCCCACGGCTCGGCACCCTACAGATCGACCATCGTCTTCCTGGTGCGCAAGGGCAACCCCAAACACATCAAAGACTGGGATGACTTGGTGCGCAAGGGCATCCAAGTCGTGGCGCCCAATCCCAAGACGTCGGGAGGCGCCCGCTGGATCTACCTGGCGGCGTGGGGCCAGGCGCTGGGCAAGCAGCTGGGCCGCGAGGCCTTGCGCAAGCCCATGGCCCATCCGGGCTTCGCAGCCGCCGAACGCTCGGCTCAGACCTACGTCGCCGCGCTGTACGGCCAGGTGCCGGTGCTGGACGCGGGCGCACGCGGTTCCACCCAGACCTTTACGCGCAACGGCATTGGCGACGTGCTGCTGACCTGGGAAAACGAGGCGATGCTGGCCGCACGGGAATTCGCGCCAGGAGCCTTTGAAATCGTGGTCCCGACCCTCTCAATTCTGGCCGAGCCGGTCGTGGCGGTCGTCGACAGCGTGGTCGACCGTCGCGGTACCCGTGCGCTGGCGGAGGCCTACCTACGCTACCTGTTCGAACCCGCGTCTCAGGCCTTGGTGGCCAAACACTACTTCCGTCCGACCGATCCCACCCAACTCGCCAAATGGAGAAAGCAGTTCCCGGAGCTCGAGACCTTCACGGTCCAGGAAACGTTCGGTGGCTGGTCGGCCGCCCATGCCGTGCATTTCGCCAACGGCGGCACCTTCGACAAGATCATGGCGAGCCGCAAGCCATGAGCCGCGTTCATCGCACCATGCCGGGTTTCGGGCTCACCCTGGGCTCGACCCTGTTTTACCTGGGACTGATCGTGGTCCTGCCCCTGGCGGGCTTGACCTTGAACCTGGGTCAAATCGGGCTGGGCGGGCTGTGGGAGCAGATTCACAGCCCCCGCGCGATCGCGGCCTTCCAGCTCAGCCTGGGCGCGGCGCTGATCGCGGCGCTGATCAACATGGTTTTCGGCCTGATGGCGGCCTGGGCGCTGAATCGCTACCGCTTTCCCGGTCGCGACCTGCTGGATGCGATCGTCGACCTGCCCTTCGCGCTACCCACGGCCGTCTCGGGGATCGCCCTGACCTCGCTGTTCGCGCCCAGCGGCTGGTTCGGCAGCTGGCTGCAGCCACTGGGGATTCAGGTCGCCTTCAGCCGCCTGGGGATTGTCATGGCCTTGATTTTCATCGGCATTCCCTTCGCCATTCGCACGCTCCAACCGGCCCTCAAGGAACTGGACCCAGCTCAGGAAGAAATGTCCGCCACGCTGGGCGCGAGTCGCTTTCAGACCTTGTGGGCGGTAGTTTTTCCGCAACTGTTGCCCTCGCTGCTGACGGCCTTCGGGCTGTGCTTCGCCCGCGCCATCGGCGAATACGGATCGGTGATCTTCATCGCCGGCAACCTGCCGATGAAGACCGAGGTCGTGCCCCTGCTGATCATTGTCGAGTTGGAGCAGTACAACGTCGCGGGGGCCACCGCCCTGGGCTTCACCCTGCTGTGTCTCTCGCTGGCGGTGATCGCCACCGTCCAGGCACTACAGCGCCGCAGCCTTGCTCGCGCCATGGGGAGCCCACGATGAACCCACATCCCGCCCACCAGCCCCTGGCGGTCCGCGACCCGCGCTGGTTCCGCTTGCTATTGATCGGCGCGACCTACCTGTTTTTGGGAGGTTTGCTGCTGATTCCGCTGATCTTCGTCTTCAG
Source organism: uncultured Holophagae bacterium (assembly GCA_964423555.1). Taxonomy (GTDB): domain Bacteria; phylum Acidobacteriota; class Holophagae; order Acanthopleuribacterales; family Acanthopleuribacteraceae; genus CAYRFM01. The sequence continues at coordinate 30,658 of CAYRFM010000066.1, read as the reverse complement.
TGCCGCCTTGGAACGCGGTTGGCAGGCCTATCTCGATGCCCTGCAAGATCCCGACGCCATGCACGCCCTGCTGCTGACGCTGCGCACGGTGGCGGTGGTGGTGCCGCTGCACCTGGTATTTGGCGTCGCGGCTGCCTGGCTGTTGACGCGCTTCAGTTTTCGGGGCAAGCAGGTGATCGACGCGCTGCTCGACCTACCCCTGGCCGTCTCGCCGGTCATCGTCGGTCTGATGCTGGTCCTGCTGTTTGGCACTCACAGTGCGCTCGGGAGCTGGCTGGGGCGCCACGGCATCGGCATCATCTTCGCTTGGCCGGGCATCCTGCTGGCGACACTGTTCATCAGCCTCCCCTATCTGGCGCGCGAGTTGACGGCCACGATGGCCGCCCAGGGCACTCAGGAGGAGGAGGCGGCCCTGGTCATGGGCGCCAGTGGGTGGCAGGTCTTCTGGCATGTAGCGCTGCCCAAGATGCGCTGGGGCATGGCCTATGGCGTGATCCTGTGCAGCGCGCGCGCCCTGGGCGAGTTTGGCGCGGTGTCGGTGGTCTCGGGCCATATTCGCGGCGCGACCAACACCTTACCGTTGCATGTAGAAATCCTATACAATGAGTTTCAATTCGCCGCATCCTTCGCGGTGGCTTCGCTGCTGACCTTGCTGGCTGTCGCCACCCTGGTGTTGAAGCGATTGCTCATGCGGCGCTTCCCCCATTGAGGCACCGTCAACAGGCGAGGATCGCGATGGCCGACCAACAGCGCAAACCCGAGGGCATGCCGATCGCCGTGGCGCTGGCGAGCCTGAGCGTCGGATCGGTCCTGCTGGTCGTGCTGGGGCTGTTTCCCTTGGCCAATGCGCTGACGACGCGCTTGGCGGAGCAGCAGGCTCAGACCCGGGTCGCCCTGGAGGCGGCCAACGAGGCCGAGCGCATCAGCGAACGCCTAGACAAACTCGAGCGCGACGCCAGGTTGCTGGCCACCCGGCCGACGCTTGAGCGATTGCTGCGCGAGCAAAACGAAGACGAGTGCCGGCGCTTTTTGAGCAGGTTCCAGGAAACGGCGGAGCTGCAAGCTATCGAGATCTGGCAGGGCGAAGGACTGAGGATCGCGGTACCTGCTCAGGTGGCCCCAGTCGCACCAGCAGCGGCCCGTCTCTTGGCCTGGCAGGGCAGGGTCTGCGGCCTTGCCTCGGAGGCGCTCGTAGACCAGCCCCATGTCCAGGTTGTGGTGATCGGCGCCGTCGCCGAAGCGCCCGATCGGGTCCAACAACGGTCCGGCGTGAGCCTGAGGGTCGGCACCGGGCCACCACCGTCGCTGGGGAGGGATCTGACCTACACGCGTCCTATCGATGATTTCGGTTGGATCCAGACGACGCTGCCACGCGCCGAAATCGCACGCAGCATCGCGCCCCTGCGCCGCACTTTTGCCTGGGTGGGACTGTCGGCCTGCCTGGTGGTCGCCCTGGTGGGACTCTGGGTCGGCCGCCGCTGGGTTGGCCCGCTGCAGGCCCTGGACCGCGCCGCGCGCCGCATTGGCGCCGGTGACTTGAGCAGCAAGATCGGCGCCGTACCCGGCCGCGAAACCGGCAGCTTGGCGCGGACGATGGAGGACATGCGCGATCGTCTCGGCAGGCTGACGGACACGCTGCGCCAGCGCGAGGGCGAGGCCAAGGCGATCCTGGCGGGCATTGTCGAAGGCGTGATTTCGGTCGATGACCAACGCCGCATCGTCTATCTCAACCAACAAGCCGAGCACCTGCTCGGCACGGGCGCCACGGCAGCTACGGGACGTTTCTGCGGCGACGTCCTGCGCCCGCGCGGACCAGGAGCGCGACCCTGCGAGGACCAGTGTCCGATCGTGCATGCGCGCTCGCGCGGAGCTTCGCGCGCGGTCGAGCAGCTGGAGTTGGCGGCCGGTCCGCGCACGGTCGTGGTCACCTGCGCGCCACCCAACGGTGCGACCCAGGTACTGGTGCTGCGCGACGAGACCGAGCAGGAGACCGCCAACCGCGCTCGCGACGCCATCCTCGCCCATATTTCCCACGAGTTCCGCACACCGCTCAGCGCTCAGCTGGCCTCGATCGAACTGCTGCGCGACGGTCTGGAGCACATGCCGACCGCCGATGTCAGAGCCATGGTCGCCACGACCGAGCGCAGTGCCTTGCGGCTGATGCAGCTGATCGACAATCTGCTGGAGAGTGTGCGCATCGAAACGGGCCTGGCGACGCCGCTCGACCAGGAGGTCGCCCTAGAGGTTGTCGTGAACGAAGCGCTGGCGCTGGTCCAGCCCCTGCTGGCGCAACGCGGCCAGAGGGTCGAGCGGCCCGAGCCGCCACTGCCGCTGGTGCTGGGCAACGAGACCCAGCTGGTCCAGGTCCTGGTCAATCTGATCGCCAACGCCCACAAATACGCACCCGCCGACAGCCGCATCCGCATCGAGGTCCGCTGTGAGGCGGAGCGCGTCGTCCTGAGTGTGGAGGACGAGGGTCCTGGCGTCCAGAGCACGCGCTCGCACTCGCTGTTCGACCGCTTTCAGCGCCTCAGCCCCAAAGGCCAGGGCATGGGGCTGGGACTGTGGATCGTCAAGACGCTGGTCGAGCGCCACGGCGGCAGGGTCTGGGTCGACCGCTCGGAAGCCTTGGGTGGCGCCCGCTTCGCCCTCGCCTTACCCATTCTGGAGCGTGCCGCATGAAACTGCTCGTCGTCGACGACGACCGCGAACTTTTGCCTCTGATCGCTTTTGCCCTGCGCCAACAGGGCTACTTCGTGGTCGAGGCCGAGGATGGCCAGGCTGCGTTGCGCCAGTGGCAGGAACAGCGGCCCGACCTGGTGGTCCTCGACCTCAACCTCCCCGACACGGACGGCTTCCGCGTCTGCGCGGCGATCCGCGCGGAGAGCGAGACGGTGCCAATTCTGATCCTGACCGCCCGCGACAGCGAGGAGACGGAGGTCCAGGGCCTGGGTCAGGGCGCGGACGATTTCCTGCGCAAGCCCTTCAGCCCCAAGGTGCTGCTGGCCCGTATCCGCGCCCTGCTGCGCCGCAGCGGCGGCGGCGCCAACGTCGAACTGGGCGAGCTGCGCCTGATCGAGGATTTGCAGGCGATCAGCATCGCCGGCGGCGCGCCGTTCCGCTTGACGCCATTGGAGTACCGCTTGACGCAACTATTGATGGCCCACAGTCCCAAAGCGGTGCGCACGGACCAGATCCTGATGCACGTCTGGGGTCAGCGCGGCGCCTGGGAGCGCCAGCGCCTCAAACAGCTGGTCATGCGCCTGCGCCGCAAGCTGGAGCGCAACCCAGCCGAGCCGACGCTCCTGATCACGGCGACCGACGGCTATCTGCTCCAGGAGCCGTGAGTTCGGCGACCCAGGCGGCGCCTGGGTCGCGAGCGGCTCAGGTCTTGAAGTAACGGCCATGTTGGAGGCAGTTGGCCAGCTCGCGGTAAAGCTCGCGCACTTCCTCGCGAGGCGGCTTCTTAGACTTGAACGCCTGCTTGATGCGCGTCGCCAGGCTACCGCGCTGGAGAAACACGCTGTAGAGGTCGGCCCGCGCGAAGTCGGCTGTCTCGACCAGATGCTGCCAGAGCTCACCGGCCATGGCCTTGGTACCGGGGAAATCGAAAAAGCCCAGGTAGTCCTCGTCCTCGATATAACCCTGCTCGGCGTGGGTCACGACCTTGTGGTAGATCTTGGCCAATTCCTCGGCTTCCCAGGAGGCGGTGCGCTCGAGATCGCTCCAGCGTCCGGCGATGATGCCCTGCAGGGTGTCGCGGATCAAGGTAGAGATGACCAGATCGGCGCCGGGGAACTCCTGGGTGTCGAGGATGCGGATCTCGATCGCGTCGCGGTCGAAGCGGGCGATGGCGCCGCGGGCGTTGAGCCACTCGTGGGCCAGGATGCCGTGCGGATCGTAGGGCTTGATCGCCTGGTACATGGGCCGCAGGATCTGTTGCTCGTAGGCCTGGGCACTGACCGCGTCCTCGGGGATGACGACGCCGGTCACCTGGGGCACCCGGCGGCAATTGTTCTCGTAGAAGCGCAGGCGGTTGTCCAGGGTGCCGTTGAGCTCGCCGTGGACCATTGGGCTGCTGGCCGAGAGCGCCGGCAGGATCGGCAGCAGCAGGCGAATGGCGCGGTGCAGCTTGCGGAACTCGGCGTCGGAAGCGAACGGCAGGTTGATGTGCACGCTCTGCAGGTTGGTCCAGCCGTGACCCTTGCAGTTGAAGATGCGGTCGAACTGCTGGTAGATCTCGCCCTGTTCATGGGGCCAGAGGTGGCTCTCCTTGATCGGATCCATCCAGGGGTGCATCCCGGTCGGCAGCAGCATGCCGCCATGGGGTGCCAGGATCTCGTTGATGGCGACGATATCCGCCTGGAAATGGGCATCGTAGGGCGCGAGATCGGCCGCTGGGCCGTTGGTCTTGGTCTCGATCACGTGCAAGGCGAGTTCGTTGGACCAGGCGGTGGCGCCACGATCGGTTTCCAGAACTGTTTCGCCGGCCACTTCCCGTAGGACTCGGTCGCAGATCGGCAACACGTTCAGCGTTTCGCTGTCGACAATCATATATTCCAGTTCAATGCCCGTGGCTTGAAACAAACCCAAGGGAGCCGGGTTGCTTCTGCTCATCTCGCTCATAGTCGCTTTTTCCTCTCTTCGATTCGCGTCAGAATAGTGTTCATGATCAAGTGATACAACTCATCGCGGAGGACGCCGTCCTCGACGCCACCGTCGATGCTGGGATTGTCGTTGATCTCGATGATCACGGCTCTCCCGTCGAGTTCCTTGAGGTCGACGCCATAGAGGCCGTCGCCCATCAGATTGGCTGCCTTGACCGCCAGTTGCAGGACATGGCGCGGCACCCAGCCGGTGGGCACCGCGTCGGCTCTACCCAGCACCTCGTGGCCGCGCCCGTCGCGGCGCACGATTTGCCAGTGCTTAGAGGCCATGAAGTACTTGCAGGCGTAAATGGGCCGACGGTCCAGCACGCCGATACGCCAGTCGAATTCGGTGGGCAGAAACTCCTGGGCGATGACGAGCGGGCTGGAGCGGAACAGAGTTTCCAGTTGGACCTGCAGCATCGCCTCGTTGTCGACTTTGAAGACGCCCTGGCTGAAACTGGAGTCGGGCTTCTTGAGAATGCAGGGGAAGCCGATCTGGCGCGAAACTTCCTTGCGGTTGCCGTTGTGGACGACCAGAGTCTTGGGGATCGGGATGCGCTGGCGGGTCAGCAGTTCGGCCAGGTAGACCTTGTTGGTGCAGCGCAGGATCGACTCGGGATCGTCGATCACGACCAGGCCCTCGGCCTGGGCGCGGCGGGCGAAGCGGTAGGTGTGATGGTTGACCTGGGTGGTCTCGCGGATGAACAGGGCGTCGAACTCGCTGATGCGCGAGAAATCCTGTTTGCCGATGAACTCGGTGTACATGCCCAGTTGGTTGGCGGCTTTGGCGAAAAGCTGCAGCGCCTTGGGATTGGAGGGCGAGGGCTTCTCCTTGGGGTTGACCAGGATCGCCAGGTCGTAGCGCCAGCGCGAGGGCAGCGGCGCGGCCTTCTTCTTTTTGAAAAACTCGGCGATCGACTTGCCGAGGAAGTCGTGGTGTTCCTGGGGCACGTCCTTGACGCTGATGGGATGGAGCTTGCGCAACTTCCAGACGCCGCCGTCGCGCTTGAAAAAGGCCCGCATCAGCGGCGTCGGATAGAGGCCGTAGAGGTGGCTGCAGAGTTTGTCGTAGCGGCGCGCCATATTGCAGGAGAAATAGATCGAGAGCGTGAAGTCATCGGACTGCAAGGGCGCCAAACTGCGCTGGATCAGGGTATCCATGTCGGCGCCGACCTGTTTGATCGAGCCGGAATCGTTGAAGTCGCGGAGGGTGGCGACGTTGGGGATGACCTTGTGGCCGCGGGCTTCCGCCAACAGCGAGACGTAGTAGCCGAGCTGCTGGTAGCCGATGTCGGAGCAGAAGTTGTAGACCTTGACCGGTCGGGTACCGCCGAGTTCGGGCTGGGTGACATAGTCGCGGGGCGAGCAGACGGTGATGGACTCACCGACGATGTTGCTCAAAACTTTCCAATGGTTGGAAACCATGATCACGGCCAAGTCACACCTGCTAGTAGAAGTAGTCGGATTCGAGTCGTTGCGCGAGCGGCGCGGGGTGCGTCATCAGTTTGTAGAGTTCGGCACCTTGATGCACGATGGCGGAGGGGTAGCGCGCCAAGACGATGCCGTCGCAGGGGGCGATCACGGCGCGCATGCGCGAGGGCGGATCGCTGTCGGCGCGATGCGACCAGACCAGGATCTGGGCCAGGCGCTGTCCGGCGCTGACCCGCATGCCGGGTTCGACCTCAAAGGCGACCAGCCCGCCGTGGGGCGCGCAGACGTTGACGAACTGGTGATCGTCGCTGGCAAGGGGTGTTTCTGCGCGGGGTACGCCATCGCCCGCCAGGGAGCCAATGCAGCGCAGCCAGTTGAGCAAGTTGTCGGCCTCGCGCTCGGCCTGCTCGGGCAGAATCTCTTCCTGGCTGCCCAGTTCCAAGGTCAGACCGGCGGGCTTGGCACCGGTCGCGCCATGCTCCTTGCGGTAGGCCTGGGCCAACAACTGCCAGGGGTGGTTGACGGCCTCGTCGAGCGCGCCGGCAAATTGCTGGCCCATAATTAAAAAGTAGGGCATGTCGAGGTAAGTTGCCTCGAGCAGCGGGTCGACCTGGTTGGGCACATAAGCGAAACGCACGCCCCGGGTGGAGGTATGGAGGTCGAGCACGCGGTCGGCGCGCAGAATTTGCTTCTGGACGGTCAGTGACTGGTAGCGCACGGTGGTCATCTGTCCGCTCTGTTTGAGGCCGCGGCGCAAGCGAGTGAGGGCACGCAGCAGCTCGGCGCGGTAGGCGTCGCGCACCAGCGGCCAGGGTCGCTCAGCGTGCTCGCGCAGGAACTGGGCGACGTCGACCTGGGCGGCGTGTTCGCGCTCGTGGGCATTGCGACAGGCTAGGCGCGCGTAGGCGCGGTTCCAGTTCTGGCCATTGGCCAGGAAGAAGGGGCCGACCGTGTGCTCGCCGACCTTATTTTCGAGTCCGTAGGGGTTGGCCATGGGCAGCAGGCTGAGCTCGCCGCGCAGGTCTTCGGCCGGCAGTGCGGCCAATCGCGCCATCAGGAAGTGCAGGACGGCAATGCCCTGGACCTCGCTGGCGTGGACGCCAGCCTGGATCCAGACTTTTGGACCGGGCGCGCTACCGCGATAGCGGTAAAGCGTCAACTCCTGGGACAAGCCCGAGGGCCGCTGGAAAGTTGGAAGAACGAATCGCTTGTACTGCAAACTAGCCCCTTGGGCGCGCGCTGGATGCTCTTCAACCCCGATCGCCTGGCCACGAAATCCCATGCACCGAGCCATAGCGGGGGAACGCTTCAAACCACAAGTATGCGGGAAAACCGGGCGCGTTTTCAACGGGTTCTTGCGGGGGGATTCAAGGTTCCCGTTGGAAGCGCCACCTTTCCATCCGACCTGAGTCAAATCAAACACTTCGCGTGGTCTGACCCAAAGGATATCGACCTGGTTTTGATCGCTAACTGCGGTTGGCGCGGCGTCTGGTATAAGTGGATCACCCAGGTATCGCCTGGCAAGGGACTCCCAGGTTCATTTCATCCCGGAGGCAAATTCGTTAAGAAAGGCCATGAAATCCCTTACAGCGGGTGATGCCTTCAAATCTGCCACACTGACCAAGCCACCTTGATCGATGATCACGTTCAGAGAGGCGCCTGGTTTTTTCCGCTGCCCCATCGTAGTGAGTATGGCCTTTTGCCGTTTACTTCGTTCTGCGCGAGCCTGACTTTTTTTAAGCTGGGTAACCCTCCAAAGATGCATATCATCCATGGCAGCGCATGCTTTCCGATGGAGGTCCTCATGTACTTCGAATAGGGGCATGAGGATATCCTCAAGGCATCCGTTGCCCGTAGGGTCTGCCCAAATATACATGCCCTTGTCCTCTGCGAAAGCACCGCGCTGACCCTCGCCTACGATCAGCGGCGGCAGCTGCCATTTGCTGGACTCCTTATCCTCGATGCGCGCATACACCCGGCTCATTTCGCTCAATTTCTCGACAACACCATGGTGATCGGCATCGAAGGTAAAGAGAAAGCGCTTTTCCGCGAGATGCTGTTTCGCGCCACCTGGAAAAATCAGCGCAGGTACATTCACAACAGCTTTCAGAAACGCCTTAACGGGTCCATCCTGATCCTTTCCGCCGGTGTTGAAAACAAAAATATGCCATGCTTCGCTGCGCAAATAATGACTCGGAAAGAAGAAACGGTGAGCTGACTCGTGACTTAGCTCTCCTGCGGCATGTTTGACCAGACTCTGCTTCAAGATCTGATTGAGGGGCGCTGGATACTGGTCAAGGCGAACGGTCTCGCCCTGTTCATCCTTGGCCTTGGGAATCCCCATGCATTTCTCAATCACCATTCGAACAAACGCAACATCATGGGGACCCTCACAGAAGATGAACAGCCCAGCTGCAGGCTCACTTTGCTGCGATGGCATCAACGCGCGCTCCGCAGGTCGACATCCGCGCTTTCAACCATTTCGCGGAACTCCGGCCCACTGAATTCACGGACGGCGATCTGGCCATCCTCCTCGACCAGAGCACAGGCGGACAACTCATTGGGATCGGGAATGTTAAGGACAAAGGCGTCGATGCATTCTTTGCTGTGGGAAGTCAGGAAGACCTGAACATTGAAGGCCTTGGCCAGCTCAGCAATAAACTGTGCATAACTGGGAATCAGCCCGGTATGGATGGCATTTTCGACCTCGTCAATCAGAAGCACGCCATTGCGGGCAGCGGCAAACATCAGCGAGGTGAAAAAGACCCGTTGCAGACCCTCACCGTAGCTGGCCAAGTCCTGGGCCATCTCAAAACGGCTGTCATTGACCAAAAAGCGCTGCCACTCATCCACCAGCCGGATATCCGTGAGCGTCGGCACCATCTTGCTTTTGAGAAACTCGATCACCTTTGGCAGAAGATTGACCAACACGCTCGTGCGATAAAAAGTGGCGTAGTGGTGGGGTTCGTTTAGAAAGAAGGGGCTACTAAAAACAGAGGGGCAAAGTCCTTGAATGCGCTCCGCTTGAATTTCGGGGCCATTTTTAAACAGATGCATGATCGACTCATCTACCTTGTCGCCAGCGGATGTCTTGATCGTGACGCTTTTGAGGTATCTGGCTTTGTCAAGCTCACGTTTTTCCGATATTCCAGGTTGAATATGTACCGAGCAAGTATGCAGATTAAAAACGCCAGCGATAATCATATGGCCGTGCAACTGCTGGGCATACCATTCTGGGTCCAGCTTCTCTAGAGCAATTTTGCCCCGACGGCGATGAACTTCGGAAAGGCCTGAGAAATCATTCTGTCGACATAGAAGATAAATAGCCTCCAACAGGCTCGTTTTACCTGTGTTATTCATGCCTGTTACAAGGTTAATCCGCGAGACACGGTTTAAAGACAAATCAATTAATCGCTTGTAAGCGCTTATTTTAATGGAGGAAAAGCGGTCACCCACTTCGCTATTGAACCTTACACTCTCACGCTCTTGCTCACCAGCTTTTATGGAAAACAGGAGCTGCTTCGTCGACTTCAGCTGCGCCACGAGTTCGTCAAGTTGGGTCGCCTTTTCGCTTAATTTAGCGCGAAGGGCTTCTAAATCTATCGATTCACCTGTCTTTCTGCTACTCGCCATACGCAACTCCTGATCTGAGCTCATTCTGAACCAAGCCCGGCCTCGGGTCAATCCCAAGTCTTGGCCTGGGGCCGATGGTCTCCCCTCTTGGCCGGATGCCAGGCCCGGCATACAATGGTCGAGCTGGCCCTGCCGGCAAGGGAGGTTCCATGGTCCGATGCGCGGGCTGTTCATTGACCATCAAGGGCGACGTCCTCCAGGCCCTCGAGCGCGCCTGGCATCCCGACTGCTTCGTCTGCGGTGCCTGCCGGCTGCCGATCGGCAGGGGGACCTATCTGATTGTCGAGACCTATCCCTATCACCCCGACTGTTTCGTCTGCGGAGCTTGTCGACGCCCGATCGGCAACCAGTCGTTTGTGCGTGAGGGCGGCAAGGCCTACCACCGCGACTGCCACCTCGAGCGCTTCGCCGCGCGCTGTGCCGGCTGTGGGCGGCCCATCGAACAGGGCGGCATCCAGGCCCTGGGCCAGAGCTGGCACGGCGACTGCTTTCGCTGCCTCGCGTGTCACAAACCGCTCAAAGAGGCGCGCTTCCTCGAAAAAGACGGCCACCCCTACCACGAGGCCTGCTACCACGCGCGCTTCACCCCGCCCTGTGCCGTCTGCGGCAAACCGCTCCTGGTCAAACATGTGGTGGACCAGTTCGGCAACCGCTATTGCGAGGTCCACCAGGGCCAGTTCCCCACCTGTTGCGGTTGCGGCCGGCTGGTCTGTGCGCCGATCACAGGCGGCGGACGCCGCTATGCGGACGATCGCCACATCTGCAATCTGTGTTTCCCGAGCGCCGTCTTGGAGGCAAAACGGGCGGCGGCTATATTCGCGGAGATGCGGCAACGGCTTGGCAAACTGGGGCTATTACTCGACAAGCGCGCGCCGATCCCCTTTCGCCTCGTCGACAGGACCGAGCTGGAGCGGGCCAAGCAGGGCCGCAAGGGCCAGGCGGATGTGCTGGGCCAGACACGCAAACAGCTGGTGACCAACGGCCAGGGCCAGGTCGTGCGGCGCGAGGTCGATGAGGTCGTCATCCTCGAAGGCCTGCCGGAGGAGCAGTTTCGCACGGTCGCGCTCCACGAGCTCTGCCACGCCTGGCTACACCTCGAGGGCTATGACCAGCTCCCGCTCCAGGTCGAGGAGGGCCTCTGCACCCTAATCGAATACCTGCACTTGAGCACGCTGGCGACGCCCACCAGCAAGGCCCGTCTGGCCTCCCTGGAAGCCAACCCGGATCCAATTTACGGCGAGGGTTTCCGCCAGGCGCACCAGGCCTACGAGCGCCAGGGGCTGACCCGATTACTGGCGACCGTCAAAGCCAGCCGTGGTTTCAAGAAAACCAGCCTACTTTCCCGTCTTTTCGGTTAATTGCGCGCAGCTTGCCGGATCTGCCTCCAAATCAGCTTTCGGAAACAGGCCATGAACGCGAAAAAGTGTTACCATATGAATGGGTAGCAAGCACTTTATTGACCACGAGGACGGTTCCGGGTGACGCAGGAGTTTCGCGTACTCGTCATTGACGACAGTCAGGACATTCACAAAGATTATCGCAAGTCGCTGGATCAATGGGTGCAACGGCAGGATCAGCAGAAATTGCGCGACCTCGAGGCGCTCCTATTCGAGGATGAGGACAGCGGCGCACCGGCAGCGGTCAGCCAGTTTCGCATCGACTCCGCCTTCCAGGGCGAGGAGGGCTATGCCAAGGCGATCCAGGCCCGCCTCCAGGGCCAGCCCTATGCGCTGGCCTTTGTCGACGTGCGCATGCCACCCGGTCTGGACGGCATTCAAACCACCTGTCGCCTGCTGGCCGACGAGCCTGATATCGAGATCGTGATCTGTTCCGCCTATTCCGACTATCCCTGGGAGCGCATCCACGAGACGCTTGGCCCCACGGATCGGGTGCTGTTCTTGCGCAAGCCGTTCGACTCGATCGAGGTCCGCCAAATGGCCGACGCCCTGACCTGTAAATGGAAACTGCGATTGGAGAACCGGCTGCACGCCGAGCAGATGATGGCCGCCAAGGACCAGGCCCTCGCCGCATCGCAGGAAAAGTCCAGCTTCATCTCCAACATGAGCCACGAGATTCGCACCCCGCTCAACGGCGTGATCGGCATGGCCAACCTGCTGCGTCAGACACGGCTCGACGCTGAACAGACAGAGTTCGTCGACACCATCAACTACAGCGCCAGTATCCTGCTCGACCTGATCAACAACATCCTCGATTTCTCCAAGATCGAGGCCGGCAAACTGACGCTCGAGCAAACCCAGTTCCAATTGGCCGAGCTCCTTTACAGTATGCGGGCGCTGTTCATCCACAATGCCCAAAACCGCGGTCTGAGTCTGGATTTCGAACTGGAAGCGGACCTGCCCCAATGGGTCGCTGGCGACCCCACTCGGATCCGCCAGATCCTCATCAACGTGCTTTCCAACGCGCTCAAGTTCACTGAAAAGGGCGGAATCCGCGTGCAGCTCAACCGCCTGCCCCACGATGTGGCCGGGGAACTGCTGCTGCGCTGTGCCGTCAGCGACAGCGGCATCGGCATTGCGCCGGAAACGATGAACCGCTTGTTCCAGACCTTCAGCCAAATCGACTCCTCGACGACCCGCAAGTACGGCGGCTCCGGACTGGGCCTGGTGATTTCCAAGAAGCTGGCACGCCTGCTGGGCGGGACGATGGGCGTAGAGAGCGAGGCCGGCAAGGGGTCGACGTTCTGGTTCACCTTCAAGGTCGCCGAAAGCAAGGGAATCACCGCGGTGAGCCGCCGGGACGAAACGCTGGAACAGGTACCGATCTTGATCTGCTGCGAGCAGGGCGAACTGCAACTCCAGCTGGAAACCTGTCTGACGCGCTGGGGATGCGAGCTGCGCTTCGTCGACGGGCCCGAGGCCACAGCCACGGCGCTCAAGCACAGCCTGTTCCCCTACCGCTTCCTGATCCTTGCCGGTGAAGGGGCCGAACACGAGCGCGAGATCCTGAAGCGCCTCGATGGCGGTGTCTTGCCGGCTTCGATGACGGCGATCCGTCTGGGTCTCAACCCTGACGCCTCAACCTCGAAAGCCCTCAGTCTGCCCTTGCCGCTCAGCGAAGTCGCCCTGCAGCACTGCCTGGTCGAGCAACTGCAGGCGGGCAACAGGGACGAGGGCATGCCCTTGATCCTCGTGGTCGAGGACAATAAGGTCAACCAGAAAGTGGCCACACACATCCTGCGCAAATCGGGTTTCCGCACGCAGGTCGCCGAAAACGGGATCGAGGCGGTCGAGGCGGTGCGCGAATGCGATTTTTCACTGGTCTTGATGGACTGCCAGATGCCGGGCATGGACGGCTTCGAGGCCACCCGTCAGATCCGCGCCGAGCAGGGCGGCCGACGCCTGCCGATCCTCGCCCTGACGGCCAACGCCGTCACCGGCGACCGCGAGCGCTGTCTGGCGGCGGGCATGGACGACTACATCACCAAACCGATCCAGCCGGCGGAACTGGTCAGCGCGATCCGCCGCTTGCTCCATGAAGACCATGAAGCAGCCAGCTGAACTTGCCGCAATCCGCAACCTCGGCCCGGCCTCAGTGCGGATGTTGGCCGAAGTAGGAGTCACCACGCGCGCGCAACTGGAAGCCCTGGGCGCTGTCGCCGTCTACAGGCGGCTCCGTGACGCGGGCCGCCCCGTCAGCTTGAATCTGGTCTACGCCATCGAAGCGGGCCTGGCCGACATGCTCTGGACCGAGCTCCCACACGAGCTGCGCCAGCAGCTGAAGCGCCAGGTCGAGGCTAGCACCTCGACCTGAGCGCGGTCGGTCAGCGTTCGAGCATGCGGACGATCAGGTCCGCGGCTTTTTCGACGGGGACTTTGGCGTTGTTGATGGTCAAATGGTAGTGACCGGGGTGCGCGATCTCCTCGCCCAGGTAGTGTTTGACGAAGTCTTCGCGTTCGTCGTGGCGGCTGTTGACTTGTTCGCGCGCCGTCTCGATATCCAGGTTCCAGCGTTTCGCGTGGTTGGCGACCCGCCAGTCCTGCGGTGCGTAGAGGTAGACGTGCAGCCCGTGTTTGAGGTCGCGCGTGATTAGCGGGCTCCCGGCGCCCAACAGCACCACATTCCCGCGGGCGGCGTAGAGGCGCATGGCCTTGGCCATCTTGTGGATGGTTTCGACCTGGTTGCTCATGCCAAACAGTGCCTCGCGGATATAGCTCTGCAGGTCCGAGTGACCGTAGTTTTCCAGCTGCTGCAAGTGGTCCTGGGTGAGGCTGGGGTCATTGGCGGCGCGGATCAGTTGAGCCCGATCAAGCAACAGCCAGTTGGGATCATCCGCTACCTGCTTCATGCGCTGGACGACCCGCTCGGCCAGGGGAATCCCGTCGCAGCCGTATTCGCGCGAGATGGTGACGTAGGGATGAACGACCTGCTTCCTCTGGGCTTGACTGAGCTGGAGTTGCGCGGCAAGCGCCAAATCCATTTGCTTGGTCCAATGGGTCATGTGTGCCTCCTGATTGCGGTCAATGGATGAATGATGGCTGACGTCGGCTGCGCCCAAGGGCGCCTGGCTGGTGTAATCCTCTAATGAATTATACGGAAAACACCCACAAGCTGTTGGGTTATTTGAACCTTTCTGCGCGCATCAGGGGGCGATCCTGACACTGTAGATCGGCGGTAGATGGGCGGCGACCTGGCGCCAGTGTTCGCCGGCATCCTCGCTTAAATAGAGGTTGCCGGTGGTGCTGCCAAAAGCGACGACTTGGCCGCGGGCGTCCAGGCCATGGCGGTAGCAGATGTCCCAGGCGTCGCGCTGGGGCAGGCCCTCGCGCAGCGCCCGCCAGGTCAGACCGCCATCGCGGGAGACCTGGACGAAGACCGTGCCTTCGACCGTGACTCGGCACTCGTCGGAATGGGCGGGGACCGTGTAAATCGAACCGTGCGCATCGTCGGCAACGACGATCGCCCAACCGAAGGCGCTGACCACGCCCTTGGCCTTGGAGTACTCATGCCACAGGCGGCCGCCATCGCTGCTGGCAAAGAGGCCGCAGTGGTTCTGCTGCCAGATCACATCGGGCTTGGTGGGGTGCGCGGCAAGGGCGTGGGGATCCTGACCAATTTCCGTGTCGGGATCGGGCATGTAGTAGGCCTTGCAACCCTTGCTGCTCCACTGCCAGCTGAGGCCCCGGTCCTCGCTGCGCAAGATGCCTGCGACGGAGATGCCCGCCAACAGCTGGTCCGGATTGCGCGGGTCGACGATCAGGCTGTGCAGACAGGTCTCCTCGGAGGCCGCGGCCATCCACTCGCCGCGCGAGGGCATGGCCAGCATGGCCTCGTTGACCTGCCAGCTGGCGCCCAGGTCATCGGAATGGAAGACTGCCGCCGGCTCGGTGCCCAGGTAAACGCGCCCACCGGGGTCGACAGAGATCGCCCAGGTGTCCTTGAGGCTATGGCTCGAGCCTTCGGGAAAGGTCGGTGTCGCCACCTCCTCGAAGCTGGCGCCGCCATCCTTGGAACGGTGGAGTTTGGGTCCCCAATGACCGTGCTTGAGTGCGGCCCAGATGCAGCGGTTGACCGGGTCGTAGACCGCCAGACTGCACTTGACCCCGGTAAAATGGTGGGGCCGCCATGACCACTGGCCCTCCGCGCCCTCGAGGATCATCAAACCTTTCCGCGTGCCGACCAGAACCCTCATTTCAGCCTCCCGACAATGCCTGCATGATATGGACCTGGCTGGCCGCAGTCAGCGGCAGGCTCAGGTTGGATTTGTCCCGCAACAACTGACCGTCGATGAAGATATTGACGTGCTTGCGAATCGCGCCATCGTCCTCGAGAATGTAGCCGAGGAACTGGGGCCGCATGGCTTCCAACACGTCGAGGACGGCGCGCAAGCTCTCGCCGGGGACTTCCAACTCGCGGCTTGGAAAGTACTTTTGCAAGTTGGCCGTAAGTGTTACCTTTGCCATGGGGCGACCTCTGCGATGCGTGGTGCGGGCGCCCCCATCATACCAAAAGCGGAAGGCCGCGTGCCGTCTTTTCCGCCGCGGGAGGCAGAAATTGGCCGCCTTGAATCGCGAGGAAACCCTGCGCTACAGCCGCCACTTCAACCTGGCCGAAGTTGGCCCGGCCGGACAGCGCAAACTCAAGGACAGCTCTGTCCTGCTGATCGGCGCGGGCGGCCTGGGCAGCCCGCTGGCGCTGTACCTGGCCGCTGCCGGTGTCGGTCGCATCGGCCTGGTCGACTACGACGTCGTCGACGAAACCAACCTCCAGCGCCAAATCCTCCACGGCACGGCCATGGTCGGCCGCTCCAAACTCGCGAGCGCGCGGGAACGCCTCACCGACCTCAACCCCCATATCCACTTGGAATGCCACGAGACGCGTCTGGACAGCAGCAATGCCCTGGCCTTGTTCGCCAACTACGACGTCATCGCCGACGGCGCCGACAACTTCGCAACGCGCTACCTGGTCAACGACGCCTGCGTGCTGGCGGGAAAACCCTTGGTCAGCGGCTCGATCTTGGCGTTCGAGGGCCAGCTCTCGGTCTATCACTACCGCGGCGGCCCTTGCTACCGCTGCCTGTTCCCCGAACCGCCGCCACCGGGCGCCGTGCCCAGCTGTGCCGAAGGCGGTGTGCTGGGCGTGTTACCCGGCGTGATCGGCACGCTGCAGGCAACCGAAGTGCTGAAAGTTCTGCTGGAGTTCGGCGAGGTCGCCGCTGGCCGGCTGGTGCTCTACGACGCGCTGAGCTGCCGCTTCAACGAGCTGCGCCTCAGCCGCGACCCCGACTGCGTCGTTTGCGGCGACCAGCCGAGTCTGCGGACGCTGATCGACTACGAGCATTTCTGCGGGACCAGCGAGGTGCCCGATGTGCCGCAATGGACCCCTGAACAGGTGCGCGAGCAGTTCGACCAGGTCGTGCTGTTGGACGTGCGCAAGCCGTTCGAGCGCGAAATCTGCGCCATCGAACCCTCGACCCACATCGTCCTGGACGACTTACCACAGGCCGCACTGCCCTGGTCCAAGGACCAGGCCATCGTCACCTACTGCAAGTCCGGGGTACGCAGCCGTCGCGCATCGGCCGCCCTGCAGGTCCGCGGGTACCACAACGTCCACAGCCTCGCCGGCGGCATCCTCGCCTGGGCCACCCGCATCGACCCGAGCCTGTTCAAATACTGAAAGAGCAACGGCTCAGGAAAGCACTTGATCCAGTTGGTCCGAGCGAAGCACATTGACCGACCAGCGCAACAGCGTTTCGAGCGGGGCACTGGCTATCCTACGCCGCGCGGATTCTGGCACCTCGCCAAACTTGGCTGCCAACAACGCGAGCAGGGTATCCTGCTTCCCGGCAAGCTCGCCCTCGACGATTCCCTCGCGCTTGCCCACATCGTGAGCTTCCTTGCGAAGGGGACCAAAAATACCACCAAAGTAGGTCATATTCGCCTCCCTTACCCTACCCGAGCCTTTTCAAATGCTGCATGGCAACGGCTCAGGAGAGCACTTGATCCAGTTGGTCCGAGCGAAGCACATTGACCGACCAGCGCAACAGCGTTTCGAGCGGGGCACTGGCTATCCTACGCCGCGCGGATTCTGGCACCTCGCCAAACTTGGCTGCCAACAACGCGAGCAGGGTATCCTGCTTCCCGGCAAGCTCGCCCTCGACGATTCCCTCGCGCCTGCCCTCGCGCTTGCCCTCGCGCTTGCCCTCGCGCTTGCCCACATCGTGAGCTTCCTTGCGAATGGGACCAAAAATACCACCAAAGTAGGTCATATTCGCCTCCTTCAGCTTTAAATTTAAATTCTCCTTCACCCGGTTGTCAAGATCGACCGGCAGGGTCATCACCCAATCGATAAAGTTCAGGACGATCTCCACCTCGTGGATGGTGCGGCCTCGTTCCACGGCCATTTGCATGTAGTGCCACTTCCATTGACCTCGGCTCTCAACCTTGCCTCTGGTCCGCGCCGAGGCCAGGTGCGCGGCCACCACCATGGCAAAGGGATTGCCTGCTTGGATGAGTTGCTCGAGGAGCGGCTCGAGATCCAGCAGTTTGACCATTGGGAACTCGAAACAAAGACGGGTACCAAACGACTGTTGCTCATAGCGGTCGGGCCGCCAGCTGGGACTGAGGTCACTGAGCAACGCCAGACTGGTGATCTGATAGATACCGCGGTACTGCTGCTCGATCCAGTGATAATAGCAGTACATGCGATAGGTGAATTCTTTGTCCGAACGATCTTGGACCTCGATGTGAAGTAGCAGGACCCACTGGCTGGCATCTTTGAGTTGGAGTCGAATCAATTTGTCAACCGTTCGGCGATTACCGCGTTCGAGGCCCGTAATCCGCGGCAATTCCTTGTCGAGAAAAACGGGCGGCACCGACCAATCGACCGCGACCCAGAGCTCGGGCGCGATCATTTCGAGCATGGGCGCCAGCAAATAACCGATCGCAAATTTCCAGGCGCCATCATAGTCCGTGGGCATGGGTCCTCCGTGGTGTCACGATCGTGGAAAGCAGACGCTCCCATCGTACACCAGCCAGACGCCAAGGACAAGCAGCCAGGAGCGTCCCAGAGCGTCCCGGCGCCCAGCTATGCGCCGATCAACTGGCAGGTTGCAGACTCCGCGGGCTGCCGATCGCCGCGCCGATCGTGGCGCCGCCCAGACAGACGTCGCCGTCGTAGAAGACGATCGCTTGACGAGGCGAGATGGCGCGTTGGTCTTGGTCGAAGTCGACCCTCAGCTGGCCGTCCGCCGCAGTCCCGACGCAGCAGGCCTGGTCGTCCTGGCGGTAGCGGATCTTGGCGCGGCAGCGCAGCGACTGCGGCAGGGGCTGGCCGCTGACAGTGCTCAGGTCGAAACAGGTCAAGCTGGGCGCGAACAGTGACGGGTGGTCCTTGCCCTGAACCGCGACCAGCACGTTGCGCTCGGTGTCCTTGGCGACCACGAACCAGGGCTCGCCCGCGCCACCGATGCCAAGACCCTGGCGCTGACCGATGGTGTGGTACATCAAGCCGTCGTGATGGCCGACGAGCTTGCCCTCGGGTGTCTCGATGCGGCCAGGCTTGTTGCCGAGGTAGGACTGCAGGAAGTCCTTGAACTTGCGCTCGCCGATAAAGCAGATGCCCGTCGAGTCCTTGCGGTCCCAGTTGGGCAGGCCCGCCTCCTTGGCAATGGCGCGCACTTCCGCTTTGTGCAAGCCGCCCAGGGGGAACACCGTCTTGGAAAGCGCGCGCTGACCCAGGGTATACAGGAAATAGGACTGATCCTTGGTCGGGTCCACGCCCTTGAGCAGCTGAAACTGCCCGTACTGTTCGCGCACTCGGGCATAGTGGCCGGTGGCGATGGTGTCGACGTCCAGTTCCAAGGCCTTCTCGAGGAAGCACTTGAATTTGATCTCGCGGTTGCAGAGGATGTCCGGGTTGGGCGTGTAACCCTGGCCGTATTCTTCGAGGAAGTGCTTGAACACGCGGTCCCAGTACTCGGCCACGAAGTTGAAGCTGTAGAAGGGGATGCCCAAGTGCGCCGCTACCGCGCGCGCCTCGCGGGCGTCCTCCTCGGCACTGCACTGACCGCTGTCGTCCTCCCAGTTCTTCATGAAAATGCCGGTCACGTCCCAGCCCTCGCGCACCAGCAGGTAGGCCGAAACCGCGCTGTCGACGCCGCCCGAAAGGCCGACCACTACTCGTTTTTTGATCATCCCGTCCGTCCTCGACCCTAGCGCTGGGGCATCAGAAAATTGCGCCGGCAGTCTTGGGAGCAGAACTCCAACAGATGACCCTGGACGATGTCGTGCACCACCCGGCTTGAAGGAAAGAAGCAGGAGCAGTTGTGGCAGCGGGTCATGCCACCCTTGTCTATGCTAGAATGCAGCGACGCCGGCTGCTGGGACCCCCGCGAGGCGAACGGTCCACGCCCCTCCGAGATCTTGGCGCGCCGCTGTTGGCTCGCCGCGCCGGCCGGTTTCCACAGATAGGTGGCGATCATCATCGTGGCCACGAAGGCTAGGGTTTCAAGCAACATTCAACACTCCCGGTTCCAACTATATGCGCCAGCGCGGTGACTGTCAATGAGAGAGCACCAGACACGCGACCCCAGGTCGCGCATTCCGCCAGTAACCAAGCTGATCGAGCAGTTTGCCGAGCTCTTCCCCGCGCCGCCGCCCCATGCCCTGCTGGCCCAGCTGGCGCGCACCGCCGCCGAGCGCTTGCGTGCGGAGCCCGAGCTGGCGCTTGACGCCGCGCTGTTGGCGGAACTCGCGGCGCCCCTGCTCCGGCCCGGGCCCCAGCCGGTCATCAACGCCACCGGCATCCTCCTCCACACCAATCTGGGCCGCTCGCCCCTGGACGCCGATCTGGTCCAGCAAGCCATCGCCCAGGTTCAGGGCTATACCGACCTCGAGCTCGACCCCCACAGCGGCAAGCGCGGCCACCGCGATCGCCACTTCGCCGAACTGGCCCGCCTGGTCTGGCAAGTCGAGGACGCGACCCTGGTCAACAATGCCGCCGGCGCCCTGACCCTGGCGCTGGCCGCCCTGGGTGGCGGTGGCGAGACGATCGTTTCCCGCGGCGAGATGATCGAGATCGGCGGCAGTTTCCGCCTGCCCGAGATCATGGCCATCGCCGGATCCCGCCTGGTCGAGGTCGGCACCACCAACAAGACCCGCCTGGCCGACTACGCGCGCGCGCTCACCCCACAAACCGCCTGCCTGCTCAAGACCCATACCAGCAATTACCGCATCGAGGGTTTTACCGCCTCCGTCGACCTGGCCGAGCTAGTGGCGCTTGGAGGTCAGCACGAAGTGCCCGTCGTCATGGACCTGGGTTCCGGCCTTTCGGCCAAGGTCCCCTTCCCTAAAGTGGATGAACCCTTCATCGAGGACCATCTCGTGGCCGCGCCCGACCTGCTGATCTTCTCGGGCGACAAGCTTTTCGGCGGCATCCAGGCCGGCATCGTGCTCGGCAAGACGACCGCCGTCGCCCGCCTGCGCAAGCACCCCATGATGCGCATGCTGCGCCTGGACAAGCTGAGTATTTCCCTGCTCTGCCACCAGTTGCGCGACACCGCGCTCGGTCGCACGCATCCCCTTGCCGCACTGGCCGGCGCATCGCCCCAATCTCTGCGCGAGCGCGCGACCCGCATGGCCGCGAGCCTCGGCCCTCACTGGCAGGTCGTCGACGAGGTCGCCTACATGGGCGGCGGCAGCCTGCCCCAGGAACGCCGCGAAAGCGTCGCCCTGCGCTACGATGGTCCCGAGCCCCAAAGGCTGGCCGATTTCCTCCGCCAGGGCGCGCCAATGGTTGTCGGGTACCTTCGCGACGGAGCCTTCTGGCTCAATCTCGCCTCCGTCTTCCCCGCAGAGGACGCGATGCTGCAGGCCCACTTGGCCCGTTTCGCTTCGATTTAAAGTTTCTTGCCTCTTGCCGCTCGATTCAGTATGGTGTGTAGCGAATCTCGAGCCTTGTCTCTGGATCCATCATTCCCCAAGGGAGATCTGCGTTGGCGATTGTAGTTCTGGCCGAAAAGCCATCGGTGGCGCGCGACATCGCGCGCGTGCTCGGCGCCAACCGCCGCGGCGAGGGCTGTCTGATCGGCGATCGCTACATCGTCACCTGGGCCATCGGCCACCTGGTCCATTTCGCCGAACCCAACGAGTATCCCAGCACCAATTGGGACGCGCGCTGGTCCTTCAACCAACTGCCGATGATCCCCGAACAATGGCAGCTCAAAACCAGCCAACAGACCGCCGATCAGTTTCGCATCGTCAGTCGCCTGATCAACCATCCCGAGACCAGCGAACTGATCTGCGCCACGGACGCCGGTCGCGAAGGCGAGAATATTTTTCGCCTGATCTACGAACACGCCGGCTGCTCCAAACCCTTCAGGCGACTGTGGGTCTCCAGTCTGACCGATGAGGCACTCCAGGACGGCCTGGCCAAGCTGCATCCCGGCATCGACTTCGACGACCTGGCCCGCGCCGCCCGCGCCCGCGCGCAGGCCGACTGGCTCGTCGGCATGAACATGACCCGCGCCTACACGGTCCACCATCGCTCGCTCTATACCATCGGCAGGGTACAAACGCCGACGCTGGGCATGATCGTCGCCCGCGAAATTCTGATTACCCAGTTCCAAAAGGCCTTTTACTACGAGATCGTCGCCGATTTCACCGAAGGGTTCCGGGCCAAGTACCTGCACTCCGAGGAGAAGGGCAAGGAAACGCGCATCGAACCCAAGGCCCTGGCCGAACGCCTGCACGCCCGCTTCAAGGCTCAGACCCATGGCACCGTCCTATCCGTCACGGTCAAGATCCGCAAGAACAACCCGCCCCAGCTCTACGACCTGATCAACCTGCAAAAGGACGCCAACCGCCGCTTCAACCTGACCGCCTCCGAAACCCTGGCCAATGCCCAGAAGCTCTACGAGCAGTTCAAGCTGATCACCTATCCCCGCACCGAGAGCCGCCATATTTCCGAGGACATGGTCGCGCAGCTGCCGCGCATTCTGCAGAACCTCAACCACCCTCTGGCCGCCGCGGCGCTGGCGCGCCTGCAGGCCGGCCATAAACTCTCCAAACTCTACGTCGACAAGACCAAGCTCAGCGACCACCACGGCATCATCCCCACGCCCACGCGCCCGCCGGCGACCCTGCCGCGCGAGCTGCGCCAGCTCTATGACCTTGTCGTCACCCGCTTCGTGGCGATCTTCCTGCCCGAGCAGGTCGTCGAGGAGACGATTGTCCTCGTCGACATCGACGGCGGCGTCTTCCGAGCTCGCGGCACGGTCGAGCTCGAGCCGGGCTGGAAGCTGGCCGAGCCCAGCCGCAAGGAGGACAAGGACCCCGAGGAGGGCGCGTTGCCGCCGCTGACCAAGGGCCAAGTCGTCAACATCGCGGACGTGCTGCTGCTGGAAAAGGAGACCGCGCCACCCAAGCGCTACACCGATGCGACCTTGCTGACCGCCATGAAAAACGCCGGTAAAGAAGTCGAGGACGACCAGCTCGCTCAAGCTATGAAGGAACAGGGTCTGGGCACGCCCGCCACGCGCGCCGAGATCATCGAGAAGCTGATCCGCACCCGCCTGATCGTGCGCCAAAAGAAGGTGCTCTACCCGACCGAGAAGGGCATGGCCCTGATCAGCGTCTGCCACGATCTCCTCAAAAGCCCGGAGATGACCGGCAAGTGGGAACAGAAACTCAAAGATGTCGAGAACGGCGAGTACCCCGTCGAGCGCTTCAATCACGCCATCGAATCCTTCGTGCGCAAGTTAGTCCCGCAGATCACGCAGACGCCGGTGCTGGCCTACCGCGAACCCGATCGCAACCAACCACCGCGGCCCGCCAACACCGCTGAGGAGCGCGAGGGCGAGGAGGGCGAAAACGCTCCGAACAAGCAGGACAAGCAGGACAAGCCCAAGAAGCCGAAGAAGGCTGCCAAAAAGACAACGACCGAGCCCAGTACGGGCTTTGGCAGCTGTCCGCGCTGCGGTCAGGGCCAGATCATCGAGGGCCGGGCGGCCTATGGCTGCAACCGCTTCCGCGAGGGCTGTCGTCTGACTTTTCCGAAAGCCTTCGAGGGCAAGGAGCTGAGCGCCAAGCAGGTCGGCGACTTGATCGCCAAGGGCAAGACCGCGGTGGTCAAGGGCTTCGGCGGGCGCGTACTGCTTCAAGACGGCGTGCTCAGCCTAGAAAAGGCTGAGCCAGCGCCAAAAAAGGCGAAAGCGCCTGAAAAGCTGCCACCGCTGAACGAGCTGACCTGCCCCAAGTGCCGCCAAGGCCGCATTATCGAGGGCAAGCGCGGCTACGGCTGCAACCGCTTCCGCGAGGGCTGCGATTTCGTGGCCTGGAAGGAAGTCGACGGCCGCGCCAAAACCGAGGCTGAGCTGGTGCGAGAGATACAGGCAACAAGTGGCTGAATACGAGACATCTTATAAATTTCCGTACAGTCTTCAGTTTCGTCAATTGAATTGCGATAGATAAAAAAAAGCAGGCGCCTCGCCGAAGAGTAGCCCGCTCGTCCAAGGCAAACCGCGCGAAAGCACGGGACGCAAAGCCGTTGGCCTGAACATCCCGCCGCGGATGATGGTTGCAAGGTTACCGAGACGGATCGCAAAGAGGATTCCAACATGCCCAGCACGCGTATGCGCATCGCAGTCCTACTCTTGACCCTGGCGCTCTGCGTTCAGGCCGCGGATATCCAGATCGTCAACGGCGACAGCGCCGGCGTCGGCTTCAACGACACCACGCCCGCCACGCCGGTCGGCGGCAACACCGGCACGACGGTCGGCGCCCAGCGCTTGCAAGCGGTACAGTATGCGGCCTCGATCTGGGGCAGCCGCATCGACGGCCTGGTGACGATCTCCGTCAACGCCTCCTGGAAGAGTCTGACCTGCGGCAAGAGCACCGTGCTGGGTCATGGCTGGCCCAACGAGCCCTCGCGCAACTGGGTGACCGGCACGCCGCCCCCGCTGAGCGATGTCTGGTATCCACCGGCTCTGGCCAATCAGCTGGCCGGCATCGACCTGCAACCCTCGACCCCTGACGTCTTCCTCGAGCTCAACCTCGGCCTGGGCACCGATGGCAACTGCATGGAGGGCGCCCAGTGGTACTACGGTCTAGACGGTCAGCCGTCCAACGGCCAGGTCGATCTGGTCACCGTCGTGTTGGAACACCTGGCCCACGGTTTCGGCTTCTCGACCTATACCGATCTCGCCACTGGCGGCTTTTATTTCGGTACTGTCGACATCTACGCCTACTATCTCGAGGACCACAGCACCGGCAAACTGTGGCGCAATATGAACAACGCCGAGCGCATGGCCTCGGCCATCGACGGCAACGACCTGCACTGGACCGGCTTGAACGTCATGGACGAGGCCGCCGGCCGCAGTGGTGGCGTGCACGCCTCCGGCCACGTCATGATGAACGCGCCCGCGACCCTGGCCACGACAACCAGCCGCCTCCACGTCGGCGCCTCCGTCGAACACTGGAGCTCGGCGCTGACGCCGGATGGCCTGATGGAATACGGTTACCAGGGTCCTAACCACAACGTCGAGCTGGCCCTGGCCGCGCTGCTGGACCTGGGTTGGCTGCGCAAGCGCAATGCCGACCTCTCGCTCTCCGCCACTGTCGACCAGGCTCAGAGGGTGCCCGGCCAGAATGTCGTCTTCACCCTGACCCTGGCCAATGCCGGCCCCGGCCTGGCCTCGGGCCTGACGGTTGCCACGACCCTCAGCCCTGGGCTGACCTATCTCTCCCACAGCGGTGCCGGCAGCTATAACAGCGCCACCGGCATCTGGCAGCCCGGCAATACCGCCAGCGGCGCCACCCGCCAACTGACGATCACCTGCAACGTCGCCGAGACCGGCGGCATGTCGCTGCGCGCCGAAGTCGCCACCTCCAGTCAGGGTGACCCCGACTCGATTCCGGGCAACGGCCTCACGACCGAGGATGATTACGCCAGGGTCAACGTCAGCTCGATCGGCACCCTCGCCAACAACCAGCTGATTACCGATCTGACCGGCGACCAAGACCAGTGGCGCTACTACAAAATGACCGTACCCAGCGGTCAGGGCCGCCTCAACATCTCCTCCTTCGGCGGCCGCGGCGATCTCAGCCTCTACCTGCGCTACGGCGCCCTGCCCGACCGCAGCCACTGGGACTACCGACCGCTGCTGCTGGGCAACAGCGAATGGGCCAGCGTCGACAACCCCAGTGCGGGCGACTGGTACATCGGCCTGGAGGGCTCCAGCGAGTTCTCCAACAGCAACCTGTTCGGCGTTTACTCCAGTGGCGCCTTGGTCGTCAACGTCACCGACATCTCGATCGCCGCCTGTCCCCAGATCAGCCTGACCGCCGAAGTCACCTACGAGGACGTACCGGTCACCAACCTGATCGCCGGCAGCTTCTCGATCCTCGAGAACGACAGCCTACCCATGACGTTTCTGGACTTCCAGAACCAGGGCGACGGCAGCTATCGCTTCACCTATCAGACCCCCATCCCCAACGGCGCCGACAACTACCCCAGGGTCACCGCCAGCGCCAACGGCGATACCGGCACTGCCATCGGCGTCTACCACAACTGCACGCCCGAGGGTGGCTCGATCGACGTCTGGATCGACGACGACCTCGTCTCCGCGCCCGGCGCCAGCTTCGTCGCGCCCGTCCACATCGAGCCGCTGGAAATCGGCTACCACGTCAACTCCTTTGAAATGACCGTGGCCTACGACAAAGACTTCATGACCTTCGCGGAGCTGCTCGAGGACAACACCCTGGTCCAGCCCTGGGACCTGGTCTTCGCCAACGGCAACGAGCCGGGCTTCATCTACATCTCCGCGGCCGACAACGCCCATCTGGAGATCTCCGCCGACCTGGAAGCAATCCTGCTCGGCCTGCGCTTCGTCATCAATCCGGACGCCCTACCCGGCACTTGCAGCCCGATCCGCATCATCGAGATGGTCTTCAACAACGGCGCGCCCCTGCCCAACCTCCAGGACGGCCTCGTCTGCATCCCGACGCTGCCCCCCATCCCCACGGCCGACCTTTCCCTGCGCAAGCAGGCCGACAAGATGTGTGTCAGCAACGGTGGCGAAATTAATTTCACGATCACGGTCACCAATGACGGCCCCGATACCGCCGAAGAAGTCACCATCGCCGACAAGCTGCCCGCCGGCACTTCGTATGTCAGCCACAGCGAGGGCGAATACAACCCCGCCTCCGGCGTCTGGACGATCGGCACCCTCTTCGCCAAACAGTCCGTCGAGCTGACGATCACGGCCACCGTCGATCGCGATGGCAACTATCTCAACATCGCCCAGGTGCGCACCTCCAGTTTGCCGGACCCCGACTCCGCGACCAACAACAACGACGACGAGGAGGACGATCAGGAGTCGGTCCCGTTCTGCTCGAGCACGGTCGTCAACGCCGACCTCTCGCTGCTGAAAACCGTCGACAAGCCCACGCCCAAGAAGGGCGAGAACGTCGTTTTCACGCTCACCGTCGCCAACAGTGGACCCGACGATGCCGCAGGGGTCAAGGTCACCGACCGCCTCAACCAGATCGTACCGAGCGGATTCAATTTTGTCTCCGCTAGCCCCAGCATTGGCACTTTTGACGCCGTCAAAGGGATTTGGACCGTTGGCACGATCGCCGCTGGCGACACCCAAACGCTTGACCTGACCATGAGCGTCATCAGCGCGGGCCCTCACACCAATACCGCCGAGGTCACCACCAGCCCGGCCCACGACCCCGACTCCACCCCGGACAACAAGGTTCCCTCCGAGGACGACCAATCCAGCATCGGCGTCGCGCCCCTGCTGGCCGACCTCTCCCTGGCCATGTCTGTCGATAACGCCACCCCGCAGGTGGCCGCCAACGCCACCTTTACGGTGACCGTCAGCAACGGCGGCCCCGAAGACTGCGATGCCGTCGCCGCCAAAGTGCGCCTGCCCGCTAACTTGTCGTACGCCAGCTTCAGCGGCGTCGGCAGCTACGATGGCCCAAGTGGTATCTGGACCATCGGCGCCATTCCCAACGGCGAGTCGCGGGTGCTGACTCTGGTCACCACCGTCATTGACTACAAGCCGGGCTCCTGCGTCGCCGAGGTCTCGGCATCCGACCAGTTCGACCCCGACTCCACCCCGAATAACGGCTCCAAGACAGAAGATGATCTGGTCGAACTGCTGGTCGATCCGATCGCCGCCGATCTCGAGCTTACCCTGAGCGCCAGCACGCTCAGCCCGCCGCTGGCGACGCCGCTGACCTTGACCGTCCACGTCCACAACAGCGGTCCCGATCCCCTGCCCTCCGGCAGCGCCCATGTGGTCTTGCCCAGCGGTGTCGCCTACGTCTCCGACAATGGCGCCGGTGCCTATGTCTCGGGGACCGGCATCTGGACGATCGGCGCCCTGGCCGTCGACGCCTCGGCCGATCTGGAGATCGTCATCACCAAGAACACCGCCGGCCTCAAGACGATTACTGCCGAGATCAGCGCCGCCGGCGCCTTTGATCCCGACTCCACGCCCAACAACGCCCTCACCTCCGAGGACGATTGGGACAGCCTTTCGCTCGGTCTGGCCGATCTCGAATTAGCGATGACCACCTCCAATCCCGCCCCCCAAATGGGCGAGGTCATCCAGCTCACCGTCGCGCTCAGCAACCAGGGACCCGACGACCCCACCGAGGTCGAAGTCACCACCCTGCTCGGCCGTGGCGTCGTCTACCAGAGCCACAGCGGACCCGGCAGCTACGACCCCTCGACCGGCATCTGGACCGTTGGCACGATCGCCGCCGCCACGACCAAAAACCTCGTCGTCTCCGTCAAAATCTACGGCGGCGGCCAGAAACTTCCGGCTGCCGAGGTCACCGCCTCCAGCCTCGGCGACAGCGATTCCACCCCCAACAACGGCATCACCGCCGAGGACGATTGGGCCGAGACCGGCCTGACGCCCGAGTGCTCCGGCCAGGCCGTCATCACCGTCATCAATGCCGACGGTCCCGGCGAGGGCTTCAACGACGCCACCCCGCTGGCGGCCGTCGGTGGCAACCCCGGTACCACCCGCGGCCAGCAACGCCTGCTCGCGTTCCAGTACGCCGCCGACCTCTGGGCCCAGAACCTGACCAGCAACGTCGAGATCCTCGTCGAGGCCCGCTTCGACCCCCTGACCTGCAGCCCGACCTCCGGCATCCTCGGCCAGGCCGGCCCCAAACAGGTCGTGCGCGACTTCTCCGGCGCGCCCCGCCCCAACACCTACTATCCGATCGCCCTGGCCAATAGCTTGGCCGGCACGGACCTCGACGTCACCGGCGCCGATATCCAGGCCACCTTCAACAGCTCCGTCACCGGCGGACCCAGCTGCCTGACCAACCGCAAGTTCTACTATGGCTTCGACCAGAACCCCGGCTCCGACCTGGACTTCGTCTCCATCATCCTCCACGAACTGGGCCACGGCCTGGGCTTCCTGACCTTCGTCGACGGCTCCAGCGGCCGCCGTTTCATGAACGTCGATGACGCCTTCATGCTGCGTCTCGAGGACGCCAGCAGTGGCAAGACCTGGGCCCAGATGAGTGACGGCGAGCGCGCCGCCTCCGCCCGCAACACCGGCAATCTGCGCTGGGACGGCCCCGAAGTCACCGCCGCCGCCACCGGTCTCAGCGACGGCGTCGGCAGCAACGGCCACATCGAGATGTACGCGCCGGCCACCTACACGCCGGGCTCTTCCGTCTCCCACTTCAGCAACGACGTCACGCCCAACACCATGATGGAGCCCTCCTACACCCAGCCGATCCACGATCCCTTCCTGACCCTGCAGCTGTTCCTCGATCTGGGCTGGTCCTGCCCGCGCCCCGCGCCGCCCAGCGCCGACCTGAACCTGGCCATGACGGCCAGCCAGCTCAAACCGGTCGTCGGTGACAACGTGACCCTGAACCTGGTGCTCGCCAACGACGGACCCGACGACGCCAGCGGCGTTGCCGTGACCCTCAGCCTGCAACAGGGCTTCGACTACCAAAGCCATTCCGGCGGCTTCTTCGATCACGAAACCGGCGTCTGGCAGGTCGGCAACCTGGCCGAGGGCAGCACCAGCAACCTCAGCCTTACCGGCAACGTCGAATTGCTGGAGCGCCTCGAGGTGGTCGCCGAAGTCAGCGCAGTCGACCAGGCTGACCCAGATTCCCTGCCTGCCAACGGCGATCCCGACGAAGACGATCTGGCCGTGGTCATTCTACTGCCGCGCGAAGCGCTCAACGCCGACCTCTCGCTCACCATGGTCGCCAGCGACATCTCGCCCGACCCCGGCGACACCGTCAGCTACACCCTGACCCTGCGCAATGCCGGACCCGACAACGCCACCGGCATCGCCGTCGTCGACCTGCTGCCCGACGGCTTGACTTTCGTCTCCGCTAGCAGCGGCGCCTACAGCGCCGGCACCGGCCGGTGGTCGCTGGGCAACCTGGCCGCCAACGGCACCGCCACCCTGCGCATCGACGCCAGCGTCGACCGCACCGGTGCCATCCTCAACGTCGCCGAGATCAGCGCCGTCAGTCAGCACGACCCCGACTCCACCCCCAACAACGGCGACCCCGAAGAAGACGATTTCGCACAAGTCCTGATCTACGGCCAAGTCGAACAGGGCGCCTGCAGCGAGTGTGCACAGGTCACCTTGGTCAACCGCGACGGTGTCGACGAGGGCTTCAACGACCCGACCCCCGTCGATCCCATCGGCGGCAACCCCGGCACCACCCTGGGCCAACAGCGCCAGATCGCCTTCCAGTACGCCGCCGACCTGTTCTGTCGCTACCTGCGCAGCGAGGTCCCGATCGAGGTCGAGGCCGGCTTCGACCCCTTGACCTGCACCACCACCAGCGCCATCCTCGGCGCGGCCGCTCCCAACTACCTGGCCCGTGACTTCGACGGCGCCGACCTGCCCCAGACCTGGTATCCCGCGGCCCTGGCCAACGCACTCCACGGCAGCGACCTGCAGAGCCAGGTCGACATCACCGCCGCCTTCAACAGCCGCCTCGACGATCACACCCTCTCCACCGCTAAAACCGGCGACTGCATTCAGAGTACCGTGCCCTACGTCGTCGAGAACCGCGGTTTCAAGGTCAAGTACGAGGAGGCGCCGGTCGGTCTGGGCGAGGGCCGTGTCTTCATGCAGGACTTCTTCCTGATGGAAGTCGCCAATGCCGGCGATTCCGTCAACGTTCTGGTCAAGGCGGCAACCGCAACCCAGACCGTGACCCTGGTCGGCGCCGGCAGCTACGCCATCACCACCAACGGCTTCAAGATCATCTACGAGAACCACAACGGCACCAGCTACCGTTTCTCCGTCTCCTCGCTGTGCAACCGCCATGCCCTCAGCCACGTCGAATTCTTCTTCAGCGCTGGGGCGACCGTGACCTCGCCCACGTCGAATACCAGCGTGACCCGCTTCACCTGCCCCGGCCGTTGGAACCAAAACTGTGAGGACACCGGCGGTGGCGGCGGTGGCGGTGGTGGCG